>DATBJH010000104.1:0-94578 GCA_036556505.1 Gemmatimonadales bacterium
CGCCAGCAGCAGCGCCACGACGGGATTCACGAAGGCGTACGTGCTGACCGCGGCGGCGGAAGCGACCCGGATGAGCCAGGTGTAGGCGCCGAACCCAAGCACGGTACCGCCCAGCACGAGGAATCCGAGCGACAGGAGCGCCCTCGGCGTGATCTCCGCGGGGCTCCAGCCCCGAAGCTCCCCGGTCGTCAGGCTCGCCACCAGCAGCGCCACGGCTCCGGCGCCCAGCTGCATCGTGGTGGACTGCGCCGCCGGTAACGGCGCGCCCCCGCGCCGCACGATCACCGTTCCCGCAGCCCAGAAGAACGCACCGACCACCAGCGCGCCACGATCCACCAGCCCGCCGGACCACCCCTCGCCCCAGGTGAGGACTCCGACCCCGGCGATCCCGAGCGACAAGGCGACGAGCACGCGCGACGATGGCGGGCGCCGCTCCAGCAGTGATTCCAGCGCGATCAGCCAGAGCGGAATCGCGGTCATGAACAGCGCCGCCTCGCCCGAGGTTACCCGTTGCTCGGCCCACGCGAGGAGTCCGTGGCAGCCCAGAAAGAGAAGGCCGCCCGCCACGGCGGTCGTGCGCCACTGGCCGCGCGAGGGTCGCACCAGCGTTCCCCGCCAGGCCAGCCAGCCGAAGAGCAGCCACGCGCCCGCGGCGCAGCGCAGGACCATCGTCATCAGCGGCGGGATGTCGGCCACGGCGTAGCGGATGGCGAGGAAAGTCCCTCCCCACATCAGGTAGATCGTGGCGAAGGCGGCGATGACCCGCCCGCGGTGCGAAACGATCATGAGGCGACTTCCTCGTCCTGGTAGACGACCTCGTAGTGCCGGACGCGCTCGTCTCGCGCGACCAGAAAGCGATCGTCTTCCGGATAGAACACCGCTCGCTCGATGTCGTCTCCAGCGAAGCGGCGGATCGCCTCCTCGGAATCCCACAGCGTGACCAGGAGGAACTCCGCCCGGTCGCCGGCGAGACGGCGCAGCGCGAGTACGCCTCGGTTGCCGGGCGTGCCACGATATCCGGCGAGGCCGGTGCGGTGGAGATAGTCGAGGTAGGTATCGGCGTCGGCGGCGCGGGTGGCCCCGGACCAGGTGCGAGCGATCATGTGTGCCTCCTCGGTGGACGCCGCACTGCACCAGTAAAAATGGCCTTACTGGTGCAACCTGTATCCGGGGGCTGCACCTGTCAAGAGCCGAATACCGGTGCTAGATTCCCGGCATGACTCAGCCCGTTTCGGCCGAGCCGCGCTTCGAGTACGTGGGAGGCGACCCCGCACTCGACCTGATCAACACGGTGGACTGGACCTCCCGGGGCCCGGAGCACGAGCGGCTCGAGAGCTACGAGCAGCTCACCCGTTGGGCCCAGGGCGCGGGCGTGATCGATGCCGCGATCGGGCGGCGCCTCCGCCGGCTGGGCGAGGCCCATCCCCGTACTGCCGCGGCGGCACTCGCCTTCGCCCTCCAGGCTCGCGGCACCTCGCATGACGTGTTCGCCGCTATCGCACGGGGCGACCCGGCCGAGCCGGAGCTCGCGCGATTCAACCGCCTGCTCCATGAGGCGTTGCGGGGACTGGAGATCGCCCCGACCCCGGGAAGCGAGGGGAGCTATCGCTGGCGCTGGCGGGGCGAGGACGGCGATCTCCGAGGCCTGGTGTGGCCGGTGCTGTGGTCGGCCGCGAACCTGCTGCGGTCGGACGAGATCAAGAACGTGCGCGTGTGCGATGGCGACGACTGCGGCTGGATGTACGTGGACCGGAGCCGAAACGGGTTTCGGCGCTGGTGCCAGATGCGGACCTGCGGGACCCGGGAGAAGACGCGCCGCCGGCGGGGGAGCGGCTCCAGGACTTGAATCCGCTCTCAGGAAGCTACGGGTTCGGCAGAGCGTGCGACCCTAGACCCTGGCCGCCTGCATCCTCTCGCGCATCTTCGCCATCTCTTCCCGGTTCGGCCCGTAGATCCCGGGCGGCGTGCCACCCGCCAGCCGACAGATCAGCGAGAGCTGCCCGCGATGATGGATCAGGTGCATCAGCATCGCACCCCACAAGATGACGCGGAGAGGCATTCGCTGGTCGGCGAAGGTCAACTCCTCATCGAGCTGCGCCGCGGGCAGGTCAGCCAGTCGCGCGACCGCCTCGTCGTGTACCCGCCGGTATCCCGGCGCCAGGAGCCGCACTTCCCGGGGACGCTGCAGGTTCGGTGGGGCTTCCTGGAACGTGACCGCCCCCTTGGTGATCCCGTAGCTGATATAGCCCTCGATCTCGCCCAGGTGCCACGCCAGCTCGCCCAGCGAGCGGCCGCCGGGGTCCGGTCTGAAGTCATACTGGTCCGCTGGGAGCGATTCGAGAAGTTGGATGGTGAGCTGGGCTTCCCTTTCCCAGAACTTCCGGAACAGGTCCAGCTCGTTCGTGGACGGCATAAGGATCCTCCCGAGTGTCTTGGACTTCCTGGCGGTATCGTACGATGTGCGACGGCATGCTTGGGTCGCAGATCGCGGATCCCAAGCTACCACGTTGTCGAGGAACGCGGACGGCCTCGAACTGGAACCTCCTTTCCAGAACTGCGACATGACGGATAACGACAGAGCCCACCGAAGCAGCCCTCGACCCAACCTATCTTAGTGGGAAGCGGATCAGGGAGCGTGACCCATGCGAAAGATCATTGTCGGCGCCCAGGTTTCCATGGATGGAATCATGCAGGCGCCTGGTGGGCCGTGGGAGGATCCCACCAAGGGCTTCAAGTTCGGCGGCTGGGTGATGCCCTATTTCGATCCGGTGTTCGGCGAAGAGATCGACCGCGTCTTCAAGGAGAAGTGCGATCTCCTGCTCGGGCGCAAGACCTACGAGATTTTCGCAGCATACTGGCCCTACTACGACGAAACCGCCTCCGCTGGCGGCATCGCCAAGCTGTTCAAGGGCATCAAGAAGTACGTGGTTTCGCACTCGGGCGACGTCGATACCAGCTGGCAGCGCTCGGTGCTGCTCCGCAGCATCGCGGACGTGAAGCGCTTACGCGGGGAGGACGGCCCGAACCTCGTCACCCAGGGCAGCACCGAACTTGTGCACGCGCTGCTCGCCGACGACCTCGTTGACGCGATGAGCATCTTCACCATCCCGGTCGTGCTCGGCGGGGGCAAGAGGTTGTTCGCGGACGGCTCAGCGCCGCACAGCTACAAGCTGACCCGATCGCGGGTCTCGAGCCCGGGCCTCATGATCGCACACTACGAGCGCGCCGGCGAGATCAAGATCGGTGACACCGCGCTCGATTCGCCGAGCGACGCTGAGCGCGCGCGCCGGGAGCGGATGAAGCGCGAGGGCTGAGGGTTCGCGATGGTAGCGCCCAGGTCACCTGCGACTTGACCGGGCACTCGGATCGGGCTCATATTCGGATACCGAATAAATCCCGAAACCGGAGGTGACCGGTCCGTGCCCCGCACCATCCTCTTCGTCGACCCCCCCGCCTTCTGCACCACGGTCGAGTCTCTGGTGGCCCCTGACCTCCTCGCCCGGCCCGTGGCGGTGGCACCACCGGGCGCGGAGCGCGCCGTGGTGCTCGCCCTCTCCACCGAGGCGCGACAGGCGGGAATCGCGAAGGGTATGGTGGTGCGTCAGGCGCTGAAGCAGTGCCCCGACCTGGTGATCATCCCGCCCAATCCCCGGCTCTACGCCCGAGCCTCGCGGGCGCTGCACGAGATCCTCCGCGCCTATGCCCCGGTGATCGAGCCGCGCGGCTACGGGCATGCCTTCCTGGATCTCACCGGCACCGGCCGGCTCTTCGGCCCCCCGGAAGACGTCGCCCTGCGGGTCCGGCGCGAGGTGCGCGAGCGGCTCCGCTTCCCGCTCTCGGTCGGCGTCGCGGCCAACAAGCTGGTGAGCCAGGCGGCGGTGCGGGCCGACCGTTGGGCGGAGGAGAGCACCGACGAGGACGCGCTGGTGGTGCCCTTCGGCATCGAGGCCCGGTTCCTCGCCCCCAAGCCGCTGATCGTCATGCCCGACCTGCACCCGCGGGTGCGAAGCCGGCTCGACGACTATCAGCTCGACCTGATCGGCGAAGTCGCGGCGATCCCCGAGAGCGCGCTCTGCACGGTCTTCGGCAACGTGGGCCGCACGCTGCGCGCCCGCGCCCTGGGCATCGATCCCCGTCCGGTGCTGCCGCCCGAGCGGATGGCCGAGCTCACGGCGTCGCACATCCTCGCCACCGATACCAACGATCTCGCCGTGCTGCATCCCCTGCTCCGGATGCTGACCGAGCGGCTGGGCCGGCGGCTCCGCCGCGGCAACCTGATGGCCCGCCGGCTGCGGCTGGAGATCGGCTATGCCGATCACACCGAGTCGGCCCGCACGGTGCCCCTCTCCCCTTCTCCGCTGGATGCCGACCTCTGGGATGCCGCCCGCCGCGCCTTCTCGCTGGCCAATGCCAAGAGGATCGCGGTGCGGGGGGTGACGGTGAGGATGGAAAAGGTGGAGGAGATGAGCGGGCAGCTGGAGTTGTTTGATGGCGGTCAGGCGGTCGGCCGGTCGGGCGGTCAAACAGACGGACTGAATGCAGTAGTGGAAAGCTGGGACATGGTTGGGAGCAAGTTGACCGCCCGACCGGCCGACCGCCCGACCGCCGCCCTCCAGCCCGCCCTCGACCGCATCCACACCCGCTACGGCGTTCGGGGGCTGACGCGAGGGAGCCAGCTCGCCGCGCTCACCGGCCGCTCGCAGCCCTGACTATATTCGGCGATCATGCTCTCGAAGAAGGCCAAGTACGCCATCAAGGCACTGCTCGCACTCGCCGATCCCGAGCGCGCGCAGCCCGTTCGCATCGCGGATCTGGCCCGCCAGGAGCAGATCCCTCCGAAGTTCCTCGAGCTGATCCTGCTCGGCCTCAAGCACCACGGCGTACTGCAGAGTCGGAAGGGCAAGGGCGGCGGCTATCTCCTCGCCCGGGCACCGTCCGAGATCTACCTCGGCCAGATCGTCCGCATGTTCGATGGGCCCCTCGCTCCCGTCCCCTGTGCCAGCCAGACGGCCTACGTCCGCTGCGCCGACTGTCGCAACGAAGCCGAGTGCGGCGTTCACCTGGCGATGAAGCAGGTCCGGGACGCGACCTCCCGGGTGCTGGACGGGACCAGTCTGGCCGATCTTCGCAGCCAGATGGCGGCCGCTGGACCGAGTCACGCGGTCGCTCTATAAGGCGCTATGTAGCGGCAAACCGCGTCGATCCTACAACGGTTGGTCCCAGCCCCTAGTCGAGCCGGCTCCTGACTCTTCGCTCTATCTCCCACATCTATAGACACTTAAGACCATAGCCCATTGGTCACAGACGAGTGGCATTCACTTTGCCTATTTACTCTATCTGATAGATCGGATATATAGGGCCATGACAACCAACCACGCGACCCGACCGGTCTGGAGCACGGTCACGACGACCCGGTCCACCTCGCTCAGCTGCTTCGCGAGCTGCGGAAGGCGCTCCGGACCATCCGCTTCGGGGCGGATGAACCATCACCATCGGACCGACCGGACAGCCGGACGTCCTACACCGACTTCCTGGAAGGAGTAGGCAATGCGTGCGGTCCGGAGCTGGCTCAGCGGCATCGTCCTGATCACCGGGGGCGTCGTCCTGGCACCACAAGGTATGGCACAAACTCGATCCGCCGGAAACTCCGCGCCCAAGAGTGATTCCGTGCCCAGGACACTCGAGGAGCGGGTGGACGAACTCGATCAGCAGGTCCGCATCCTTCAGCGTCTGCGCGAGCTCGCGGCCGAGAGCCTGGCCACGGCCGCGAAGGACCGCCAGACGGCGACCGCGAACGCCAAGGACGGCTTCAGCCTCAAGTCCACCGACGGGAAGTACACCCTCAGGATCCGCGGCTATGCCCAGGCGGACGGGCGCTTCTATCCCAGCGACGACGACAAGGCGATCGGCAACAGCTTCTTCCTGCGCCGCGCCCGCCCCATCCTCGAGGCGAGCGTCGGCCGGTACTTCGACTTCCGCATCATGCCCGACTTCGCGCAGGGCCAGACGACCCTGTTCGACGCGTACTGGGAAGGGAAATTCCTGCCCCAGTTCACCGTTCGCGCGGGCAAGTCCAAGACGCCGGTCGGCTTCGAGCGACTGCAGTCGGCCACGGACATCACCTTCGCCGAGCGCGGCCTCCCCACCAACCTCGCGCCCAACCGGGACATCGGTCTCAGCGTCGCGGGCGACATCTCCCAGGGCCTCTTCGCCTACCAGGTGGGCGTCTTCGACGGCGTGCCCGACCTCGGCAACGGCGACGCGGATCTGACCGACTCCAAGGACCTCGCTGGTCGCGTGTTCATCCAGCCGTTCAGGCGCGGCACCCTGAAGGGCTTTGGCTTGGGCATCTCCGGCAGCACCGGCAACGAGCTCGGGGCGCCCTCGGCCAGCGCGCCGACGGCCACCGGCCTGCCCGCGTATCGGAGTCCCTCGCAGCAGACCGTGTTCCGCTATCGGACGGACGCGACGACGCCGGCGAACTCCGTGATCGCCAACGGCCGGCGGAGTCGCGTCTCACCCCACGCGTACGTCGGGCTCGGCTCCCTCGGTGTGCTGGGTGAATACATCTTGTCGAGCCAGGAGATCAGCCTCGGCACGTCAACCGCCACGCTGACCCACCGAGCCTGGGGCGCGAGCGCCGGCTTCTTCCTCACCGGCGAGCAGGCCGCCTTCCGCAGCCCCACCCCCAAGAAGCCGTTCGACCTTGGGGAGAAGACCTGGGGCGCCCTCGAGATTGCCGCCCGCTACGGCGAGCTCGACCTCGACGACGACGCCTTCCCCGTCTACGCCAATCCGTCCAGCTCCGTGCACAAGGAGCAGGCGGTCGGGCTCGGCGTGAACTGGTATCTCACCAGGCAGGTGAAGGTGAGCGTGAACTACGAGCACACCACGTTCGAGGGCGGCGCGGCCGACGGCGCCGATCGGCCCTCGGAAGACTTCGTGGTGACCCGTTTCCAGCACTCGTTCTGAACCCGACTCGACGCGAGGCAAGGCTGACGACTATGCGCATTCCCACTCTCCCCGGCTCGCTCACTCTCCTCGCCCTGCTGGCGGCTCCCGCAGCCGGCGCGGCCCAGGGCGCGCCCAAGCCGGCGACGCTGCTCAACGTCTCGTACGATCCGACGCGTGAGCTCTACGAGGACCTCAACCAGCAGTTTGCCGCCTACTGGAAGGGGAAGACCGGCCAGGAGGTGAAGATCCGCCAGTCGCACGGCGGCTCCGGCAAGCAGGCGCGGTCGGTCATCGACGGCCTCGGCGCCGACGTGGTGACGCTGGCCCTCGCGTACGACATCGACCAGATCGCCGAGAAGGGCGGCATGCTGCCGGCGAACTGGCAGTCCCGGCTGCCCAACAACAGCGCGCCCTACACCTCGACCATCGTGTTCCTGGTCCGCAAGGGCAACCCGAAGGGCATCAAGGACTGGGGTGACCTGATCAAGCCCGGCGTTTCGGTCATCACCCCGAATCCGAAGACCTCGGGCGGCGCACGCTGGAACTACCTGGCCGGCTGGGCCTGGGCCCTCCGCCAGCCCGGCGGGAACGAGGCCAAGGCCAGGGAGTACACCAGCAGGCTGTACCGGAACGTCCCGGTGCTCGATGCCGGCGCGCGCGGCTCGACCACGACCTTCGTGGAGCGCGGCATCGGCGACGTGTTGCTCGCCTGGGAGAACGAGGCGCTGCTCGCAATCAAGGAGCTCGGTCCCGGCAGGTTCGAGATCGTCGCCCCTTCGCTCAGCATCCTCGCCGAGCCGCCGGTGGCGGTGGTGGACAAGGTGGCCGGCAAGCACGGGACCAGGGAGGTGGCGCTGGCGTATCTCGAGTTCCTGTACACCCCGCAGGGCCAGGAGCTCGCGGCAAGGCACTTCTATCGCCCGCGCGACCCGAAAGTCGCGGCCAAGTACGAGGCCCAGTTCCCCAAGGTCTCGCTGATCACGATCGATGAGGTCTTCGGCGGGTGGAAGAAGGCGCAGGAGGCGCACTTCGCCGACGGCGCCGTCTTCGACCAGATCTACCAGCCGGGTCGGTAGCCCCGGCTGTCGGTCTCCCCCTACGAAGGGATGACGATGCGGAACAGATCGCAGAGCGTGCTGCCGGGGTTTGGCGTGAGTCTCGGCATCACCTGCACCTACCTCAGCCTGATGGTGCTGCTCCCGCTGGCGACGGTGTTCACCCGGTCGACGGAGCTGACCGGCGAGCAGTTCTGGAACACCGTCACCGATCCGCGGGTGGTGGCGTCCTATCGGGTCACCTTGAGCGCATCGTTCGTCGCCGCGGCGCTCAACACGGTGTTCGGCCTGCTGGTCGCCTGGGTGCTGGTGCGCTACCGTTTCCCGGGCCGCCGGCTGGTGGACGCGATGGTGGACTTGCCGTTCGCGCTCCCCACGGCGGTCGCCGGCATCGCCCTCACCACGCTCTACACACCGAGCGGCTGGGTAGGGGCCTATCTCGAGCCGTTCGGGATCAAGGTGTCGTACACCTGGCTCGGCATCACCGTCGCCTTGATCTTCATCGGCCTCCCCTTCGTGGTCCGCACGGTGCAGCCGGTGCTCGACGACCTGGAGGTCGAGGTCGAGGAAGCCGCCGCGAGCCTGGGCGCGCGGCGCTGGCAGACGTTCGCCCGGGTCATCCTCCCGAGCGTCGGTCCGGCGCTGCTCACCGGCTTCGCGCTGGCGTTCGCTCGGGCCATCGGCGAGTACGGCTCGGTGGTCTTCATCTCGGGCAACATGCCGATGAAGACGGAGATCGTGCCGCTGCTGATCATCACCAAGCTGGAGCAGTACGACTACGCCGGCGCGACGGCGGTCGCCCTGGTGATGCTGCTGCTCTCGTTCACCCTGCTCCTGGCCATCAACCTGCTCCAGTGGGCGGCCCGGCGCCGCATGGCAGTGTGAGCGCCCCCCGCGCGGTCACCCGCGCCACCGGTGAGTCCCGCCTGGTGCGGTGGACCCTGATCGGCACCGCCCTGGTATTTCTGTCGCTGGTGCTGCTGCTGCCGCTGGTGACCGTTTTCCACCAGGCCCTGGTGAAGGGACTGCCGGCCTATCTCGAGGCGGTCCGGGAGACCGACGCGCTCAGCGCGGCGAAGCTCACCCTGCTCATCGCCGGGATCGCCGTGCCGGTGAACCTGGTGTTCGGGATGGCCGCCGCCTGGTGCATCTCGAAGTTCGAGTTCCGCGGCAAGAACGTGCTCATCACGCTCATCGATCTGCCCTTCGCGGTGTCGCCGGTCATCTCGGGCATGATCTTCGTCCTGCTCTTCGGGGCCCACGGCTGGTTCGGCGGGTGGCTCTCCGATCACGACATCCAGATCATCTTCGCCGTGCCCGGCATGGTGTTGGCCACCACCTTCGTCACCGCGCCGTTCATCGCACGGGAGCTGATCCCGCTGATGCAGGAGCAGGGCTCGGAGGAGGAAGAGGCCGCCATGGTGCTCGGCGCGGGCGGATGGCAGACCTTCTTCCGGGTGACCCTGCCGAACATCAAGTGGGGCCTGCTGTACGGCCTCATCCTCTGCAACGCCCGGGCGATGGGCGAGTTCGGCGCGGTGTCGGTCGTCTCGGGGCACATCCGGGGCGAGACCAACACCCTCCCGCTGCACGTGGAGATCCTGTACAACGAGTACGCCTTCGCCGCCAGCTTCGCGGTGGCGTCGGTGCTCACCCTGCTCGCATTCGTCACCCTCGCTCTGAAGACGTTCGTCGAGTGGCAGCAGCGCCGAGCCGCCGAGGCGGTCGGGGCCGACGACAACCCTGAAAGGATCGCAGCATGAGTATCGAGGTCCGCAACCTGAGCAAGCGCTTCGGCAATTTCGTCGCGCTCGACGACGTGAACCTCGACGTGCCCGGCGGCGAGTTGGTCGCGCTCCTGGGGCCCTCGGGCTCGGGCAAGACCACGCTGCTCCGCATCATCGCCGGGCTGGAGCCGGCCGACGGCGGCGTGATCCGCTTCGAGGGCGAGGACGCCACCGAGCAGCCGGTGCGCGAGCGCCAGGTCGGGTTCGTGTTCCAGCACTACGCGCTGTTCCGGCACATGAGCGTGTTCGAGAACATCGCCTTCGGGCTTCGCGTCCGGCCCCGTGCGGTGCGGCCGTCGGAAGCGGAGATCCGCGACACTGTCATGAACCTGCTCCGCCTGGTGCAGCTGGAGGCGCTGGGCAAACGGCGTCCCTCGGAGCTCTCCGGCGGCCAGCGGCAGCGCGTCGCGCTCGCCCGCGCGCTCGCGGTGAAGCCCAAGGTGCTGCTGCTCGATGAGCCTTTCGGCGCGCTCGACGCCAAGGTGCGGAAGGAGCTGCGCCGCTGGCTCCGGCGGCTGCACGAGGAGGTGCACGTCACCAGCGTGTTCGTCACCCACGACCAGGAGGAGGCGCTGGAGGTCTCCGACCGCGTCGTGATCATGAACGAGGGCCGGGTGGAGCAGAGCGGCACGCCCGAAGAGGTCTACGAGCGCCCGGCGACGCCGTTCGTCTACGGCTTCCTGGGCGACGTGAACCTGTTCCATGGCCGGATCGATCGCGGGCGGGTGAAGGTCGGCGCCAGCGAGCTCGAGGCGCCGCCGGAGTGGGCCGACGCGCGCGACCAGGACGCGGTGGCCTACGTGCGCACCTACGACGTGGAGCTGACGCCGTCCTCCAATGGGCGCTCCGGCATCGAGGCCGTGGTGAGACACATCCGCGCGTTCGGCCCGGTCGTCCGCCTGGAGCTGGACCGGGTGGACGACGGCAGCAGCATCGAGGCCCACCTCCCGCGCGCGCACTACGACCGTCTCGCCGTGGCCAAGGGGCAGCGGGTGTTCGTCTCGCCGACCAGCGTGGCCGTGTTCGCCCAGTCCGATGGAGGGAGATCCGCCCGCAGCGCCTGAATCTTTTCCCGGGGGGCCGGGGTAGAGGGTAGAGTCCCCCATCCAGGAGAAGATTTCATGCTGCAACCTTCGGTTCGGGTCCGGCGGGCGTGGCTGGCGCTCGCCGTGCTCGGCGCGGCCGCGACACCCGCTGCGGCGCAGACGTCTCACGCCGCCGGCAAGATCGCGATCAGCACCAAGTCCGAAGCGGCCCGCGCCGACTTCCTCAAGGGCAGGACCCTCGCGGAGAACCTCCGGTTGGAGGATTCCCGGCAGTACTTCCGCAGCGCGATCGGCAAGGACCCCGACTTCGCCATGGCGCACCTCAGCCTCGCCAACAGCTCGCCGACAGGCACCGAGTTCTTCGAGCACCTGGGGCACGCGGTCGAGCTGGTCGACAAGGCCTCGCCCGGGGAGCGCCTCACGATCGAGGGCGCCCAGGCCGGTGCCAACGGCGACCCGGCCGGCCAGCTGGAGCTGTACCAGAAGCTGGTGGCGGACTTCCCCAAGGATGAACGCGCCCACTTCCTGCTCGGCGGCGCCTACTTCGGGCGGCAGGAATACGAGAAGGCGATCGGTCAGTACCGGCGGGCGACCGAGATCGCCCCGGAGTACGCCCCTGCCTACAACATCCTGGGCTACGCCTACCGAACCGTGGGACGCTACGACGAGGCCGAGCAGGCCTTCAAGAAATACATCCAATTGATCCCGGACGACCCGAACCCCTACGATTCCTATGCCGAACTGCTGATGAAGATGGGTCGGTTCGACGAGTCCATCGCCCAGTACCGGAAGGCGCTGGAGGTGAACCCGCAGTTCGCGCCCTCCTACATCGGCATCGCCAGCAACCTGACGTTCCAGAGCAAGTACGACGCCTCGCGCGCGGAAGCGAAGAAGCTCTACGACCGGGCCCGCAACGATGGTGAGAAGCGCGCCGCGATGTTCGCCACGACGATCACCTACATCGAGGAGGGGAAGACCGACCAGGCGCTGGCCGAGTTGGAGAAGCAGTACACCCTGGGGAAGAGCACGGACGACGCCGCCGCGATGGCGGGCGACGCGACGTCCATGGGCAACATCCTCCTCGCGACCGGCAAGCCGGCCGAGGCGATGAAGCGATACGACCAGGCGGTGCAGGTGGTGGACGGATCCAAGCTCTCGGCCGAGGTGAAGGAGAACAACAAGCAGTTCCATCACTTCAACGTGGCCCGGGTGGCGATCGCGACGGGCGATCTCGCGAAGGCCAGAAGCGAGAACCAGGTCTTCATGCAGCAGGCCCAGGCGAAGAAGAACCCGTTCCAGATCCGGCTGGGCCACGAGGTGGCGGGCACGATTGCGCTCGCCGAGAGGGACTGGGACGGCGCGCTCGGCCACCTGGATCAGGCGAATCTGCAGGATCCCTACAACCTCTACCGCCAGGGACTGGCCTACGAGGGTAAGGGCGATCAGGCCAAGGCCAAGGAGAAGTTCGCCGCGGCGGTGGGGTTCAATCAGCTGCCGACGATCAACTCCGCCCTGGTCCGGATGAAGGCGAGGCAGCAGAAAGCGTAGGAGATCTCACCACTCCACGACCACCTTCCCGAAGGTCTCGTTGGACTCGAGCAGGCGATGGGCGTCCGCGATTCGCCCCATCGGGAAGGTGGTTTGGAGGACCGGCCGGAGCGGCGCCGCCTGCTCGATCCTCCGGTCGAACAGCGGCAGCATGCGCTGCCCGAAGTCGGCGATGAGCGCCTGCCGCTCTTCCAGTGAGCGTACCCGCATCGCGGTACCGATCACCTCCAGCCGGTTCCGGACGATCGGCGCGAGGTCGGCGGTGGTGCGGGTCCCGCCGAGATAGCCCAGCAGTACCAGCCTTCCCTGCGGGGCGAGAGCCGCGAGGTTGTCCCCGAAGGCCGGGCCGCCGATCGAATCGAGGATGACGTGCACCGGCTCCGTCAGCGCCTGGCGGAACGGCGTGCCGGAGGTGTCGATCCCGACGTCGAGTCCGTAGACCACCGCGCGGGCCAGCTTGTCGGCGCTGCGCGAGGTGCCGAGCACGGTGGCGCCCAGATGCTTCGCGATCTGCGCCGCGGCGGTGCCGACGCCGCTGCCGACCGCATGGATCAGCACTCGCTCCCCCGGCCGCAGACGCCCGCGGGTGACGAGCGCGTCGTATGCGGTGAGGAAGACCTCGGGAATCGCGGCCGCTTCCGCGAACGACAGTCCGTCCGGGACGGCGAGCGTCTCCTCGGCATGGACGGTGACCATCTCCGCGCAGGCTCCGCCTCCCACCAGGCCCATCACCCGGTCGCCCACTTTCCAGCGACTCGTCTCCCGCGCCGCCTCGACTTCGCCGGCGTACTCTAGGCCCGGAATATCCGCGGGCCAGCCGGGCGGCGCGGGGTAGTGACCGCGGCGCTGAAGCAGGTCGGCGCGGTTGAGGCCGGCGGCGCGGACCTTCACCCGGATGTAGCCGGGCTTCACTTCGGGCTTGGGGACTTCGCCGATCGAAAGGACTTCCGGGCCCCCTGCCCCGGTGAGGATCACGGCTTTCATGGACCAGCCTTGTCTTGAGAATCCGACCGCGATCGCGAAACATACGACACCCGCGAGTCGGGGTCTTGAGCACCACGGCGGCCGTCGCCGCCGGCTTTCGGCTTGACTTCCGTGAGACAGTTCGATAACTATGAAACTGTGACCGCCGAGACCGGAACTCGCCACAGGCTCGCACCAGGCCAGTTCGAGCTCATCGCCAAGGCCCTGGCAGACCCCCGTCGCGTCGGGGTGCTCGAGGCCATCGCGGACGAGCAGTGTTGCGCCTGCCAGCAGCTGCGGGACCAGTTCCCGGTCTCCAAGGCCACGATCTCCCATCATATCAAGGAGCTGGTACGCGCCGGCCTGGTGGAGGCGCGGCGCGAGGGGCAGTATCTCAATGTCCTGGTCCGACGCGAGGCCTTGGAGGCGTACGCGGCGGAGCTGCTCCGCCGCGTGGGATCCAGTCCGGCAAGCCTCACCCAGTCCAAGAGCTAAACCAAATCGTCCGAGGGAGTTATACTGCTGATGAGTCTGATAGTTGCCTAACCCTCTAATTCAATAGGGACAACCCACGGCCGGCGGACGCGGTCTTTCGCGCAACCCAAGCGGCAGTGGCAGGCACTTTCAACCGGGTGGATCCGCCAACACGGCGTGAGGACACATGCACAAGGCAACGATCTGGCTGACCTTCCTGCTCAACGCCTGCGCTTCGACCGCGGCTTACCGCGAGCCTGAAGTGCAGATTCCCACCGCCTTCCGGGAGCGCCTCGACAGTCTGGCGCCTCGGGCTCAACCGTCACCCAACGCCGTCCCCGTCGTCACGGCCGACACGGCAATCGTCGGCGAGTACTGGCGCGCCTTGGGCGACACCACTCTCGTCCGCCTGCTCGAGGAGGCGCTCGGCGCCAACCTCGACGTGCGCGCCGCCGAGGCGCGGATCCGTGGCGCACGCGCGTCCAGGTTCGAGGCCACCCTCGACTTTGCGCCGACGGTGATCGCGACCGCCGGCTACACTCGGCAGCGGATCGCCACCGCCACCTTTCCGGTGAGCGGCGGCGCGAGCTTCCCCGACCAGGACATCTGGGATGCGGGCTTCGACGCCTTCTGGGAGGTGGATGTGTTCGGCCGGGTCCGCCGCGGTGTGCAGGGCCAGGGCGCGCTGGTCGGCGCGGCCGAGGAAGACTTGCGCAGCATCCGGGTGTCGCTGGCGGCGGAGGTCGCGCGGGCGTACTTCGAGCTGCGAGGAGCCCAGGATCTGCTGGCCGTGGCGGAGCGCAACGGGCAGAACCAGCGGCGCACCCTCGAGCTGACCCGCGAGCGGCTCGAGGGCGGCCGCGGCACTGCGTTCGACACCGAGCGGGCCCAGACCCAGCTGAGCAGCACGCTCGCCCTCATTCCTCCGTTCGAGGAGCGGGTGGCGACGGCGCAGTATCGCCTCGGCGTGCTGGTCGGCCGGCCGCCGGCCGTGGTTGCGCGGGAGCTCGATTCGGTCGCCCCGATCCCTCCGCTGCCGGCCGGCGTGGCGGTCTCTTCTCCCGACACCCTGATCCGCCGCCGGCCCGATGTGGCCGCCGCCGAGCGGCGAGTGGCGGCGGAGCACGCCTTCGTCGGGGCGGCCAAGGCGGAGTACCTGCCCCGGCTCAGCGTCGGCGCCTCCGCCGGCTTCACCTCCGCCGACTTCAACGACCTCGGCGGAGACGGCACGTTCCGCTACGCCGTGGGTCCCGTGGTCACCTGGCCCTTCCTGAATCTCGGCCGGGTGAAGGCCCGCACCGACCTCGCCCGCTCGCTCGAGGACGAGGCACGGGCAGCGTACGACCAGACGGTGCTCCAGGCGCTGGAGGAAGTGGAATCGTCGCTGGTGTCCTACCGGACGGCGCTCGCGAGGATGGAGCAGACCCGTGACGCCGCCGAGGCGAGCGCCCGGGCGGCCGACCTCGCGCGGCTTCGCTTTACCGGCGGTGTGGCGGATTTCCTCCAGGTGCTGGACGCCGAGCGGACGCAACTGGAGTCGGAGAATCAGCTCGCCGTAGCCCGCACCGTCGCGGCAAACGCCTACGCCTCGCTCTTCAAGGCGCTTGGCGGGGAGCCGATGTAGCAGGGCGCTCGGGATGACGGCGTCTTACTCGGATGACAGCATCTGGCTCGGATGACCGTGTCACTAGGTGACCGCCGTTCTTCCTCGGAACCCTCCTGCCGGCTCTCCGGCTCATCCGGTCGCTTGACGACTCCGCCGCCAGGCCCCAGATTGGCCCAGCCGAACAAATACCGAAGCACGCCCGGAGGCCGACGTGGGCACCACCTATTGCGACATCGCCCCGAGGCACGAGTGGCACGGCCCTTACCACGAGACCGAATACGGCTTCCCTCTGGAGGATGACGCCGCGCTGTTCGAGCGGCTGGTGCTCGAGATCAATCAGGCCGGCCTCTCCTGGCTCACCATCCTCAAGAAGCGCGATGCGTTCCGCCGGGCCTACGACGGATTCGACCCCGAGGTCGTCGCCCGGTACCGGGCGAAGGATCGACGCAGGCTCCTCGCGGATCCCGGCATCGTCCGCAACCGCCTCAAGGTGGAGGCGGCCATTGCCAACGCAGCCCGCATCCTCGAGCTGCGAGAGAGCCATGGCTCCTTCGCGGCCTGGCTCGCGGCCCACCATCCACGGTCGAAGGACGAGTGGGTGAAGCTCTTCCGGCAGACTTTCCGCTTCACGGGCGGCGAGATCGTGGGGGAGTTCCTGATGAGCATCGGCTATCTGCCCGGCGCGCACGTCGAGTCGTGCCCGGTGCACCGGCGGATCCTGAAGCTTCGCCCAGCGTGGTCGCGCACCTCCGGGAGAGCCACCCGATGATACGGCACATCACGGGCTGCGTGGGCAAGCTCGCCGTGGACGATGGGGGCAGCGGGCCGGTGGTCGTGTTCCTGCATTCGCTCGCCGGCAACTCGGGCCAATGGGCCATGCAGATGGAGCACGTGCGGAAGAGGGGGCGAGCGACGGGGTTCGATCTTCGAGGCCACGGCCGCTCCGAGCCCCCGTCCGACGGGCAGTACCGGGTCGAGGCCCAGGTGGCCGACGTCGACGCCGTGGCGGACGCGCTGGGGTTGGACCGCTTCGCGCTGGTGGGGCACAGCTTCGGCGCCGGGGTCGCTCTTGAGTACGCGGCCGCCAGGCCGGCACGGGTTACCCACCTGCTGGTGGCGGATCCGATTGGCGACGGGACGCAGATGCCGGAGGAGGAGATTCGCCCCTTTCTCGAGGCGCTGGATTCGCCGGCCTACGCCGGGACCATCGAGGGTTACTGGAGCAGCATCGCGGGCTCCGACGGTGCGGTGCTCGAGCGGCTCCTGGCCGATCTGCGCGCCACACCTCGCGAAACCGTGGTCCGCGGGCTCGAGGCGGTCATGGCCTACGATCCCAAGCCCGCCCTCGGAGGGTTACGCGTGCCGGCACTCGCGGTGGTGACGCCGGCGAACGACTTCCCCTACAGCATGCACAAGGTGGGCTGGGGTCTGCCGCATCGCGTCATCGAGGGCACCGGCCATTGGCTCCAGATCGAGCGGCCGGCGGAGTTCAACCACATCCTCGACCGGTTCCTGGCGGAGAAGCAGGGCTAAGCCGGCCCCTCAGGGCTGAAGGACGTACTCCCGGAAGAGCGCGTCCAACGCCCGTTCCGGATCCGAGCACAGCCCCTCGTGGATGGGCGAGGTCTGCAATACGTCCGAGCGGGGCGAGGTGAGCCAGTGGAATCGCTCCGAGGGCGGCTCGAGCGCCATCGGCCCCGCCTCGACGTCGCCCCGGCAGATGCCCTCGAAGGTCTTCAGGTACCGCACCAGCAGCTCGTGATCGAGTCCCGGGAACCGCTGGCGCAACCGGGCGGGGTCGTCGAGCGCGCGCATGCCGAGGAACTCCACGGTGCGCGCGTGCAGGATGACGCCGATCGGGGTGTAATCGCCGAGGTGCACGTGCGGCACCACCCGCAGGATCGCGAAATCGTAGGCCACCCGGCCGTCGTCGCTCATCGGCGCGCCGCCCGTCGCTGGGGACTGGTCCGTCGCATCCGCTCACGCGCCTCGACCGCCGCGGCGACGAACGCGCGGGGCGAGCCGAGCCGGTCGGTCAGGTAGTCGCGGTAGCGTCGCCGATTGAGATCGGCATTGCCCTCCTGCTCGAACTCCGGCCCGGTGAGCAGCTCGTCCGGGACCGCGCGCAGGATCTCGTCCTGCGCGCGGTCGTCAACCGCCGCGACAGCCGATTCGTCGACCTCCTCGATGCCGTCGCTCCAGCCCAGCAGGACGTGATTGCCGACCAGCGGAAACGGGCCGCGGGTCTTCTCCGGAGTGACGGTGGCCCAGTGATGATGGACGTAGAGCGCGGCGCCGTGGTCGATGAGCCACGGCCGGCGGTCCCACACCAGCAGATTCGGATTCCGGTGCGTGCGATCGGGGTTGGTCACCAGGGCGTCGAGCCAGACGACCCGCGCGGCGAATTCAGGAGTGATCACGCCGCCGGCCGCGGCCGGATCGAAGTTGAAGGCACCGTCGAGATAGCGGAGACCGACGTTCACGCCATGACTTCGGAGAAGCAGGTCCTGAATCTCGGGATCGGGCTCGCTCCGACCGAACGGCGGCGGCAGGTCCACCAGCGCCAGCTGAGGCACCGGGAGTCCAAGCCGCATCGCCAGCAGCCCCACGATCAGCTCCGCGACCAGGGCCTTGGGACCCTGCCCCGCGCCCCGGAACTTGACGACGTAGAGGCCGTCCTCCGTATCCACCACCGCCGGCAGCGAGCCGCCCTCGCGCAGCGGCTGCACGTAGCGCATCGCTGTCACCCGGGGAATCGGCCGTGTCGCCATTGGAAGTAGGATGTCGGGAGTGGTGCTACTCCAGGCCCAGCTCGGCAGACCCCTCCGTACCGGGCCTCAATTGCTCATTGCGGCTCAGCAGGCGGGCGCAGGTGTTCCATCGCAGAATTGCCTCGTCGTTCCCGGCAGGACGGCGCGCCTCCGCCTTCTCGTACCATTGCATCGCCTCCGTCAGCCAGTGATACGCCCGCTCGCCCGACCCCGGCGTCTGCGGGCGAAGCTGCGCCTTGGCGCAGCGCTCGCACACGATGCCCGCGTAGTAAGCACGCTTGTACTCGTCCTGGAGTCGGGGCAGCAGCTCCCGGGCGCGCCGCACCCCTTCGGTGGGGCCCTGGTCGAACTGGTCGGTGATGGCCAGGATCAGGGTGACCACCGCCTGCTGATTGTCGGGATCCACCTGCAGCACGTCGATACAGATGCTTTCCGCCGAGGACGGGTCATTGATGAGCCGATAGCGTTCGGCCTTCTGGAGCGCCGCCGGCACGCCCGCCCGCGAGATCGGCTTGGGGTCGAGGGTCACGCCTCGGTCTCCCTCCGGCTGAACACTTTGAGCAGCCGGCCCACCGGGTCGAAGAACTCGTCCACCACCCGCTCCTTCAGCGGAATGATCGCGTTGTCGGTGATGGTGATGTGCTCCGGGCACACCGCGGTGCAGCACTTGGTGATGTTGCAGTAGCCGATGCCGTGGGCCCGGCGAAGGTCCGGCACCCGGTCCTCGACGTCGAGCGGATGCATCTCTAGCGCCGCCGCGTGTACCAGGAAGCGCGGGCCGATGAAGGCGTCGTGGAGCCGATGGTCCCGCAGCACATGGCAGACATCCTGGCACAGGAAACACTCGATGCACTTGCGGAACTCCTGTACCCGGTCCACGTCGGACTGTGCCATCCGCCAGGTGCCGTCGGGCGCATCGGGGGCCCGGGGCCGGAACGGCTTGATACCGCGCTTCACAGCGAAATTCCACGAGACATCGGTCACCAGGTCCTTGATCGGCCGGAACGCCCGCATCGGCTCCACGCTCACCGGCTCGTCCAGCGGCAGCTCGCTCAGCCGCGTCATGCACATGAGCTTGGGCATGCCGTTCACCTCGGCCGAGCAGGAGCCACACTTGCCGGCCTTGCAGTTCCACCGGACCGCGAGATCGTTGGCCTGCTCCGCCTGGATCTGGTGGATCGCGTCGAGCACCACCATGCCGGGGGCGACGGTCGTGGTGTAGTCCACCAGCTTCCCGCTGGACCGGTCGCCTCGCCAGACCCGGAATGTCACCCGGCCGGGCCGCTCGGACTCGGCGGGTGGGGCGGCCTTCGTTTCGACGGCGCCGGTCTCGACCAGATCGGGCTTGAGCGTATCGGTGGCCATGGTGCTCCTCGATTCTGTCATCCCGAGCGCAGCGAGGGATCTTCTCCCCCCTGCTCGACCCATGCCCAGGCAAGATCCCTCGCTGCGCTCGGGATGACAGTCCGCAGCTTCGCCCAGACCGTCACTTCTGCTCCTCGATCACACGCTTGAGCTCCGCGGGCATATCGGGTATCGGCTCCCGCGAGAGCTGCATCTCGCCCTCCGGCCCCCTCCGCACCAGGATGTTGAACCGGCCCGCCGCTGAATCCTTCTCGGGATAGTCGTCCCGGAAGTGGCCGCCACGGCTCTCCCGTCGGTCGATGGCAGCGCGAGTGACGGCCTCGGACACGATGAGCAGGTTGGCCAGATCGAGTGCGGTGTGCCACCCCGGGTTGTACTCCCGGTTCCCGACCACACCTACGGCACGGGCCTGGTCCCGCAATTGTCCGATTCGCTCCAGGGCCTCACGCATCTCCTGCTCGGTCCGGACGATGCCCACCAGGTCCTGCATCGTCGCCTGAAGACTCTGCTGTACCTGGTAGGGTCCCCGGCCATCGCCGCCGGCCCCGCGCTCGAACGGCTCGAGGGCACAGCGGGCCGTCTCGTCCACCTGCGCAGGATCCGGTGTCGCCGCACCATGGGCCGAGGCGAAGGCCGCGGCGAACTCCCCGGCTCGCTTGCCGAACACCAGCAGATCGGACAGCGAGTTGCCTCCCAGACGATTGGCGCCATGCAGTCCGGCGGCGCACTCCCCGGCCGCGAAGAGGCCCGGAACCGTGGAGCTCTGGGTCTCACCGTCCACCCGGATCCCACCCATGATGTAGTGGGTCGTGGGGCCCACCTCCATGGGTGTCGTGGTGATGTCGATGTCCGCCAGCTGCTTGAACTGGTGATACATGCTCGGAAGCTTCCGGATGATGTGCTTGGGGGCGTCGGGCAGCTTCTCCCTGATCCAGGAGATGTCGAGAAACACGCCGCCGTGCGGGCTTCCCCGCCCCTCGCGCACCTCCCGCAGGATGCAGCGCGCCACGTGATCCCGGGTCAGCAGCTCGGGAGGGCGGCGGGCGCTCTTGTCCCCTTGGGTATAGCGCCACCCTTCCTCTTCGGAGTCGGCGGTCTGGCTCCGGTAGTTCTCCGGGATGTCGTCGAACATGAAGCGGCGGCCGTGGCGATTGCGGAGCACGCCGCCTTCCCCCCGGACGCCCTCGGTCACCAGGATGCCGCGCACGCTCGGCGGCCAGATCATCCCGGTGGGATGGAACTGGACGAACTCCATGTCCTGGAGCGCCGCGCCCGCCTGATACGCGAGGGCGTGGCCGTCGCCGGTGTACTCCCAGCTGTTGCTGGTGATCGAGTACGCCCGACCGATCCCTCCGGTGGCCAGCACGATCGCCTTGGATCGGAAGAGGTGGAATCTTCCCCGCTCGCGGTCGTATCCCAGCGCGCCGGCCACCCGGCCGCCGTCGGTGAAGATTCGGAGAACGGTGCACTCCATGTGCACGTCGATCCCCTGGTGAATGCTGTGGTCCTGGAGCGTGCGAATCATCTCCAGACCGGTCCGGTCTCCCACGTGCGCCAGCCGGGGATACTTGTGACCCCCGAAGTTGCGCTGGAGAATCCGGCCATCGGTGGTCCGGTCGAAGAGCGCCCCCCACGCCTCCAGCTCCCGCACCCGATCCGGCGCCTCCTTCGCGTGGAGCTCGGCCATGCGCCAGTTGTTCACGTACTGCCCGCCACGCATCGTGTCCGCGAAATGCACCTGCCAGCTGTCGCGCTGGTCCACGTTCGCCAGGGCGGCGGCCACGCCGCCCTCGGCCATGACCGTGTGCGCCTTGCCGAGCAATGACTTGCAGACCAGACCCACGGACACGCCGGCCGCGGAGGCGGCGATGGCGGCGCGGAGCCCCGCCCCGCCGGCGCCAATGACGAGAACGTCGTGATCGAAGGTCTGGTAGTCAGACATGGTCGAGGGTGCTGGCTCCGCGAAGGGGCATCAGCCCGGCTCTCACAGGATTCTCCAATCGGTCCACACGCCCATCGAGCACAACCTGATATAGATGTCGGCGAAGGGGACGGAGAGCAGGCTGGCCCAGGCCCAGCGCATGTGGGCCCGATTGAGGCAGGTGGAGCAGTCGTACATCCGCTGGCGCACCGGAGCGCGGGACAGCCGGTCAAGGTGCCCGCCGGCGATGTGGCGCATGGAATGACATCCCAGGGTGTATCCGGAGAGCAGTATCACGTTGACCAACAGCACCAGGGTTCCGACACCGATGCCGAACGACTTCTCGCCGGTGGCCGGGTCGGTGAACCAGAGTGCCTGATAGACGTCGTAGCTCAGCACCACCAGGAACAGGAGCGCGACGTACAGGAAGTAGCGATGGACGTTCTGCACGATCAGCGGAAAGGAGGATTCTCCCCGGTACCGGGTGCGGGGCTCGCCGACCGTGCAAGCGGGCGGGTCGGCCCAGAAAGCCTTGTAGTAGGCGCCACGGTAGTAGTAGCAGGTGACCCGGAAGATCCCGGGGAAGGGCAGGATCAACAGGGCCGGCGAGAAGACCAGCCACCCAGGCCACCAGTCGGGCTTCGGTCCGAACCAGGCGTGCGTCGAGCTACCGAAGAGCTCCGGCGAGTAGAAGGGGGAAAGGTACGGTCCGTAGGTGTAGTGGTCGCCCTGGAACGCGGCCCAGGTGGAATAGACAAGGAAGCCGGTGAGAATGACGAACACGATCACCGGCTGCACCCACCATCGGTCCCGGCGCATGCTTTCGCCGAAACGGCGAGGAATCACCGGAAGCTGGGCGTGCGCCATGGGGGAGCGCCTTCTGCCTGTGGCGGCCTGGAGATCGATGCAGTGGCAGGACGGATGCGAGCCAGCAGGGATATTCGAGGAGGCCGGGGCGACCTGTCAATGGCCTCCTTGGTGCCGTGCGGCGCTGTCGCTCCGCTGCGCGGCGAAGCCATAGAACGCGCCGATCCTCTCCCCGAGATACGCGCAGAGCGCCGCCGCCAGCAGGGGCAGCCAGAAACTCATCGCCTCGTAGGTGGATGAGCTGACGACGCGGGTCCCCCCGCTGCCGATGCCGAGCGATCGCATCACGGAGCGAAGGTGGGAGTCGGTATAGGTATTGGCGATCCACCAGCCGACGGCGAGCCCCGCGAGAGCCGGCGCCTTGGGGAAGATGTGGGAGCGGAGCTGCAGGAGGACCGCGCGTCCGAATCCCGCCGTCTCGCGCGCGGTCCGGGGCGTCCAGCGCGGGAACGCGCTCCCGCCATATGGCGCGCCCCACCGCTCGCGCTCACTCGCGATCAGCGCCAGCTGCTCCCGCAGCGCGGCCACCTCGCCCGCCGGCGATCCGCTCACCAGCTCCCCGAGCGCTTCGAGCCGCGGCCGCAGCGCCTTACGCTCGAGCGACCGCCGATGGCGAAGCACCAGGCGGGTGCACACCCCTCTCACGACGACCAGCGGTCTCATCCAGCCGGCCACTCCGCGGAGGTCGGCCCGGTCGGCCTCCAGCGACGCCTGACCCGCTGCAAGCAGAGCGGAAGCGCGACGCTCGCCTTCGGCGATCTCGGCGAGAAGCGGGGCAAGGGCGTCATTGCCGGTGATCCGCGAGCTCGCGACCTCGGCACCGAGACGGCGGAGCGTCAGCCGCTCGCGGCGACGCAGCTGCCGGGAGCGCAGGTCGAGTCGGATCTCGTGAACCTGGGCCTGGAAACGGGCGAGCATGCTGGGTCAGGACGCAAGGATCGTGGTCGTTCGGCCTGGGGGAGAGATGATGAGACAAGTCGTGGCGAGTGAATGACTTGCAGCTTGGTTTTCTCGGGCAGAGCGGACGGTGGTCGAGGCATTCTGCCGCTCGCCTTGACGTTCCCTACCCCCGGGGTACATTCGCTGAAGGATGCCGAATAAACACCGAAAGGACGCCGTGGTCCACCTGCACCTCCATACCCACTTCTCCTTCGGCACCGGTGTCTCGAGCCCGGAAGTGCTCGCCACCGCGGCCGTGGAGCGGGGACATCGGACCCTCGCCTGCACCGACAGCAACGGCGTCTACGGCGCGGTCGAGTTCCAGCGAGCCTGCGAGGCCGCCGGCGTGCGCCCGATCCTGGGCGCGCACCTGGTCACCGATCGGGAGGAGACGGTCGCGCTCGCGACCGACGAGCGGGGGTGGGCCGCGCTCTGCCGGGCGATCTCGGCGATTCACTGGATGGAGGCGGAGCGGGAGGCAAACACGGTCCTCTCCACCCGACTTGCTCACGACCGCGACGGCCTCATCCTCCTCTCCCGCGACGTCGCCTTCCTCGAGCGCATCACCACGGCGAGCGGCCCCCGTGACCTCTACGCCGAGCTGATCCCGGGGAAGCAGCGCCACGCCGTCCTCGCCGCCGCCCGCCGACTCGGCCTCCCGGCCGTGGCGACCAACGCCGTCGTCATGGCCCACCCCGAGGACTGGGCGCGCCACCGGCTGATCCGGGCGATTCATCTGAATACGACGCTCTCGGAGCTCGACGGTACGACGGTACGACGGTACGACGGTAGCTCATCCCCTACCGTCGTACCGCCGTACCGCCGTACCATCGCTGCCCGCGACTCCTGGCTCCGCCCGGCCGACGACATCATCCGTCTCTTTCCCGACTGCCCCGAAGCGGTACGCGAGACTGCGGCCATCGCGGAGCGATGCGAGTATCGGATACCCATCGGCCGGATCGTGGCGCCACGGCTGGCCGCGCCCGACGAGTCGTTTCAGCGGCTCCGCGCCTTCGCCTACGCCGGCGCGGAACGACGCTACGGCACGGTCGCGCCGGTCACCCGTGAGCGGCTGGAGCACGAGCTCGGCATCATCGGCCAGAAGGGCTTCGCCGACTACTTCCTGGTGGTGAAGGACATCGTGGAGCACGGCCCCACCCACTGCGGCCGCGGCTCGGTGGCCAACTCGATCGTGAGCTACTGTCTCGGCATCACTCACGTCGAGCCGCTGGGAGCCGGATTGCTCTTTGAGCGCTTCCTCAACCCCGAGCGCAAGGACCCGCCCGACATCGACCTCGATTTCCCCTGGGACGAGCGCGACCGGGTGCTGGCCTACGTATTCCGCACCTATCCCCGCCCCCAGGCTGCGATGGTCGCGAACCACAATTGCTTCCGCCTGCGGGGCGCGCTGCGCGAGGTGGCCAAGGTGCACGGCCGCCCCGCGGGCGAGATCCGCGAGGTCACCCGGCGGATCCCGATCTTCGAGGACGAGCCGCTGGAGGAGCTGCTCGCCACCCATCCCAACTTCCAGGGGCTCGACCTCCCACCCAGCTGGCGCGACTTCGCCCGCATGGCGGCGCCGCTGGTCGGCGTGCCGCGCCACCTCTCGGTCCATCCCGGCGGTGTCGTCATCGTCCCCACCGCGCTCACCGACTACGTGCCGATCGAGCCGGCGGTCAAGGCGCTGCAGGACTACCCCGATCTGACGGTGCCGGTTATCCAGTTCGAGAAGGACGGCGCGGAGGACGCGGGGCTGGTGAAGATCGATCTCCTGGGCAACCGCTCGCTCGCCGTGATCCGAGACGCCATCGCCGCCGTCGAGCGCCACACCGGCCACCGGATCGACTACACCACCTCCGATGCCGGCGAGGACGAGGCCACCCGCGCCCTCTTCCGCACCGGGCGGACGATGGGCGTGTTCTACACCGAGTCGCCCGCCTCCCGCGCGCTCTGCGCCAAGAGTCGGGCGGAGACGTTCGATCTCCTGGTGCTCAACACCAGCATCATCCGGCCCGCCTCCAACCGTTACATCCGCACCTACCTCGAGCGGCTGCACGGCGCGCCCTACGAGCCGCTGCACCCTGTGCTGCGCGACACGCTGGCGGAGACCTTCGGGGTGATGGTCTACCAGGAGGACGTGGTGAACGTCTGCGCGGTGTTCGCGGGAATGCCACTCGCCACCGCCGACGGGCTCCGGAAGTCGCTCTCCAAGAAGCGCCCTGCCAAGCACCTCGCCGCGTACGCCGAGGAGTTCTTCAGCGGTGCGGCCACGCTGGGGCGCGACCGGGAGACGATCGAGCGGGTGTGGGCGATGATCATGTCGTTCGCCGGCTACAGCTTCTGCAAGGGACACTCGGCGAGCTACATCCAGGTGGCGCAGCACTCCTGCTACCTGCGGGCGCACTACCCCGCGGAGTTCATGGCGGCGGTGCTCGGCAACGGCGGGGGGTTCTATCACCCGTTCGCCTATGTGGCCGAGGCGCTGCGGATGGGGCTTACGGTGCTGCCTCCGGACGTGAACGCGAGCGAGTTCCGCTGCACCGGGCGGGGGAAAGAAGTGCGGATCGGGCTCCAGTTCGTGAAGGGGCTCAGCGCGGAGGGAGCGGAGCGGGTGCTGGCCGCGCGTGGCTGTCACCCCGAGCGTGGCTGTCATCCCGAGCGTAGCGAGGGATCTTGCCGGCACAGGCAAGGTCCCTCGGTCGCAGCGCTTCCTCGGGATGACAGTCCCTTCCGCTCCGTCTTCGACCTCCAGCACCGCGCCGGCATTGCGGCCGACGACCTGCGCGCCCTGATCAAGGTCGGCGCGCTCGACTCGATCGCCGACGGGTGGACCCGCCCCATGATGCTCTGGATGGTGGACGCCGGCCAGCGGCAGTCGAACGGCGACTGGTTCGACCACCTGCCCCACGCCATCCCCGTACTGCGACAGTATGCCTCCGAGCGCCGGCGGCGGGAGGAGTACGCCACCCTGGGGTTCGTCACCGACACCCATCCCATGCGGCTCCACGCCGACCAGCTGGCCCGGTTCCGGCTCTGTCGCAGCACCGAGCTCCACCGGCACGTGGGCCGCCACGTGCTGCTCGCCGGCATGCTCACCACCGCCAAGCCGGTCCACACCCTCAAGGACGAGCCGATGGAGTTCGCGACCTTCGACGACGGCGATGGGCTGATCGAGACCGTGCTCTTCCCCCGGGTCTACCGTGAGCGCGGCCACGTCCTCTTCGATCAGGGGCCCTTCATCTTTCGGGGGAAGGTGGAGGAGGAGTTCGGCGCGATCACGGTCACCGTCACCCATCTCGACCGGCTGGAGCGCGCCGTGGGGAAGGCCTAGGCTACCTTTAGCGCGGCTCGGCGCGCGGCTCGCGGATCTGAGGCTGGGGACCCTGATCGGGCGCCGGGCGGACTCCGGGAAGTCTGGGGGCGTAGATGCCCCGGCGTCCCCGCATCTTGAGCGAGTCCGCCGCGATGGTGGTCGGGATGTGGGCCTCGCCCTCGCCCCCGAACGCCAGATCGCCCTCGTGCGCGAAGCGAACCTTCCGCGGCCCGAAGGGCGTGGAGAACGTGGCCCGCCCTTCCACCGCGAACTTGTGCGTCCCCGAGCGGAGGGTGCGGATGCGCTGGCGGACCGATTCGCCCCGCACGGTGAGCGGCAGCGCGACGTCCGCGAGGCCGACGGTGGGAACCGGGACGGCGCTGTCCCTGGAGACGCGTCCCACGGTCATGTCGTCGAGCTTGAGCTCGAGCTCCAGGCGGGACGTGGTGACGTCGTAATCGTTCGGGTTCCAGACCGCGAGACCCACCACCACCGGGTCCGTGGTCGCGTCGCGATTCACCCGGACCCGCGAGACCTCCAGCCCCGGGTCGTTGTATACCCAGAGGCCGAGCGGCGTGCAGGCCGCAATCGCAGCGGCGGCACAGGCCACCACCAGCCGGCGCTCCGACATCGCGCTCACTCGGTCAGAGGACGTTTCATGGTGCCGCGGATTCCCTCGGGATCGCCAACGCCGCTGTCGTTGCAGACAGCACTTTCGCTGTTTCTCGCGGTCTCCGCCAGTGCCTGCGGCTCTGGGTTCGAAAGTGAAACGCCAGATCTACCTGAGGGCCCGGTGGCGGTCACCCTGGCACAGGTGGTCTCCGGCCTGGGCTTCCCCCTCTATCTCACAGCACCGGCCAACGATCCACGGCTCTTCATCGTGGAGAAGGGCGGGGCCATCCGGGTCGTGCAGAACGGCGCACTCCTTCCTGCACCGTTCCTCGACCTGTCGGCCCAGGTCTCCACCGGCGGGGAGCAGGGACTCCTCGGCCTCGCCTTCGATCCGCAGTACGCCTCCAACGGCCGCTTCGTGGTCCACTACACCGATCCAGCCGGCGACACCCGAATTTCGCTGTTTCACGTGTCGCAGGACCCCAATGTCGCTGACCCCGCCAGCGAGATCGCCGTGCTCGGGGTTGACCAGCCGTTCCCCAATCACAACGGCGGCCAGGTCCTCTTCGGTCCGGACGGCTACCTGTACGTGATGCTGGGCGACGGCGGCTCCGCCGGCGATCCGGGTGATCGCGGGCAGTCCCTCGCCGACCTGCTGGGATCCATCCTCAGGATCCAACCGCTGGAGACCGGCGGGTACACCGTCCCGGCCGACAACCCCTTCGCCGGCATGCCGGACGTCCGGCCCGAGATCTGGAGCTACGGGTTGCGCAACCCCTGGCGGGTGGACATCGATCCGGCCACGGGCGATCTCTACGTCGCCGACGTCGGTCAGGGACAGTGGGAGGAGGTGAGCGTCTCCACCGCGGCGGCAGGGGCGGGTCGGGGCGTCAACTTCGGCTGGCGGATCATGGAGGGACCGGAGTGCTTCGGCCCCTCTTCCTGCGACCAGACCGGGCTCGAGCTCCCGTTGGTGTGGTACGACCATGGGCGCGGCTGCTCGATCACCGGGGGGTTCGTCTACCGCGGGACGGCCATCCCGGCGCTTCAGGGTCACTACTTCTACGCGGACTATTGCTCCGGGTTCGTGCGCAGCTTTCGGCTGGAGAACGGGGCCGCGGTGGACCAGTACCACTGGCCGACGCTGGCGCCGGGAACCAATCTGCCGGGCTTCGGCAAGGACGCGGCCGGGGAGCTCTACATCCTGGGCACGAACGGCGTCGTGTACCGGATCGTCCCGGGGTGAGCCCGGCCATGACGACCCCCGCGCCCTCGGATCTGGCTGGGCTGGCAAGGCGGATTCCGCCGTTGGTCCGTTTCGGGGCCTCGTCCTGGAACTATCCCGGCTGGGGCGGGCTGGTCTATCACCGCGCCTATGAGGGCAAGGGGACGCCGGCCCGCATGCTGGAGGAGTATTCCCGGTTCCCGCTCTTCCGCACCGTCGGCATCGACTCCAGCTTCTACGGGCCGCCGACCGACGAGGTGCTGCGCTCCTATGCGGAGCACCTGCCTCCCGGGTTTCCCTGTGTGAGCAAGGTCTGGAACCAGATCACCGTCCACACCTTCAGCAAGGCGCAGGATCCGGCACGGGCCGGCACGGTGAACCCGGACTTCCTCAATCCCGACGTGTTCCTGGAGGCGGTGCTCGACCCTTACCAGCGGCACTTCGCGGACCACATGGGCGCCTTCGTCTTCGAGTTCCAGGCCATCGGGCGCGGCAGCGGGATCGGCCCTTCCGAGTTCGCGGACCAGCTCGATCGGTTCTTTGCCGCCCTGCCGCGGGACGCGCGCTATGCCGTGGAGGTTCGGAACGAGGAGTTCCTCACCCCGATGTACTTCGCGGTGCTCCGTGAGCACGAGGTCGCCCACGTCTTCAGCTCCTGGACCCGGATGCCGGCGATCGGCGACCAGCTCGACCTCCCCGGCGCGGTGTCGGCTCCCTTCATCGTCGCCCGGGCGCTGCTCCGGCCGGGGCGAACGTACGACGAGGCGGTGGATGCCTTCGCGCCCTATGACCGGATCCGCGAGCCCAATCCCGAGCTGCGACGCGACCTCGTGCGCCTGATCGAGACCGCCGTCACTGCCCGCATCCCCGCCTACCTGCTGGTGAACAACCGCGCCGAGGGAAGCTCCCCGCTCACCGTCGCCGCGGTGGCGAGGATGCTGCCGGAGCCCCCGGCATGATCGAGCGTCGCGGCCTGCTCCGCTTCGCCCTGCTCTCCGTGGTCGCCGCGGTCGCGACCATCTGCCTCAAGGCGGCGGCCTATGCCGTCACCGGATCCATCGGTCTCCTCTCCGACGCGCTGGAATCGCTCGCCAACCTGGTGGCCGCGCTGGTGGCGCTTTACGCGCTCTGGGTCGCGGCGCGCCCGGCCGACGAGGAGCACACCTACGGCCACACCAAGGCCGAGTACTTCTCCAGCGGCTTCGAAGGATTGCTGATCGTGGCCGCGGCGATCGGCATCGTGGTCGCCGCCGTCAACCGCTTCATCGATCCGCAGCCGATCCAGGAGCCGGCGCTCGGCCTCGCCGTCAACGGGCTGGCGGCGGCGGTGAACTTCGGAGTGGCGCGAGTGCTGCGCCGAGTCGGGAAGCGGCACGAATCCATTACGCTCGAGGCCGACGCCCAGCATCTGATGGCCGACGTGTGGACCTCGCTCGGCGTCATCGCCGGCGTCGGCGCCGCCGTGGCGACCGGCTGGCACCGGCTCGACTCGATCGTGGCCATGGCGGTCGCGCTCAACGTCCTCCGCTCGGGCGTCCGGCTGCTGGGCCGCTCGATGCACGGGCTCCTCGATACCTCGCTGCCGGAGGCGACGTTGGGCGAGATCAAGACCATCCTCGAGGCCCACAGCGGCGCCGGGGTGCGCTACCACGCGCTGCGGACCCGGCAGGCCGGGGCCCGGCGGTTCATCTCGTTCCACATCCTGGTGCCGGGAAGCTGGACGGTGCAGCGGGGACACGATCTGCTGGAGCGGATCGAGGAGCAGATCCGCGAAGCAGTGCCGCACAGCGTGGTGGACACCCATCTCGAGCCGATCGAGGACCCGGTGAGCTGGGAAGACACCCGGCTCGAGCGGCGGAGCGAAGAGACCGCCTAGCCTTCGCCTTCCTCGAGCAGCCGCACCTCCACCCCCCAGCTCCGCAATTCGCCCGGTTCCAGCGTCTGCGCCGTCTTCCAGTCCCGCACCGCCTCCTCCAGACTATCGGGCGCGCCGATCGCGGGCTCCAGGCCGAGGTTGAGGTAGGGCTGTCGGCCGGCCGGCGCCCACCCCCGGTTGTTGATCCAGATACCCACCTGCGGCACCTCCTCGGGACGCACCACCATTTCCAGCCGCTCGCCTCGCCTCGGATCGGTGACGATCATCCGGCCCGCCGCGCCCACGTCGCCGAACAGCTTGACGGCCCAGGCGCCCGAGCCGGGAACCACGAAGCGCGGGCCGATCCCGCCGAGGGCCTCGGGCCAGGCGACGACATCGCCCCGGCTCAGCTCGGGGATCCCATGCGCGCCGTCCACCCTGACCTGGTGCATGGTGGAAATCTCCAGCGTGGTTCCCGGCTGCACGTTGAGGAGTGGATGGGCGCACCAGATCCAGGGGAAGGGCGAGGGGCCGGTGTTCCTGACCCGGTAGCGGAGCCGCAGCAGCGGCTCGTGCGGATCGACGGTCAGCTCGCGATGGAACTCGTAGGGGAGGGCCCGGCCCGAGGCCGTCGCGGTCAGCGTGGTACCGCTCGCGTGGCCGTACACCGAGCTGGTCCACGCGGCGCTCCACAGCTCACCGTGATCGGGAAGCGGCGGGTTCCCGGCCGGCGCGCCCGGGACCGACGATGACGCCACGGTGGGGAAACACTCGTCCCAGCCGCCGCTGTCGCCGGTTTCCACGAAGGAGGCGTCGGGTCGGGGAAGCGCGAGCGGAAGCTGGTCGTTGCGCCACAGCCACTCGCGGCCGCGGGGCCGTCGGAGGTTGGTGAGCTTCACCCCCGCCGCCGGTACCACGGCCACTTCGAGCGCTTCGCCCCGAAGGACGATCGCAGGCAGGCCGGAGACGGTGCTCTGGCGGAAGGGCGACAACCTGCTACCCGATCACGGCTCCCAGATCCTGTCCGGCCGTGCGGCAGATCCGGGCCACGGTCTCGCCGATCTTGTTGTTGGGTGTGGACGCGCCGGCGGTGATGCCGATGATCCGGGCGTCGCCCAGCCAGCCGGCCGCGATCTCCTCGCGCTTGGTGCCGATGGGCTGGTGGCGGACCGACCGGGCGGCCGGGTCCACCGCGTCGGCGTCCTCGATATGGAAGACGGGAACGCCCCGGGAGTGCACCAGTGCCGCGAGGTGGCAGGTGTTGCTGCTGTTGTAGCCGCCCACCACGACCATCACGTCGAGCGGGTCCTCCAGCAGCGCCACCACGGCGTCCTGCCGTTCCTGGGTAGCGGAGCAGATGGTGTCGAAGGACCGGAAGTGCTGGTCGGCGGGATCGCCGTACCGTCGCACCATGCTGCGGCGCACCTCCTCCGCGATGGCGAGCGATTCTCCCGAGAGCATCGTGGTCTGGTTGGCGATGCCGACCCGCACCAGATCGCGCTCGAAGTCGAAGCCCGGCGAGGTGGCTCCGGCGAAGCGCTCCCGCAGCGCGGCCGCGTCGGCACGCCGCTCGATGAAGTCGCACACCAGCCGCGCCTCCTCCATGTCGAGCACGACGAGGTAGCGCCCCTGGGGGTACTTCATCACTTGGCTCGCGGTCGCCTTGGTCTCCTCGTGCCAGTGCTTGCCGTGGATGATGGCGGTGAAGCCGTCGCGGGCGTAGCTCTCCACCCGCTTCCAGACGTTGAGCACCGAGCCGCAGGTCGTGTCCACCAGCACGCAGCCGATCCCCCGGAGCCGCTCGAAGTCGCCGATGGTGACCCCGAAGGCCGGCAGGATCACCACGTCATCCGGGGTGATCGCGGAGAAATCGAACTCCGCTGCTTCGCTGCGTATGAGGAACTGGACCCCCATGTCCCGCAGCTTCTGGTTGACGTGGGGGTTGTGGATGATCTCGCCGACCAGGTAGAGCCGGCGGTCCGGGAACTTGATCCTGGTCTCGTAGGCGTAATCCACCGCCCGGTCCACGCCGTAGCAGAAGCCGAATTCGCGGGCGAGCCGGAAGGTCAGCGAGCCGACGGTGAGCCGGTAGTGGTTGGCCCGCAGCGCCTCCACCACGGTGCTGTGGTAGTCCGCGGCCAGCTGGCCCGTGATCTCCGACTTGAGGCCGAAGCCGCGACGGAAGTAGGTGCTCTCCATAGGGCGGAATCTAATCCGCCGACTCCTGAACCTCTTCCTCGAGGTCGGGCTCGGTGTCGACAGGCTCCTTGGCGACACCGGCGCAATCGGGAGGAGCGGGGCGGACGGTGAGCCCCCGGAACGAGCCGGTGAGGTTGAGCCGGCTGCCCTCGGTGGTGGAGCGGAGCCGGGCTGCGAAGCGGCCCGCCCCGGCACCCGGACCCGTCGCCGCCAGGGTGACCGAGCCGCTGTCGCCCCGGAACCCCCGGATGGAGGTCTCGGCGAACCAGCGCATCGCGACCGCGGCGGAGGGCCGGGTCGAGTCGCCACGCTCAGGGAGCACTGCGGGGTAGTGGCCCACGGCCAGCGAGTCCGCCGGATACAGCGCGAGGGCGATGCCGGTATCACCGTGCATCGCCCTGAGCTCCAGCACTCGCAGACTGTCGCACCACTCGGCCACGGCCGGTGCGACCAGCTTTCCCGTGTCGCTGCCGACCCACTGCGCTTCGAGGGTGCCTTGCGGGGAGTCGGGCGACGATTCCCGGGAACAGGCCGCCGCGGGCATCAGACCGATCATCGCCAGCCGCCGGAAGGCGGCCAGCGGGTCAAGCAAGGATCCGCTCGGCGGACTGCCCGAAGCAGTCGGGATGGGCCATGAGCGCGTTCACGACCAGCATGCCGGAGAACTGACGCACGTCGTACTGGCACATGGTGACGACCGGGAAGCGGTGCGCGATGCGCCGATCGTATTCCGCCTCGTACTCGAAGAGCTCCTTCCGCGACGCGGACTGAATGAAGGCGCTGGCATCACCGATGGCGCGCACCAGGGTGGCGCCGCGACGCACCACCTCGCCGATCCGCGTCTGCCACCAGATCAGCTGCGCGGCAGCACTCTCGGCGTAGTCGCTGAGGACCAGGCGACCCTCGGCGATCGCGGCCGCGAGGTCCGGATGCTCCCGCTCCAGCACCGCGAGAACGCGCCCCCGGGTTTCCGCGGTGCCCACCAGGAAGGTCACCGTCCCGGGCCGGAATCCCTCCGCCAGGAAGAGGAGGGCCTGCCGCACCTGGCCCTCATCGTTGGAGTAGAGCCCGCACAGGTGCGTCCCCCGCGGGAGCGACCCCGTTGCCTGGGGCACGCCGGCCGGTTCACGCTCCAGGAACGCGAGCAGGTCCGCCCTCCGAAACCGCCGCTCCCGTCGCCGGCCGACCCGCAGGCAGGCCAGCCGGCCGTCGTTGGTCCACCGGCGGAGCGATGTCTCACTCACGTTCAGAAACCGCGCCGCCTGCTCGATGTCCAGCAGGGGCTCGGCCTGGTCCACAGCATCAGGATTGTCGTCGAGCATAGCCCGCATGTTCGCTCCTCCGCCCGTGCTCCGACAATATATCCGCGGACCCAGCGGTGAGCCTACCGGGGTTGCTGAACGGAGATGTCGAATCTGACGCCGGGATCGTCCGGCGCGAGCGAGTGACTCAGATCGAAGCGGATGAATCCCCGGAACAGCGACGCCCCGATGCCTGCCCCGGCCATCACCTTCCCGGAGAAGAGACCTTCGGCGCCGCCGGCCTGCCCCGCGTCCACGAACAGGACCGGCCGCAGCCGGCCCTTCAGCGGCGCAACGTCCACCTGGGTGGCCCAGAACGCCTGGCCTCGCCGCTCGCCGTACCCATGTCCCCGGACCGTGCCGATCCCGCCCAGCCTGAACTCGGACTGCCGCAGCGTAGGCGACGTCGCGACCCCCGACTTGAGCCGGATGGTGACGCCGCGCGAGCCCCCGATGCCGTAGCGAAGGTCGCCGAACACGCGCCCGGTGGTCGTCCCTTCGCCGCCGAGCACCTCCGCCGTGGCGTGCCATCGGAGATCGCCGACGCCGCTCAGACGGGCGAATCCACTCCCGAAGTGACCCTCGTCCACTGCGGCGTTGGGCGGAAACACCCCGCTGCCGCCGAGAAAGTCGTTCACCGCGGACTTGGCGGCCGTGGCGACATTGGTCTGCCGCTCGTATCGTGCGCCCACGGCGAGCTCGAGACCAGTGGCGAGCGAGGTCTCATATTGCGCCGATGCGCCGTGCATGAGGGCATAGTCCCCATCGTCGTGGGCGACGAGGAGCGCATTGAACGAGTTGCCGAACCCAGGGGCGGGCGCGAAGGGATCCACGTTCACCACGTCCCGGTAGCCGCTGACCGTGAGCCGGCCCTCCGGGGCGTCGCGGATGAGGGACAGGCGCCCGGTCACCCGCTCGTCGCTGAAGCCGTAGCGCACCGTGCCGTGGAGATTGGTGAAGGCGAGCCGAGGGACGCGGACCCGGTATCCGAGCCCGAGGGAGATCCCCTGGACCCGATCGTAGCGGAAGGCATCCGTGAGGCGCTCGTAGCTGAACCCATGCCACCGCAGGCCGGTCACCGAGTCGGGAAGCGACTCCGTCAAGTGCGCCAGCTCCGATTCCACTTCGCGGGCCCGGGCGAGCTCGGCCGGGTCGCCCTCGAGGGTGAGCGAGTCGGTCCAGCCGCCATACCGGTCGAGGTACAGGTTCGCCGGCCGATGCAGCTCGAAGCGCCCGCCCGACCAGTGGTCCGCGTAGTCCCAGGAGCGAATGCTGTCGGCGTCGTCCTTCTCCGACGCCTGGAGAGAATCCCGGCGGGCCTCGCGCCTTGCCTTCAGTGAGTCGGGATTGTCGGGGCCGAGCGGCAGCACGAACGCGATCGGCGTGCCGGTGTTGATCTCGAAGTCATCGAAGGTGGTGACCGCCCGAAAGGGGATCACGAGGTCGCTCACCAGCGGAATCCGGACCCGTCCGGAGATCACCTGGCGGTAGGGCATCCAGTAGCGCCGCTCCTGGAGACCGTATTCCAAGTCGGCATCGATGCTCACGATCTGGTTGGCGATCCTGTTGATCCGCCGCGCGGACGCGGTGTCCGACCGCTTCTGGCCTTCCGGCAACACCCAGAGTCCGGTGCCGACGTAGCGGAAGCTGAGTCGAACCACCTCCGCGCTCGCCGAGTCGATCCACATCTCGCCGGCGATCAGGGCGGGCCCGGTGCGGCGCGGGGTCACCTGCACCTGGAGAAGATGGAGGGTGCCGCCCTGTCCCGGTGCGACCGACAGCTCTCCGCTGAGCGTGTACCGGTACCAGTCGGGGGCGGCCGCCGCGAGCGGGTGCAACGCACCGGTGGCGGGGAACTCGTCGGAGAAGATCCGGACCGAGTCGTCCACCGACCTGGGCACGAACCAGGGTCGGTCCCAGATGCTCGACAGCTCCACATCCGACCGGGACCGCGAGCGCCGTCCCAGGATGTCGATCCTGAGGTCGTTCGGTCGCTGCCACTGAATGTTCGCCACCTGCTCTTCGACCGCGGCGTTGGGCACTCGCGCCCAGCGCCGCCGCCCCACGCCGAAACTGAGGCGATAGTGGATGCGTGCCCGGTAGTCGAGCACGGCGGAATCGGCGATTCGCCGGCGGGCCATGGCGCGCTCGACCAGGTGCCGGACCGCGGGAGAGCTGTAGGGAGAAGAGGAGTCGGGAGAGGGGGTCTGAACGACGAGCGACAGCAGAACGGCGGCTACGTAACTTGCGCCCATTTGCTCCGGCCGTCTCGGTGTAACCCATATGCCTTGAGACGACGCCAGAGGGTGGTGCGGCTGATGCCCAGGTGCCTGGCGGTCTCGGCGAGCTTCCAGTTGTGCGCGTCGAGCGTCTTGACGATAGCCTCTTTTTCCCGGGCAGCCAACGTGGTGGGGCCTTCCACACCAGGGATGAACATCGCCTCGCCAAGCTCGAGCGAACCCACCCGGAGCGGCCGGAGACGCCCGCCCATCGCAGCCAGGCGCGGCAGGAGGTCAGGGGCGGCATCCGTCAGGTCCATGCCGACCAGAGCCTCACGAGCCTGCTGGTTGGCGTACAACACCCTGCCCTCCGCGTCGAAGACCACGACCCCCTCGCTGAACCCGTCGAGCAGGGCCTTGGCGAGCGGGGAGAACACGGACGGCAGGGATCCGAGAGTGGCGGTTTCTGGCATTGGCGTACGTACGAAGGTAACACCTGGTGGTTTCAAACCGCGACGCGCCGCCCCTAGGGGCGGCGGCACTTCCTGTATTTCTAGACGCCTGTTGGCCGCCGAAGTGCACATTGAACCGCCCGAGCCGGCTTTCAGTGCCGCCGACCCGGCCGACCGTTGCGCGGCCGCCTCGCTTTGGCCCGCCGCCCCCGGCCCCGCGCCCCCGGCATCCTTCGGCTCTCCTCGTCTTCCCTTTCGTATCGGGGTGCCTTTCGCAGCAGAGCCTGGAGCTCCGGCAGGGTGTCGGCCAGGAGCGGCGGGTGGCGGCCTCGCTGGACGGCGAACCTGACGGGGCGGTCCAGTCCCGGTAGCTCGTCGGGCCTGAGCCGTTTGGCCTGCCCTTCCCTGAGCCGGACCCGAGCCACGCCTTGCCCGTCCTCCAGCTCGTAGTCCAGCGGCGCCGCGTCGCCCCGCACCCGCACCATGGCGGGGAGCGCCGCCAGGCGTTCTCGAGTCGCCTGGTCCACCAGCGTCGCGGGATCGAGCCCAACCCGAGTACGCTGGAGGTCGTCCCAGCTCTCCACGGCCTCGAGCTGACCGCGCACCCGGCGTCGTACCGCCTCCGGTGCGAGGTCGGGCAGAGCTCCTCCGGATCTCCGCCAGAGCTCGTCCAGCTCCCCGATCGCGCGCTTGAGTCGGCCGGCGTCGGGGTGCACCACTTCGCCAGCTGCCAGCAGGCCGGCGAGCAGGTCCCTGGCCTGGTCCCTGAGCCTTTCGGGGATCTTTCCGCCCAGCAACTCGACCTCGCTGTCGAGCTCGAACCCGAAATAACCGCGGCGGCGCTCCAGCGCGAGCCGCTGATGCTTCCTGGGGCCGGTGAGCACCACCTTCGGCTCGCCGACCACCGCGTAAGAGCTCACCAGGTCATAAGGCAGCGTGGTGCCCTCGATCGAGGCGCGGGCGATGCCGAACCGGTCGGCAAAGAAGCGCAGGGAGCCCGCCACCGCGCCCCAGCTCCCCGCAACCGAGGTCTTGGAGACTCTTGCCTCCATCCCATCGGCCGTGTGCTCGTCGATCACCAGGTCGAACGGCATCACCCGGGCGACCAGGTCCATCCAGGCGGTGCGCAGGTCCTTGGAGGCGTAGGGCAGCTGCCTGGGGAGCGGAAGCTCCAGCGAGCGGTAGACCGAGGCCAAACCCAGTGCCGTGTCCTCGACCGCCTTGACCAGCACGCCGCGGCGCTCCGCCCACTCCTCCAGCCCCTCCTCGAAGAGATGGCGCGGGAGGCCGTAGACCTCGCCCAGATACCCATGCTGGTTCACGGCCTCGGCGTAGACGTTGTACGCGGTGAGATGATCGCTGCCGTTGGCGACCAGGCCGTGGAGATCGCGCTCCTCCCGCGTCATTCGGTGGAGCGACTCGATGTTGGAACAGACCGCGGCCACCGGGAGGAGCTCCGAGCCGGCATGAACCAGGAGCTCGCCCCAGGGGCGCTCGACCGGCAGCGCTTCCACCTCGCGCCCGTAGGCGGTGAGGCGACCGTTCTCGATCAGCCCGCGGGAGCAGAGCAGATCCACCGCCCTTCGGTACGCCGCACGATCGAGCGGGACGGGCAGGTCGAGGTCCCGGGCGTCCACCCCCAGAGCCGCGCAGGTGATCGCCACGCGTTCGGCGTCGCCGGCGAGCTGGAACTCGGGCGGCCCGGGCCGAAGCGAGGCGAACTCGAGATCGCGGTCACTGAGAATGAAGACTTCCCCGCTGGGCACGCGCCCGTGCACCCGGCCCGCCATCTGGAGGATTTCGTTGGCGCCGAGATAGAGGCGGTGGAGGACATTGCGGCCCCGCTCGACCACGTTGCCATAGCGGGCGTCGTAGATGATCACCGTGTCGAGCCCAGGCACGTTGAGCGCGGACTGGCCGGCTGCCGTCATCGCGAGCAGAAACGGTCGCTCGACCTCGCCCTCGAGAAACGGGCGGATGACCCGGATCGGCTCGCCGCCGTGATAGAACGCGGTGGTCAGCCGTTTCCACTGGTCGCCCAGCTCCTGGCCCAGCCGCTCGACCTCGGCGCGGGTGGGGAGAAACGCCGCGACCCCGCGGCGCTCCTTGATGATGTGACGGACGAAGCGCTCGCTGAGGAACTCGTCCGGCGTCTGGGGCAGCACCTGCACCCGAGCCTTGAGCTTGGGATCGAAGGCGTAGGTGTGCAGCACCTCCGCGCTATCGAGGTAGCGCGCGTAGAACGTCGGGTCCACGGTCGCGCTGAGCCAGATGTACCGGCAGCCCGCCCGCTTCCCCAGCGCAAGGCAGAGTTCCAGCTCGGCCGAGGTCTGATGAATCTCGTCCACGATGACCGTGTCGCGGCCGGTGATCAGATCGTCCTGGAACCACCGCCGCGCGATCCCGGTGGTGACGATGACCACGTTCCAGCCGGGTGTCTCCGGCGTGGCCTCCCGCTCGCGATTCACCACGCCCACCCGGAGCGGCTCGCCCAGGATCGATTCGGCGATAGGGCGGATGCCGAGCGTCTTGCCGGTGCCGGTGCCCGCGACGATGCCGAAGCCCTTGCCCGAGACGGCTAGGGCACGGATCTCCTCCCCGTGCTCCCGCTCCAGCAGGGTTTCCAGATGGAGCCCGAGCGCCAGCTCGATCGTCTCGCATGCCGCGCGCGTGGGCGCGATGACGATGATCCGTCCCCGGGGATGGGGCGCGTGGCGGTAGGCGTCGGGGTCGGGGGGGAGGTGGTGATCGCGGGAGGGATGCATGGTTTGTGAAGAAAGCGTGGTTGAGAAAAGCGCAAAAGGTGAAAGGTGAAAGGTGAAAAGGAGGGATCGACCCCCCTTTCACCTTTCACCCTTTCACCTTTGCGCCTTTCTGGCTCAAAAGCCCGGCTGGAAGTTGAACTCCCAGATCCAGTTCTTCCGCGGCCGGTCGAAGGGATGCACCAGATTCACCTCCGCCACCGCGAAGCCGAACAGGTTGAAGCGGAAGCCCGCGCCCGCGCTGAACACCGGGTCGCGGTTTCCCCCGCTGAAGCTGGGCTCGTTGGCGGTGTCCCAGGCCATGCCACCGTCGCCGAAGATGGTGAAATCGAGCGGCAGGGCACCGTAGTAGCCGTGGCCGAGCCCGAGGACACCGAAGAGCGGGAAGCGCAGCTCCAGGTTGCCGACGAGCACGCGACTGCCGAGAAGTTGGTCGTACACCGGGCAGCCGGTCGGGTCACCCGGAACCGGGTCGCACTCGCGGCCCTCGAAGGAGTTGTAGCTGTAGCCGCGGACCAGGCCGGGCCACCCGATGAAGAGCGGCTGAAGGCGAGGATCCTCGCCGCCGGAGCCGTAGCGGCCATAGTGCAGCACCCTGGCGGCGAGGGTGAACGGTCGTGCCGGCATGAAATAGCGCCGGAAGTCCACCAGGGTCCCCACGTAGTTGATCGAGCCGAACGTCGGGCTCAGCTCCAGCCGGTAGCGCTGCCCCAGGATCGGGCCCGTTGCACCGAACAACGAGTTGTCGAATACCAGGGCCCCGCTGCTGGTGCCGAGCCACAGCGACTCGCCGGCCTCCAGATCCTGGTTGTCCTCCAGAATCTGCTGGCCGCTGAACAATGAGAACGCCCGGGTCTGAAGCTCCCGGTCGAACGTGATGTAGGTCCCCCCGGCCGAGAATTCCACCCGCTGGGCGTGGCTGAAGGGATAGGCCACGACACCTTCGATCGTCCGGTTGGTCTGCCGCTGAATCAGCTGCTGCTCGACGAAGGCAGGCTCCCCGTTCACCGTCGCGGTTCCCTGGGCGTAGGACCCGGTGAGGTACGGTATCTGCTGTGCCGACACCGCCCAGTTGAGCCGCTTGCTCACGTTCTGATACCCGACCACGGCGCTGATGTCCTTGAAGCTGCCGTTGACCTGGAGACCGGTGACCAGGTTGCGGTTGCCCAGCAGGTCCGAGAAGTACAGGGAGGCGCCACCGCCGACATAGGTGCCGAACTGGTCGGTTCCGGCGATCAGCGTCGGCTGGCCGATGTAGAGCAGCGACAGCCCGGGCCGGTAGTTCTTGTCGGTGAATTCCTCGACCGAGGGCAGATGCCCGGGGTCACGAAGCAGGTCCGCGAGCACGGACTGGGAGCGGTCCCACGGCGGAAGGACGCCGGGGCGGCCGGGAAGCGACTCGACCACCGGCCCGCCGGCGAGGGCCTGGCCGGGCTCGATCGCGTGGATCTCGTAGCCGTCGGTGCGGAAGATGCTGAACACCACCCGCCCGCTCCCCTGCGCCACCGAGAGCGCGGGACTGTCTTCGGTGATTCCGCTGACGCCGGTGAAGAGGTTGGTAAGCTGGGTAATCGACCAATCCGCCATGCTGGACCGGAACACGTTGGTGATGCCGAGCGGATCGGCGAGGAAGTAGAGACTCTTGCCGTCGGGCGCCCACTGGGGATTCATGTGCTTGGCCGAGCGGAAGCCGGGCACCTCGCGAATGCGCCCGGTGGCCACGTCGAGCAGCGCGATCCGGTAGGGGACGGTCGTGAGTCGCTCGAGGTCGGTGCCGAACCGGTCGGTGGCGAAGGCCAGGGTGGTGCCGTCGGGTGACCAGGCCGGCTGCAGGTCGGCATAGGAATCGTTGGTCAGCTGCCGCAGCGAGTCGCGCTCGAGGTCGTACAGGTAGAGATCGCTCAGGCCGTTGACGACCCCGGCGAAGGCGATGTAGCGCCCGTCGGGCGACCAGCTGGGATTGAAGGCTTCACCCAGGCTCCGCAGGCGGACTTCGCGCGCCTTGCTCCCCTTGTCCACGTCGTAGAGCTCGAGCACCGGGTCACCGCCGGCGATGCCTGCGAAGACGAACTGTCGCCCGTCGGCGCGCCAGCTTCCGGCCGATTGGATGAACTGGAGGCTCTGCAGGTGATTGTCGACGGCGGTCTCCGTGAGTCGGCGCTGGACCTTCCCGGTGCGCGCGTCGGCGAGGAAGAGATCGATGGAGAACAGGTCACGGTTGGACAGGAACATGAGCCGATCGCCGTCGGGACTGATCGAGGGCGCCAGGTTGTACCCGACGTCGTCATCCTGGTCCGGCGCGATCAGGCCCACGCCGACCTGCGCGGCGGCGTCGGTGGAGGCCCGGACGTCGTGGTAGGCCTCGTAGGTGGCCTTGTGCCACTCGGAGACCAGCTGATCCGGGCTCATCGCCAGCACCGCCTGGATGCCGAGGTCGATGTTCCGCGAGCGTCCCGCGGCCCGAAGCAGGTCGCCCATGATCGGGTCGCCCCAGCGCCCCCCGACGTAGGCCAGCAACGCCTGCCCGTAGCGGTAAGGGAAGAAGCGGGGGTCGAGGAGGTCGCGATAGGAAGGCAGCGTGTCTTCCATGGCCCCTCGCATCCACATTGCGGTCAGGGGAGCGTTGGAGCCGAGGGACAGGTACTCGGCCATGCCCTCGATGAACCAGAGCGGGAGGGCGGTGGCGCCCGGCATCGCGCCGTAGGTGTTGGGGCTGCCACCTCCGGTGATGTCATACTGGAAGGCGTGTACCAGCTCATGGCCGAGCACGTGGTCGAGGTCGCGGAGGGTACCGCCGACCGGCAGGACGATCCGGCGGCGCAGGGCTTCGGTGACACCACCGGTGCCCTCGCTGATGCCCGAGACCACGTTGGTCTGCTGGAATTCGGGCGCAGTCGCGTAGAGGACCAGCGGCTGTCGCCCATTCAGCTCGTGCCGGAGCACGGTGCTGAGCCGGTGGTACCAGCGCTCCGCCATCCGGGCGGCCGCCTCCGCGGAGACTCGCTCCCGGGGGTAGTAGTGGATGTCGAAGTGCTCCGTCTGGAGCACCTCGAACTTGAAGGCATCGTACTTGACCTGGTTGCGACCGAAGTACTGGCCTTCCACCGTCGCCGGGAGGGCGAGCCCCGCCAGAATGACGGCGAGGAATCCGGCGAGCGCGGTGCCGCGGCGCTGAGGCATCCTACCTCCTACTCGGTCCTGCAGTGTCCCTTCATTCTCCGGCCGATGTCCCCGGCGGCGGTGAGCCAGCTCGTCCGGACCGCTACTGAACGTATAAATGGAAATCCCGGCGGATGCCGGGATTCCCACCCTCTGGGGCTGCCTGGATCGGAGCGATCGCGCGCCGGAAGGCGCGGGACAGGTCAGTGGTCCCAGTGCCGTCCGGAATCGCCGTGGCCGGCGTCGTGGTAATATCGGCCGCCGCGCTCCCATACCACGACCTCACGCACCCCGTACCGGTGACCGATCCAGCGGTCGTAGTACCGGCCGTCCCAGTAGTAGACGGTGACGGAACGGTACCCACGGCGTTGCCAGTGCTTGGCCGAGCGGTGGCCGTGAACCCGCTCGATGACCACGATCCGCGGGCGCTCGACCACGTACGCCCGGCGAGCATACGGAGGGTGATAGGTCGAGTATCCATCCCGGACGATGACGTGTCCCGCAACCGGTCCGCTGGAGATCGTCACGGCTGCCTCCACTCGCTGCGCCTGGAGCGGAACGGCTGCGACGGTGAGCGCGAGACCGGCGACCAACGACCGAGCGGTAGCCCTGGTGCACATAAGGTCCTCGAGTTGGGAACGGGTGAACTGCGGGCTCCCAAAATGCGAGGGTCGTGCCAGTGGCTAACCTCTTGTGCGGCTTCGCCTGCGGGACGCGGCGGCGGCGGCGGGCGTCCGCTCGGGCGGACGCGAAGGCGTCGTTGCGGTGACGGCACCGGTCATCTCTGCAGCATCTTGCGCATCCACCCAGTCGCAGACCACACGGAAGGCCGTGTCGCGATCGAGATCGAAGCGCCGCATCAGGTAGGGAACCGCGCCGTACATGTTGCTGCGGCCACCGGCCCGGAGGCGGCGAAGGAAGCTGTGGAACCGCTGCACGCGGTCGCCCGGGCTCTTCTTCATGAGGACAAGGGCTTGGTTTGATGGTAATAAGTGCTTGTCTGCACAACTGTTATGGCAACATTACAGGCCACCGAATATAACCCGAACTCGGTGCGCGAGCAACCGCGTCAGCCGTCTTGGCCGAAGACCGTCTGCCTCCTTGACACCGTTTCCTGCGCGGCTCATACTAGGGGCCGCTCTCGCGACTTACGCGCTGCCTACACACGAGCTACCCGCCTGTTCGCGGGACCGCGTGGCTCCTCTCCACGTCGCTCCGGTGCCAGATCACTTTCGCCTCGTCGAGCGCGATATGTTTCGCCAGATCCTCTCTTTTTTCACTAGTAAAGCCACCATGGAGGCAGGTATGGCCGCGGATTTCTTCATTGGTGAATCACTCGTCGGCGATGGGAACGAAATCGCCCACATCGACCTGATCATCGGGTCGAAGTCCGGGCCGGCCGGCGCGGCATTCGCCAACGCGCTGTCCAACAACAAGGATGGCTTCTCCACTCTGCTGGCCGTCGTGACGCCCAACCTTCCCGCCAAGCCCGACACGCTGCTGTTCAACAAGGTGACCATCAAGGGCGCCAAGCAGGCGGTCCAGATGTTCGGCCCGGCCCAGGCCGCGGTTGCGCGCGCCGTGATGGACTCGGTGAGCGAGGGGGTCATCTCCAAGAGCCAGGCCAACGACCTCTGCATCCTGGTGGGCGTGTTCATCCACTGGCAGGCCGAGGACGACAAGAAGATCTACCAGTTCAACTATCAGGCGGTGAAGGAGTCGATCGCGCGGGCCTTGCAGGGCAAGCCGACGGTGGACGAAGTCCTTCAGAAGTACAAGGCCGCGCGGCATCCGTTCGCCAGCGGCGCTGAAGGCTGATCGCTACAGTCCCGCGTTACTTCTGTCCCGGCGAGGGGCGGCCCGCTGACGGGCACGCCCCTCGTTTGTTCCCAGACCGAGCGACCGAGGGAGAGTCTTCCCGTAATGCGCAAGCTTCTGCTTCAGCTCGACAGCTCCCGGCTGCCGAGTGTCTTCGACCAGGTGGTGGCGTACGATGCGGGAGCGGACGAGATCATGAGCTACGGGGGCGTCACCGAGACCGACGTCCGTGACCTGGTCCACGGCTGCATTTTCACCCGGGGTCCCAAGCACCTGCATAACACCGCCGTCTGGATCGGCGGCAGCAACATGTCCGCCGGCGAGCAGCTCCTGGCCATGGCGCAGGACGCGGTGTTCGCTCCCTTCACGGTCTCCATCATGCTGGATTCCAACGGATCCAACACCACCGCGGTCGCCGCGGTGGTCAAGATCGAGGAAACGCTGGGGAACCTGGCCGGGAGGAACGTGCTGATCCTGGCGGGCACCGGACCGGTGGGCCAGCGCGCGGCGGGCCTCCTGGCCAAGGACGGAGCCCAGGTGACCATCACCTCCCGCAAGCCGGAACAGGGGGAGAAGGCTCGGCAGTTCATCAGCGCGCGCTTCAACGTCCAGGTCGAGGCGACCACGCTGACCGACCCGACCAAGCTGCCGGAGCTCTGCAAGGACATCGAGGTGCTGCTCAACTCCGGCCCCGCGGGCGTGCAGATGGTGCCCAGGTCGGCGTGGACCGGAGCCAAGAACCTGAAGATCGCGGTGGACCTGAATGCCGTGCCCCCGCTGGGAATCGAGGGCATCGAGGTGACGGACGCCGGCGTGGTGAAGGAGGGCGTCGCGGTCTACGGCGCCTTCGGCGTCGGCAACTTCAAGACCAAGCTGCACAAGGCCTGCGTGGCCCGGCTCTTCACGCGCAACGATCTGGTGCTGGATGCCGAGACGATCGCCGAGGTCGCGCGGGAGCTGATCGCGAAGAAATAGGAGTATGTCTCGCGTCGTCGGCGTCGATGCGGGCACGGTGAGTCTGGACGTCTGCGGTCTGGTCGAAGGGCGGCTCTCGCTCGACCTCACCTGGCCCACGCAGGAAGCGGTCGCGGATCCGGATGGCTTCATCGCCGAGCTTCGCCGGCCGGGTGAGCCCGACCTGATCGTCGCGCCCTCGGGCTACGGCCTGCCCCTGCGCCCCGCACGGGGGGTCTCCGACGAGGAGCTGCGGCTCGCGTTTCTCGCTGGTCCTGCTGAGCGAGGCGGCATCGGCGGTCTCCGGCGGCTGGTGCGGCACCTGGCGGACTCGGATCTCCCGCTGGTGCTCACCCCGGGTGTGGTCCACCTCGACACGGTCCCCGAGCATCGCAAGCTCAACCGAGTGGACATGGGGACGGCGGACAAAGTGTGCGCCGCGGCGCTGGCGATCGAGGACCAGCGGGAGCGGACGGGCCGCTCGCTGGAGGCCGTGTCGCTCATTCTCCTGGAGCTGGGCGGGGCCTTCACGGCGGCCGTCGCGGTGGACCGGGGACAGATCGTGGACGGTGTGGGCGGCACCAGCGGGCCGTTGGGCTGGCAGGCCGCGGGCGCGCTCGACGGCGAGGTGGCCTTCCTCGCCGGCCGGGTGGACAAGGGCATGCTCTTCCGAGGCGGTGCGGAGACGGTCGCGCGATCGGGCGGCGGGGCCCGGGAGCTGGCGGTCCGGGCCTATGTCGAGAGCGCCGCCAAGGCGGTGGCCCAGCTGCGGGTCGCCGCGCCCAGGGCGGACGAGGTGCTGGTCTCCGGGCGCGGCGCGGCCGATGGGGAGCTGATGGCGCGCCTGCAGCGGACACTTTCCGGGATCGGCACGGTGCGACGGCTCGAGGGCTTCGCGCTCGTCGCGAAGCAGGGCGCGCAAGGGGCCGCGGTCATCGCGGACGGGCTCGTCGGGGGGCGGCATCAGGCGCTGGTCAAGCGCCTGCGGATCGGGGAGGCCCAGGGGACGGTGCTTGACCACCTCCATCTCATCAGCGCGGCGACCGCTCGCCGCCGGCTGTCGCTCGAAGCCGATGGTTGAGGCGGCGCGACGTCTGGTGGTGGCCGGTGTCACCACCCGTCCACTCGCCGTTTCCGCCGCCCGGGCGGGGTGGAAGGTGACCGCGGCCGACGCCTTCGGCGACCTCGATCTCCTCTCCCGCGCCCGCGTGCTCACCCTTGGCGCCCCCGGCGCGCCGTTCGAGCCCGCCGCCGCGGCCCGGGCGGCGCGAGGTGTTTCCGCGGCGTTCGCCGCGTACACCTCCAGCTTCGAGAATCATCCCGACGCGGTCGCCGCCCTGGCCCGCGGTCGTCGCCTCCTGGGCAACTCCCCGGCCGTGCTGCGTCGCGTGCGCGATCCCCTCGCACTCATGCGGACCCTTGGAGGACTCGGGCTGGAGACGCCCCTCACCCGAGCCGCCCCGCCGCGTGCTCCGCTCGACCGTGATCGGCGCTGGCTCCTGAAGCCGCGCCGGTCGGGCGGTGGACACGGGACCTCTCCCTGGCGTCCTGGCCGCCGGGTTGGGCGCCATCAGTACCTGCAGGAGCGGATCCCGGGTCGCCCCGGCTCGGTCGTCGTCCTGGCCGATGGCCGCGATGCCCACGTCCTCGGCATCTCACGTCAGCTGGTCGGACGCCCGGAATTCGGCGCGCGCGGCTTCCGCTACTGCGGCAGTCTCATGGGTCCGGATCTGTTCTCAGCGGAACAGGCGCTCCATCGGCGGACTCAGGCGCTGGCCGCGGCCGTCGCGCGCGGGTTCGGGCTGGTGGGTCTCAACGGGGTGGACTTCATCGCGCGGTCGGGGATCCCCTGGCCGATCGAGGTGAACCCCAGGTTCTCCGCCTCCATGGAGCTGCTGGAGCGCGGGGCGGGCCTGTCGCTGTTCGCCCTTCACGCGGCCGCCTGCGCCGGTCAGCTTCCGGGACGGGCCACGCCCTGGTTGAGCCGGGTGCATGGTAAGGCCATCGTCTACGCACGGCGCGATGTGACTCCCCGCGCTACGCGCCGCTGGCTGGCGGACCCCGCCATGGCCGACATACCTCCGCCGGGGCAGCGGATCGCCCGCGGTCGTCCCATCTGCACCGTCTTCGCGACCGGGCGCGACGCGGAGAGCTGCACCCGGGCGCTGGTGGCGAAGGCACGATCGGTATACCGAGCGCTCGAGCCGGCGGCGGGGGGTGTCGCGTGAGCGACGAGCAGGTGTTCCGCTCGGTGACGTGCCTTGGCTGCGGCTGCGGCTGCGACGACCTCGAGGTCCGCATCGGCGACGGGCGCATCGTCGGGGTCTCGCCTCCCTGTCCGGTGGCCACGCGCTGGTTCGGCGATGGGTCGGCGCCGGCGGAGATCAGGGTGAATGCCAAGCCCGCAACCCTCGACAATGCGATCGAGGCCGCAGCCCTGCTGTTGGCGGGCGCGGAGCGGCCGATGGTCCTGCTCGGGCCGGATCTCACCACCCGCGCCCAGCGCACGGCGATCGCCCTGGCCGATGCGCTGCGGGCGGAGGTGGACGGAGCGACCTCCGACACGGCGGCCGCCGGCATCCTGGCGGCGCAGCGGCGGGGCCGTGCGGGAGCCACGCTCGGAGAGATCCGGAACCGCGCGGACGTGATCCTCTTCTGGGCGGTGGACCCTCGGGAGCGCTATCCGCGGTTCGTCGAGCGCTATGCCCACGGCGGCTCGCGCGCGCACCTGTCGGTCTCGGTGGGATCCGACCGCGGGCCCGCGCAGGCCGAACTCGCGGTGGAGCTGGCCCCGGAATCCGAGCTCGAGGCGCTGGGCGTGATCCGGGCGGTGGCCCGGGGCCAGCGTCTGGACGGGTTGCCGGATGCGCTGCGGCCTGCCGTCGCCATCGGTGAGCGGCTGCTGAAGGGTCGATACGTCGCCATCGTTTACGACGCCGAGCCCGGGCAGCGCCCGCGCGACGACCAGCGGGCCGACAGCCTCATCGCGCTGGCGCAGATCCTCAATGGACCCACCCGGGCGATGCTCGCGGGGCTGCGCGCCGGCGGCAACCGTTCGGGCGCCGAGGCTGCGCTCACGTGGCAGACGGGATATCCGATGCGGGTGAGCTTCCGCGAGGGCCATCCACGCTACCGGGCCGGCCGCGCCGGGGTGGAGCGGCTTCGCGCCCGCGGGGCCGACGCGGTGCTGGTGGCGGGTGCGGCGGCATCGCTGGGCCCGCTCCCGCTCAAGTCGGTGCCCGGCGTCGTGATCGGACCGGGCGCGAGCGGCGTGGCCGCTGCCCGCGTGGCGATCGACACCGGGACGGCGGGGATCCACGAGGCCGGAACCGGCTACCGGATGGACGACGTGCCGCTGCCGCTCAGCTCCGTGCTGCGGCATCCGCACCCGGCGGCGGAGTCCCTCCAGCTGCTGTTGCGCGCGCTGCGACAGCGGGCGCCGGGGCGATGAGCGGCGAGCGTCTTCGGATCGTGGGCGGCGCGGTCCACGACCCGGCCAACGGGGTGGACGGCGAGGTGCGCGACATCTGCATCGAGGACGGACGCATCGTCGCCTCGCTGCCGGCGGGCGCGCCCACGCTGGATGCGACCGGCATGGTGGTGATGCCCGGCGGGGTGGACATCCACGCGCACTTCGCCAGCTCGAGCTGCAACCACGCCCGCCGCCTCATCCCCGACGAGCATGCCGCCGATCCCGCGCCCGCTCCGTCCCTGCTGGAGGGCGACGGACGCTCGGGCGGCGGGGGGACCGTCCCGACGACCTTCACCACCGGCTACCGCTACGCGGGCCTGGGGTACACCACGGCGTTCGACGCGGCGGTGGCTCCGCTGCTCGCGCGGCACAGCCATGCGGAGCTGGACGACACACCGTGCGTGGACGGCGGAATCTTCGTCCTGATGGGGAACGACGAATACCTGCTGCGCCAGATCGAGCGGGGCGAGCGCGACCGGGCGCGCGACTACACCGCGTGGCTGCTCGGGGCCACCGGCGGCTATGCGGTGAAGATCGTGAATCCCGGCGGGATCGAGGCGTGGAAGACCGGGCAGCGGAACGTCACCGGCCTCGACGACGCGGTGTCCGGCCGCAAGGTGACGCCGCGCGCGATCCTGGAGACGCTGACCGACGCCGCCAACGCCCTCGGCCTCCCGCATCCGGTCCACATCCACTGCAACAACCTCGGCGTGCCCGGCAACGCGGCCACCACTCTGGCGAGCATGGAGACCCTGGCCGGCCGCCGGGCGCACTTCACCCACGTCCAGTTCCACTCCTACGGCGGCGAGCCGGGCAAGGGCTGGGCTTCGGCAGCGGCCAGGGTGATGCAGTACGTCAACGCGCACCCCGAGGTGAGCGTCGACGTCGGGCAGGTGATGTTCGGGCCCGCCATGACCATCACGGCGGATGCGCCGGTCGAGTATCTGCTCCACAGCACCAGCGGCCGCCGGTGGACCAACATCGACATCGAGCTGGAGAGCGGCTGCGGCATCGTGCCGCTGACCTACAAGGAGAAGGCCGCGGTGTCGGCGCTCCAGTGGGTGGTGGGGCTGGAGCTCTTTCTCCTGAGCCAGGATCCCTGGCGGGTCGTGCTCTCCACCGACCACCCCAACGGCGGCTCCTTCCTCTCCTATCCCGCGCTCATCCAACTCCTGATGAGCCGCACCGTGAGGGAGGACACCCTCAAGCGCATCAACCAGAAGTTCCTCGCCGGCAGCGCGCTGGCGGACGGCCTGGCCCGGGAATACACGCTGAGCGAGATCGCGGTCATCACTCGCGCGGGGCCGGCGCGGCTTCTCGGCCTCACGATGAAGGGCCACCTCGGCGTGGGGGCGGATGCCGACGTCACGGTCTACGCTCGCGATCCCGACATCGCCGCCATGTTCTCGACGCCGCGCTACGTGTTGAAGGCGGGTCGGGTCGTGGTGGAGGAGGGCCACCTCCGCCGCGCGCCCGCGGGGCAGCGGCTCCGCCTCGCGCCGGGCTTCGACGACGCGGTCCTGCGGGACCTGCGGAAGCACTTCGGCGCTCACGGGTCGGTGTCGTTCGACAACTATGCCGTCCGAGAGCTGCCCGGGGAGCCGCTGGCGCTCGGAGTGCGGTCGTGAACATCCGCGGCGTGTTCATCGAGGACACCTTCGCCGAGGCGTTCACCATGCGGGTGGCGCGTCTGCTCATCACCGGGCGCAACCACCGCTGGGCCCGGGAAGCAGCGCTCAAGCTCACCGGCTTCGCGACCTCGGTCATCGGCTGCAAGTGCGAGGCGGCGGTCGAGCGCGAGCTCCCGGCCGGGGAGACGCCGGACGGGCGCCCCGGCTACAGCGTGCTGTTCATGACCATGAGCAAGGACGATCTCCCCAAGCGGCTCATCGAGCGCGTGGGGCAGACGGTGCTCACCTGCCCCACGACCGCCTGCTTCGACGGGCTGCCCGAGGCGCCGGACCGCGTCGGCGTCGGCTCTGCGCTCCGCTTCTTCGGCGACGGCTTCCAGGTGAGCAAGGTGATCGGCGGCGAGCGGTTCTGGCGCATCCCGGTGATGGAAGGCGAGTTCCTGGTGCAGGAAAAGTTCGGAATGGTGAAGGGGGTGGGTGGCGGGAACTTCCTGATGCTGGCGAGGAGCGCGGACGCCGCGCTGGAGGCGGCCGAAGCCGCCGCCGACGCGATGACGGGCATGGGCGGCGTGATCCTGCCCTTCCCGGGCGGGGTAGTGCGGAGCGGGAGCAAGGTGGGCTCGCGGCGGATCAAGAGCATGATCGCCTCGACCAACGACGCCTTTTGCCCCACCCTGCGCGGGATCACGGACTCTCAGCTCCCGGAGGGCGTGAACTCCGTGCTCGAGATCGTGATCAACGGCACCGACGCCGACGCGATCTCCCGGGCGATGCGCGCGGGCATCGATGCGGCCTGCCGGGAAGGCGTGGTCGCCATCACCGCCGGGAACTACGGCGGCAAGCTCGGCCCGCACCACTTCCATCTCCGCAAGATCATGGGCGCGCCGTGAGCGACGGCCTCGTCGCCACCCTCCGAGCGCCGATCCGCGGCCGCGCGGATTTCGGCGACGTGCTCAGCGGGAGCTGGGGCGCACTCTCCGCCGGGGAGCTCGCCCGCCGGGCGGTAGTGCTCGACCGTGAGGCGCGGGTACCGCTGGGCGACCTGTTCGACCTGAGCGGAACGCCGTCCGGGCTGATCCGCTTCGAGGGCGACCTCCGTCGCGCCGACCGCATCGGCGCCGCGCTGTCCGAGGGCACCGTCGAGGTCCGCAGCGGCGTCGGGCACGAGGCGGGGATCGGCATGTCGGGCGGGGTGCTGGAGGTGCAGGGGAACGCGGGCGATCGAGTGGCGGGCGCGGAACCCGATGCCCGCAGGGGCATGACCGGCGGGGAGCTGCTGGTGCGCGGGAGCGTCGGCGCAGAGCCGGGGGTCCGCATGCGGCGGGGCCTGGTCGTGGTCGCCGGGAGCGTCGCCGCGCGCGCCGGGCCCGGAATGATCGCGGGGACCGTGCTGGTGTTCGGCGATGCCGGACCGTCGCCGGGGATCGGCTCCAAACGGGGCTCGGTCATCGCCCTCGGCAGTATCGAGATCCCCGCGACCTATCGCTACGCCTGCACCTATCAGCCGGATCACCTCCGGCTCACGCTCCTCCGACTACGCGACCGGTACCGCCTGAAGGTGCTGAAGCGGCATCTCACCGGCTTCTACCGCCGCTACAGCGGCGACCTCGGGGACCTGGGAAGGGGAGAGATCCTGGCATGGACAGCGGAATGACCGACCTGGGGATGAACGCGCGGGCGAAGGAGCTGGCGCATGGGATGGTGGAACAGGCCGCGCTGCTCCGGGTGCGGGAGAAGACGCTGGCCAACGGCGCGCGGGTGATCGATGCGGGGATCGAGGTCGAGGGCGGATACGCCGCCGGACTCGCCATCGCCCGGATCTGCATGGGTGGCCTGGGCGGCGTCTCCTACACGACGGCGCCGATCGGCGGGCAGTCCTGGCCCGCTATTCTGGTCACCAATGACCATCCCGCGGTCTCCTGCATGGCATCGCAGTACGCCGGCTGGGCGATCTCGGTGGACAAATTCTTCGCCATGGGGTCGGGGCCACTCCGCGCGCACGCCCGGGTGGAGAAGGAGCTATACCAGAAGCTCGGCTATGCCGAGAAGGCGAGCGCCGGCGTGCTCGTCCTCGAGGGCCGGGTCCCGCCCACAGACGCCGTGGCGGCCTGGGTGGCGGAGAAGGCGCGTCTCAAGCCTTCGCAGATCACCTTCGTCATAGCCCCGACGGCGAGCATCGCCGGCGGGGTACAGATCGCGGCCCGGATCCTGGAGACCGGACTGCACAAGATGGAGACGCTGGGGTTCGACGTGCGCCGGGTGGTGAGCGGCTACGGCGTGGCGCCGATCCCGCCGGTGGCCAAGAACGACCTCCGGGCGATCGGCCGGACCAACGACTGCATCCTCTACGGCGGCCAGGCCCGGTACACGGTGCGCGCGGGCGACGACGAGCTGGCCGCGCTGGCCGGCAGGGTGCCCGCGGCGGCCTCGCGGGACTACGGGACGCCCTTCTACGACATCTTCCAGCGCTACGAAGGTGACTTCTACAAGATCGACCCACTGCTGTTCAGCCCGGCCGAGGTGTGGCTGACCAGCGCCGAGACCGGGCGCACCTTCCACGCGGGTCGCCTCAATCCCGAGGTGCTCGAGGCGAGCCTCCACCCGAAGCCGTAGGTCACACACAATCTCACAGGAGCCTTTCATGCGGCGTCTTCCGAGTTGGCGGCTGGCCACTTCCCTCGCGCTGGTCGCGGCGTGCGGCACCCAGGACAAGCCGGCGGACGCCCCCGCCGATCAGGCACCCGCCTCGGCGGAGCCCGCCGCGCCGGCGGGCCCCGCGGCCATCGTGACCGTCATCTACCATCAGCCGAAGGACACGGCCGCCTTCGAGAAGTACTACCGGGAGGTGCACCTGCCGCTGGTGTCGGCCAACCAGCAGGAGATCGGCTTCACCCGCGCGGACCTCACCAGGTTCAGCAGCACCGTGGACGGGAAGAAGCCGGCCTACTATCGCCAGGCCGAGCTGTACTTCCCTTCGCTGGAGGCGGCTCGGAAGGGGATGGCGACGGCGGGCTTCAAGAAGGTGGCCGATGACCTGGACAACTTCGCCAGCGGCGGACTCAACGCGCTCGTCGCGGTGGAGACCAGCCCGGCGACCGAGGCCTCGACCGGAGAGCCGATGGCGATCGTGACGGTGATCTACAAGCAGCCCAAGGACACGGCCGCGTTCGAGAAGTACTACGCCGACACCCACCTCCCCCTGGTCGGCGCGAACCAGCAGGAGATCGGCTTCACCAAGGCCGAGCTGACCAAGTTCGCGTCCAACGTCGACGGCTCCTCGCCGGCGCTCTACCGCCAGGCGGAGCTCTACTTCCCCTCCATGGACGCGCTCAAGAAGGGCACTGCGACTCCGGGCTTCAAGAAGGTCGCGGGCGACCTGGGCAACTTCGCGACCGGCGGACTGGACGCCCTGGTCGCGGTGGAGACCAGGTAGCGGGTGCAGATCGTCGTCCTCGCGTCCCGGCAGGGCTGGCACACTCGCGAGCTCACCCGCGCGATCGAGTCGCGCGGGCACGCGGGGACGATCGTGCCGTACGAGGGGCTCACCGCATCGGTCGGCAACCGCCCCGGTCTCCGGAGCGGCCCGGCGGAGCTGGACCGTGCCGACGCGGTGCTCGCCCGCATCATCCCGTCGGGCTCGCTGGAGCAGATCATCTTTCGGGTGGACGCGCTGCACCGCCTGGAGGAGCGCGGGGTGCGGCTCATGAACTCGCCCCGCGCCATCGAGCGCACGGTGGACAAATTCTGGACCTCCTGCCTGCTGGAGCAGTGCGGTATTCCCACGCCCGACACGGTCGTCTGCGAGAGTCCCGAGGAGGCGATGGCCGCCTTTCGGGAGCTGGGTGACGTGATCGTGAAGCCACTGTTCGGCTCCATGGGCCTCGGGATGGTGCGGGTAGCCGACGAGGAGATGGCGTACCGCGTCTTCCGCACGGTGGAGACGATTCGCGGCGTGTACTACCTCCAGCGCACGATCGACCACGAGGGCCGCGATTTTCGGGTCTTCGTGGTCGGTGGCAGGGTGCTCGGCGCGATCGAGCGGCGCTCGGACGGGTGGCGCACCAATATCGCCCGCGGGGGACAGGCGCTGGCCGCCCCCCTTCCGGATGCGTGGGCCGCGCTGGCCCTGCGGGCCGCCGCGGCCGTCGGCGCGGAGTACGCCGGAGTGGATCTGCTGCAGGGTCGGGATGGCACCACGTACGTCCTGGAGGTCAACGGGATCCCGGGTTGGCAGGGACTCCAGGAAGCGACCGGCATCGACGTCGCGGGCGCGCTGGTGGACCAGCTGACCCGGCAGGGGCCGTGACCGGCGAGGAGATCGCCGCGGCCGCGCAGCTCGCCTGTCTGCTGGAGGTCAGCGCGCCCAAGCCGGGCAATGTCTCGCCCGGGCGCCACTTCCACGACACGCGCTACGAGGATTTCCTGGCCAGCGCCGTGGCGATCGGACCGGCGCTGGCGGGGGCGGGCGACCGGCCGCTGGGCTTCACAATCCGCGCGGCGGTCGAGGCCACTGCCCGCTGGACCCGCTCGAACACCAATCTCGGCATCGTGCTGCTGCTGGCCCCGCTCGCCCGGGCCGCGGCCCGCCGGGGCGGCGACCTGCGCACACGCCTGGCGGCCGTGCTGGAGGAGACCACCGTCGCCGACGCGGCCGACGCCTACGCCGCCATCCGCCGCGCGCGGCCCGGCGGCCTCGGCGCGGCGAGCGCCGAGGACGTCTCCGCCGCGCCCACGGTAACGCTGCGCCAGGCGATGGCGCTGGCGGCCGAGCGCGACGCGGTCGCACGGGAGTACACCAACGATTTCAGCCTCACCTTCGAGGTGGGCGCTCCGGCGCTGGCCGACGCCCGCCGACGCGATCTCAACTGGTCCGACGCGACGGTGGAATGCTTCCTCGCCCTGCTCGCCGGGGTGCCCGACACCCACGTGGCGCGCAAACTGGGCCGCGCGGAAGCGGAGCGTCTCTCGGGCAGGGCTCGCGAGGTGGCGGCGGCCGGCGGTACCGCCAGCGCGACGGGCCGCGCGGCGCTGGCGGCATTCGACGCCGAGCTCCGCGACGCGCGGAACACACGCAATCCCGGAACCACCGCCGATCTGACCTGTGCCGCGTTGTTCGTCGTTATACTTGAGGGTGGCTGGAACCGCTGACGAGAGGTGTTCCGTGTCGAGCAGCTTTCGCGTGCAGGTGAGCAAGGACTATCTGGTGTTCGCCTCCGCGCACTTCATCACCTTCCGCGGGCACCAGTGCGAGACGCTTCACGGACACAACTACCGGGTGGGCGTGGCGGTCGAAGGCACGGTCGAGCCGGAGACGCTCTTCGTGCTCGACTTCAGCGTGCTGAAACAGATCACCCGCAAGCTGGTGGACGAGATCGACCACAAGGTCCTGCTGCCGCAGCACAACCCCAAGCTCGCCTTCCGCGAGGAAGACAGCCGGGTCGCGGTGGAGTACTTCGGCGAGCCGACCTACGTCTTCCCGCGCGCCGACTGCGCGATGCTCCCCATCCCCAACACCACCGCCGAGATGCTGGCCCAGTACCTGGGCGGCCGGGTGCGCGACGAGCTGGCTCGCTCCGGCTACCGGCATCTCACGCTGCTGGAGATGGAGGTGGAGGAGAACTACGGGCAGTCGGCCACCTGGCGCGAGGCGCTGGTACTGGACTGATCCATCCGGCCGGTGTGGAGCGCGGTGGCCACCAAGGCCCCGTCGCATCCTGCCTCGGCCAGTCGAGTGAGGTCCTCCGGACCGGCCACGCCGCCGCCCGCGAGCAGCCGCACGCTCGGGAAATGCCGGCGGAGGCGACGCAGCAGCTCGAGATCGACCCCCCGGCCCGTCCCTACCCTTCCCAGATCCAGCACCAGCATCGCTTCTACACCGGCCTCGACCGCGCGGGAGGCCAACTCTTCCGGCCCGAGTCGGCCCGTGCCGCTGGCCGCCGCCGCCGCCGAGAGCAGCGGGCGGCCTAGCCGGAGATCCAGGCTGAAGACGATGCCGCCGGACCCCGCGGCGGTGACGGCCGCGCCCAGGACCTCGAGGCTGGGAAGGGTCTCGAGCCCGATCACTACGGCGGCCGCGCCGAGCGCCAGCACATCTTTCACCCCGTCGGGGCTGTGGACCCCCGCGTCCACCAGCACGCCGCAGGGCGCGGCGTCGCGAGTCAGCCGCCGCAGCAGTGCGCGCTGGAGCTGTCCGCCCTGGATCGCGTCGAGATCGGCGAGGTAGCACTCGCGCGCGCCCACGGCATCGCGATAGGCTTGCACCAGGGCGAGGGCGTCCCCGTTGCGCCCGGGGATCAGCACCGACTCGACCGGCGGGTAGGAAGCACGGTCTCCCGCCCTCGCGTGCACCGCTCGCCCCTGCGCCAGATCGATCACGGGAATGAGCCGCATGACCCATTCTAGCACCGCCATCGTCGGGTGGGACATCGGGGGCGCGAACACCAAGGCCGCCGTCGTGGAGCTCGAGCCCGACGGCCCTTCGACGGCACGCGCGGTCTCGGAGCCGCTGGAGATGGAGCGGAACTCGGCGCTGCTCGTGCCGACGCTACGACGGCTCGCCGCCATGCTGGGTGCGGCGCCCGTGGCTCACGCCGTCACGATGACGGCGGAGCTGTCACAGGCCTTCCGCACCAAGCGTGAGGGCGTCGGCTTCGTGCTCGACGCGCTCGGCGAGGCGCTTCCCGGTCAGCCGGTAAAGGTGTACACCGTGGGGGGGCGGTTTTTAGAGCCTACCGAGGCGCGGGAGCGACCGCTGGAGGTCGCCGCCGCCAACTGGGCGGCGACGGCACGATTCGTGGGCCGGGAGCTGCCGGACTGCCTGCTGGTGGACATCGGGACCACCTCCACCGACATCATCCCGATCAGCGGAGGAGAGCCGGCCGCCGCGGGTCGCACCGATCCGGAGCGCCTGCTGAGCGGCGAGCTGGTCTATACCGGCGCGCTTCGCACGCCGGTCGAGGCCGTTGCCCGCACGGTGCCGCTCTGGGGAGGCCACTGTCCTCTCGCCGGGGAGCGCTTCGCCCTGATGGGGGACGTGTATCTCTGGGTGGGCGCCCTCGATTCCGCCGACTACAGCGTGACGCCGCCGGACGGCCGGCCCGCCACCCGTGAGTTCGCCGGCGAGCGGCTCGCGCGTTCGGTCTGCGCCGATGCGGATATGCTGGACGAGGACGCGGTCGGCACGATCGCGCGTGCCCTGGCGGAAGCACAGCTGGAGACGGTGGTCGCGGGCATGCGCCGGGTGCTGGCGCGGCACCCGCGACTCGACACGGCCGTCGTGGCCGGACTGGGCGACTTCATCGGGGCCGAGGCCGTCCGCCGGCTGGGGCTGGAGCTGATTCCCCTGGCCGAGCGACTCGGCGACGCGGCGAGAACGGCACCGGCCGCCGCAGTCGCCTGGCTGCTGGCCGAGAGCACGGTCAGGGCATGAGACCCACCGTAGTGAAAATCGGCGGCGGTCTGATCGGGGCCCCCGGCGCGCTGGGGCGGGTGTGTGAAGCCGTCAAGGTCCTCGGCCGGCGGGAGCCGCTCGTGGTGGTGCCCGGCGGTGGGCCGCTGGCCGACGCGGTGCGGGAGCTGGATCGCGAGGTGGGCCTCTCCCCCGACGCGGCGCACTGGATGGCCATGCTCGCCATGGACCAGTATGCGCATCTGCTCACCGAGCGGATCCCGGGCGGACGACTGGTCGAGGAGCCGGGCGGCATCGCGGCCGTTCTCACGGCCGGTGAGATCGCCGTCCTGGCGCCGACGCGCTGGCTTCGAGCGGCCGATACCCTGCCGCACAGCTGGGATGCCACCAGCGACACCGTCGCCGCCTTTGTCGCGGGGGCGCTCGATGCCACCCGGCTGGTCCTGGTCAAGCCGGCGGAGGTCGGAGAGGACGGGGTGGACAGGTGCTTCGCCACGGTGGTGCCGGCGGGACTGGACGTGAGGATCGTGGGCTGGGAGCGGTTCGTGGAAGAGACGCTGCTGCGATCAGGGTGACCAGGAGGCATCGAAGACCACCTCGCGCTCCACCTGGATCCCGGCGCGCCGGCTCGGGCGGTTCGCCATCCGATCCCGCAACAGCGCCGCCATCGCGTACGCCGGCACCGGGCGGCTGAAGTGGTAGCCCTGCATCTGGTCGCATCCCTGGCTCCGCAGCATATCCACCTGCTCCGCTGTCTCGACCCCTTCCGCCGTGACGGTGAGACCCAGGGCGTGCCCCATCGCGATGATCGCGGTGCAGATCGCGGCGTCGCCCGGGTCGCTGGTGATGTCGCGAATGAAGGCGCGGTCGATTTTCAAGTTGTCCAGCGGGAAGTGCTTCAGGTAGCTGAACGATGAGTATCCGGTTCCGAAGTCGTCTACCGACAGGTGCAGACCCATGGAGCGCAACGCGTGCAGCGTGTCGGTGCCCTCCTTCTGGTGATTCACCAGCCCGGTCTCGGTCAGCTCCAGTCCCAGCCAGCGGGCTTCCAGGCCGGTCTCACGGAGCGTCCGCCCCACGCTCTCGATCATCCCCCGGGTGAGCTGGGGGCCGGACAGGTTGACGACCACCCGGATCGGCCCCAGTCCGGCGCGCTGCCACTCCAGGTTGTGGGCACACGCCCGACGCAGCACCCATTCGCCGATCGGCACGATCAGCCCGTTCTCCTCGGCCAGCGGAATGAACTCGGAGGGCAGCAGGAGGCCGAGGTCGGGATGGCGCCACCGCACCAGCGCCTCCGCCGCGACCGGCGTCGCACACTCAGTGTCCACGATCGGCTGGTAGTGGACCTCGAACTCCTCGCGCTCCAGCGCGCGGCGGAGCGCGTTCTCGAGGGTGAGGCGCTGGAGCGCGGTGGCATTCATCGAGCGCGAGTAGGTCTGATAACTGTTGCCGCCCTGTTCCTTCGCCTTGTACATCGCCGTGTCGGCGTGCATCAGGAGCGTATCGATGTCCTTCCCGTCGTGGGGATGGACCGCGATGCCGATGGAGGCGTTGATGAAGATCTCACGGTCCTCCACCCGGAACGGATGCGCCAGGCTCGAGAGAATCCGGCGAGCGAGCTTGCCCGCGTCCTCGGGGTCCACCAACCCGGCCATGATGACCGTGAACTCGTCCCCGCCGAGCCGGGCGACCTCGGGGTCGAAGGCGTCGCTGGCGATGGCGACCTGATCCTCCCGCTCGCGGCAGGAGGCGCGCAGCCGGGCGGCGACCTGCTGAAGCAGATGGTCGCCCGCCTCGTGCCCCAGGGTGTCGTTGATCCGGCTGAAATGGTCGAGGTCGATGAAGAACGCAGCCACCAGGCCGCCCTGCCGGGTCGCCGCTTGGAGCGCGCTCGCCAGTCGCTCTTTGTACGAGAGCCGGTTCGGCAGCCCGGTCAGGCTGTCGTAATACGCCAGCGTCCGCACCTGCTCGAGCATCCGCGCGTTCGCGAGGGCCACCGCGGCCTGGTCGGCCAGCCGGCGGAGCTGTACGCGGGCATCCGACTCCGTCGGCGTCTCGACGCCCTCGGCCACGGAGATTACCCCGACCAGCTGAGCCTGGTAGCGCAGCGGGAGCACGAAGTACGCGCGCTGCTGTCCGGCAAGAGGGGCGAGATAAGCCGGAAGGTGGCCGTCGGCCGAGGGGAGCACGAGGCGTGAGCCGGCGCCATCGAGCAGCTCCTGCACGTCGGCGGCGCGGAGCTCCACCCGCACCTGGCTTCGGGTTCCCCGCACGCAATCGCGAATCATCGTGGGCAGGGACTTCGCCCCGTCCGTCGTCATGAGAGTGACGCTGACCGCGGCGCAGGGATAGACGTCCGGCAGCCGCTCCAGCAGCGTGCCGACGATCTGCCCCGCGCTGGTCGCCGACAGTACCGCCCGATCGATCTCGGCGGCGGTGGCGAGCGCCTGGAACTGCCGGTCGAGCTGGGCCGCCATCGCATTGAAAGAGGCTCCCAGCTCCTCGAATTCGTCTCGGCTCCGGATGGCGACTCGGCTGCCGAAGTCCCGTCCGGCAATACGGCGGGTGCCCTGCTGCAGCTCGCGCATCGGCGCCAGACTCCGCTGGATGCGATGCATGCTGAGGAGGAGGACGAGCCCGGTGGAGACGAGCACGATGCCGAACAGCGTCTGGGTGAAGGGCTGCACCGGCCCGAGCACGTCGGCCTTGGAGCGACCCAGCACCAGAGTCCAGGTCGGCGCCGCGAACACCTCGTCCAGGAGGATGGGCCACTCGGAGGAGACGTACGCCTCCGGCGCGTGCAGGAGCAGGGAGTCGGCCTCCGAGCGGGCATCCAGGCCCAGGGTCTGAAAGGCGGTGTGGGCTCCGGCGATGGAACTCATCAGCGCGCGGCCGCGGTCGTCCCGGACGCTGAGGATGGTCCCCGAGGAGATCAGGCTCTGGTCCGAGGTGGCCCACAGGTAGTCGGCGTCGATCTCTCCGACCAGCAGGCCCTCGACCTGCGTGACGTCATCGGCGACACGACGAATCATGTAGGTGCGGCGGGCGCTCCCGTCTCCATAACGCGCCGCCAGCAATGGGAGTCCCTCGGCGAGATCGGCACTATCGCGGCGACTCAGAACCGGGAGATCGCTCAGCGCGCCGATGAGCGGCACTCGGTGTCCACCGCGCTCGACGAACTCGAGCGCGGTGAACCGCTTCGAGGCGGAGGGGTCCAGGTTGGGGGTTTCGGCCAGCGGCGCGTGCTGCAACGCCGTGGGGAACCCTGGACCGGCCAGGACGCTCTTGAGGGTGGCGTCCGCCATGAGCAGGCGCTCAAAGACCGCGGTGCCGAACGCCTTGCTGGCCTGGTGGAGACCGGTCTCGCTCTGCGCGACGAGGTAGCGGGTGACTTGTCGGTACGACAGGGTCGCGACCACGGCCGTCGGGAGGACGGTGGATCCGATGAAGAGCAGCAGTAGGCGGCGGCCGAACCTGCTCCTCAGCGGGCCGGGGTGGCGCGACGGATTCATGGGGCTCAGAGGTGAAGGCGCCCCACGTGAGGCAATAGTTATGCCCTCTCACTTCTGACCGTATGTGGTGGACCGACAATCGGTTGGAGCGTGTCGGGAAGGCCGCGCGAGGGGGCGCCGTCGCGTTCTGCCAAATGAGGTTCGGTGGAAGCGGGTCGTCACCCCACGGGAGTGAGCATCCGCCTCTGATCGATGAACCGGCGAAGCCGGGCCACGCGCCCCGCGTCCACCGCGCCGGCGCGCCCACCGCGGCAGGCCGCGCCCCGAACGCCGAGGACGTCCGCAATCCCGGCCAGCCGAGCGATCGCCTTGAAATCGAGACTTCCCGCAAGGGCGAAGAGCAGGCCGGCCGCACGGGCCCCGAGGGACCATGCGGTGAGACGCTCGATCGACACGTGATCGAGCAGAGCACGTCCGTCTTTCAGCCACGTGTCCACCAGGAAGCCGCCGGCTCGGGCAGCGACCGCGGCACGCAGGACATCTTCCGGAGGCGTGCTGTGGGCTTGGTCGAAGTCCGCGTACCCGACGGCGACGACTCGAGCGCCGCTGGCGGAGCCCGTGGCCGTCTCCAGCGACGCGCGGATTCGCTCGGGGGATCGAACGCCCGCGAAGCCCACCTTCAGATAGACCGGTGCGATCCGATCCCCGGTCCTCGCCGCCGCGAGAGCGTCCGGCAGGTACTCGAGATCGGCGCAGTCTCCCAGCGCCACGCTGAGTGGCACCGACGACGGCGTGCGGGCGGCGATGGTGGCGAGTACCGTGGCGGTCACCGCGCCCAGGGATCCGCGCGCCGGCTCCTTGGCGTCGATGATATCGGCGCCGCCGGCCAATGCCGCCGCGACCTCCTCCCCGCTTCTCACGCTCACCAGCAACCGCATCCCGACTCCTTGTGAGATGCTAAGGCTCTGATATGTTAGGATTTATGAAGTTAGCCCGAGCTAGCGGCGGAGGGGAGGAGGCGTGACCCTGGAGGGCAAACGGGTGGTGGTGACCGGCGGGTCGAGCGGAATCGGCCGCGCGATCGCGAAGCACTGCGCCGCCGCTGGGGCCGACGTCCTCATCACCTACCGTGCCAATCGCACCGGGGCGGACGAGACGGCGAGGGAACTGGCCTCTTCCGGCCGACGGGTGCTGGTGCAACCTGCAGACATCGCACGAGAGGACGACATCGCCGCGCTGGCGCGCCGGGCCCGCGAGGGCCTCGGCCGGGTGGACGTGTGGATCAACAACGCCGGGGCCGACATCCTCACCGGCGACGCCGGCAAGCTCTCACCTCGCGACAAGCTGGACCTCGTGCTCGCCGTGGACGTGCGAGGGACCGTGCTGGCATCCTGGGAGGCCGCCAAGCTGATGCGGGCGCAGGGCCCCGGCGGGGTCATCATCAACATGTCGTGGGACCACGTCACTCTCGGCATGGCGGGCGAGAATCCGGTGCTCTATGCGGCGGCCAAGGGCGCGGTGATGAGCTTCAGCAAATCGTTCGCGCGCGAGGTGGCACCGGACATCCGGGTGAACATCCTGGCGCCCGGTTTCATCGAGACCGCGTTCGGCAAGGAGGCGAACCTGCGCTTCCGCGACGAGGTGGTGGAGCTGACGCCGATGAAGCGCTGGGGGACCCCGGACGACGTTGCCGCCGCCGCGGTCTTCCTCGCGTCCGACGACGCCCGGTTCATCACCGGGCAAGTGATCATGGTGAACGGCGGAGTGGTATGAACGGCTATCGGCTATCGGCTATCAGTTATCAGGTACGCGCACCGGCCGGGCTGGAGCTCTCCGGCCAGAGGGTTGGACGGGCAAGCCGATAGCTGATAGCCGATAGCTGATGACCGATAACTGATAACGCGCAGCAGATCACCGAGACCGATAGCCGAGTACAAGGAGACGACATGCCTGCGACCAAAGAGCGCACGTACAATGAGACGGAGATCGCCGAGCGGCTGAAGGATCTCCCGGGATGGTACTTCGAGGACGGCTGGATCCGTCGGGTGTACAAGACCGACGGCTGGCCCACGACCCTGATGCTCGTCAACGCCGTCGGCTACCTGGCGGAGGCCGCCTACCACCACCCCGACCTGACCGTCACCTGGGGACGGATCACGGTGAAGCTCCAGAATCACGCCGCCGGTGGGATCACCGACAAGGATTTCGAGCTGGCGCGGAAGATCGAGGAGGTCGTGCTCTGGCGACCCCAGGGCGGGGCGCTGGAGGGCACGCCGAACAAGTGGGTGCGGTCGGGGGATCCGAGGTAGGGCGGTCGGGCGGGCGGTCAGGCCGTACCGTGGACCGGTGCATTGGCGGACCAGATGTCTGCTGGTAAACCTCAAGCCAACGGACCGCCCGACCGCCCGACCACCCGACCGCCTTACCGCCGAGTTCTCTTCGTCACCGGCAAGCTCGCCGAGCCTGCGCTCCGGCGGGTGCTGGCGGAGATGCAGCCGCCGTTCGAGGCGGAGGTCGCCGTTCTCCGGATTACGGTGGCGGCGCTCATGACCACGCCGTGGATCGCCAGGTTTCTCGAGGTGCCGTCCGGCACCGACCTGGTCCTGATTCCGGGCCTCTGCGAGGGCGACGTCGCGGTCCTGCGGGAGAAGTTCGGCGTCGCGGTGGAGAAGGGCCCTAAGGACCTCCGCCAGATCCCCCGCTACTTCGGACAGGCCTCCGCCGAGGCCGAGTACGGGGACTACCGGATCGAGATCCTCGCCGAGATCAACAACGCGCCCCGGCTCACCCGCCGCCAGATCCTCACGGCCGCGGCGTATTTCCAGGCCAGCGGGGCGGACCTCATCGACGTCGGCTGCACGCCGGGACTTCCCTTCCCCGAGCTGGGCGACGTGGTGCGCGAGCTCCGCGCCGCCGGCATGCGAGTCAGCATCGACAGCTTCGACCCTGCCGAGATCCGTACCGCGGTGGCCGCCGGCGCGGAGATGGTGCTCAGCCTGAACCGCGCGAACCTGGAGGTGGGGCGCGAGTTGCGGGCGACCGGCGCCACCGCCGTGGTGATCCCCGAGCTCGGTGAAGGGCTCGACACGCTGGCGCCGAGCATCGAGGCGCTCGAGGGCTGGGGGGTGCCGTACCTGCTGGACCCCGTCATCGAGCCCATCGGGTTCGGCTTCATGGCCTCGCTGGAGCGGTACGCGGAGCTGCGGCGACGCTATCCGGACGCCGGGCAGATGATGGGCATCGGCAACATCACCGAGCTCACGAGCGCCGACACGACCGGCGTGAACGCGCTCCTGATCGCGATCTGCGAGGAGCTGGGTGTGCGCGCCGTGCTCACCACCGAGGTCATTCCCTGGGCGCGGGGCGTGGTGAAGGAGATCGACATCGCGCGGCGGCTCATGCACCACGCCGTGGCCCATCGCACCCTCCCCAAAGGTGTGGATGACCGGCTCGTCACGGTGAAGGATCCCGAGATCCTCGAGTGGGACGAGGCGGAGCTGCGCCGGCTGCACGACGCGGTCACCGATCCGAATTTCCGGATCTTCACCGACCGCAACACCATCACCGTGTTCAACGATTCCATCTTCGTCCGCGGCGACGACATCCAGCAGATCTTCTCCCAGCTCGGCGTGGACGAGGCGACCCACGCATTCTATCTGGGACGGGAGCTGATGAAGGCCAAGCTCGCGATCACGCTGGGCAAGACCTACCGCCAGGAGGGGGCACTGGCATGGGGCTACCTGACGCCGCCGGATGACGTGAGATCCGAGCACGTCAAGCTGACCGCGCGGCGCAAGCGCCCCGGCAGCGACGGGACAGTCCGCCGCCGCGGCGGCAAGGAATGAGCGGCGCTCCACCGTTGGTGGAGCCACTCGAGGGACTGGGAGACCCCGCCGAGGTTGCCGGGGCATTCCTGGATCTGCCCGGCGTTCTCCTCCTCGACAGTGCGTCGGCGGGGAGCGGCCTGCCCGACGCCCGCACTCTGGGCCGCTATTCCTTTCTCTCGGCGGACCCCAGCGGCGTCGTGCGGAGCAAGGGGAAAGTTGTCCAGGTGCTCGAGAGCGGAACCTGGAGAGCGGCGGAGGGCGACGCACTGGACGTGGCCCGCGGCTGGCTGCGGGAGATGGGGACGGAGATTGTCCCAGGCCTGCCGCCGTTCCAGTGCGGCGTTGCGGGCTATATCGGGTACGACTACGGGGCGGTGCTGGAGCGGGTTCCCCCGGCGCGGTACGACGACCTCGCGCTGCCGGACGTCGTCCTCGGCCGCTACGACTGGGTGATCGCGTGGGACCACCAGTCGGGGGCGGCGTGGCTGATCTCGCGGAGCGGCCGGGAACGCCTGCGCCCGGTGCTGGACCGCCTCGGATCGGCGGCGCATCGGGATGTGGGGCGAACTCGGCCCGCGACCGAGCCATGGCCGCGGGGCATCACCGCACCCGCCTACGCCTCCGATGCCGCGATGGATATCGGGCTCCGCTCCACCTTCACCCACCGTGGCTACCTCGACGCGGTGGCGAAAGTCCGGGAGTACATCGTCGCCGGCGACATCTTCCAGGCCAACCTGTCCCAGCGCTTCCAGGCGCGGCTCGAGGAGCCGCCCTTCGAGCTGTATCGCCGGCTGCGGCGGCGAAACCCCGCTCCTTTCGCCGCCTATCTCGCCTTCGATGATGTGACGGTGCTCAGTGCCTCACCCGAGCGCTTCCTCCGCCTCGAACCCGACGGCCAGGTGGAGACCAGACCGATCAAGGGCACCCGGCCGAGGGGGCTCGGCCCGATGCACGACGCGGCCCTGGGCCGGGCACTGGCGGAGAGCGTGAAGGATCGCGCGGAGAACGTCATGATCGTGGATCTCCTCCGCAACGATCTCAGCCGAGTCTGCCGGCCGGGAACGGTGCGGGTGCCGGAGCTCTTCGCGCTGGAGCAGCACCCCACGGTCCACCACCTGGTGTCCACCGTCCTGGGCGACTTGGAGCCGGGGGCCGACGCTGTGGACCTGGTTCGCGCCGCCTTCCCCGGGGGCTCGATCACCGGGGCGCCGAAGGTGCGGGCGATGGAGATCATCGCCGAGCTGGAGCCAACGCGGCGCGGGGTGTACTGCGGCTCGATCGGCTATCTCAGCGCCACGGGCGGGATGGACACGAGCATCGTGATCCGCACCTTCGTGCTGCGCGATGGCGAGCTGTACTTCCAGGCGGGTGGCGGCATCGTTGCCGACTCCGATCCGGAGCTGGAGTATCGGGAGACGCTCGACAAGGCGGCGGGATTGATCGAGACCCTCCGCGGCAGAAAGACGTGAACAGTGAGACGCAAAAGGTGAAAAGGAGGGATCGTTCCCTCCCTTTTACCTTTCACTGTTCACCTTTGACGCCGTCATAAGAGCGGTGCCTGTGATTCTGCTGATCGACAACTACGACTCCTTCGTCTACAACCTCGCCCGCTACGTGCGGGAGCTGGGTGAGGTGCCGGTGGTGCGCCGGCACGACGCGATGACGGCGGATGACGTACTGGCCCTGGCGCCCTCGCACGTGATCATCTCGCCCGGACCCTGCTCACCGGCCGAGGCCGGGATCTCCACCGACGTGGTCAGCCGGGTCGGGCCGACGATCCCGGTGCTGGGCGTCTGTCTCGGCCACCAGTGCATCGGGGCGGCCTACGGCGGGGAGATCGTGCGCGCCGGTCGGCCCATGCACGGCAAGACTTCCCGCATCCACCACCGGGGGACCGACCTCTTCACCGGCCTGCCGTCGCCTTTCCTCGCCTCCCGCTACCACTCCCTGGTGATCTCGCCCGACTCGGTCCCCGCCGAGCTGGAGGTGACGGCGACCTCGGAGGACGGCGAGGTCATGGCTGTGCGCCACGCGCGGCACCCCGTGTATGGGGTGCAGTTCCACCCGGAGTCGGTCCTCACCGAGCACGGCTACCGCATGCTCGATCACTTCCTCCACGGCATCCCCGCCACGCCGCGGGAGCTGCCCCCGGTCGCCGACCGGGTGTCGGTCCAGCGGCCCTGGGACAGCGCACCGCTGACCTCGGCCCCGCCCCCGGTGGACGTAGTCCGGTGATCATCGAGACGATCGTGACGAGCACCGGCCCGAACGGCACGATCAACTTCGCGCCCATGGGCGTGGAGTGGCAGGACGATGCGCTGGTGCTCAAGCCGTTCCTGGAGACCACCACCTTCCGCAACCTGAGCACCGGCGGAGCGGCCGTGGTGAACCTGACCGACGACGTGATGCTCTTCGCCCGAGCCGCGCTGTCCGACCCCCAGTTCCCGTCCTTCCCGGCGGCGGTGGTGCGCGGGGTCGTGCTGGAAGCGGCCTGCTCCTGGCGCGAGGTCGAGGTGGCGGGCGTGGACGACACGCCTCCCCGCTCGCGGATCGAGACCCGGGTGGTGCACCGCGGCTTCAGGCGTGAGTTCCTGGGCTTCAATCGGGCCCGGCACGCCGTGCTGGAGGCAACCATACTGGCCACCCGCACCCACCTGCTGCCCATGGATCAGATCCGGGAGGAGCTGGCCAGGCTCCAGATCATCGTGGACAAGACGGCCGGCCCCCGCGAGCGGGAGGCGATGGACTTCGTCACCGAGCATGTCCGGGGCCGCTAGCGTTTTCGTCGAGGCGCCGGCCCGTCTCCACTTCGGGGTGCTTGACCTGCGAGGAGCGCTGGGCCGGCGGTTCGGCGGTCTCGGCGCGGCCATCCCCACGCCCTCGCTTCTGGTGGAGGTGGCGCCTTCGCGGGGCGACATCACGGCGGAGGGCCCGGATGCCGAACGGGCGGCGGAATTCGCCCGGCGGTACTTGGAGCACCACCGGGTGCGCGACGGGGCCCGGGTGGTCGTGCACCGTCCGATTCCCGCGCACAGCGGACTGGGCTCCGGGACCCAGCTGGGTCTATCCGTGGCGCGTGCCCTGGCTGAGCTGCACCAGCTCCCCGCTGAGCCCACGGCGATGGCACGGGCGGTTTCCCGAGGCCGGCGCTCGGCTATCGGGACCTGGGCATTCGCTCTTGGCGGCTTCATCGTCGAGGGTGGACGGCGACCGGGCGACGACGGGGTGGCCCCGTTGATCGGTCGCTACGAAGTGCCGCAGCGCTGGCGTTGCGTGGTCGCGATCCCGCCGGGGAGCCCGGGGTTGAGCGGTGACGCCGAGGCGGCGGCGTTCGCCGAGCTTCCCCCACCGGCCCAGGGCGAGGTGGAGCGGGTATCCCATCTGGTACTGATGCAACTGCTTCCCGCGCTGGTGCAGGGCGACATCGAGAGTTTCGGTGCCGCGCTCTCCGAGGTGCAGCGGATCACCGGGGCCTGGTTCGCGCCGCAGCAAGGGGGCGTATTCGCCCCGGGGGCCGGGGAAACCCTCATCCGCAGGCTGGCGGAGTGGGGAGCTGCTGGCGTCGGTCAGAGCTCGTGGGGCCCAGCGGTCTATGGTCTGGTGAACGGGGAGGCCAGGGGCCGCGCGCTGGCAATCCGATGCCGGGAATTCCTCGGGGGCGGCGGGCAGGTGTTCGAGAGCGGGTTTGCCCGGTCGGGGGCCCGGATCGGGCGCGGCGGACCCCCCTCCGGGACTGATTGACAGTTCATTTTTGAGGCTGTATACTGGCCCACCTAAGCCTCCCGTAGTCGGCGACTTGGCCGGTTCCGAGCGCGAGGTTCACGCCGATGGTTTCGGCGCGACAACGCAGGGACGAAAGAACCGGAAGCAGCACTCTCGGCGGCACGATCGCGTGGGGCCGCGTTCCCTACTGAAGTTCTTTTCTGATACATCGTGGTCCAGCGACGTCGCTGAGGAATATGATGGGCGTATTCCCGTTGGCGGACACCATGATTCGTTGCTCCGTTTCTCCGTGGACTCGCGGCAGCACGCCCGCGGGGGCCGACGGACGGACCAACGAAGTCTGGTGGTATCCTCACCCGACGACTCCTCGCCGCGACGCTGCTTCAGCCCTCTCTCCGACCTCTCTCCATCCTTCATATCCGACCTTGCGGTGCTCCGGCACCCGCGGTCCCCGAGTCGGCAGCAGGCAACGGATTGCAGTAAAGCAGTAGAATCACCCTTCATCCTGAGGTCAGTTATGAACCGTTTCACGCAGAAGGTGCTGTCTGGCGGAATCGCGGCGGGCCTGTCGGTGGCTCTCGCGGCATCCGCCAACGCCCAGGCGGCGCGGTCGGGGGCCTGGACCCTCAATGCGCCCGAGGGCGAATGGCACATGACGGGCCGTGATTACAGCTTGCAGCGGTTCAGCCCGCTCAAGCAGATCACGACGTCAAACGTCGCCGAGCTGCGCCCGGTGTGGTCGTTCTCGACCGGCACGCTGCGCGGGCACGAGGGCAACCCCCTCGTCGTCGGCAACGTCATGTACGTGAACACCAGCTTCCCCAACATCGTGTACGCCCTCGACCTCTCGAAGCCGGGCGCACCCCAGATCTGGAAGTACGTGCCGAACCAGTCGCCGGACGCGATTCCCATCGCCTGCTGCGACCTGGTGAACCGCGGCACCGCGTATCACCCCAGCGGCAAGGTCTTCATCCAGCTCCTCCAGGGCGAGCTGCTCGCGCTCGACGCGAAGACCGGCAAGGAACTGTGGAAGTCGAAGCACCCCGACAAGTCGGGCGCGGGCACCGAGGCGACCGGGTACAAGCAGGGCGCCACCATGACCAACGCCCCGATCGTGATCAAGGACATCGTCATCGCCGGCATCTCGGGCGGTGAGTTCGGGGTCCGCGGTCGCGTGTCGGCGTTCAACGTGAACGACGGCAAGCACCTCTGGACCGGCTACTCGACCGGCCCGGACAGCGAGGTGCTGATCTCCGGCGACGCCAACGCCAATTATCCGTCGCACAAGGGCAAGGACCTGGGCGTGTCCACCTGGCAGGGCGACGAGTGGAAGCGGGGCGGCGGCACCACCTGGGGCTGGTACTCCTACGACCCCGACCTGAACCTCTTCTACTACAGCACTGGTAACCCGGGCTCCTGGAACCCCGATCAGCGGCCGGGCGACAACAAGTGGTCCATGACCATCTTCGCCCGTAACCCCGAGAACGGCCAGGTGAAGTGGGCGTACCAGATGACGCCGCACGACGAGTGGGATTATGACGGCGTCAACGAGAACGTCCTGTTCGAGCAGGGCGGCCAGAAGCTGCTGGCGCACTTCGATCGTAACGGCTTCGGCTACACCGTCGACCGCACCAACGGCAAGCTGGTCGTGGCCCAGCCCTACGGCCCGGTCAACTGGGCCAAGCGGGTGGATCTGACCACCGGTGTGCCGGAGAAGGATCCCCGGTATGGCACGACCTCGAAGAAGAACACCGAGGGCATCTGCCCCGCGGCGATCGGCTTCAAGGACCAGCAGCCCTCGGCGTACTCGCCGATCACCGGCGCCTTCTACGTGCCGGCCAACCACATCTGCATGGACTACGAGGGTGTGGAGGTGAAGTACACCGCCGGGCAGCCGTACGTCGGCGCCATCGTGCGGATGTTCCCGGGCCCGGGCGGTCACCGCGGCCGGTTCATCTCCTGGGATCCGATGAAGGGCAAGGTCAACTGGGAGATCAAGGAGAACCTCGCGGCCTACGGCGGCGCCCTTACCACCGCCAGCGGTCTGGTCTTCTACGGCACCATGGAAGGCTGGCTCAAGGCCGTCGACCAGAAGAGCGGCAAGGTCCTCTGGCAGTACAAGACCCCGTCCGGCATCATCGGCAACCCGATGACCTACAACGGTCCTGACGGCCAGCAGTATGTGGCGGTCTACTCGGGCATCGGTGGCTGGGCCGGTATCGGCGTGGCTGCCGGCATCGGCGCCGAAGATCCCACCGCCGGTCTGGGCGCGCTCGGCGCGTTCGGCGACGCGGGCCAGTTCAGCACCCAGGGCGGTGTCATGACCGTCTTCGGGCTCAAGAACATGGCGGTCAAGTAGTCGCTGGGAAAACGGGCCGGAGGGATTTCCTCCGGCCCGGGTGGGGCTACATTTATGATGTGCACGGCGCCGGAGTGCTGTCCTGCTCCGGCGCTGTTCGTTCCACCGGGTGGCTCCCCGGCCGGCGCGTCGGTCCGCGGAAGTGCCCCCAGAACAGCAGGTTGGCCATGCTCCGAGCCCCCACCCTTCGAGTCCTCGCTCTGGTCGGCATCTTCACGGCCGGGGCATCCGCGGCGGCAGAGGCCCAGCGGCCAAGCCCCGCCCAGCCGGGCGTCCTGCGGGTCTGTAATGACCCCGACAACATGCCCTTCTCGAACCAGAAGGAAGAGGGGTTCGAGAACAAGATCGCGCAGCTGATCGCGAAGGACTGGAAGGCCCGGCTCGACTATGTCTGGTACCCGACCCGCCGGGGCTACTTCCGGATTCTGAACGGGATGTACTGCGATCTCATCATTCAGGCTCCGGGCGGCCTGGACATGGCCGGCACCACCAAGCCTTACTATCGCTCCGGCTACGTCTTCGTCACCCGCCAGGACGGCAAGCTGGCCGACATCAAGTCTCTGGCCGACCCCAGACTCAAGAAGGCGCGGATCGGCGTCACGCTGCTCCCCTCCGACGAGCAACTGCCGCCCACGATGGCCCTGGGCCATTACGGTGTAGTCGGCAATCTTCACGGCTATCACGGGTGGTACAACGACGATGACCGCCCCGAAGACATCGTGAATGCCGTGGCGAACGACAGCGTGGACGTGGCGATCGTGTGGGGGCCGCTGGCCGGCTACTTCGCCAGGCAGTCCAAGGTCCCGCTCAAGCTCACGCCCCTGGGCGAGCGGGACTCGCTCGCCGACGTCCCCTTCCGCTACAATATCGCGATGGCGGTCCGGCGAAGCGACAAGGAGCTGCGGGACAGCCTGGAGCGGACGCTCCAGGAGAAGGGACCCGAGATCCAGGCGATCCTGAAGCAATACGGCATCCCCATGTTCCCGGTCACCGCGGAGGGCGGGGATGACGATGATGACGACGGACCGCCCAAGCCGGCGGCCACGCCGGCTCCGGCGGATACTTCGCGCACCGCGCGCAAAGGCTGAAGCGCTTCACTTCGATAATTCTCCATCGCCGGCCGGCAGGTCGGCGCGTCCGATCCTATAGCTCGAAAGGACCGTCCGACAGCATGCGCACATCCATTTCCGCCGCCCTGCGCCGGCTGGCAGCAGCGGCCGGCGTCGCCGTGGCCGCCCTGGCGCTCGGCACCCGGGCCGAGGCCCAGGAGGTCCGCGACCAGTACCACCAGGCTCCCCGGGATACGGTCTCGCAGGACGTGTACGACGGCTGGAAGCAGTACAATCTGAATTGCGCCCGCTGTCACGGTGAGGACGTCCTCGGCACGACCATCGCGCCCCATCTCATCCTGTCGCTGAAGCCGGACGGCCCCATCAATACCAAGGAGCTCTTCATTCAGACCGTCTGCGCCGGCCGGCCCGAGAAGGGGATGCCCTCCTGGTGTGCGCTGGGCATGGACCCGGGCACCATCGATAAGATCTACGGCTACGTGAAGGCTCGAAGCGAGGCGAAGATGGCGCCGGGGAGGCCGGCACGAAAGGCAGGCTAGGCCTATACCTCGGTGAAGAGTGAACGGCAAAAAGTGAAAAGGGGGCCGCTCATCGGGCCCCCTTTTCACTTCTGGCCGTTCACCTTCACGGCGTTCTGGGCCGTGACTCCGCCCTGAGGTCTGCGTACCTGCTGTAATGGCCATTGCGCCCGGGGGCGGATATGTTCACGAATCGACCCGGGCAAGGAGGCCTGCATGGAGACTGCTCTCATCGCTGGATGGTGGATGGCGGGGCTGCTCCAGCTCACGGCCGGGGTCGCCGTGGACACGCCCACCGTGCGGTTGGATGCCGCTCAGGTGGCGTCACGGCTCACCGCGGCGGGGGATGGGGTGCCCGACCTCGCCGCCGTCGATCTCAGCGGGCTCGACCTGACCGGGGTGGACTTCAAGCGGGCGAACCTCACCGGCGCCCGGCTGACAGGGACGAAGCTGGCCGGAGCCAACTTGTTCAGCTGCGACCTGACCGACGCGGTGGCCACCGAGGCCGTGCTCACCAAGGCGAACATGGATGGCACCGTGCTGCGCCGGGCCGACTTCCAGCGCGCCAACCTGGAGGGTGCGAGCCTCTTCGCCACCATCCTGGAGCAGACCAACCTGGCCGGTGCCAATCTCGCGGGAACCCGCATTATCGGCTACCTGCGGAGCGCGAACCTGGCGGGCGCGTCGCTCAAGAACTCGAACTCGGGCGCGGATCCCGGCAACCAGTCCATGGGCGTCATGCGCGCCACCTTCGTGGGCGCGAACCTCAGTGGCGCCGACCTCAGCGGCGCCAATCTCTACAAGGCCGATTTTTCTCACGCCGACCTCACCGGCGCCAGACTCATGGGAGCCAACCTCGAGAATGCCGACCTGGTGGACACCGATTTCGGTCGGGCCGACCTGACGGGAGCCCGCTTCGCCAAGTCGAACATCGAGGGCGCGAACTTCCGCGGCGCCAGCGGCGTTTCCCGGATCCAGGGCCTCGATCAGGCCCGCAACCGCGACAAGGCACTTTTCGATGAGAAATAGCAACCCACTCCGGTGCTGGATGCTGACCACCGCTATCGTGCCCTGGCTCGCCGCCTGCGGCGGGGAAAGCCGGGGGCCTGGGGCCGCCGCCGACACGACGGCCCCCGCCGACACCCCGAGTCGGGAGCTCGCGTACGTTACCAATGAGGGGTCGGGTAACCTCACCATCATCGATGTCTCGACCGACAGCGTCGTCGGCACGATCACCGTCGGGACCCGGCCCCGCGGCATCCGGCTGAGCGCGGACGGACGCACGGTCTACGTGGCGCTGAGCGGCTCCCCCCGCTGCCCTCCGACCATGCCCGACGAGGAGTGCGAGAAGCTCAAGGCCGACAAGACCAAGGACGGGATCGGGGTCATCGATGTCGCGAGCCGCAAGGTTACCAAGGTGCTTCCCGGTGGCTCCGACCCCGAGACCTTCGACATCAGCAAGGACGGCAGCCGGCTCTTCGTCTCCAACGAGGACGCGAACACGGCCACCATCGTGGATATCGCGAGCGGAAAGGTGCTGAGTACGGTGCCGGTGGGACGGGAGCCCGAGGGTGTGGAGCTCCATCCCGACGGCGAGGTGGTGTGGGTGAGCGGGGAGACCGATCACGACATCAGCGTGCTCGATACGGAGAGCGGGAAGCTGCTCACCAAGATCGAGGTGGGAAAGCGACCCCGGGCCATCGTCTTCACCCAGGACGGCAGTCGAGCCTACGTGAGCGCGGAGACCGGAGGGACGGTGTCGGTCGTGGATGCCCGGGCCAACAAGGTCCTGAAGACGATCAAGATGCCCGAGGGCGCCAAGCCGATGGGCGTCGCGGTCTCTCCCGACCAGAAGCGGCTCTATGTCGCCACCGGCAGGGGAAAGATGGTCGAGGTCGTGGACCTCGCCACCGATTCCATCGTCGGATCGGTCGAGGTCGGGGTGCGGCCGTGGGGCATCGCCGTCACCCCTGACGGCCGCAAGCTCTACAGCGCCAACGGGCCGTCCAACGACGTCACCGTGGTGGACACGGAATCCATGAAGGTCATCAGGAAGATCCCCGCCGGGGAACTCCCGTGGGGCGTGGCGATCGGCAAGGCACCCTGAGACGCGCGGGCTGGCTGCTCGCGCTGGTCGCGCTGGGCGCGGCAGCCGGGCGTCCGCTCGCGTTCCGCTTCGAGCCGAACGCGCAGACCGAGCTCCGTCGCCTCTGGATGGAAAGCACCGGCGCGCGGACGGAGCGGGTGGCCTGCCTCGCCGGCGAGATCGTGAGCGATACGGTCAGGATCACCCGCATACTCCCGCTCATGGGCTGGGCGGACTCCCTCGGCGTCTCCGCCGAGCGATCGCTTGAAGAGTGCGCGCCGCCTCGGTGGCAGGGCACCGTGCACACCCACGTCGCCCTTCGTAGCGGCGGGGAGCCGTACGCGCGGTTCTCCGGTGCGGACCGTGGGGTGAACCGGCTCTGGTGGCGCCGCTGGGCCACCCAGGGCATGTTCTGCGTCGTCTTCACGGCGACCGACGCCTACTGCGAGATCGACGGCCCGGAGGGCCTCTCCATCTACCCCAGGTCCACCTACTGAGTACGCCGGTGCGGGTGGCCCTCACGGCCTGGCTCGGCCTCACGTTCCCGGTGCCGGCCGGGGGCCAGGAGCCCTCCGGCCCGAGCTTTCGGTTCAGCGCCGAGGCGGGCGCGGCGTTGAAGGCGCTGTGGCAGGAGAGCGTGGCGGCGCACCAGGAGCGGGTCGCCTGCCTCGCCGCCGACATCAGAAGTGATACGGTGTTCGTGAGCCGCGTGCACCGGGTGACCCCGGACGCCGCCGATTCCATGGGCGTCTCGGCCACGGCCTCGATCGCGCAGTGTGGACCGCCCGAGTGGGATGGCACGGTCCATACCCACGTGGCACTCTACACGGAGGAGAGCCCCTCCCGCCGCTTCTCGGGCCAGGACCGGACCGTCATGCAGATGTGGTACGACCGCTGGCATACGGACGCCGTCTTCTGCGTCGCGTACAGCGAGCAGAGCGCCCACTGCGAGGCCGACGGCGTCGTGGGTGGCTTGCGCTCCCGGCCTCGCTACGTCCATTAATCGCTCTCGCCAACCACCCGTGGCCCTCCGCTACGTCGCCCTCGCGGCCGCTCTCGCGGCCCCCACCGATCCACCCGACGCCGACAACCAGCCGTTCTGGACCGGCCATCCGGACGCCCCGACCTTCGAGCGCGCCATCGACGCTCGGCTCGACCACGCGCGCGTTCTGCTCGCCCGGCTGGTGGGCGTGAAGGAGAAGCGCACGCTGGCGAATACGCTGGTGCCTTACGACCAGCTGATGCGGGAGCTCGACCGGGCGGCGAGCGCCACCGGGCTCATCCAGAAGGTCCATCCGGACAGCGCCCTGCGGGAGGCGGCCGACCGCAGCGACCGCAAGGTGTCCGCCCTCGCCACCGAGATCTCGCTCGACCGGCGGGCGTTCGATGCGGTGCGGGCGGTGGACCTGGGCGAGGCCGATCCGGTGACCCGCCATTACGTCGGCCGCATCCTCCGGGACTTCCGCCTGGCGGGCGTCGACCGCGACTCCGCCACCCGCGTCCGGATCAAGGAGCTGCGGGAAGAGCTGGTGGTGATCGGTCAGGAGTTCGACCGCAACATCCGGGACGACGTCCGCACGATCGAGGTCCGCTCCGCCGCCGAGCTCGCCGGTCTTCCCCAAGACTACATCGCGGCGCATCCCCCGGGACAGGACGGGCGAGTCCGGATCACCACCGAATATCCCGACGTCTTTCCTGTGTTCACCTACGCCCGGAGTGACGACCTCCGGCGACGGCTGCGCGCCGCGTTCGACAATCGCGCGTATCCCGCGAACATCGCGGTGCTGGACCGGATGATCGTCCGGCGGAACGAGCTCGCCCGGCTGCTGGGCTACCAGTCCTGGGCCGACTACGCGGTCGCGGACAAGATGACCGGCTCGGCCGCCAACGCATCCGCGTTCGTCGATCGCGTCGTCGCCGCGTCGGGCGAGGCGGCGCAGCGCGAGTACGAGACGCTGCTCCGCCGCAAGCGGCAGGACGACCCCGCCGCCACGGGGATCAACCGCTGGGAGGTCGCCTACCTCCGGGAGCTGGTGCGGCGGTCCGACTACGACTTCGACTCCCAGAAGCTGCGGCCCTACTTCCCCTACCAGCGGGTGAAGCAGGGCGTGCTCGATCTCTCGGCGCGATTGTTCGGCGTGACCTTCCGCCCGATGAAGAATGCGCCGGTGTGGCACCCCTCGGTCGAGGGCTGGGAGATGTACGAGGGAGGGCGGCTGACCGGGCGCTTCTACCTCGACATGCACCCCCGGCCCGGGAAGTTCGGCCACGCGGCGCATTTCAGGATCCGCACCGGCACCACCGACGGCGCTCTCCCGGAGTCGGCGCTGGTCTGCAATTTCCCCGGGGGCGATCCGGACGAGCCCGGCCTCATGGATCACGGTGAAGTCGAGACCTTCCTCCACGAGTTCGGTCACCTGATGCACTCGCTCCTGGCGCGGCAGCGCTGGAACGGCGTCAGCGGCGTCCGGACCGAGTGGGACTTCGTGGAGGCGCCGTCGCAGATGCTGGAGGAATGGAGCTGGGACCCGCGGGTGCTGGCCGGCTTCGCCCGGCATTACCAGACCGGCGAGCCGATCCCGGCGGAGCTGGTCGAGCAGCTGGAGCGGGCCACCCGCTTCGGGCGGGCGCTCGACATGCGCACCCAGATGACCTACGCGCGGATCTCGCTCTCGCTCTACGACCGTCCCCCGGCGGAGGTGGATACCGACTCGATCGTTGAAGCGGTGACGAGGGCCTACCAGCCGATCCCGCCGATGCCCGGCACCCACATGCAGGCGTCCTTCGGTCACCTCAACGGGTACTCGGCGTACTACTACACCTACATGTGGTCGCTGGTGATCGCGAAGGATCTCTTCACCCGGTTCGACCGGAGCGACATGCTGGGTGCGGAGCCGGCGCGGCGGTACCGGCGCATGATCCTGGAGCCGGGGGGGTCCGCCCCCGCCGCGCGGCTGGTGGAAGACTTTCTGGGGCGGCCCTTCAACTTCGAGGCCTGGCGCCGCTGGCTGGAGGAATAGTTATCCGCTATCAGCGATCAGCCAGCACAGCAGCCAGTCACCGTGTCCTGGGTGATGGCCGATAGCTGTCAACCGATAACCAATTCAGCTGAGGGGTCGCTTCGCGAGGGGAGAATAGGGCTTGGCTTCCGCGACGCGGGCGTCCAATCCCCAGGTGCGGCCGGCGCGGGCCACGAAGAACGCGATCATCAGCGCAAAGAGCACGATGTGGAAGCCCTGCTGACCGGGCGACATCCACTGAGTGGCGAGCCCATAGTTCGTCACCAGGATGAGCCCGATGACCGAGGAGAGCCCGGTCAGAAGCCCGAGCGTGAGGCCCAGGCCCACGGCGGTTTCCCCCCAGGCCGTCAGCGTCGCGAAGAGCTCCGGGTGGGTGAGCACCGTGCCCTCGAGGAACTGCTTGTAGAACCCGATCGGGTTCTGTGATGCCTGCTTGGCCACGATGTTGGGCATCACGTTGATCCACCGCTCGGATACCGTCGGCACCGGCACGACCCCGCCCAGCAGGACGATGCTCATCTTCGTCACCAGCGACTTCACGAAGTAGAGCCCCACCACGATTCGCAGGAACGCGAGCCACCGGTCGGGGTGCGCCATCGTGATGGACGAGCTGGAGGCAGTGGCCATGGTTCGCAGGCTCCGGATGAAGGTGTCGTCCTCAACCTTCTGGAAACTCCACCCCCAACTCCGAAAACACAAACGTCCAGATGTCGCTGAGCTCCTCCAGCACTTTGTTCAGCGGCTTCCCGGCCCCGTGGCCGGCGCGGGCCTCGAGGCGCAGCAGGATCGGCCGGTGGGAGGCCGTGGCCGCCTGGAGCCGGGCTGCCATCTTGCGCGCGTGCATCGGATCCACCCGGGAGTCGCTCTCCGCCGTCGCGAGCAGCACCGCCGGGTAGGCGACCCCGGCTCTGACGTGGTGGTACGGGCTGTAGGCCCGGAGCCAGGGGAACTGCTCCGGGTCCTCCGCGGAGCCGTACTCCGGGATCCAGAGCCGCGCGATGAGGAACCGGTGGTAGCGCAGCATATCCAGCAGCGGAACCTGCACCACGACCGCCCGGAAGAGCTCCGGCCGCTGGGTGAGCACGGCCCCCATGAGCAACCCGCCGTTGGAGCCGCCGGCTACGGCAAGGCGCGCCGGCGTGGTGTACCCCTCCGCGATCAGCCACTCGGCCGCCGCGATGAAGTCGTCGAAGCTGTTCTGCTTCCGGGCAAGCATCCCTTCCTGGTGCCAGCGCTCGCCGTACTCGCCTCCGCCGCGGATGTTCGGAATCGCCACGAGGCCGCCGCGCTCCAGCCATAACAGCAGCGAGCGGGAGAAGGCCGGCGTCATGCTGATGTTGAATCCACCGTAGGCGGTGAGATACACCGGGTTGCCGCCGTCCTTCGCCAGACCGGCGCGGTGCACCAGGAACATCGTGATCTCGGTGCGGTCCTTGGATCGGACCGAGACCTGCCGCACCTCGAAGCTGGAGAAGTCCACCTTCGCGTCCACCCCCAGCCACAGCTCCTCGGAGCCGGTGGTGAGCACCACGCGGTACACGCTCGGCGGCACGGTGTACGACGAGAAACCGTAGAACAGCTCGTCGCCATCCCACTCGGCGGCGGTGCCGAACAGACTGCCGAGGGTGGGCAAGGTCAGCTCGCGGACGTTTCCGCCCAAGTGGTCGCTGAGTCGCAGCCGGGAGGACGCCCGCTCCAGGTAGCTGAGCGCAAGGTGCCGAGCGGAGACCCGCACGCTCTCCAGCACCGCGTCGGTCCGCGGCGGCACGATCTCCTGCCAGCGGTCACGCTGGGGGTGCTCCGGATCCACCAGGTAGAGCCGATACGTCGGCGCGTCGAGATTGGTCCGCATGAAGAGACGGCCGTGGGCTACCTCGCCCTCGAACGAGGCGGGCAGGTCCTTCGCCACCGCGACCGGCGGAGCCTCGCTCCATCGGTCCAGGAGATACAGGTCGGTCTGGTCGAAGGTACGGGCCACGCCGATCACCACCCAGCGTCCGTCGGGCGAGATCCCGACGCTCGGCCAATGCTCCTTTTCCGCGGGCTCGAACACCAGCGGGTCCCGGCTGTGATCCGTTCCCAGGCGGTGAAAGTAGACGGCGCGGTGATAGTGCTCCTCACCCTCGGGGGCCTCACCCGGGGCGGGATAGCGGGTGTAGTAGAAGCCGGTGGAGTCGGGCAGCCAGGCCAGGTCCGCGGCCCGGGTGTGGGGGATCCGGTCGGGGAGCGCCACACCGGTGTCCACGTCCATCACCTGCAGCACGCTCTGCTCGCTGCCGTTCTCCGACAGGCCGTAGGCGAGGAGCCGGCCGTCATCGCTGGGATAGTACCAGTCGAGGGCCACCGTTCCGCCGCTGTCCAGCGCGTTGGGATCGACGATGGGACCCTCCGCACCCCGGATCCCCTCGCGAAGGTAGAGCACCGGCTGGTTCTGGCGTCCCTCGCGCCGCTGGTAGAAGTAGCGGCCGCGCACCGGCGTGGGCACGCTCAGCGCGCCGATGGCGAGCAACTGGTCCAGACGGGCGCGGATCCGCTCCCTCGCGGGGACCGCATCCAGATACGAACGGGTGAGCGCGTTCTGCGCCTCGGTCCACTGCCGGGTGTCGGCGCTCTCCCCGTCCTCCAGCCAGCGGTAGGGATCGGATATGGTCTCGCCGTGGAGGATCTCGACTGCATTCGAGGTGCGCGACAGGGGGTAGATCGGCATCGCGGGGTCAGTCACCCAGGCTGATCCCCAGTTCCCGCGCGGTGGCGATGATATCACCGTCGAGCGGAACGTTCTTGGACCGGCCTACCACCTCCGCGAGCGGCACCCGGGTGATGTCGGGTCCGTTGAGCCCCACCATGGTGCCGAAGGCGCCGTCGGCGATGGCGCGGACAGCCGCGCCGCCGAAGCGGAGCGCGAGCAGCCGGTCGTACGTCGTGGGCGAGCCGCCGCGCTGGAGGTGCCCCAGCACGAGAGTCCGAGTCTCCTTCCCGGTGCGGAGCTCGATTGCCCTCGCCACCTTGCTGGCAATCCCGCCGAGCCGATCCACGGTGCCGACGCCGCGCCGCTCCACCAGCTCGATGTCGCCGCCGCTGGGCCGGGCGCCCTCGGCCACGACCACGATGCTGAAGCGCCGGCCCGCCGCCTCGCGCGCCCGGATCTTGTTGCAGACCTTGTCGATGTCGAAGGGGATCTCGGGCAGCAGCAGCACGTCCGCGCCCCCGGAAAGCCCGCTGTAGAGCGCGATCCATCCGGCGTAGCGGCCCATCAGCTCCACTACGATGACGCGGTCGTGGCTCTCCGCGGTGGAGTGCACCTTGTCCAGGGCTTCGGTTGCGGTGCTCACCGCGCTGTCGAAGCCGAAGCTGCGCTGGGTGCCGCTAACGTCGTTGTCGATGGTCTTCGGCACGCAGACGACCGGGAGCCCCTTGCACCAGAGCTGATGGGAGATCTGGAGGCTGCCGTCGCCCCCGATGGAGACGAGGGCGTCGAAACCGCTGGCCTGAAAGGCGGCCACCAGATCATCCGACCGGTCGACCTCCATCTCCTGGCCCTGCCCGTCCCGGCTGATGTAGCGGAAGGGATTCCCCCGATTGGTGGTGCCGAGGATGGTGCCACCAAGGTGGGTGATGCCGCGGACTTCGGCCGGCCCGAGGGGAACGACGCCGTTGAAGGAGAGCAGGCCCTCGTAGCCCCGCTGGATGCCGTAGCAACGCCAGCCACGATGGTGGGCAGACAGCACGACGGCGCGGATGACCGCATTGAGACCCGGTGCGTCACCCCCACCAGTGGAGATCGCAATCCGCATCGTCTTTCCGGACACCTCGCTCACGCCGTCGCCGCAGGCCCCTTCACTTGGTCCGGGACCGGATCAACGTCACGATTTCTCCAGGCTCCGCGTGACGACGCAGCGCCTTCTTGGAGAAGATCAGGTCGCCATCGACCTTGACCTCGAACACGCCGCCCGTCGAGGGGATCAGCCCGACGTCGGTCTCGGGCCAGGCCTGGGTCAGCTCGGCCGCCAACCTGGCGGCCCGGGGCTCGTAGTTTCAACTGACGCAATACTGGATCGTCACCCGCATCGCCGCACTCCGGTAGGACCGCCGCGAATCGTAGCCGTCCCAGGGTGCCCTGCCAAGAGGGATTCTCGGCTGGTGACGCGGCTCCTTGTCAGTCGTGCCCTGGCGGCGTATCTATTTGACCCATGCGAACCTACCTTCGTGGTTCCCACCCCCTCGCCAGGGGGGTCCGGCTGTTCTGCGCGCTGGCCCTGCTCACTGCGCTGGGGTCGACAGTCGAGGCCCAGGAGCGCCGCTACCTGCTGGAGCTCGGTGCCGGCGTTCACCGGCAGTCTTTCGACGAAGCCACAGGCTTCGAGAGTGCCATAGGCGGGGTCGGTCGCGTCGGTTTCTGGCTTCCGAAGAACTTCTCCGTCGAGCTCGAAGGGGTGTTCGTGGGCTCGGAAGCCAACGATATCAGCCAGGGAGCCGGCGATTCAGTCGCCAGTCGACCGGTCCGCATCTTCAGCGGCTCGGTGCTGTACAACATTCTCATCGCACGGAATGCCTGGGCCCACCTCAAGCTCGGAGGGGGCACCACGGACCACGGGGATTCGACCAGCTCGGGACTGCTTTCCGGCAGGAGCGGTACCATCCTGGCCGGAGCGGGTCTGAGGATGGGCATCACCCCGGATCTGTTGGCTCGCGGCGACCTGACAGTGTCTCGAAATGGTGGGACGACCGCTACCGGTGCCGAATTTTCATTCACCAATCTCGGCATCAGCCTCGGCCTCAGCTACATGCTGGGGAGCAAACCGATCCCCGACAGCGACGGCGACGGCATCCTCGAGAACAAGGACCGCTGCCCCGACACGCCTGCCGGCGCGCAGGTGGACGGCACGGGCTGTCCCAGCGACAGCGACGCCGACGGCGTGCCGGATGGGGTAGATCGCTGCGCCAACACCGCGCCCGGCGCGGAGGTAGACGGGACCGGCTGCACCCAGGACTCGGACGGCGACAACATCGCCGATGGACTCGACCGCTGCCCCGACACCGAGCCGGGCGTGCTGGTGGATCCCAACGGCTGCCCGCGCGACAGCGACGGTGATGCCATCCCCGACGGCCTCGACCGATGCTCCGAGACGCCGAAGGGCGCCACTGTGGACGCGCTCGGCTGCCCGGGCGACGAGGACGGCGACGGCGTACTCGACGGGCTGGACCGCTGCCCGCGGACCCCGACCGGTACCAGCATCAACGCCACCGGGTGCCCCTCGACGCAGGGCGCGGCCCCGCAGCCGGCCCCCCGTCGGGCGGCGCCGACTCCCGCCCCGTCGAACGCCCCAACGCCACCATCCGGTGCGGCCGCGGCGGGTGCCGCGGCGGCGGGTGCGGCCGCACCGCCTGGGGCGAGACCGAAGGGACGCCTCACACCCGGCGTTATTCCGGGCGTCGCCTTCGCGAGCGGCTCGGCCCGGCTGCTCCCGCAGTCGTACGTGCCGCTGGACTCGATCGCCGAGATCCTGAAGGCGGATACCACGGTCAAGATCGAAATCGGCGCGCACAGCGAGAAGACAGGCACGCCGTCTGAAGCCGAGCACCTGACCAACCTCCAGGCGGAGGCGGTGCGCACCTACCTGGTGACGAGGGGCGTGAACTTCCAGCAGGTGCAAGCGCGCGGCTATGGAAGTGCATTTCCTCTCACCACCGACAACACGCCGCAGGGACGCGCCGCGAACCGAAGAGTCGAGCTCAAGCTGGGCCTCTGATTTGCTGATCGGAGACGCCGGGGCACAGTGAGGTGCCCCGGCGCTCTCTTTTCCCGGATCAGGGGCCATGTCCCGCACTGTCCCGCTCGGCATTCTGGCGGTTTTCCTGCACGTTGCCTCTCTCGAGGCGCAGCATTCATCCCGCTGGGGCGACGAGCTTCCCCCCGTTCCCGCGTTTCCCGACTCGGTCTTCGCCGTGCCCGGCCTGGATCAGCCGGTGCGATGGCCTGCACCTCCGCTCAGCCGGCCGCCCACCCGGATGCGCGCGATCTATGTGAACGCGTGGGCCTTCGGCGGGAAGCGCTTCCACGAGCTGGTGCGCCTCGCCGACCGCACCGAGGTCAACGCCTTCGTTGTGGACGTGAAGGACGACACCGGCTACTTGACCTACCGTTCGGAGGTGCCCACGGCGATCCAGATCGGCGCCAACCAGCAGCTCCGCGCGCGCGATATCAGGGAGCGCCTCCGCGTCATGCGCGAGCACGGGATCTTCCCGATCGCTCGGATCGTGGTCGCCAAGGATCCGCTCCTCGCCGCGAAGAAGCCCGAGTGGTCGGTGAAGCACGTCGACGGAGGGCTCTGGCGCGACCGCCTTGACTTCGCGTGGGTGGACGCCTTCAACGACTCCGTCTGGGTCTACGCGGCTCAGCTGGCGGCGGAAGCGGTTCACCTGGGGTTCGAGGAGATCCAGTACGACTATGTCCGGTTCCCCGACGAGCCCGAGAGCCGGCTCGTGAGCGCGCTCTTTCCCGGCCGGCGCAACGGCGAGACCAAGCGGCAGGGAGTAGCCAGAAACCTGCGCCTCCTGCGGGAGCGCACCCGGGCCATGGGCGTGCCCTTCACCATCGACGTCTTCGGCCTCACGACCAGCGCGCGGACCGACATGGGTATCGGGCAGTACTGGGACGATCTCGTCACCACCGCGGACGTGGTGTTGCCGATGGTTTACCCCAGCCATTACATGCGCGGGGTGTACAACCTGAAGCATCCCAACAGCGAGCCCTACCAGGTGATCCGGCGCGCGATGCAGGACGCCCTGCGGCGCTCCGCGCCGCTGGGCGAGACGGCCGAGATCCGGCCCTACCTCCAGGCGTTCACGCTGGGCCAGCCGCGCTACACACCGGCCCTGGTGCGGGAACAGATTCGCGCCTCGGAGGAGCTGGGGCTCGAGAGCTGGGTGCTCTGGAACCCGCGGAGCGCGTACGATCCGGCGATCTTCCGCGCGGAAACCGCATCCGTCAGCGTGGTGCCGGAGTCGGCCGGAAGTCCCGACCAGGGGACGAACTGATCCGATCCGGCGTCATTCTCACCCTGATCTCGTGCCTGGCGTGCCGGCTATCTGGTCGCCCGGCAATCTTTTAGCAATCCCACCCCCCTCGGCCCGACGCTTGCCTGCCGCCGCTTGACCGGCCTGCCGCCGGGCTTATTGTCAATTCTTCGCCGGGGATTTCTCAGGGGTGCCCCTCCCGCCTTCCGGCGGGCAGCGGCGCGCTCCATCTGCCATAGGAGCCCACGATGCACCAATCCACTCGCCTCGGCCTGCTGGTCGCGGCGCTCGCGCTGCTCGGTGTCGGCCCGGCCGTCGCGCAGGAGAAGGCCGCCCCGCCCGCGGGCGTCACCCCGGCCGCGATCGCCCAGGGCGACAGCATCTTTCACAAGGATGGGCTGTGCTACGCCTGCCACGGCTCCAACGCCCAGGGGACCGTGGGACCCAACCTGACCGACACCGAGTGGTTGCACGGCGACGGATCCTACGACTTCATCGTCGCGACCGTCACCTCCGGGGTTCCGGCCGAGAAGGCGAAGAAGGGCATTGCGATGCCGCCCAAGGGCGGCAGCTCAATCAGCGCCGACCAGGTGAAGGCCGTCGCGGCCTACGTATACTCGCTGAGTCACAAGTAGCCGGCGCCGGCCCAGCGACCCCGGAGGGCGCACCGCGGTGCGCCCTCCGCCGTTTCGGGCCGGAGATCACCAACGCCCTGGGTCGCCCCGGTAACTTTGACCCATGACCTCGAACCATCTCGCGAGCGCGGCCTCGGCGTACCTGCAGTCGGCCGCCCACCAGCCGATCCATTGGTTTCCCTGGGGCGAGGAAGCGTTCGCCGCCGCCCGGTCCCAGGACCGGCCGGTGCTGCTCGACATCGGCGCCGTGTGGTGTCATTGGTGCCACGTGATGGACGGAGAGTCGTACGAGGACCCCGGCATCGCCCGCTACCTGAACGAGCATTTCGTCTGCATCAAGGTGGACCGCGACGAGCGGCCCGATGTGGACGCCCGCTACCAGCGCGCGGTGCAGGCCTTCACCCGCCAGGGCGGCTGGCCCCTTACCGCCTTCCTCACGCCCGACGGCGACGTCTTCTACGGCGGCACCTACTTCCCGCCGGAGTCGAAATACGGACAGCCGGGATTCCGCACCGTGCTGGCCAGCGTGCTCGACGCCTATCGCTCCCGCCGGGGCCAGGTGGAGGCGCAGGCCCAGGCCATTCGCAACGTGCTGCACACCCACCTGGACGAGAGCACGCCGGGCGAAGCGTCGCCCGGGCTGCTCAAGGAGGCTGCGGACCACATCGCGCGGCTGTTCGATCCGCTGAACGGCGGGTTCGGCAGCCAGCCGAAGTTCCCTCACCCGGGCGCGATCACCTTCCTCCTGTACCGCTGGCACGAACAGCCGGACGAGCGCACTCGCGAGATCATCGACCGTACCCTCCAGGGCATGGCGCGGGGCGGCATGCACGACCAGCTCGGCGGCGGATTCCATCGCTACAGCGTGGACGCGAAGTGGATCGTGCCCCACTTCGAGAAGATGTCGTACGACAACTCGGAGCTGCTGAAGGCGTACCTCGACGCCTACGCGGCCTTCGGCACCGAGGAGTACGCCGATGTGGCCCGCGGGATCGTCCGCTGGGTGCGCGAGATTGCGTCCGATAGCGAAGCCGGCTACGCCGCCAGCCAGGACGCGGACGTCGGGCTCGATGACGACGGCGACTACTTCACCTGGACCCGCGAGGAGGCGGCCGCCGTGCTCTCCGGCGACGAGCTGGACGTCGCCGCCGCGTACTACGACATCGGTACCGCTGGCGAAATGCAGCACAACCCCGGGAAGAACGTGCTCTTCGTGGCCGCGTCGCTCCCGGCGGTGGCGCGGCTCACGGGTCTCACCGAGGAGGCGACGCGCCTGGCGCTCGGCTCGGCCCGGAAGAGGCTGCTCGAGGAGCGGAACCACCGGCCAACGCCTTTCGTGGATCGCACCCGCTACGCGAACTGGAACGCCATGATGGCCTCGGCGATGCTGCGCGCGGGGTCGGTCCTGGACGACGAGTGGGCGCGAGGGCACGCGCTCGCGACCCTGGAGCTGCTTCAGCGCGAGAGTACCGAGCCCGACGTCTTGTCACACACGCCGGGTGGAATCACCGGGCTGCTCGACGACCAGGTCCAGGCCGCGGCCGCGGCGCTCGACGCCTACGAGAGCACCGGCGACCGCGAGTGGCTGGCCTGGGCCGAGCGGATCATGGAGCGGGTGTGGCGGGACTACTGGGACGAGGGCTCGGGCGGATTCTTCGATACGGCGAGGGGTCGGAGCGGAGAGGAAGGGCTGCTGCCGGCACGGGTCAAGCCGGTGCAGGATACCCCCACGCCATCGCCCAACGGAGTCGCCGGGATCACGCTGGTGCGGCTGCGGGAGTTGACCGGCGACGCGCGTTGGCGCGAGCGTGCGGGGGCACTGGTGGCGGCGTTCGCGGGCGGCGCCTTGGAGCTCGGACTCCACGGCTCGGCCTTTCTCCTCGCGCTGGACTGGTACCTCAACCCAGGCACGCACCTGGCGGTGATCGGGGAGGAGGGGGACGAGACCGCGGAGGCGATGCACCGCGCGGCCCTGGCGCGATTCGCCCCGCGCCGCCTGGTTCAGCGGCTCACTCCGGCCGAGGCGGAAGCGGGCGGCCTCCCGGCGGCGATCGCGGGGATGCTCGCCGCGGGCACGGGGACGCGCGGCTATGCCTGTGTGGGAACGAGCTGCAGCCTGCCGGTGGCGACGGTCGAGGAGTGGGAGCAGCTGCTGCGGGGTGATCCACTGTCATCCCGAGCGTAGCGAGGGATGACGGATCGGTCTGGGCTACCATTACCTTACAGTACCGACGCACCTCTTCCCAGGAGCTGAACCGCGTGGCCAAGACCGCAACCATCGACACCAGCAAGGGCACCATCGTGGCGGACCTCTACGACGGCGAAGTCCCCAATACCGTGGCGAACTTCGAAAAGCTCGCCAACAACGCCTTCTACGACGGCACCCGCTTTCACCGGGTGATCAAGAACTTCATGATCCAGGGCGGCGACCCGCTCTCCAAGGACCCCAACAACCCGCGGGTGGGCACCGGCGGCCCCGGGTACAAGATCAAGTGCGAGACCCACCTCAATACCCACAAGCACGTCGCCGGCACCCTCTCGATGGCCCACGCCGGCAAGGACACGGGCGGCAGCCAGTTCTTCATCTGTCACTCGCCCCAGCCCCATCTCGACCGGGTGCACACCGTCTTCGGGCAGGTGCGCGACGGGATGAACGTCGTCAACGACATCAAGCAGAACGACGTGATCAACTCGATCCGGGTGTCCTGAGCTGCACCTCGATTTCGCCCTGACCGCCGACTACGCCCTGATCGACCAGCAGGGCAAGCTCAGCGTGCTGGGCATCTTCCAGCACGTCTGGCTGACGAAGTTCCCGGCGGTCTGCCCTCGCACCCACCTGGTGCTCCGGGTGCGGGGGCGGCGAACCGAGATCGGGGTGCACACGATCCGGATCCGCTTCGTGGACGACAACGGTGCCGAGCTGCTGGGCGGAGAAGGCACGGTGCAGTTCGGCGAGCCCCCGGCCGGCGTCACCGACGTCGAGGCCGGGGCGGTGCTGGTCTTCGACATCCCCCTGCCCCGCCCGGGACAGTACGCCTTCGAGATCACCCTGGACGGCGAGCTCGCGAGTCGGGTGCCGCTCACGGCGGCGGTCGTCGGCGCGTAGCGCCATCGCCCATCTCCATGACCCTCACCCGATCCGAAGCCCTCGCGCTGATGCACGAGTACACCGCGTCGGACGCGCTGCGGAAGCACATGTACGCCGTCGAGCTCGCGATGCGCGCGATGGCGGAGCGCGCGGGCGCAGACCCGGATGCCTGGGGGCTGGTCGGCCTGCTGCACGACTTCGACTACGAGCGCCACCCCAATGCGGCCCACTCTCCCCACGCGGAGCATCCGTCCGAAGGCGTCCGGATCCTGGCCGAGCGTGGCCTGCCGGCGCCGATGCAGCGCGCCATCCTGGGACACGCCACCTACACCGGAGTGCCGCGCGACTCCGCCATGGCCAAGGCGCTCTTCGCGGTGGACGAGCTGTGTGGGTTCCTGGTGGCCTGCGCCCTGGTGCGCCCCTCCCGGAGCCTCCAGGACCTCGAGGTCTCGTCGGTCAGAAAGAAGCTCAAGGACAAGGCGTTCGCGCGGGGGGTGAGCCGCGAGGATGTCATCCAGGGAGCCGCGGAGCTGGGCGTGCCGCTCGACGAGCACATCGCGTTCGTGCTCGCCGCGCTTCGACCACAGGAGCGGGTCCTCGGGCTCGGCCCGGCGTGACCGGGCCAGCGGCCGACGGCAATACCCGGTCGGTCGCCTGCGCGCTCAACCGCGCGGCCGGCGGGCGGCCGATTCCGGGCAACCGGGTCGAGCTGCTGATCGACGGCCGCGACACCTATGCGGCGATGCTGGACCTCATCGCCCGCGCCTCCCGCTGGATCCACTTCGAGAACTACATCATCAGAAGCGACAGCGAGGGTTGGCGCTTCGCGGAGGCCCTGGCGACCCGGGCACGGGACGGGCTGCCGGTGCGGGTGCTCTACGACGCGGTGGGCTCCATGTTCACCTCGCGGAAGCTCTGGCGGTTCCTCCGCGGCGCGGGGATCGAGGTCCGGGTCTTCCACCGGCTGCGGCCGCTGAACATCATCACCAACTTCGCCCGCGACCACCGCAAGCTGGTCGTGGCCGACGGCACCGGCGCGGTGATCGGGGGACTCTGCATCGGCTGCGAGTGGACCGGCGATGGCGACGCGATCCGACCCTGGCGCGACACCGCGGTGCGGGTCGGTGGGCCGGCAGCCGCGGTGCTGGACCAGGCCTTTGCCCGCACGTGGGCCGTGTCGGGCGCTCCACTCTCCGACGAAGAGCAGGCGGGGCGGGTCACGCCGGAAGGCGAGGGCGAGGTGCGGGTGATCGTGGGAGAGCCGGGCCGGGAGCGCGCCTTCCGCGTGATCGAGCTGCTCGCGGCGGGGAGCATGGAGCGCCTCTGGATCACCGACGCTTACATGGTGGCGCCGCCGAGGCTGTTCCAGGCGTTGCGCGACGCGGCCCGCGACGGCGTGGACGTTCGGATGCTGGTGCCCGGCTCCAGCGATCTGCCGCTCATCCGCAATCTGTCGCGCATCGGCTACCGTGAGCTGCTGCGGAGCGGGGTCCGGATCTACGAGTGGGATGGCCCCATGCTCCACGCCAAGACCATCGTGTCCGATGGACGATGGGTCCGGATCGGATCCAGCAACCTCAATCCATCCAGCCTGATCGGGAACTACGAGCTGGACGTGCTGATCGAGGACCACTCGCTGGCGGAGTCCATGGAGCGGCAGTTCCGGCTGGACATCGGGCGAAGCAGGGAGGTACGCCGCCGCCCCCTGCGTGGCCCTCGCCGGATCAGTGAGGCGCTCCCCACCGCCCTCACCCGGGAAGCGCCCGAGGTGGATCCGGGCCGCCACCGCCGCCCCAGACGGGAGACCCGACGGCGCGCCGTGATCGCGCTGCGAGCCCTCGCGAGCAATGCACGCCGTTCGGTCTTTGTCCCACTGGCAGCGATCTTCGTCGCCCTTGGCCTGCTCTTCTTCGCCTTGCCACGGCAGACCGCGTATGTCTTCGGCGCGATCTGCGCCTGGCTGGCCGTCAGCGCGGGGCGGGAGGCGTTTCGCCGGAGGGCGGATCGGTAGGCGGTCGGGCGGTCAGGCGGTCAGGCAGTGTGACCTTCGGCGGAGCGAAGGGGGGCCACGCAGACTCGGTCCTTTCATCTCGTTCAGGGTGACATAGTTCGTTTATCGTCCGACCGCCTGACCGCCCGACCGCCCGACCGCCTGCAACCCTCCACCCCACCGGCGCATCCCTCCGGGGCTGCCATCCCGGGCGCCTGGAAGTAGCATTCGGCAGCGTCCGGCGTCTTACTGTTTCACCCATCCGGATCGGAGTGCATGAGCCTGCACCGTGTCGCTGTCCTGCTCATCCTGGGACTGGGAAGCGTCTGTCCGGTGCTCCAGGGACAGGAGCGGTCCGTCTCGCTGGCCGATGCCATCCGGCTGTCCGAGCGGGTCCAGCCGCTGGTCGTCCGGGCCGCGGGGGACATCGAGACCGCCAACGCCCAGCGGCGGAGCGCCTGGGGCTCCTACCTGCCGACGGTCTCACTCAACTCTTCCGCCAATACCTTCTCGGCCGGAGGGCCATCCCGGGTGGACCCGGCGACGGGACAGATCATCAGCGGGAACAGCTCCAACCGGAGTCTCAACACCTCCCTCTCGGCCAGTGTGGACCTCTTCACCGGCTTCCGGCGAGGGGCGGAGATGAGCGCGGCGCGGGCGAGCCAATCCGCGGCCGAGGCCTCGTTGGTGGACGCCCGGTTCCAGCAGGCCCTCGCCACCACCAACCAGTTCCTGGATGCCCTCGCCGCGCAGCAGCTGGTGCGGGTGCGGGAGACCAGCGTGCGCCGTGCGGAAGAGCAGCTCAAGACCTCGATCAACAAGCTCCAGGCCGGCTCTGCCACACGCTCCGACTCGCTCCGCTCCCGGGTGACTCTGGGCAGCGCCCAGCTCGACCTCATCCGCGCCCAGACCGACCTCGCCACCGCCGAGGCCGGCCTCGGGCGCCTGATCGGGGAGACCGGCCGAGTGAGGGCGCTGGACGACTCCGCCTTCTATCGGGTCATCGAGATGCCCGACACGGCTGCGCTGCGGGCGGAGGCCGAGGCGAAGAGTCCGCGGATCCAGAGCGCGGTCGCCACGGCCGACGCCGCGCGCGCGGGGCTCAAGGCGTCGCGGGCCGCGTACTGGCCCAGCCTGGACCTCTCGGCGAACACGGCCTGGAATGCCACCCGCGAGAGCGACTACGATGTGTACAGCAACCGGCAGCTCAGCCTCGGCCTCCGCTGGGGCATCTTCGACGGGTTCGCCCGCGAGCTCGCGGTGGCCCAGCGGGCCGCATCTCTCGACGTGGCGGACGCCACCGCGGCCGACGAGCGTCGGGCGGTGGCCGCGGACCTGACCGCCCGGCTGTCGGAGCTTGCGGCTGCGCGCACCCAGATCGACATCACCCAGACCAGCGTGGTCGCGGCGGAGGAAGACCTCCGGGTGCAGCGTGAGCGCTACCGGCTCGGCGCTTCGACCATCGTGGATGTGCTCACGTCGCAGGAGGCTCTCAGCCAGGCGGAGGTGGACGTGGTGGTGGCCCGGTTCGACTACCTACGCGCCAAGGCGTCGCTCGAGGCGCTGGTCGGACGGAACCTGTGAGCGGCTCGATCGCCGATACGGCCGAACGGATGGCCATGCTCCCGCCGGACGTGCCGCGCGACGCCGTCATCGTCACGCGGAACCTTCAGCGGGAGTATGACATGGGCGGCGAGGTGGTACGCGCCCTCCGGGGAGTGGACCTCACCATCCGGAAGAACGAGCTCGTCGCGATCATGGGCCCGTCGGGCTCCGGCAAGTCCACGCTGATGAACCTGATCGGCTGCCTCGACAGCCCCACGGGGGGCGAATACTGGCTCAACGGGCACCGGGTCTCGGAGCTGGGCGACGACGCCCTGGCGCGGATCCGCAACAAGGAGATCGGGTTCGTCTTCCAGACCTTCAACCTGCTGCCCCGTGCCACCGCCCTGCACAACGTGGAGCTGCCCCTGGTCTACGCCGGGATGGGCGCCAGGGAGCGGCGCCGGCTGGCGGCGGATGCGCTCGGACGGGTGGGGCTGAGCGACCGTACGCAGCACCGGCCGAACGAGCTCTCGGGCGGCCAGCGGCAACGGGCCGCCATCGCCCGCGCGCTGGTCAACCAGCCGAGCATTCTCCTGGCGGACGAGCCCACCGGCAACCTAGACAGCACCACCAGCCTGGAGATCATGGCCTTGTTCGAGGGGCTGCATCGCGAGGGGCAGACCATCGTGATCGTCACCCACGAGCGCGACATCGCCGAGCACGCCCTGCGGCAGGTGCACTTGCTGGACGGGCGGGTGGAGCGGGATTTCGCGACGGACGGGAGGGCTCAGTGATCGCAAGATCCCTGGCTGCGCTCGGGATGGCCGCGCTCGCCTTGGTCGCCTGCAAGAAGCCGGAGCCCCCGCCGGTCTACCAGGCCATCCCGATCGCCCGGCGCGATATCGTGGTCTCCGCCCTCGCCTCCGGCACCGTGCAGCCCGACACCGTGGTCGAGGTGAAGTCGAAGGCCTCGGGCGAGATCCTCGAGCTGCGGGTGGAGACCGGCCAGAAGGTGAAGCGCGGCGACCTGATGGTGCTGGTGGATCCCCGCACCCCGCGCAACGTCCTGGCGCAGGCCAGGGCCGACCTCGAGGTGGCGGAGGCGCGACTCACCAACGCCACCTCGCAGAAGCACCGCGCCGACGAGCTGTTCAAGTCCCAGTCCATCACCGAGCAGGAGCACGAGACCGCCCTGCTCGACTATGCCAACGCGCGGGCCGAGGTGGTGCGCGCGAAGGTGGCGGTGGACGACGCGCAGAACCAGATGGACGACACCAACGTCCGGGCGCCGATCGGCGGCACCGTCATCGAGAAGCTGGTGGAGCGCGGCCAGGTGATCTCCTCGCCCACCCGCGACGTCGGCGGCGGCACCGTCCTGCTCCGGATGGCCGACCTGGCCCTGGTGCAGGTCCGCACCTTGGTGGACGAGACCGACATCGGGAAGATCCAGGTGGGCCAGCGCGCGACGGTCACGGTGGACGCCTATTCCAACCGGCCTTTCGAAGGCAGCGTGCTCAAGATCGAGCCCCAGGCGATCACCGACCAGAACGTGACCATGTTCCCGGTGCAGGTGCGGATCGACAACCGCGCGGGACTCCTGCGCCCCGGCATGAACGCCGAGGTCGAGATCCATGTGGGCGAGCGGGAGGACGTGCTCGCCGTCCCCAACGCCGCGCTTCGCACCCAGCGGGACGTGGGATCCGCGGCCCAGGTGCTCGGCCTCTCTCCGGAGGCCGTGCAGCAGGAACTTGCGGCCCAGGCGTCCGCCCGGCCCGGCGCGGCGACCGGCGCCGGGGGGCAGGCCACGATGGGGGGGTCGGCGGTCGACCGGGCGCCCGCGGACACCGCACGCCCCGCGCGGACTCGTCGCGCCGCTCGGCCCGGTGGCGGGCGCGGCCGCTCGGCGGACCCGTCATTCGGCGGCCGCTACATCGTCTTCGTGAAGCGTCCGGACGGTCCCAGACCGGTGTGGATCCGCACCGGTCTCACCGACCTGGACTACAGCGAAGTGGTGGACGGTCTCCAGGCATCCGATTCGGTCCTCATCCTGCCGAGCGCGAGCCTGATACAGTCGCAGGAGGACTCGCGCGAGCGGATCAACCGCATCACCGGGGGTGGCGGGCTGCCCGGGATGCAGCAACAGCAGGCCGCGCCGGCCGGAGGCGCACGCCCGCCAGGGACGCGCTGACCCATGCTGCTGGGCGAGACCATCGTCGTCGCCTTCCAATCCATCCGCGCCAACAAGCTGCGCGCCGTGCTCACCATGCTCGGCATCATCATCGGAGTGGGCGCGGTCATCACCATGGTGGCGCTCGGGAGCGGGGCCCAGAGGGCGGTGGAGGACCGCATCGCGGCGCTCGGCGCCAACGTGCTGACCGTCTTCGCCGGCCAGGGGCGCTCCGGCGGGATCCGGATCACCGACCAGACCATCCTCAGCACCGACGACTACGAGGCCCTGGTCCGGGACGCGACCCTGCTGAAGGCGGTCGTGCCCGAGATGCAGCAGTCGCTCCAGGTGAAGTACGGTAACCAGAACAGCAACGTGAACGTCGTCGGCACGACGCCGAAC
>DATBJH010000105.1:0-70949 GCA_036556505.1 Gemmatimonadales bacterium
TGTGGTGTCGGGATCGAAGTAGACTGCGAGAGCTTCAACCAGTCGGGGGCGATTGCTGCGGACCAGCGCGTCCATCCAGGGCTGCGATTCGGTGATCTTGCGGCATTCCAGCCGTACGCGGACCGCGCCATCCAGCCAGCAGGGGACACCACCCAGTTCCTGCGCCAGCGGTTCCGTCAGGAGGAAGCTCTCCCCTCTTGGGGTGATCGCCCCGAACCGCAATCTGCCACGCTCGTTCCGCCGGTGGATCACCGCACCCCAGCCGTAGACCGGCCGCTGGTGCTGGTACCAGTCCAGCACGCGCAAGAGCTGCTCTCGTAAGGCGTCGACGACCAGGGGTGATTGCATGGCGTACCGCCGTCCGGGGCTCCTTGGCTCATCTAAGGGATGGTTCGTGCTCGTATTCAGCAGGATACGGGCCACATGGCCCCTGCCGCCTCCGACCGGGGGTCCGGCGGCTGACCCTGGCGCCCGCCACTCGATCCGGGCACATTCCGCGCTCGGAGGCACCAGGGCCCTCCGCTTCCCCTTTGCAGGCCGCCGATCGAATGCCAGATCCCGCCACCGCCGGATCGCACGTCTTCTACAGGAAGCTCACGCGACGGTACCCCCGGATCGTCCGTGGCGAGGGATGTTACCTGTTCGACGACTCCGGTCGCCGGTACCTCGACGGGTGCGGTGGCGCGTTCACCGTCAACGTGGGACACGGGGTCGCGGAGATCGCCGCGGCGATCGGCGACCAGGCGCGCGCGCTGGGGTACGTGAACGGCACCGCCTTCACCCACGGACCGGTCGAGGAGCTGGCCGCCGAGATCGCGCGGCTCTCTCCTGGAGACCTGGAGCTGGTCTATCCGCTGAGCAGCGGGTCGGAAGCGGTGGAAGCGGCGCTCAAGCTGGCGCGGCAATACTGGGTGGAGAGCGGCCGGACGGAGAAGCATAAGATCGTCACGCTCACTCCCTCGTACCACGGCAACACGCTGCTCGCGCTGTCCGCCTCGGCCCGGCCACACTACAGCGCGCTCTTCGGGGACTGGCTGGTGGAAGTGGTCCGGGTCCCAGCGCCGGGCGGGTATCGCTGTGAGTGCCGAGGTCGCGCGCCGTATTGCCCGGCGTGCGCCGGGGCGGCGGTGGAAGAGGCCATCGTTCACGCTGGGCCCGATTCGGTCGCTGCGTTCATTGCCGAGCCGGTCGGCGGCTCGTCCACCGGCGCCACCGTCCCGCCGCCGGGCTACTGGGAGCGGGTCCGGCAGGTGTGCGATCGGCACCGGGTGCTGCTTATCGCCGACGAGGTGCTCACCGGCGCCGGCAGGACCGGAACCTGGTCCGCGCTCGAGCCGACCGGGGTGGTGCCCGACATCATGACGTTGGGGAAAGGGATCGCCGGCGGCTACGCGCCGCTGTCGGCGGTGGTCACCAGCCGCTCGATCGCCGGTGTCCTGGCCGGTGGATCCGGCGCGCTCGCCCACGCGCAGACCTTCTCTCATCACCCGGTGCTCTGCTCGGCCGGCGTCGCCACGCTGCGATATCTGCGGGAGCATCGGCTCATCGAGCGCGCCGCGCAGATGGGGCAAGTGCTGCACCAGCGGCTCGGCGGCCTGCGGCGGCTGCCCCTGGTGGGCGACGTTCGCGGCCGCGGGTTGCTGGCGGGGATCGAGTTCGTGGCGGATCTGGAGACCCGCGAGCCACTGCCGCGCTCGGCAGCCTTTGCCGAGACCTTCACTCAGGCGGCGCTCGATGCGGGGCTGGTCGTCTGGCCCAACATCGGCCACGCCGACGGCCGCAACGGAGACCTTGTGATGCTGGCGCCGCCCTTCGTCGTCACCGAAGATCAGATCGATGAAATCGTGGAGCTATTCGACCGGGCGCTGCGCGACGCGGTGGACCGGGTAGGAGCGATGAAATGACGACCGCGACCAAGATCACCTACACTTCCGCCTCGGGCGACCTGGACGAGTTCCACCGGCGCTTCGAGGCTGCATTGGCCAAGGTCCGGGCCGCCGCCGGGGCGACCTATCCCAACCTGATCGGGGGCGAACCGGTCGCGGGCGCAACCAAGCCGATCGACGACCATTCGCCGATCGACACCTCGCTGCTGCTCGGCCGCTTCGCCGCGGCCGGGCCGCAGGAGGTGGATCTCGCCGTGCGACGGGCCAAGGAGGCGCAACGCGACTGGGGGAGACGGCCCTGGCAGGAGCGGATAACGGTCATGCGCCGCGCCGCCGAGCTGATCCGGGAGCGGAAGTACGATCTCGCCGCACTCATGAGCATCGAGGTAGGCAAGAGTCGGCTGGAAGCGATGGGTGACGCGGAGGAGTCCGCCGACCTGATCGATTACTACTGCGGCCAGGTGGAGGAGGCCAACGGCTTCGTCCGGTCCATGGGGCGCATCACGCCGATCGAGCGGAACACCGATGTGCTGCGGCCCTACGGGGTCTTCGCCTGCATCGCCCCGTTCAACTTCCCCCTGGCGCTCTCGACCGGGATGTCGTCCGCCGCCCTCATGGCGGGCAACACCGTCGTCTACAAGCCCGCCGAGGACGCGCCCTGGACCGGCCTGCGACTGGCGGAGATCTATCGTGATGCGGGCCTGCCGGCGGGGGCGTTCAATTTCCTGGCGGGCCGCGGCAAGGACATGGGCGACGCCCTGTGGCAGCACCCGGGGGTGGACGGCGTGGTGTTCACCGGCTCCAAGGAAGTCGGGCTCCGGATTCACGCGGGGATCAGCTCGCGGTGGATCAAGCCATGCCTGCTGGAGCTGGGTGGCAAGAACGCGGCGATCGTCACCGCCAGCGCGGACCTCGATGCGGCGGCCGAGGGCGTCATGCGGTCCGCCTTCAGCCTTCAGAATCAGAAGTGCAGCGCGACATCCCGGGTGTATGTGGACCGTACGGTGGCCTCGCCGTTCATGGAGCGGCTGGTCGAGAAGACCCGAGCGATCAAGATGGGAGACCCCACGGAGCGCGACGTCTTCTTCGGTCCGGTCATCAACCAGCGGGCGGTCGAGCGCTTCGAGCATGCCGTGGCCCAGGCCCGGAACGAGGGTACCATCGTCCTCGGCGGCGAGCGGCTGCGAGGCGCCGTATACGACAAGGGACATTTCGTGGCTCCCACCATCGCGAGGCTTCCGCTCGATAGCTCGCTGTACCGGGAAGAGCTGTTCGTCCCCTTCCTGGCAGTAGGAGAGGTGGACGGCCTCGACCAGGCGATCGCCGAGTCCAACGCGGCGGAATACGGGCTCACGGCCGGCATCTTCTCGGCGGATAAGAAGGAAGTCGAGCGATTCTTCGACGAGATCGAGGCCGGGGTCTGCTATGCCAACAAGCGGAGCGGCGCCACTACCGGCGCCTGGCCCGGCGCCCAGGCTTTCTGCGGGTGGAAGGGCTCGGGCTCGACCGGCAAGGGCGGGTGCGGGCCGTATTACGTCGCGCAGTTCCTGCGGGAGCAGAATCGGACGGTGATCGAGACATGAGGAGCATCAGCCGTCAGTCATCAGCGATCCGCGATCAGCGATCCGTGAGCCTTCCGGCGTCGCCCTGTGCCCATACTGATAGCTGCTAGCTGACGGCTCGTGCCCCCCAGGAAAGGATAGCACGTGCGCGACTACCCCAGGATCCTCGTTTCTCCCCCCGGGCCCAACGCCCAGGCGATCGTTCGCCGGGATGAGGAGTGGACGGCTCCCTGCTACATCAAGGAGTACCCGCTCGTCATTTCGCACGGCCGCGGGCCGATGGTGGTGGACGTGGACGGCAACCGCTACCTCGACTTCATGGCGGGGATCGCGGTCTCCTCCACCGGCTACTCGCACCCCAAGGTGGTGGCGGCGATCAAGGACGCGGCCGACCGCTTCCTCCATATCTGCGGCTCCGACTTCTACTACGAGGGCATGGCCGCCCTCTGCGAGCGGCTCGGCCGGCTCGCGCCGGGTCCGTCGCGGAAGCGGGTGTTTCTCACCAACTCCGGCACCGAGGCCACCGAAGGGGCCATCAAGCTGGCTCGCTTCGCCACCCGGCGGACCGCCATCATCGCGTTCCGAGGTGCCTTCCATGGGCGGACCACGGGTGCCGTGACGCTCACGTCCAGCAAGGCGCGCCAGCATGGCGGGTTCGGGCCGCTGCTCCCGGACGTGCATCACGTCCCGTTCGGCTACCGTTACCGCTGCCAGTTCTGCGCCGAGCTGGACGAGTGCAACCGCGGCTGCATCGGCGCCATCGAGGAGCTGTTCTCCCGGCAGGTCGAGCCCACCGACGTCGCGGCCATCTTCGTGGAGCCGGTACAGGGTGAGGGCGGCTACATCTTCCCGCCGAAGGGCTGGCTCAGCGACCTTCGGGAGCTCTGCGATCGCCACGGCATACTCCTGGTGGCGGACGAGGTCCAGTCCGGAGTCGGCAGGACGGGAAAGATGTGGGCCTGCGAGCACGAAGGGGTCGAGCCCGACATCCTGCTCACCGCCAAGGGCCTGGGCTCCGGGATGCCGATCGGCGCCTTCATCGCCAAGGATTCCATCAGTACCTGGGAGAGCGGCTCCCACGGTTCGACCTACGGCGGAAACCCGGTCTGCTGCGCCGCGGCGCTGGCCACGCTCGATCTGGTCGAGAGCGAGCTCATGGCCAATGCGGTAACGATGGGCGACCGGCTCATGGCCGGCTTGAGAAAGCTGGAGACGAAACACGCCTGCATCGGCGAGGTTCGGGGCCAGGGGCTGATGGTGGGAGTGGAGTTCGTGAAGGACCGCCGGACCCGGGAGCCCGCGCCCGAGCTGCTCGATTCGCTGGTGCTGAACGCCTTCCAGCGCGGACTCCTGCTCCTGGGCGCGGGCAAGAGCACGCTGCGGCTGGCCCCGCCGCTCGTGGTCGACGAACAGGACGTGGACATCGCGCTCGGCATCCTGGACGGCCTCCTGGGCGAGCTCGATTGAGCGGCGGCAGCAAGGTCGCCACCATGCGCGACGCCGTCGCCGCGCTGGTGCGCGACGGCGACACGGTGGTGATCGAGGGCTTCACCCACCTGATCTGCTTCGCCGCCGGGCACGAGATCATCCGGCAGCGCCGCCGCGACCTCACCCTCTGCCGGCTCACGCCGGACCTGATCTACGACCAGATGATCGCAGCCGGCTGCGCCCGGAAGCTGGTGTTCTCCTGGGCGGGGAACCCGGGGGCCGGATCGCTGCATGCCTTTCGCCGCGCCGTGGAGAAGGGTGAGCCGCCGCTGGAGCTGGAGGAGTACTCCCACTTCGGCATGGTGGCACGGATGAGCGCGGGCGCGGCGCGGCTGCCTTTCTGGACCCTCCGCGACTACATGGGGACCGATCTTCCCATCGCCAACCCACGCATCCGAACCGTCACCTGTCCCTACACGGGCGAGGTACTGGCGACGGTCCCGGCGCTCAATCCGGATGTCACGATCGTGCATGCGCAACGAGCCGACGACCAGGGCAACACCCAGATTTGGGGACTGCTCGGGGTCCAGAAGGAAGCGGCGCTCGCCTCCCGGCGGGTGATCGTGGTGGTGGAGGAGCTGGTGGATCAGTCCGTCATCCGGGCCGATCCCAACCGGACCATCATCCCCGGGCTCGCCGTCGATGCGGTCGTGGTGGAGCCCTGGGGCGCCCACCCGTCGTATGCGCAGGGCTACTACGACCGGGACAACGACTTCTACGTGGCCTGGGAGCCCATCTCCCGCGACCCCGCGGCGCTCAAGCGCTATCTCGACGAGTTCGTCTACGGCGTCGGCGATCGGGCGGAGTACGTGCAGCGGTGCGGCGGGCTGGAACGACTGAGAGCGGCGAGCCGGGTGTGCGAGGGGGTGAATTATGGGTACTGACGGTCGGGCGGTCGGGCGGTCAGGCGGTCAACTGCCCGGCGAGATAGGCGGAGCTCCCGGTCCCCGACTGCCCGGCCGCCCGACTGCCGGTCCGCCTCACACCCCCGCCGAGATGATGGCCACCGTGGCCGCCCACGAGCTGCGCGACGGAGAGGTGGTGTTCGTCGGCATCGGGCTCCCCAACCTGGCGTGCAACCTCGCTCGTGCCACCCACGCGCCCCGTCTGGTGCTGATCTACGAGTCCGGCGCGGTCGGCGCCGAGCCGGAGCGGCTGCCGGTGTCCATCGGCGACCCCTCGCTGGTCACCGGCTCCCTCATGGTCTGCGGGATGGCCGACGTGTTCCAGTTCCTGCTCCAGAACGGCCGCATCGAGGTCGGCTTTCTCGGTGGAGCGCAGATCGATCGCTACGGGAACATCAACACCACCGTCGTGGGCTCCTACGACGCGCCGACCGTGCGTTTGCCGGGCAGCGGTGGGGCGGCGGAGATCGCGATCCACGCCCGGCGCACGGTCGTCATCTCGCGACTCAGCCGGCGCGCGTTCCCTGAATCGGTGGACTTTCTCACCAGCCCGGGCCATCGCATGCGTGGCCGCAGCCGCGGCGATCTCGGGATGCCGGGGGCCGGGCCGGTGCGGGTGGTGACCGACAAGGGCATCCTCGAGGCCGACCCGGACACCGGGGAGCTGGTGCTTACCGCACTCTATCCCGGCATCACCTCCGACGAGGTTCGCGCGGGCGTCGGCTGGCCGCTCCGTTGCCTCGAGGCCCTCCGGGAGGTGGAGCCGCCCGGGCAGGAGGAGCTGCGACTGCTCCGCGACGTGCTCGATCCCCGCGGACTCTACCTGAGGAGCTGACCGATGGCGGCCACCGCGTCCGCCCCCGCCTCCGAAGCGCCGGTCCACCAGCTCCCTCGGGCGATGGGTCTCCGCGACCTGGTGCTGTTCAACATCGTCGCCGTGTTGAGTCTCCGCTGGCTCGCGACCGCAGCCGCGGCTGGCGCCAGCTCGATCTCGTTCTGGGTGCTGGCGGCGCTGCTGTTCTTCGTGCCCCAGGGGCTGGCGGTGAGTCACCTCTCCTCCCGCTACCCCAGCGAGGGCGGGATCTACTTCTGGACCAAGCGCGAGTTCGGCGAGGGGCACGGGTTCCTTTGCGGCTGGTGCTACTGGGTCAACAACATCCTCTATTACCCCAACCTGCTGATGGCCACGGCAGTGGTGGGGACTTACGCCTTCGGGCGCGGCGGCACCGGGCTGGAGAGCAATTGGAGCTACGTCCTCCCCGCCACGCTGGGCGCGCTATGGCTCGCGGTGTGGCTCAACATCGTCGGCCTCCGTACCGGACGATGGCTGCAGAACCTGGGCGCAGTCGGCACCTATCTGCCGGGGTTCGCGCTGGTGTCGCTTGGCCTGTACGCGGCGTTGACGCGACCGCCGGCCACCCCGCTCACACCCGGCACTCTGCTCCCCAACCTGGGTGACTGGTCGTCGCTCAACCTGTGGGCGTCCATCGCGTTCGCATTCGCCGGGCTGGAGCTCTGCGCGGTGCTGGGTGACGAGGTGCAGAACCCCAGGCGGAATCTGCCGCGGTCGATCCTGATTTCGGCGCCGCTGATCGCCTTCCTCTATATCGCCGGCACGCTGTCGGTGCTCTGGCTGGTGCCGAGCAAGGACGTGAACATCGTCTCCGGCTTCCTGCAGGCCCTTGCCGCCGGCGCGGCCGACGCCGGCATGGCGCTCGCCTGGCTGGCTCCTGCCGCGGCGGCGCTGTTCGTGCTGGGCAACATCGGGGGCGTCGGCGCGTGGCTCACCGGTCCCGCCCGTGTGGCGTTCGTGATCGGGCTCGATCGCTACTTCCCGCCTGCGTTCGGGCGAGTGCACCCTCGCTGGCACACGCCGTACGTCGCCATCCTGACCCAGGCGGTGCTCGCCTCGCTCTTCCTGCTGATCTCCGTGCTCGGCCACGGGACCACGGTCGAGCGCGCCTATCTCGTGATCCTGGACACGATGCTGCTGGTGTACTTCGTGCCCTACATCTACCTCTTTCTCTGCTACCTCGTGGACCGCCTCCGGCACGACGAGCCGGTCGCTTCATTGTCCGCGCGAGCGAAGGCCCTGCTGGTCGGCCTGAGCGGCATGGCGCTGACCCTGTTCGCGATGTTCATCGCGACGGTGCCTCCTGCCGGGACCGAAGAGCCCTGGATGTTCCGCCTCAAGGTGATTGGCGGAGCGGCCGCGTTCGTAGTGCTCGGCGGTGTCCTGTTTCTCCGGGGCCGGCGTTGAGCCTCGCTCGTCGCCTCCTGCTGGCAACGCTGGGGTTGGGCATGGTCGTCAGAGCTGCCGATGCCCAACGCGCGCCGGTGCTGCGCCAGGTCAAGACGCCGCACGCCTACTACTTCCGGGAAATGCTGATTCCGCAGGTGACCACCGGCCCCACCAGTCCGGCGTGGTCCCCCGATGGGACACAGCTGATTTACTCGATGGCGGGCTCCCTCTGGCGCCAGTCTGTGGAGGGGAAGGAAGCGAGCCAGCTCACCGACGGCCCGGGCTACGACTACCAGCCCGACTGGTCACCCGATGGTCGGCGTGTCGTGTATGCCTCCTACCACGACGACGCGATCGAGCTCCGGCTGCTGGATCTCGCCTCCGGCGAATCGGTGCCTCTGGTGTCGAACGGCGGCGTCAACATCGAGCCGAGGTGGTCCCCCGACGGCAGTCGAGTCGCCTTCACGTCCTCTGCCTACGAGGGCCTGTGGCACGTCTTCGTCGTGCCCGTCGGCCCGGACGGTGCCACAGGCGCGCCGACCCGCGTCACCCCGGACCGCGACAGCGGATTGCCCCGATACTACTATCACCGCAAGGACCAGTACTTCTCGCCCACCTGGTCGCCGGACGGGCGCGAGCTCATCCTCATCACCAACCGGGGCAGGATCTGGGGCTCGGGTGGCTTCTGGCGAGTGGACGCTCGGGCCGGCGGTCGCGAGCGTGAGATCCATTACGAGGAGACCACCTGGAAGGCCCGTCCGGACTGGAGCCGCGATGGCCGTCGCGTGGTCTACTCCTCCTACCTCGGCCGGCAGTGGAATCAGCTCTGGCTGATGACGGCCGAGGGCGGCGACCCGCTCCAGCTCACCTACGGCGAGTTCGACGCGACGACACCGCGCTGGTCTCCCGCCGGCGACCACATCGCGTACGTGAGCAACCAAGGCGGCAACACTTCGCTCTGGGTGCTCGCGCTTCCGGGAGGCTCACGGAAGGAGCTGCGGATCGAGCGTCGGCGCTCGCTCCGGCCCTCGGGTACGCTGCGAATCGCTGTGGTGGGAAGCGGGGGCTCGGCCCTCCCGGCTCGAGTCTCGGTGCGTGGCGAGGACGGCCGCAGCCACGCGCCGGCCGACGCCTGGCACCATGCCGACGATGCATTCGATCGAGCCGACCGGGCGTTCGAGTACGGGTATTTCCACACGTCGGGGAACGCCGTGCTGAGTCTGCCCGCCGGCCGATACGCCGTCGAAGTCTCCCGTGGGCCGGAGTACCGGGTCGTCGACCGCGCCGCCGAGGTGAAGGCAGACGCGGTCACGTCGCTGCGAGTCTCGCTATCGGTCCTCGACGACCTGGAAGCGCGCGGCTGGTACAGCGGCGACCTCCACGTGCACATGAACTACGGCGGTATCTATCGCAACGATCCGGCGAGGCTCGCGTTCCAGGCTCGGGCGGAGGATCTCCACGTCGTGGAGAACCTCATCGTCAACAAGGAGGGCAGGGTGCCGGACGTGGGATACTTCCGCCCCGGGCCCGACCCGGCGTCGTCGCCGGGAACGCTGATCCTTCACGGCGAGGAGTACCACACCAGCTACTGGGGCCATGTGGGGCTGCTGGGCCTGCGCCAGCATCTGGTGTTGCCCGGCTACACGGCCTATGCCAATACCGCTGTGGCCAGTCTCCAGCCCACCAACGCCCGAGTGCTCGACATCGCGCGGGCACAGGGCGCCGTCACCGGCTACGTGCATCCGTACGACCGCTACCCCGATCCCTCCGACACCACCCGTCTCCTCACCCACGAGCTGCCGGTGGACCTCGCTCTGGGCAAGGTGGACTACTACGAGGCGCTGGGGTTCGTAGACGACCTGAACGCTACGGCGGAGGTGTGGTACCGCCTGCTCAACTGCGGATTTCGTCTCGCGGCCGGTGGGGGCACGGACGCGATGGCCAACTTCGCTTCCCTGCGGGGCCCGGTCGGCATGAATCGGGTGTACGTGAAGAGCGGGGCGCCGCTGGAGCACCGGCGCTGGCTGTCGGCGCTCAGGGCGGGCCGCAGCTTCGCGACCAATGGGCCGCTGATCGACATGACGGTGGACGGCGCCGGGCTTGGGGCCGAAGTCCGGCTTCCCGCCGGCGGCAGGGACGTCGCCGTGTCGGTCAGGCTGCGATCGAATGTCCCGGTGGACCACCTGGAGCTGGTGCAGAATGGCCGCGTGATCAGGGAGGTCCCGCTCGCCCCCGACCGCCGCTCGGCCACTGCCACGGTCAAGGTCCCGGTGGATCGGAGCGGATGGCTGCTGCTTCGAGCCCGGGCCGACAAGGCGACGTACCCGACACTGGACATCTATCCCTACGCCACGACCAGCCCGGTGTATCTGACGGTCGGCGACACGCCGACACGGTCGCCGGAGGACGCCCGCTACTTCATGCGCTGGATCGACCGCATGCGGGCCTCGGTCGAGGCCCACCGCGACTGGAACACCGATGCCGAGCGGCAGGAGACGCTGGACATGCTGGCCCAGGCCCGCGCCGAGTACGAGCGGAGAGGTCGGGAGTAGCGTCTTCCCGCCGCGGGAGCCCTCGGTGACTACCTACGCCCGCCGGCTGGGACTGTTCTCGGGCACCATGGCCGTGGTCGGTGGCATCGTGGGCGGCGGCATCTTCCGCACGCCGGCCGCCGTGGCGGAGCGAGTCGGGTCCACCGGGCTCATTCTCGGCGTGTGGGTAGCCGGCGGTGCGGTGGCGCTGGCGGGTGCCCTCTGTTTCGGGGAGCTGGGGCAGCGCCGGCCCCGAGCGGGCGGAGGGTATGTCTACCTCCGAGAGACCTGGGGACCGCTGGCCGCCTTTCTCTACGGCTGGGCGCTGCTGCTGGTCATCGCCAGCGGCGCGATCGCCGCGATCGCCGTCACCTTCGCCGACTACACTCTCGCGCTCACCGGCCTTCCGCGCCGGCTCGGCCTCCCGCTGGCGATCGCCTCCATCGTGCTGGTCTCCGGGATCAACTACGTCGGCGTGCGTCCCGGCGCGGTCGTCCAGAACGTGTTCACCGTGCTCAAGCTGCTCGCCCTGGCCGCGCTCGTCGGCGTCGGTCTGGTGGCGGGCCTCCCACCGTCGGAGGCGTCACCGGCGGCTGCGCCGGGCGCGATCGGTACGGCGCTCGTCCCCGTCCTGTTCACCTATGGGGGGTGGCAGCAGACGAACTTCATCGCCGAAGAGATGGTGGACCCCGAGCGCGATCTTCCCCGAGCGCTCCTGCTCGGCGTCGCCATCGTCGTCGTCGCCTATCTGCTCGCCAACCTCGCCTATCTCCAGGTCCTCGGCCCGGCCGGCCTGGCGGCGAGCACCGCTCCGGCCGCGGATGCGATGCGGGCAGTGCTCGGCCCACCGGGCAGCGGCCTCATCGCCGCCGGCATCGCCGTCAGTACTTTCGGCTTTCTCAACCTGGTGGTGCTGGTGACGCCGCGAGTCTTCCAGGCGATGGCCGCGGACGGCGTGTTCTTCCCCCGACTGGCGCGGCTGCATCCCGTGCACCGCACCCCTGCCGCCGCGATCGTGCTTCAGGCGGCCTGGGCCTCGACCCTCGCGCTGTCCGGCAGCTTCAGTCAGCTGGTGGACTACGTCGCCTTCGCGGATTGGGTGTTCTTCGGCCTGACGGTGGCGGGGTTGTTCATCTATCGAGCGCGAGACCGGACCGAGGGGCGGCTCATTCCCCCGGGAGCGTTCCGCGTGCCGGGGTATCCCTGGACCCCGGCCGCGTTCGTGGCTGCGGCGATCCTGGTGGTGGTGAGCTCGGTGGTGGCCACCCCCCGAAACGCGATGGTCGGAACGGGGCTGCTGGCGCTCGGCCTGCCCGTCTTCTGGTACTGGAGCAGGGCAGGGCGGAGACCGGGCTAACTCTCCCGGGGAGGCGCCGTCGTGCCACGCACGACCAGCGTCGGCGGCATCACGACCCGGCGGGCGGCCTTGCGCCGTCGCTCCAGCCGCTCCAGCAGGAGGTCGACCGCGGTGCGGCCCATGGCCTCGCGCGGCTGGTCGATGGTGGTGAGATCGATGTGGCGGAGCGCCGCCACCGACGTGTTGTCGTAACCTACGAGCGAAATGTCCTCCGGCACCTGGAGTCCGCTCCTGGTCAACGCGTCGAGCGCGCCGATGGCGCTCAGGTCGTTGGCGGCGAGGATGGCGGTAGGTCTGGGTCCCCGGGCCAGGAGCGCGGCCACTCCCTTGGCGCCGCCCTCCTCGGTGTAGTCACCCCGTGCCGTGCGCGCCTGCGAGGTGAGCCCGTGCCGCCGCATCGTGCGGGCATAGCCCTGCTTCCGGGCTTCCGCGCCGGCGCCGGACCCGCCGTCGATATGGGCGATGCGCCGGTGGCCCAGCTTCACCAGGTGCTCCACGGCGAGCGTAGCCCCGGCCACGTCGTCGTTGCTGACACAGTCCACCGCATTCGCCGACATGGTGCGCGCGACCAGCACCACCGGCACGGTGCGGGCCGCCTCGGTGATCCGGACTGCCTCCAACCGGGGACCGGTCAGGATGAGGCCGTCGGCGCGGAGCTCGAGCAGGGTCTCGATCGCGTCGGCCTCACCGCTGGGAGCCCGGTTGCCGGTGTTCAGCATGGCCTTGTAGCCCCGCTCCGCCGCGCGGCCGGCGATGCCGTCGAGCACGTCCGCGAAGAACGTGTTGTGGAGGTCGGAGAGCAGCACGCCGAGGACCCGGGTGCGTCGCTGAACCAGACTGCGCGCCACGGCGTTGGGCCGGTAGTCGAGCTCGGCCGCCGCAGCCAGGACGGCGCGGCGCTTGGCCTCACTGACGGAGGGCGCGTCGCGCATGACGAGCGAGACCAGGGATTTCGACACCCCGGCGCGGGCGGCGACGTCGAGAATGGTGGGCTGGGCCATGGACTCCGATCCGGTCGGAGAAGAGGCGCTTGACAGTCTGCGGACAGCGCCGTATCTAGGAGTAGCGCTGGAACGTTCCAAACGCAAGTTGGAGCGTTCCAACAACACCCGGCAGCCTCCCGTCCCCGGTCACGAAGGACAGCCACATGCGCGTCGGCGTCATCGGCGTCGGCAGGATCGGATCGTTTCACGCCGGCGTGCTGGCCGGACACCCCGAGGTGCAGCAGGTGGTCGTCACCGACCCCGACCTGGGGCGGGCGGAGACGGTCGCCCGCGAGGTCCGTGGTCGAACCGCCGCCTCGGTCGAGGCCCTGCTCGGGGCCGTGGACGCCGTCGTCATCACCTCGCCGACCATCACCCACGCCGATCTCATCCGCCTGGCGGTGGACGCCGGTCGTCCCACGTTCTGCGAGAAGCCGATCACCATCGATCTCGCCAGCACCGACGCGGTGATCGCGCACGTGCGCCGCCGGGGGGTCACCGTGCAAATGGGCTTCCAGCGTCGCTTCGACGCCGGGTACCGCCAGGCTCGCGAGCTCGTCGCCTGCGGCAGGCTGGGGCGGCTCTACGTGGTCCGAATGGCCGGTCACGATCCCCACCCGCCGCACGAGGACTACATTCCCGGCTCCGGGGGCATCTTCCGCGATCTCCACATCCACGACTTCGACGTCGCCCGCTGGGTCACGGGGCAGGAAGTGATCGAGGTCTACGCCGACGGCTCCGACGCGGGCTTCGAGGCCTTCGCGCGCCACGGAGACGTCGCGGCCGCGGTCGCCACCCTCCGCTTCGATGGCGGGACGCTCGGCATCCTCTCCGGGACCCGCCACGACCCGCTGGGCTACGACATCCGCATGGAGGTGTTCGGCGCCGGCGACAGCGTGACGGTGGGCTGGGACGGGCGGATGCCGATGCGCTCGGTAGAGCCCGGTGCACCTCCGGCGCCGGGGCAACCCTACGCCTTCTTCCTCGACCGGTTCGCACCCGCGTATCGGGCCGAGCTCCATGCCTTCGTCGAGGTGGCCGCGGGCCGGATGGCCAATCCGTGCCCGCCGGAGGAGGCCAGGGAAGCGATCCGCGTGGCGATGGCCTGCGATCTCTCCCGCGAGCTCCACCGGCCGGTGGGGATCAAGGAAGTCGCGTGAGCGAGCCGCCGCTCCGGTTGGCGGGGGCGCCGATCACGTGGGGTGTCTGCGAGGTGCCCGGCTGGGGCTGCCAGCTCGCGGCCGAGCGCGTGCTCCGGGAGGTTGCCGACCTCGGCCTGGCCGCCGTCGAGCTGGGGCCGCGCGGCTTTCTCCCCGACGATCCCGGCGAGGTCGCGCGAACGCTCCGGCGACACGACCTTCGGCTGGCCGCCGGGTTCGTGCCGGCGGTGCTGCACCGGCCGGAGTACCGCACGGCGGCGCTCGACACGGTGGCGACTGCCGCACGCACCCTCGCCTCGGCGGGAGCCGAGGTTCTCGTGCTCGCAGCCGGCCTGGGCAACGGGGCCGGCGGGTACGACCGCTCGGCCGAGCTCTCGGACGTCGAGTGGGATGCGCTTCTGGACGGGCTGAGGGTGGTCAGCGACGTGGTTGCCGGTGAGGGACTCGGAGTGGCCCTTCACCCGCACTACGGCACGGCCGTCGAGCGACTGGCCCAAGTGGATCGGATTCTGGAGCAGAGTGACGTCCCCCTCTGCCTCGACACGGGGCACCTCCTCGTGGGCGGAGCCGATCCGGTGGAAGTCGCTCGTGCTGCCAACGGCCGAGTGATCCACGTCCACTTCAAGGACGTGGACGCCGGGCTCGCCGCGCGGGTCCGCGCGGGCGAGCTGGGGTATCGTGACGCGGTCGCCCGGCGGCTCTACCGGCCGCTGGGTGACGGCGACGTGGACGTGGCGGGCGTGGTGCGGCTGCTCAGCGCCGCGGGATACGAAGGATGGTACGTGCTGGAGCAGGACGTCGTCCTCGAGCAGGAGCCGGCGGCGGGGGAAGGGCCGGCTCGGGAGGCGGCCCGCAGCGTGAGCTATCTCAAGAGGATCATGCAGGCGTGAATCGTCATGTCAGAGTCGCCGTCCTCGCACTCGCGCTGGCCCTCTGCGCCTGCGGTGACGGCGGGGGCGCGGCCGCGGCTGGAGAGGCCGCTCCGGGGCGGAGCGCCGTCCGCATCGTCATGGTCAGTCACGGACAGACCTCCGACCCCTTCTGGTCGGTGGTGGCCAACGGCGCGGGAGACGCGGCCCGGGAGATGGGCGTGCGTCTGGAGTACCAGGCGCCCACCAGCTTCGACATGGTGCGCCTGAGCCAGCTGATCGACGCCGCCGTGGCGAGCCGGCCCAGCGCCCTGGCCATCTCCGTGCCCGATCCTGATGCCCTGGCCGCCTCGGTGAAGGCCGCGATCGCCGCCGGTATTCCGGCGATCTCGGTCAACTCCGGCGATGCCGCCTGGCAACGGCTCGGCTTCCTGGCTCACATCGGGCAGACCGAGTACGAATCGGGCGTGGCGGCCGGCGAGCGGCTCGCCGCCGCGGGCGCGAAGCGGGTGCTGTGCGTCAACCACGAGGTCGGCAATGTCTCGCTCGACACCCGATGCCGGGGTCTCGCGGACGGTCTCGAGCGGCACGGCGCGACGATGCAGGTGCTGGGAGTGAGTCTGGCGGACCCGGAGGACGCCGCCCAGCGAATCCGCAGCGCGCTGGCTCGTGACGCCGCGATCGACGGCATGCTGATGCTGGGGCCGGGCGGCGCGGCGCCCGCCCTCGCCGCACTGAGAGAGTCGAAGCGCCTGGGACAGATCGCCGTCGGGACGTTCGACCTCACACCCGAAGTCCTCGCCGCGGTGCGCGACGGCCAGCTGCTCTTCGCCATCGACCAGCAGCCGTACCTCCAGGGCTACCTCTCGGTCGTGCTGCTCACCAAGTACCTCGAGACGAAGGCCATGCCCGGCGGGGGGCAGATCATCCGCACCGGGCCCAGCTTCGTGACGCAGGAGAATGCGGCCGACGTGATCGGGCTGGCGGAGCGGGGCGTTCGATGAACGGCGTGACCGCCCTCGGCGTCGCCGCTCGGGCGGCGGGAGCCGTGCCCGACCGCATGACCTCGGCTCGGCGCCTGCTGGCCCGACCCGAGCTGGGAGCGGCGGCCGCGGCCATGCTGGTATGGATCGTGTTCGCGCTGGTCGCGGGGCCGCCGTTCCGGAGCCTGGAGGGCACCGCGGCAGTGCTCAATGCGGCGGCCCCGCTCGGGATCCTCGCCGTCGCCGTGGCGCTGCTCATGATCGCCGGCGAGTTCGACCTCTCCATCGGGTCGATCATCGGGTGCGCCGGCATGACCCTCATGCTGCTCACGCGGCACTACGATTGGTCCCTGTGGCCGGCGATCGGCGTGGCCGTTGCGCTCAGCCTCGCGATCGGGTTCGGCAACGGCTACCTGGTGGTCCGGACCGGCCTGCCGTCCTTCATCGTCACCCTGGGGACCCTGTTCGCCTTCCGCGGACTCACCATCGCGGTGAGCCGGCAGCTCACTCGCCGGACGCAGCTCGGCGGGCTCGACGAGGTCTCCGGGTTCGCACCCGCGCAGACGCTGTTCGCGGGCGACCTCTTCGGGCAGTTCCGAGTGTCGGTGCTCTGGTGGCTGGGACTGGCGGCGCTGGCGACCTGGGTGCTGCTGCGCACCCGCTTCGGCAACTGGATCTTCGCGGCGGGCGGTGCGCCCGAGGCGGCACGCAAGATGGGCGTCCCCGTGGCGCGAGTGAAGATCGCGCTCTTCATGACCACCGCATTGGCCGCGTGCCTCGTGGCGGTGATCCAGGCGGTGCGGTTCACCGGCGCGGACGCGCTCCGCGGGGAGCAGCAGGAGTTTCGCGCCATCATCGCCGTGGTGATCGGGGGCACGCTCCTTACCGGCGGCTACGGCTCCGCGGTCGGCGCGGTGCTGGGCGCGCTGATCTTCGGGATGGTGCAGCAGGGCATCGTGATCACCGGCGTGGATGCGGATTGGTTCCAGGTGTTCCTCGGCGTGATGCTGGTGGCGGCGGTGATCTTCAACAACTTCGTGCGCCGCCGCGCCTCGGAGGCCCGGTGACCGCGCCGATCCTCCGGGTGGAGCGGGTCTCCAAGCGCTTCGGCAACGTGGTCGCCCTGCGCGACGTCACCATGTCGGTTCCCGCGGGTCAAGTCATCTGCCTGCTGGGCGACAATGGGGCGGGAAAGTCCACCCTCATCCAGATCCTCGCCGGCGTGCACCGACCGACCACCGGCCGCTACCTGGTGGACGGGGAGCCCATCGAGCTCGCCTCACCGCGCGACGCGCTCTCCCGCGGCATCGCGACGGTCTACCAGGACCTCGCGATGATCCCGCTGCTGAGCATCTGGCGCAACTTCTTCCTCGGCACCGAGCCCTGTGTCGGTGCGGGCCCCTTCCGGCGCATCGACCGGGTGCATTGCGAGCGCGTCGTTCGCGAGGAGCTGAGCCGCCTCGGGGTGGAGCTCCGCGACCCGGCGCAGCCGGTCGGCACCCTGTCCGGCGGCGAGCGGCAAGCCGTTGCCATCGCACGCGCCATTCACTTCGGCGCGCGAGTGGTGATCCTGGACGAGCCTACCGCGGCGCTCGGGGTGAAGCAGGCCGGCGCGGTCCTGCGCTACATCGCAAAGGCGAGGGAGCGCGGTGTGGGCGTCGTCTTCATCACCCACAACCCGCACCATGCCCACCCGGTCGGCGATCGCTTCGTGATCCTGCGCCGGGGCGAGGTGCGGGGTGACTTCGGCCGACGTGACATCCGGTTGGAGGAGCTGGCCGCGATGATGGCGGGCGGTGAGGAGCTGGAGCGCCTGGCGCACGAGCTGGACCCGGTCGGCAACGGTGGGCCGGCCCGATGACCGTCCCCCAGTTCGACGTCCTGACCATGGGCAGGGTGAGCGTCGATCTCTACCCCGAGCAGAGCGGCGTAGCCCTCGCGGAGGTACGGACGTTCGCCAAGTCGCTCGGCGGTAGCCCGACCAACGTGGCGGTGGCCGCGGCGCGACTCGGCCGCAAGGCCGCGGTGATCACCCAGGTCGGCGTGGACGGCTTCGGCCCCTACGTGCGAAACGCGCTGCGCGCGTTCGGCGTGGACGACCGCTTCGTGGGAACCGATCCCGAGCTGCGCACGCCGGTGGTGTTCTGCGAGCTCCACCCTCCGGATCACTTTCCGCTGCTCTTCTACCGTCAGCCGACCGCGCCGGACATCCGGCTCCGGCTCGAGGAGCTCGACCTGGATGCGATCCAGCGTGCCCGGGTCTTCTGGACCACGGGGACCGGCCTGTCCGACGAGCCCAGCCGCACCGCGACGCTGGGCGCCCTGGAGGCCCGCGGGCGCCGCGGCATCACCGTTCACGATCTCGACTTCCGCCGCTCGCTCTGGCCCGAGCCCGACACGGCTGGAGCCTATCAGCGCTGCGCCCTCAAGCTGGCCACCGTCGCCATCGGGAACCTCGAGGAGGTCTCCGTGGCCGTCGGGGAGGCCGCGCCGGAGATCGTCGCCCGGCGGTTGCTCAATCTGGGTCCGGAGCTGGCCATCGTGAAACTGGGCGTGCAGGGGGTGGTCGTCGCCTGGGGCGGGGAGCTCGCTCGGGTGGATCCCGTCGCGGTCGAAGTGGTGAACGGCCTAGGCGCCGGAGACGCGTTCGGAGGCGCGGTGTGCCACGGTCTGCTGGCCGGGTGGGATCCGGTGCGGGTGGTGCGGTTCGCCGCGGCCGCCGGCGCCTGGGTGGCCGGGCGCCTCGCCTGCGCCGACGCGATGCCGACGGAGGCGGAGGTGCTCGCGCTCCTGGAGACGGCCGAGCGGCCGCTGGCGGCGAGGAACTCATGATCGAAGAGCGAGCCTATCTCGACCTGCTGGAGGTTCGGGCCCGCGATCCGGAGCGCATCGCTCGCGCCGCCGCGGCGCGGAAGCGCCGCCCCCTGCTCGCGGCCGACGGGCGGACCTGCATCATCGCGGCCGATCACCCCGCCCGTGCCGCGCTCAAGGTGGGCAGCGACCCGCTCGCCATGGCCCATCGCCGCGACCTGCTCCGCCGTCTGCTCGTTGCGCTGGCTCAGCCGGGCGTGGACGGCGTCCTGGGCACCCCGGATGTGCTGGAGGACCTGCTGCTCCTGGGGGCACTGGATAGCAAGGTGGCGATCGGCTCCATGAACCGCGGCGGCCTTCCCGGCTCCGCCTGGGAGCTGGACGATCGCTTCACGGCCTACGACGCCGACTCCGTCGCGCGCGGCGGTCTCGATGGCGGGAAGATGCTGCTCCGCCTCGCGCCCAACGACCCGGGTACGCTCGCGACGCTGGAGGGGTGTGCCCGTGCGGTCTCGGAGCTCGCCGCCAGGAAGCTGATCGCGATGGTCGAGCCGCTCCCGGCCCGGCGTGAGAGCGACGGCACCGTCTGTATCTCCAAGGAGCCCGACGACCTCGTCCGCGTGATCAGCGTGGCGTCGGGATTGGGGAATACCTCGGCCTACACCTGGCTCAAGGTGCATGTCACCGATCACATGGAGCAGGTGCTGCAGGCGACCACGCTCCCCACGCTGCTGCTGGGCGGCGACCCGGGCAACCGGCCCGCCGGGGTGTTCGAGGGATGGAAGCGGGCGCTGCGGCTGCCCCAGGTGCGGGGTCTGGTGGCCGGGCGGGCGCTGCTCTACCCGCCGGATGGCGACGTCGCCGGGGCGGTGGCCGCCGCCGCGGGACTGGTACACGGATGAGCTCACGTCTGCATTGGCCTGCGGGCCGCGCTGCCGACGGCGCCGATCCGGTTGCGATCACGCCGCAGCTCGCCGGCTGGCGATATACCGGGCTGCGGGTGACGCGACTCGCGCCGGGAGAAGTGAGACGACTCGCCACCGGAACACGGGAGATGCTGGTGCTGCCGCTGCGGGGCGGGTGCAGCGTCGAGCTCGAGGGCCGACGCTACGTCGTCGAAGGCCGAACCGGTGTCCTGGAAGGAATCCCGGATTTTGTGTACCTGCCGGTGGGATGTCAGGCCCTGATCTCCTCCACGACGGGGGCAGAGCTGGCGTTGCCGTGCGCCGAGGCGAGCCGCCGTCTGCCGCCGGCCTATGTGCCGGCACGCGATGTCGGCGTCGAAACCCGCGGCGCGGGCAGCGCCACCCGCCAGATCAACAACCTCTTCGTGGCCGGCGGCCCGCCGGCGCATCGCCTGGTTGTGGTCGAGGTACTCACGCCGGGTGGCAACTGGTCCTCCTATCCACCGCACAAGCACGACGATGCCACCACGATCGGCGAGGCCGAACTGGAGGAGATCTACTACTTCCGAATCCCCGGCCCCAACGGTTTCGGCCTCCATCGCACCTATACCGCCGACCGAACCATCGATGAGACGGTGGTGATACACGATGGTGATGTGTTCCTCGTGCCCCGCGGATACCATGGGCCGTGCGTCGCGCCGCCCGACTACCCCATGTACTACCTCAACGTGCTGGCCGGGCCGAGCGACGCGCGCTCCCTCGGGTTCAGCGACGATCCGGCCTATACCTGGATCCGACGGTCGTGGGACGGTCTTGCTACCGACCCGCGGGTTCCGCTGGTGAGCGCCGCGGAGGCGGTGCGATGACGCGTCGCGCCCCCACCACGGTCCGCCTCACCGTGGGACAGGCCCTGGTGCGCTTCCTCGCGGCGCAGCGGGTCGAGCGGGACGGGGTCGAGCGGCCTTTCTTCGCCGGCGTGTTCGGCATCTTCGGGCACGGCAACGTCGCCGGTGTCGGCCAGGCACTGCAGCAGTACGCCGGCCGCTTGCGCTACTACCAGTCGCGCAACGAGCAGGCGCAGGTGCACGCCGCCGCGGCCTTCGCCCGAATGACCAACCGGCTCCAGACGCTGGCCTGCACCAGCTCGGTCGGACCCGGCGCGACCAACATGATCACCGGCGCGGCGGGAGCCACCATCAACCGGCTGCCGGTGCTCCTGCTGCCCGGTGACGTGTTCGCCACCCGGCGGGTCGGAACGGTCCTCCAGCAGCTGGAGGCCGGCTGGTCGCAGGAGGTCTCGGTCAACGACGCCTTCCGCCCGGTCTCCCGCTACTGGGACCGGATCGCGCGCCCGGAGCAACTGATCCCCGCCGCGCTCGAGGCCATGCGGGTGCTGACCAGCCAGGCGGAGACCGGTGCGGTCACCCTGGCGCTTCCCCAGGATGTGCAGGCCGAAGCGTTCGACTTTCCCTCCGCGTTCCTCGACGAGCGGACCTGGCACGTGCCCCGGCCGCTTCCCGACCGGGCCGCACTGCTTCGCGCCGTGGAGGCGATCGGGAAGGCGGAGCGGCCACTGATCGTCGCCGGAGGCGGTGTCGTCTACTCCGAGGCGAGCGAGACGCTCCGGGCGTTGGTCGAGGCGACCGGAATTCCCGTGGCGGAGACCCAGGCGGGAAAGGGCTCACTCCGCTTCGACCACCCCTCGAGTCTCGGCGCCCTCGGAGCCACTGGCACACCCGGCGCCAACCGCATGGCTCGCGAGGCCGATCTCATCATCGGCATCGGGACTCGCTACAGCGACTTCACCACCGCGTCGCGCACCGCCTTCCAGCACCCGGACGTCCGCTTCGTCAACCTGAACGTCGCCGAGCTGGACGCGTTCAAGCACGCCGGGCTCGCGTTGGTGGGCGATGCCCGGGCGACGCTGGAGTCGCTGCAGGAGGCGCTCGCCGGCTGGAGCGTGCCGCCCGCCTGGCGCGAGGCCGCGGGCCGTTACAACCGGGAGTGGGACCGCGAGGTGGAGCGGATCTACCGGCTGGGCCATCACCCGCTCCTGAGCCAGGGGGAGATCGTGGGCGCGGTCAACCGTAGCGCCGCCCCCAGGGATGTGGTGGTGTGCGCCGCCGGCAGTCTGCCGGGCGACCTGCACAAGCTGTGGCGGACCCGGGATCCCAAGGGCTATCACGTCGAGTACGGCTATTCCTGTATGGGCTACGAGGTCGCCGGCGGGCTCGGCGTGAAGATGGCCGCGCCGGACCGCGAGGTGTACGTGATGGTGGGCGACGGCTCCTGGCTCATGATGTCGTCGGATCTCGTAACTGCGGTCCAGGAAGGCTACAAGCTGATCGTGGTGCTCGTCGACAACCACGGCTTCGCCTCCATCGGCGGGCTGTCGGCCGCGCTGGGCTCGGCCGGCTTCGGCACCGAGTACCGATTTCGCACGGCCGATGGCAGGCTGGCCGGTGAGCATCTGCCGGTGGACCTCGCGGTGAACGCGGGCAGCCTCGGTGCCTGTGTGATCCGAGCCGCCGGCATCGCGGAGCTGGAGTCGGCGCTGGCCGAAGCCCGGCGGATGGACCGCACCGTCGTGGTCCATGTGGAGGCCGATCGCGAAGTCCGAGTCGGATCCTACGAGTCCTGGTGGGATGTGCCGGTGGCCGAGGTCTCCGAAGACGAATCCGTGCGCGCGGCTCGCCGCGAGTACGAGCGGCAGCGCGCGGCGGAGCGGTGGTACTTGTGATCGAAGCGGAATTGCATGCCGGCAGCCGTATCCAAACCCGTATCCTCCCAGGAGGACGCCAATGCCGCCTTCAACATCGTCCAGGTCGTTGATCGTCGTCGTGGCCGGCCTGCTCGTGGCCGCGCTGTTCGTCCCGGCCGGCACGCTCTCGGCCCAGGGCGTGGGCCGAGTCCACGGCCGGGTCACCGAGGAGGAGACCGGACGCCCGCTCGACGGCGCGCGGATTCAGCTGCGCCGGTCCACCCTGGTGGCGATCACCGATTCCAAGGGGCGCTACGTGCTCCCGCGGGTGCCGACCGGAAGCGACACGATCGAAGTGGCGTACATCGGACGTCAGCGCCAGGTGGCCCCGGTCGAGGTGGACGCAGGACAGGAGGTGGAGGTCGACTTCGCGCTGGCCGTCGCCGCGGTAGTGCTGGAGGAGGTGCAGGTGCTCGGCGTGCGAGCCAAGACCCAGGCCGAGGCCCTGAGCCGGCAGAAGAACGCGGCCAACATCCAGAACATCGTGGCGTCCGACCAGATCGGCCGCTTCCCCGATGCGTCGGCGCCTGAGGCGGTCCAGCGGTTGCCGGGCGTCGCGGTCGAGCGCGACCAGGGTGAAGGCCGCTACATCCAGATCCGCGGCGGCGCGGCCCAGAACACCCAGGTGACCTTCAACGGGGAGCAGATCCCGTCGCCCGAGCCTGACATCCGCCAGATCGAGCTGGATGCCGTGCCGGTGGACGTGCTGGAGTCGATCGAGGTGTCCAAGGCGATCACGTCGGACATGGATGCCGACGCGATCGGCGGCGCGGTGAACCTGGTGAGCAAGAAGGCGCCCGACCTGCCCTTCTTCTCGCTGGAGGCGGCCGGCGGCTATGCCCCGATCCGGGAGGACTTCTCGGGCGGCGGCTCCGGCACCTACGGGACCCGACTCGCCGACGGGCGGTTCGGCATGCTGCTCTCCGGCTCCTACAACAAGCGGAACTTCGGGTCAGACGACGCGGAGCCGGAATACGACCTCGGCGACCCAGGCCTGGAGGACGACGCCCTCGCCGGGCTGGACCAGCGCTACTACACCCTGTGGCGTGAGCGGATCGGCGCCACCGGCAACTTCGATTACCGGCTGGGCGAGAACTCCACCCTCATGCTGACCGGCATTTACTCCGACCTGGGCGACGAGGAACAACGCCAGCGGGTGACCAACGGCGTGGAGGACGGTGAGCTCGTCTTCCTGCACAAGAACCGCCTGGAGCGCGCCAAGACCTGGAACCTGTCCCTGGGAGGCGACCACCTCACCCGAGGCGGACTCGGCGTGGACTACCACCTCACGCTGGCCCGCTCGATCCAGGATACGCCGCACGACAACGAGATCGAGTTCGTACAGGAGGACGTGGAGTTCTCACCGGACATCAGCGACCCGGAGAACGTTCAGGCCAACCCCGCGCCCGGCGCGATGGCCGGCACCTACCTGTTCAACAACTTCGAGCCCGAGTCGAGCTATGCCTCCAACCTCGACCACGTGGCGGCGTTGAATCTGACGCTTCCCTACAACCTCGGCCGGTCGGCCTCGGGCAAGCTCAAGTTCGGGGCCAAGTACCGCGACAAGCACAAGTGGCAGGACTTCGTGTCGGCCGAAAGCGAGCTGGCCGACGGCGCGGACGACATCGTGCTCGGGGAGGACGTCGGTGTCCCCTTCGAGGTCGACAACTACGAGGCAGGGGATTACGAGTTCCCTCCGTTCGCCACCACCCCGGACGAGGTCCAGAACTTCGGCACCAATTTCGAATCCTCGCTGGAGACCGAGGAGAACCTGCCGGAGCAGACGCTGGACTACACCGTGGATGAGGAGGTCGTCGCCGCCTACGTGATGAGCGAGATCCAGGTCACGCCCAGTCTGATGCTTCTCCCCGGCCTCCGGTACGAGCACACCAAGTTCGAGGGCGACGGCTTGGCCTTCGATCCCGAGACCGAGACGCTCACGCCGCAGACCGGCGACAACAGCTACGGCCGGGTCTTTCCCGCGCTGCACGTGCGGTACGGTCTGACCCAGCAGACCAATCTCCGGGCCGCGGTCACCACCACCATGGCTCGGCCGAACTTCGTGGACCTGGTGCCGAGCCGCCTGGTGGATGACGAAGACATCCAGCTCGGCAACCCGGAGCTGGACCCGACGACGTCCACCAACCTCGACTTCCTGGTGGAGCACTACGACCAGCGAATCGGCGTCATGTCCGCCGGCGTGTTCTACAAGAGCCTCAAGGACCCGATCTTCGCCTTCGTGGAGGACAACGAGCTGGGTGGGGAGACCCGCCAGCCCCGCAACGGCGAGGACGGCGAGATCTATGGCTTCGAGCTGGCCGTGCAGCAGCAGCTGCGGATGCTGCCCGCGCCCTTCGACGGCCTCGGGGTCTATGCCAACTACACCTACACCGACTCGAAGACGACGCTGCCCGGCGGACGGGAGGCGCGCCTCCAGGGGCAGGTCCCCCACGTCTTCAACGCGGCCCTGAGCTACGAGCGGGGCCTGTTCTCCGGCCAGTTCAGCCTCAACTACAGCGACGAGTACATCCTGGAGTTCGCCGGGGATGAGGGCACCGAGGAGGAAGCGCTGGAGGACACCTGGGTGGACACCCACCTGCAGCTCGATTTCTCGGCCTCGCTGCGGGTGACCCAGATGACTTCGGCCTTCCTCGAGCTGGTCAACCTGACCAACGAGCCGTTCCGGGCCTATCAGGGGCTTCAGGAGCGGCCGATCCAGCGGGAGTTCTATCGCAGCTGGGGCCGGTTCGGGTTCCGGCTCAATCGCTGAGACTCAGGAGGAATCGTGATCGACCCGATAGTACCTGCTCGGCTCCGGGCGATGGCCCTGCTCGCTGTGGTCTCCGTCGCTGCCTGCCAGGGCGGAGCTGACGCCCCCGTAGCCAAGGCGTCAGCGACAGCCACCGACAGCGTCGCGCCGCTGAGAGAGAGCTGGATGACGACGCGAGACACCCTGGACAACATCGACTCGCCGGCCGTCTGGCATGGACCGGACGGCCAGCACTGGGTGCTTTCGACCGCGAAGGCCACCGACGTGCTGGTGGTGAACGACGCGTCCACCGGGGCCTTCATCCGGCGGCTCGGAGCCAGCGGAACGGGGCGCGGCCAGATGCAGCGCCCCAACGGGATCGCCATCGCCGGCAACCTGGCGTTCGTCGTCGAGCGCGACAACCACCGGGTGCAGGTGTTCCGGCTGCCGGGATTCGAATCGCTGGGGACCTTCGCGGAGAAGGACCTGCGGCTGCCCTACGGCCTCGCACTGTATGCCGAAGCGCCTGATCGGTACATGGTATACGTGACGGACAACTACGAGATGCCCGATGAGTCGGTGCCTCCCGACAGTCTCCTCGGGCAACGGGTACGGCAGTATCGAGTGACGGTGACGGGCGCCGGACTCCGCGCGGAGCCGATTCGTGCTTTCGGCGCCACCAGCGGCCCTGGCGTGCTCAAGGTCGTCGAATCGATCGCTCTCGACCTGCCCAACCGGCGGCTGCTGATCGCCGAGGAGCTGGAGACCGGGTCACACATCAAGGTCTACACGCCGGAGGGCAAGTTCACCGGACAGCTCATCGGGCAGGGGCTCTTTCCCCATCAGGCCGAGGGCATCATTCTCTATGCCTGCGGCGACACCGCCGGCTACTGGGTGACGACCGATCAGGACCTGACGGTCAACACCTTCCACGTCTTCGACCGCACGTCGCTGCGCCACGTCGGATCGTTCCGTGGCGACAGCACCCTCAACACCGATGGGATCGCCTTGACGCAACGCGGATTCGGCAACTTCCCCAGCGGCGCGTTCTACGCGGTGCACAACGACGGCAACGTGGCGGCCTTCTCCTGGGCGGCCATCGCCGATGCCCTGGGCCTGCGCAAGGATTGCGTTACCCAGGCGGGCGGGGCGGAGCACGCATCGTGAGGATTGCCCTGGCCCTGCTCGCGGCCGTTTCGGTGGGTACGGCCACCGGCGCCGCCGCCCAGTCCCCCGGCACCGCCACCGGTGGCCGGCCGCGTCTCGTGGTGGCGATCGCCGTGGATCAGCTTCGGGCGGACTACATGGATCGCTTCCGGCCGTTCTTCGGCCGGAGCGGCTTCAACACCTTCCTGCAACGCGGGGCCAGTTTCGCGTCCGCGCGCTACGAGCACGCCACCACCACCACCTGCGCCGGCCACTCCGTGATGCTCACCGGCAGCTACGGAACGGTGAACGGGATCATCGCCAACGACTGGTACGATGCGGTCGCAGGCAAGGAGGTGTACTGCGCGGCGGATACCACGGTGCGACTGGTGGGGGTCGACCAGGAGGGACGCTCGCCCCGCAATCTCAAGAACGCGACCGTGGGCGACCTGCTCAAGATCAACACCGGCGGCCGAAGCAAGGTGGTGACGGTCTCGGCGAAGGATCGTTCCGCCATCATGATGGGCGGTCATCTGAACGACGCGGCCTACTGGATGGTGGACACGCTCTTCGTCACCTCCACCTATTACCGCCGGGAGCTGCCGGCCTGGGCCCGCGAGTTCAACGGGGCGGGGAAGGTGAGCTCCTACTTCGGAAAGAAGTGGGAGCGGCTGCTGCCGGCGGCGCTCTACGACATGGTGGGCCCGGACGATGTGGCGGCGGAGGCCGATGAGGCCGGGGAGGGCCGGACCTTTCCGCACCCGATCGCCGGCTCCGACGCGTTCGATCTTTCACCGTTCAGCAACGACGTCGTCGCCGACTTCGCCATGCGCGCCGTGGCTGAGGAAGGACTCGGTCGCGATACCGTCCCCGATCTGCTCGCCATCAGCTTCTCGGCCAATGACCGGGTCGGGCACGCGTACGGTCCCGACAGCCACGAGGTGATGGACGTGACGGTCCGGCTGGACCGCACGCTCGCGCGGCTCTTCGCTTTTCTCGACCGCACCGTCGGGATGGCCAACGTGCTCATGGTCCTGACGGCGGATCACGGCGTGGCACCACTGCCGGAGGTGTTCGCGAACCTGCATCCCGGTGCGTCGCCGCGGCGTTTCAATCCCGCCGTGGTGGATACCGCGGTGGAGGCGGCCCTCCGGGCACGCTACGGCCCCGCCCCGGCGCCCGGCTGGATCATCCACCACGACCAGCCCCAGCTGTACCTCAATCCCGCCGCGGTGCGGGCGAGACGGGTGAGCATGGAGGACGCCGAGCGCGTGGCGCAGAGCGCGATCATGTCGGTGCCCGGCGTGCACGAGGCGCTGACCTCGGCCGAGCTCGCCACCGGCCGGGCGCGCGGGCTGCGGACCGCGGAAGTGCTCTCGTTCTACCCCGGCCGGAGCGGCAACATCTACTATCAGATGGACCCGTACATCCTGGTGGATGACGAGACCACCGGAACGGGTCACGGCACGCCGTGGGCCTACGACCAGCAGGTACCGCTGCTGCTCTACGGCAGCCGGATAGTGCCCGGCGTGCGTCGGACCCCCGCGGCCGTCGCCGACATCGCGCCGACGCTTTCGGCACTACTCGGCCTGACCGCGCCGGGCGGCTCACAGGGCCGGGTCCTCGCCGAAGCGTTGAAGTAGGGCGAGGCGGATTGGCCGCGCTTCGCTTCGCCCTCAACCACATGGTGGCGCCGAGTCTGGGCCTGGGGGAGTTCTTCGGGCTCGCGGCGTCGCTCGGGATCGCGGAAGTCGAGATCCGGAATGATCTCGACGGCCGGCCCATACGAGACGGCACGCCACCGGAGGTCGTGCGCGATGCCGCCGGTCGAGTCGGCCTCGCCATCATCTCGATCAACGCGCTCCAGCGGTTCGACGACTGGAGCGCTGCACGCGAGCGGGAGGCCCGTCAACTGGTCCGGTACGCGGCGGGGTGCGGGGCTCGGGCTCTGGTGCTGGTCCCGGCCAACGATGGGTCCGGCGTCGCCGACGGCGAGCGCCACCCGCGGCTTCGCGCCGCGCTCCGCGCCCTGGAGCCCATCCTCGCCGAACAGGACATCCTTGGTCTCGTCGAGCCGCTCGGCTTCGCGACCTGCTCGCTTCGCTCCAAGCGGGAGGCCGTGGCGGCGATCGAGGAGATCGACGGCGGGCGGCGCTTCGGCCTGGTGCACGACACGTTTCATCACGCCCTGGCCGGCGAGCCCGAGCTGTATCCCGCTCTGACCGCGCTGATACACACCTCCGGCGTTACCGATTCCAGGGCTGGCTTGGCCGACCTCCGGGATTCCCATCGCGGACTGGTGGACGCCGGCGACCGGCTCGACGCGGTGAGTCAGATCGGAGCCCTGGTGGCTGGCGGCTATGCCGGCGCGATATCCTTCGAGCCGTTCGCGGCCGAGGTGCACGCCCTGGCCGACCCCGCTCGCGCCATTCGAGCGAGCATGGACTATCTCACCACCGTGACCCAGAAGGCATGAGGTGCGGATGCGCGTACTGCTGTGCGGACTCGCCCTCTCGGCGCTGGCGTCGTGTGCCGCTCCCGGCCGACGCATCGGCGTCTCCATGGCGCTGTTCGACGACAACTTCCTCACGGTCCTGCGGCAGGGCATGCAGGACCACGCGCAGACCCTCGATCGGGTGATCCTGCAGGTCGAGGACGCCCAGAACGACGTCGCGCGGCAGCTGAGTCAGATTCAGAACTTCATCGCGCAAGGCGTCGACGCGATCATCGTCAATCCGGTGGACACCGATGCGACCCCGGCCATGACCCGGCTCGCCGCCGAAGCCGGCATTCCCATCGTGTACGTCAACCGTCAGCCGGCCGACCTCGACTCCCTGCCGCCCAGCGCCGCGTTCGTCGGCTCCAACGAGGCCGAGTCGGGGACCCTGGCGACCAGGGCGGTCTGCCGCATGCTGACGGAGGCCGGCAAGACCGACGCCGACATCGTCGTGATGATGGGCGAGCTCTCCAACCAGGCCGCACGGCAGCGCACCCAGGATGTTCACGACGTCATCACCACGCCGGAGTGCCAGTTCATCAAGGTCGTCGAGCAACAGACCGGCAACTGGCGGCGGACCGAAGGACACGACCTCATGGCGAACTGGCTCAGCGCGGGAACCCGGTTCGACGCCGTGGTCTCCAACAACGACGAGATGGCGATCGGCGCCATCCGGGCGCTCAAGGCCGCGGGCTACGACATGAGCGCGATGATCGTGGCCGGGATCGACGCGACCCAGGATGCGTTGACCGCGATGCAGGCGGGGGATCTCGACATCACCGTCTTCCAGGACGGCGCGGGACAGGGCAGGGGCGCGGTAGATGCCGCGCTGAAGCTCGCCCGGGGCGATTCCCTGGCCGAGCGGACGGTCTGGATCCCCTTCGAGCTGGTCACGCCCTCGAACATGGACCGCTATCTCGCCAGGAATTGACGCCGTGTTGCTCGAGGTCGAGGACCTGCGCAAGGAGTTCCCCGGGGTGCTCGCGCTCGACGGCGTCTCGCTCCGCCTGCAGGCCGGCACGGTACACGCGGTCATGGGCGAGAACGGCGCCGGCAAGTCGACCCTGATGAAGATCATCGCCGGGATCCACCCACCCGATGCCGGGACGGTCAGACTGCGAGGTCGCCCGGTCCAGCTCGGCTCACCCCGTGAAGCGCTCCAGCACGGCATCGCCATGATCCATCAGGAGCTCAACCTGATGCCCTCCATGACCGTCGCCGAGAACGTCTGGATCGGGCGCGAGCCCCTGACCCGGTTGGGATTCGTCGATCACGGCGAGCTTCGACGACGGACGGCGGAGCTCTTTCTTGGGCTCGGGATCGAGACCGAGCCCTCGCTGTCCGTGGGTGAGCTCTCGGTGGCCGAGCGCCAGATGGTCGAGATCGCCAAGGCGCTGTCCCGCGATGCCGCCCTCCTGATCATGGACGAGCCGACCTCCGCAATGACCGAGACGGAGACCCGCCGTCTCTTCGACATCATCCGCGAGCTCAAGGCGCAGGGGAAGGGCATTCTCTACATCACCCACCGCTTGAACGAGGTCTTCGAGATCGCGGATGAGATCTCGGTGCTGCGCGATGGGCGCCGCATCGGGACCCGGCCCGCGCCGGAAATTACCCCGGAAGAGCTCATCCGCTGGATGGTCGGTCGGGACCTCACCCAGTTGTTCCCCCGGGGGGAATCCACGGTCGGACGGGTGGTGCTCTCGGTCCGGGAGCTGGGCCTCGAGGGCCGCTTCCGGGGCGTCTCGTTCGACCTCCGCGTCGGCGAGATCCTCGGGGTGGCCGGCCTCATCGGGGCCGGCCGCAGCAACCTCGCGGAGACGCTGTTCGGGTTGACGCCTGCCTCGTCGGGCACGATCGAGATCGAGGGCCGGGTGGTCGTGATCGCCCACCCCTCGGACGCGGTGAGACAGGGCATGGCCTTCCTGACGGAGGACCGGAAGGAGTCCGGGTGTTTCCTGCCGCTCGATGTGCTCTCCAACCTGACGCTCGCGGCGCTGAATCGACGGTTCGTCCGGGCGGGGTTCGTGGACCACGCCGAAGCCGCCAGCGAAGGCCGGCGTCTGGCCGCGAGCCTGCGACTGAGGACGCCCGGACTGGATGAGCCGGTCATGAACCTCTCCGGAGGCAATCAACAGAAGGTGCTGATCGGGCGCTGGCTGCTCACGGGGCCCCGGATTCTCATCCTCGACGAACCCACCCGCGGGATCGACGTGGGCGCCAAGGCCGAGATCCATCGGCTCATTGCCGAGCTGGCCCGAGAAGGCGCGGCGGTCCTCATGATCTCGTCCGATCTGCCGGAAGTCCTGGGCATGAGCGATCGGATCATGGTCATGCACGAGGGCACAGTCACCGGATTTCTGGACCGGGACGAAGCCGATCAGGTCCGCGTCATGACCCTGGCGTCGCACTAGCTCGGGAAACGACCATGGGAGCCACGCCGGTTCTCGAGGAGATTCCCGCCGCCCCGGCGCGCCGCCGGCGCCGCTCCCCGGAAGCGAGCATCTTCCTCGTCCTCGTCGCCATCGCGCTGCTGTTCGAAGTGCTGGGCTGGATCGTGGTGGGCCGCAGCTTCCTGGCCAACTGGCAACGGCTGCAGGTCATGATCCTGCAGGTCGCCGTCACCGGCATCATTGCCGTGGGAGTGACGCAGGTCATCATCACCGGCGGCATCGACCTGTCGTCCGGTTCGGTGCTCGGCATGACGGCCATGATCGCCGCCAGCTTCGCCCAGCGGTCGGACTACGCCCGCGCGGTCTACCCGGCCCTCACCGACCTGCCGATCGTGGTTCCGGTCGCCGTGGGACTGCTGGTCGGGCTGGTGGCGGGCCTCATCAACGGCACGCTCATCGCCTATACCGCGATTCCGCCCTTCATCGCCACCCTGGGGATGATGGTCTCCGCTCGCGGGGTGGCGAAGTGGTACACCCATGGACAGCCGGTGAGCGGGCTGCAGGACGGGTATGCCGCGATCGGCTCGTGGGTGTGGCCGGTCTTCATCTTCCTCTCCGTCGCGCTCGTGGCGCACGTGGCGCTGGGCCACACGCGATACGGCAAGTTCACCTATGCGATCGGAGCAAATGCGCAGGCGGCGCGGGTCTGCGGGATCGATGTCGGACGGCACCTGATCAAGGTCTACGCCGTGGCCGGGCTCCTCTCCGGTCTGGCCGGGGTGGTACAGTCCGCCCGCGCCATCACGGGACAGGCGGGCATGGGCGTCATGGCCGAGCTGGATGCGATCGCCGCGTCGGTCATCGGGGGCGCTTCGCTCGCGGGCGGCGTGGGACGCATCACCGGCACGGTGGTGGGCACGCTCATCCTGGGCGTGATGACGTCGGGGTTCACGTTCCTGCGGATCGACGCGTACTACCAGGAGATCATCAAGGGCGTCGTGATCGTCGGCGCGGTCGTCGCCGATCAACACCGCCAGCGCAGGCGCCTGAAGCCGTGATCCGCGCCGGCGCCGCCGACGGTCAGCCCGCCTCCACCACCATCGCGATTCCCTGGCCGACCCCGATGCACATGGTCGCGAGCCCATAGCGCCCGCCGGTCCGGCGCAGCGCGTGGACCAGTGTGGTGAGGATGCGCGCGCCGCTCGCGCCGAGCGGGTGGCCGAGGGCGATCGCACCGCCGTAGATGTTGACCTTGGCGGGGTCGAGGTCCAGATCGCGCATGCAGGCGATCGCCTGCGCCGCGAAGGCCTCGTTGAGCTCGATGAGGTCCAGATCGCCCACCTGGAGTCCTGCCCGGGCGAGCGCATTTCTGGTGGCAGGCACCGGGCCGAGTCCCATACAGCTCGGATCCACGCCGGCCACCGCCGTGCTCACGACTCGTGCAACCGGTCTCCGTCCCAGCTCGCGTGCCATCTCCGCCGATGCCACTACGACCGCCGCCGCCCCGTCGTTGATGCCGCTGGAGGTGCCTGCCGTGACGGTTCCGTCCTTCTGGAAGACCGGCGCCATACGGGCCAGGCTTTCCATCGTGACATCGGCGCGCGGCGGCTCATCCCGAGTCACCGCGCGGGTCCCGCCGCTCCGGGGAACTTCCACCGGCACGAGCTCGTCCTCGAACACGGCGGCGGCGAGCGCCGCCTGCGCGCGACGCTGGCTCTCCACCGCGAATTCCTCCTGCTCCCTGCGAGTCACGCGGCGAGCCGCCGCCACCCGTTCTGCCGTCATGCCGAGTGAGATCGTCCAGTCGGCGGGCAGACGAGGGTTGGTAAACCGCCAGCCGAGCGTGCTGTCGGCTACGGCCGGCGGGGTTCGATCCCACGGTTGCGAAGGCTTGAGCATGATGTAGGGCGCCCGCGTCATGCTTTCCACGCCCCCGGCCAGGATCAGCGCGCCCTCGCCCGACCGGATCGCGTGGGCCGCGGTCGCGACGGCCTGGAGGCCGGAGCCGCACAATCGGTTCACGGTCTGCCCCGGCACCTCCACGGGCAGCCCCGCGAGCAGCAGCGCCATCCGGGCGACGTTCCGATTGTCCTCCCCGGCCTGATTGGCGCAGCCCAGGATCACGTCGTCCACCTGGTCGGGCGGGAGCCGACCCCGCTGGAGCAGGGCTCGCAGGGGGATGGCGGCCAGGTCGTCGGGCCGGACGTCGGCCAGGGCGCCGCCTGCGCGCCCGATCGGGGTGCGAACCGCGTCGAGGATGTGCGCTTCGGTCACACTCAGGATCCCGTGAGAGGTGGTCACTCGGGTTCGGCTGCAAGGTAATATGCTCGCCCGTCGTTCCCGCAGCGCGCGTTGACGACCTCGGGGGTTGCCGCTAAGTTGTGCCCTCGCAACGAGTCGGGACAGGTGGCCGAGTGGTTGAAGGCGCACGCCTGGAGAGCGTGTAAACGGCTTAAACCGTTTCGAGGGTTCGAATCCCTCCCTGTCCGTCGCTCGCCCCGCCGCCGTCCTTCCCGGTCTCCGATCTTGACTCGCGAGCGTGCCCCAGGGAAGCTGGAGTGTCTCCACGCCGCAGTCTCGACCTGAGGCTGACCTCACCAGAGAGCGCTCGATGTCCAAGCCGTCGGGTCCGGCCGAGCCGGAAGCCATCGGCCGTTATCGTGTGACCCGCCGGCTGGGCCAGGGCGGCATGGGCGTGGTGTACGCTGCCTACGACGACCGCCTCGAGCGGGACGTGGCCATCAAGCGGATCCGCGACGCCACCGGAGACTCGGCCTTGCGCGAGCGCCTGCTGCGCGAAGCCAGGGCCGCCGCCCGCATCAATCACCCCAACATCTGCCACGTCTACGAGCTCGCCGAGGAGAGCGGGGAGCTCTACCTGGTCATGGAGCTGCTGGAAGGCGAGGCCCTCGAGCAGCGCCTCACCCGGGAGCGCATTCCGGTGGCCGAGGCGCTCCGGTTGACCCTGGGCATGCTGTCGGCGCTGGAGGCCTTGCATGCGAGAGGGATCATCCACCGCGACCTGAAGCCGTCGAACGTCTTCCTCACGCCCCACGGCGTGAAGTTGCTGGACTTCGGCCTGGCGCGTCCGGTGGCCGAGCAGTTCAAGACCGATGTCGCGCTGACCCAGCCGGGGACCTTGATGGGGACGCCGCGATACATGTCGCCCGAACAGTGGGAAGGAGAGCAGCTGACACCCGCCTCCGACTTGTTCGCGGTGGGCGCGATCCTCTTCGAGATGCTGGCCGGCAAGCCGGCGTTCCCCGGAAGCAGTGTCATCGAGGTATTCCGCGCGGTCGCGATCGCAGAGCCGCCGGCCCTGACGGGCGGCCCCGAGGTGATGGCTGCCGACCGCGTCATCCAGCTGGCCATCGCCAAGCGGCCGGCAGACCGCTACCCCGACGCGGCGGCGATGGCTCGCGAGGTCCGCGAAGCGCTGGCGCTGGTAGACACCGGCTCCAGCCCGCAGGCGCGGGCGATGACGCGGCTGATCGTGCTGCCGTTCCGGGTGCTCCGCCCCGATGCCGACATCGACTTTCTCGCGTTCAGCGTGCCCGACGCGATCACCAGCTCCCTTTCGGGGCTGGAGTCGCTGGTGGTCCGCTCTACCGCGGCCGGCCAGCGCTTTGCCACCGGCGCCACCGACCTGAAGGCCATAGCCGCCGAGGCCGGCGTAGACGTGGTGGTGACCGGCACGCTGCTTCGTGCCGGCGACCAGGTGCGAGTCTCCACCCAGATGCTGGAGGCACCTTCAGGCACGCTGCTCTCCTCCAGCACGGCGCAGGTGGCGCTCACCGACCTGTTTCAGCTGCAGGACGATCTCGCCCGGCAGATCGTGGACTCGCTCGCCCTGCCGCTCACCTCGCAGGAGCGCGGTGTGTTGAGCCGGCACCACTCGGTCAACGCCAAGGCCTACGACCTGTACCTGCGGGCCAATCATCTCGGTGCCAACACCTCGAATCCCTCGCGGCTCACGGTGGCGCGCGACCTCTATCGCCAGTGCCTCGACGAGGATCCCGAATATGCGCCGGCCTGGGCGCGGCTGGGCAGAGTCTATCGGGTGCTGGCGAAGTACGGCGCGGAGGGGCAGGCCGAGAGCATCGCGCTCGCGGAGCAGGCGTTCCGCCGCGCGCTGGAGATCGATCCCGATCTTCCGGTGGCGCACAACTTCTACACCTATTTCGAGATCGAGGAGAAGGCGCGGGCGCCCGAGGCCATGGTGCGGCTGCTGGAGCGGGTGGGCCGCGGCGCGGCGGACCCTCATCTCTTCGCGGGTCTCGTGGTGGCCTGCCGGTTCGGCGGATTGCTCGAGGCCTCGCTCGCGGCGGATCGGAGAGCGCGGCGGATCGACCCCTCCATCCAGACCAGCGTCCAGTACACCTACTGGGCCTTGGGCGACTACCACCAAGCTGCCCTCCACGACGTGGAGGACATCCAATCGGTCCGCCACGGGGCGCTCTGGATGCTGGGTCGCTACGACGAGGCCCTGGCAGGGGTGCGGGAGGCGCTCAGTCATGCGCCCGGCAACCTGGAGCACCGGATCGTCGAGTCGCAGCTCGCCGCCATGGAGGGCCGGCCCGAGGACTGCCTGCGGCACGCCCGGGCGATCCTCGAGGCCGGGTTCCACGATCCGGAGGGTCTGATGCTGCACGGCCGGGAGCTGGCGTTCCTCGGCCTGGTTCCCGAGGCCTTGGAGATGGTGCAGCGGGTGGTAGACGGCGGCTATCACTGTCCCACCCTCCTGACCATCGATCCCTGGCTCGACGCCTTGCGGGGGGAGGCTGCCTTCGTTCGCGCGGTCCGCCAGGCGGAAGCGGGGCGGGCGCGTGCCGCTGAGGCATTCGTGCGGGCGGGTGGAGAGCGCGTCCTGGGCGCGGGCACCGGCTAGATGACGTCGAACAGGAGGGCGCACGTGCAGCTCGCCGTGTCGGGGCAGCGGGTCTACCGCACCCCACTCCTCGCCGCTAGTTTCCCGCCCCGATGCCCACCCGAGTCCCCCTCATGGACGACCGCGCGCTGGCCCGGACGCTGGCGCGCATGGCTACCGAGATCATCGAGCAGGCGCACGGCACCGACGGCCTGGTCCTGGTCGGGATCCAGCGCCGGGGTGTGGAGCTCGCCGCTCGGCTCCGAGCCCTGATCGCCCAGTCGGAAGGTGTCCAGGTGCCGCTGGGCAAGCTCGACATCACGCTCTACCGCGACGATCTCCAGACCGTCGGCCCCCGTCCCGTCGTCGGTGAGACCAGCCTCCCCGACCTCGATGGCCGAACCGTCGCCATCGTAGACGACGTGCTCTACACCGGACGCACCGTGCGCGCCGCGCTGGACGAGTGCTCCGACTTCGGGCGGCCGCGACGCATCCTCCTCTGCGTCCTCATCGACCGGGGCGGGCGCGAGCTCCCGATCCAGGCCGACATCGTGGGCCACAAAGTGACCGCCGGCCCGGGCGACCGGGTGGACGTGCTCGTGGCGGAGCTGGACGCCCGCGACGTGGTCGAACTGGTCCGCCCGTGATCGCCACGGCGCTCGGCAAGGACCTGACCGGGCTCGAGACCCTGAGCCGCGAGCAAATCCAGCTCATTCTCGATACGGCGGAGCCCTTCAAGGAAGTGAGCGAGCGGCCCATCAAGAAGGTGCCGGCGCTCCGCGGCAAGACCATCGTCAACCTTTTCTTCGAGGCCTCCACCCGGACCCGCATCTCGTTCGAGTTCGCCGAGAAGCGGCTCAGCGCCGACACGGTGAACGTGGCCAGCGCCGGGAGCTCGGTGAGCAAGGGCGAGACTCTGGTGGACACCGCCCGCAACCTCGAGGCGATGCGGATCGACATGGTGGTGATCCGCCACGGTGCCTCCGGTGCCGCCCAGTTTCTGGGCCAGCGCATCCGCTCGAACGTCATCAACGCCGGCGACGGCAAACACGAGCACCCCACTCAGGGGCTGCTCGACATGCTGACCCTGCGGGACCGCTTCAAGCGGCTGGAAGGCCTCAAGGTCGCGATCTGCGGTGACATTCTCCACAGCCGGGTCGCGCGCAGCAACATCTGGGGGCTCACGAAGCTGGGCGCGGAGGTGGGCGTCTGCGGGCCGGCGACCCTCCTGCCGCGAAACGTCCACGAGCTCGGCGTCACCATCCTCCCGCGGATCGAGGACGCCATCCAGTGGGCGGATGCCCTCAATGTGCTCCGGCTCCAGCTCGAGCGGATGCAGGCCGGTTTCCTGCCTTCGCTCCGGGAATACAACCGCGTCTTCGGCGTCACCAACGAGCGGCTGTCCAAGTCGCCGAAGGATCTGCTGATCCTGCACCCGGGCCCGATGAATCGCGGGGTCGAGATCGACAGCGACGTGGCGGACGGTCCCCACAGCGTGATCCTGCCGCAGGTGACGAACGGCGTCGCGGTGCGCATGGCCGTGCTCTACCTGCTGGCGGGCGGCTCGCCCGATTGGGCGCATCCCGGCGCCGGCGGAGGGGAATAGCGTGCGCCCGATCCTGATCCGTGGCGGTCGCATCATCGACCCCTCGCGAGGCGCCGACGAGGTCGCCGACCTGTTCCTCGCCGATGGCAAGGTGCAGGCGTCGGGTCGCGACCTGGGTCATCCGGACGACGCGCAGGTGCTGAACGCCGGCGGCAGGGTCGTCGCGCCGGGACTCATCGACCTCCACGTGCACCTGCGGGAGCCGGGTCAGGAGGACCTCGAGACCGTGGCGACCGGCGCGATGGCCGCCGCGGCCGGCGGGTTCTCCGCGGTCTGCGCGATGCCCAACACCGACCCCGTGACCGACAACCAGGCCGCGGTCGGCTTCATCGTGAGCCAGGCCCAGCGCGCGGCGAAGGCGCGGGTCTACCCGATCGGCGCGGTGTCGCTGGGGCAGAAGGGGCAGCAGCTTGCCGAGTTCGGTGAGCTGGTGGGTGCGGGCGCGGTGGCGGTGAGCGACGACGGCAAGCCGGTCGTCTCCAGTCATCTCATGCGGACGGCACTGGAGTATGCCCGGACCTTCGGCATTCCGGTGGCCGATCACTGCGAGGACCCGACCCTCGCGGAGGGCGGCGCGATGCACGAGGGACTGGTCGCCACCCGGCTCGGCCTCAAGGGCGTCCCGGCCGCGGCGGAAGAGATCATGGTGGCCCGCGACATCCTCCTGGCCGAGCTCACGGGCGGGCACGTGCACCTCTGCCACCTGTCCACCAGGGGTTCGGTCGAGCTGATCCGGCGGGCAAAGGAGAAGGGGCTCCGGGTGACGGCCGAGGCCTGTCCCCACCACTTCACCCTGACTCACGAGGCCTGCGAGGGCTACAACACCCACGCCAAGATGAACCCGCCGCTGCGGGAGCCGGAGGACCGCGAGGCCATCCGGCAGGCGCTGCGCGACGGGACCATCGACGTCATCTGCACCGACCACGCGCCTCACCATTACGACGCGAAGGAGCGCGAGTTCGACGACGCCCCGAACGGGATCATTGGGCTGGAGACCGCGCTGGGGCTGGCGATCTCGGAGCTGGTGGAGTCCGGCCTGCTGTCGCTCCCGGAGCTGGTGAGTCGGATGAGCCTGATGCCGGCCCGGATCTTCGGTCTCCAGGGAGGGAGTCTCGCCCCGGGCAGCCCGGCGGACGTCGTGGTGTTTGACCCGGCGGCCGAGTGGACGGTGCGGCCGGAGGAGTTCTACTCCAAGAGCCGCAACACCCCCTTCGCCGGCCGGCGCCTTCGGGGCCGGGCCGAGACCACCATCGTGCGCGGACAGGTGGTATTCGCGCGTGGGGGCGACACCTAGTTACATTTTGGACGACGCGGTTCCGTTCGGTTCCGACGTGCCCCCCAGATAGAGCTGACACGAGAGGAAGGCCAGACCATGGCCCCGGATACCGACAACAGCATTGAAGCGCTCCTGGAGCAGCGGTCGCAGTACGAGCTGTGGCTCTCCAAGCTCGACTCCGCCGCCAACAAGGCGCCTGACGCCGTCCGCAAGAAGGTGCGGGCCGACTACGAAGTCCGATTGCGTGGGGTGATCGAACGCCTCCGCGGTCACTCGGCCACGATCGCCGAGGACCTGCAGCGGCATCAAAGCTCCCAGCGCGAGCTGGACGGCCGGCGCCGTGAGGCGGAGGAGGAGCTGGCGGAGGCCGAAGTCCGCCACACCGTGGGGGAGTTCGGCGACGACGAGTGGCAGCGGATCGCGGGCGAGAGCGAGCACAAGCTGGGCGGGCTGCGGGAACAACTGAAGACCGTGGGCGACGAGATCGCGAGGCTGGTGGAGGTTCAAGCACTGATCGCCGCCTCTCCCAAGGCCGCCGCTCCTCCGCCGCCGGCCGAGGAGGTCATCGAGCGATCCCCGCCACCGCCTCCGCCGCCACCTCCGGCCGAGCCGATCGCCGAGGCCCCGAGGACCGCACCCCGCGCGGCGCCCCAGCGCGCGCGTGAGCCGGAGCCTGCCGCGGTCGATGAGCTCGCGTTCCTCAAATCCGTGGCCGACGAGCCGAAGCCCGCAGCCGGACGGCGGACCAGCAATCCCGGTGTTGGCGCCGCCCCACAGGCCTCCCGCGCCGTGGAGACCGCGCCGGCGCCATCGGGCAAGGCCGGCGCCCCAGGTGTGGCCAAGACTCTCAAGTGCGGCGAGTGCGGCACCCTCAACCGGCCCACGGAGTGGTACTGCGAGCGGTGCGGGGCGGAGCTGGCGGGGATCTAGGCGGTCGGGCGGTACGAGGGTAAATGAAGAAGGGGCCCGCGCAACGCTGGGCCCCTTTTGTTCGTACCGCCCTACCGCCCTACCGCCCCGCCTTTGCCTTCAGCTTTGCCAGCCGGCTCTTCTGCCGCGCCGCGGCGTTGGGATGAATGAGGTGCTTCCGGCCCGCGCGGTCCAGCAGCTTCACCGCCTCCGCATACGCGGCCTCGACCTCCGCACCGGCGGCGACCCGCATCTTCTTGAGCGCGCCCCGGAGACGGCTGCGCTGGGTGCGGTTCTGTGCGGCACGGGTACGGGCCTGACGCATGCGCTTTTTGGCGGATTGAATTCGGGGCACGGCAACCTCGTCTGAGTGGCAGCGGACCTCCGGAATGGCCCGGAGCCCAGGAGGGCGGAAAACTAGAGCGGCCCGCACGCAACGTCAAGCGCTGTCCTGCTTTGACTTGACCCTTCGCCGCATGTAACCTTCGGCCGTCCCTGCCGAAAAGGAATTGACCTGGACACCCAGCTCAGCGAGTTCATCCTCGCGCTTCCCATGCTCGTGTTCGCCCTCACCGCGCACGAGTACGCCCACGCCGCCACCGCGCTCCGCCAGGGCGACGACACCGCCTACCTCCTCGGGCGGGTGACGCTGAACCCGGTGCCCCACATCGATCCCTGGATGAGCCTCCTCCTGCCGACGCTGCTCTACTTCGGCACCCAGGGCGCGTTCACCTTCGGCGGGGCCAAGCCGGTCCCGGTCAACCCGCGGAAGTATCGCAAGTTCGTCCGAGGGGACCTCCTGGTATCCGCGGCCGGAGTCGCCACCAACTTCGTGCTCGCGTTCGTCTTCGCCTTCCTCTACGTGCTGCTTGGGCTCCTCTCGCAGGCCGCGCCCGCCGCCGCCGCGGTGCTGGAGACCGCGCAGCGGATGATGGTCCACGCCATCTGGATCAACCTCATTCTCTGCTTCTTCAACCTGATTCCGATTCCCCCGCTGGACGGGTCGCACCTGCTGTACCACGCGCTGCCGCCCAAGGCGGGCAGCTGGTATCGCGGACTCCAGCGCTTCGGCTATCTTCCACTCTTCGTCCTGCTCTTCCTCTTCCGGCCGGCTGTGAGCGTGCTCCTGACGCCCGCCGCCGCGGTGATGAACTTCCTCGGTGGGGTCATCGCGCCCTACCGCGTGGTGGCTCCTCTTGCGGGACTCTTCTAGCCTATGACCCTTCCCGAAGCCCCGACCACCGCACTCGGCGCCGGCCCGGGCTTCGTGGTCGAGCTCGACGCCTATTCCGGCCCGCTGGATCTCCTGCTCCACCTCCTCCGCGAGGAACAGATCGAGATCGCGGACGTTCCCATCGCCCGGATCGCCGACCAGTTTCTCCAGACCATCCACGAGCTGGGGCTGAACCAGGCGGCGGACTACCTCGAAATGGCGAGCCGCCTGGTGCGGCTCAAGGCCCAGATGTTACTGCCGCGCCACGCGGGAGACGACGGCTGGGAGGATCCGCGCGCCGAGCTGGTGCGCCGGCTGCTGGAGTACCAGCAGATCCGCGAGATCGCCGTGTGGATGGGTCGCGCCGCTGAGCGCCGGGCCGATGCGTTCGCGCGGGGCTTCCTTCCGGCGCCGCCGGAGCTCCCGCCGCCGCCGCTGGCGCTGGACATGCTCCAGCTGCTCCAGGCGGTGGAGCGGGTGATCGCCGGCATCCCGACGCCGGTCCTGCACCGGGTGGTGGCGCGACCGCTCGACGTCGAGGGCGCCACCCGCCGGCTGGAAGACCTGCTCGACCAGCGGGAGCAGTTCGGCTGGCTCGAGGCCATCGGTCCTCGACCCACGATCGTGGAGGTGCTCTCCACCCTGCTGGCCCTCCTGGAGCTCGCCAAGCGCGGCGTGGTCCGCCTCGCTCAGCCCTCGCCGTTCTCGCCGATGGTGATCGCCCGTGACACCGCTCGCCCAGCTGCTTGAAGCCGCGCTCTTCAGCGCCGCGCGTCCCCTTACCGCCGAAGAGCTCTCCACCCTCGACGCCGACGCGACGCTCGCCGACGTCCGGGTGGCGTTGGAACAGATCCGCGAGCACTACGACTTCGAGCAACACGGCGTGGAGCTGGTAGAGCTGGCCGGCGGCTACCAGATCCTGACCCGGCCGGTGCATGCGGCCGCCATCGAACGCGCCCAGTTCTCGGTACGGGCATCGAAGCTTACCGCGGCCGCGCTCGAGACCCTCGCGGTCATCGCCTATCGGCAACCTGTGGGCCGGGCCGAGATCGAGGAGATCCGTGGCGTGTCGGCGGGCGGCGTGCTGCGCTCGCTCCAGGAGCGCGGTCTGATCGAGGTCGTCGGGCGGAGCGAGGCGCTGGGCCGTCCGCTCCTCTACGGCACCGCGCCCAAGTTTCTCGAGCTGCTCGGCCTCAAGGACCTCTCCGATCTGCCGCGCGCGGAGGAGCTCACCATCGCGCTCCAGCCGCACCGTCCGGTTTCCGAGGGAGACGACGACGCGGCGGCCTACGTCGAGGCGGAATCGTGACGGAGATGCGGCTCCAGCGGGCCCTCGCCCGCGCCGGGGTCGCCTCGCGCCGCGCCGCCGAAGAGCTGATCGAACAGGGGAAGGTGCGGGTGGACGGCGCCGTCGCCACCCTGGGGATGAAGGTGGATCCCGGGAAGCACCGGATCACGGTCTCCGGCCGCGTCGTACAGCAGCTCGATCGCCGCTGGCTCGCCTTCCATAAGCCGATGGGCGTCGTGACCACCGCCGACGACGAGCAGGGCCGCCGCACCGTCTTCGACTTCATCCCCGATGCCGCCGGGCTCACCTACGTGGGCAGACTCGATGTGAACACCACGGGTCTGCTGCTGCTCACAACCGACGGCGAGGCGGTGCACCGGCTCACCCATCCACGCTATCGCATCCCCCGGCGCTACACCGCGCTGGTCCACGGACGTCCGACTCCGGAGATCGCCCAGGCCGTGCGCAAGCAGGTGCTGGTCGACGGACGACCCGTGCTCACGACCGACGTCCGGGTTCGACCGGGCAGCGAAGGCCGCAGCATTCTGGACCTGACGCTGACCGAGGGCCGGAATCGGATCGTGCGCCGGTGGGCGGAGGCCATGGGACTGCGAGTGGACCGTCTGGCGCGTCTCTCGTACGGGACGGTCCGGCTGGGCGACCTGCCGCCCGGACGCTACCGTCCGCTCACGCCGAAGGAGGAGGCGGGCTTGTACCAGGCCGTGCGGCTGGAGCCTGGCCGCGACGCGTGAAACCGTTGGCTGAGGCCAGGCGTCCGGTCCCAGGGTGGCAGGTCAGCCCGAGCACGGCGAGGGATCTTGCGAGCGTGGGCACGGGACCTGCGGGCAGGATCCCTCGCTGCACTCGGGATGCCGATGTCCCGACTATCTTTCCCCCATTCAACTCCAGGAGCCCTCGAGCGTGAGCGCGCCGAAGCTGACGGAGATGCCAGCGGAGACGCTACCGGTCCCTCGCATCCTCAAAGAGGTATCCAAGCGGATCGTCGGGCAGGATGCGATGGTCGAGCGCCTGCTGGTGGGCCTCATGACCGGGGGACACATCCTGCTGGAGGGCGTTCCCGGGCTGGCCAAGACCCTGGCGGTGCGCACCCTCGCCGAGATCATTCACGCCTCCTTCTCCCGCATCCAGTTCACGCCCGACCTCCTGCCCGCCGATCTCATCGGCACCATGGTCTTCGACCAGAAGACCCAGGAATTTCACGTCAAGAAGGGCCCGCTCTTCGCTCAAATCATCCTGGCCGATGAGATCAACCGCGCCCCCGCTAAGGTGCAGGCCGCGCTGCTCGAGGCCATGCAGGAGCACCAGGTCACCATCGGCGGCACCACCTTCCCGCTGGACGAGCCGTTCATGGTGCTGGCCACCCAGAACCCGATCGAGAACGAGGGCACCTACCCGCTGCCCGAGGCGCAGCTCGACCGCTTCATGCTGAAGGTCCGCGTGGGCTATCCCAGCCGAGACGAAGAGAAGGAAGTCCTCCTGCGGATGAGCGGAGGCCAGGAGATCCCGGTCGAGCGGCTGCTCCAGCCGAGCGGGATCCTCAAGGCCCGCTCCACCATCACCCAGCTGTACATGGATCAGAAGGTGGTGGACTACATCGTGGATCTGGTCCGGGCCACGCGGGACCCCGGCACGGTCGGGCTGCTCGATCTCAAGCCGCTCGTCGCTTTCGGCGGCTCGCCCCGCGCCTCGATCGCTCTGGCGCAGGCCGCTCGTGCCCATGCCTTTCTCCGCGGTCGCAACTACGTCGTGCCCGAGGACGTCCGCGCCCTCGCCCCCGATGTCCTCCGACACCGGATCGTCCTCACCTTCGAGGCGGAGGCCGAAGACCTCACCACCGACGATGTGGTGGCGAAAGTGCTCGGAGCCGTACGGGTCCCCTAACACAGCGTGAAACGTGGAACGTCAAAGGTGAAAGGGACCGAAAGGATCAGCCGCCTTTTCACTCTTAGGTTTCACCTCTTACGGCTTTCCCATGATCACTCCCGACATCCTGAAACAGGTGAAGGCCATCGAGCTCCGGACCCGGGGCCTGGTGGGCACCCTCTTTGCCGGCGAGTACCGGTCGGTCTTCCGGGGCCAGGGGATGGAGTTCGCCGAGGTGCGCGCGTACGAGCCGGGGGACGACTTTCGCTCGATCGACTGGAATGTCTCCGCCCGTCTCGCCAGCCCCTATGTGAAGACGTTCACCGAAGAGCGTGAGCTCACCCTCATGCTGCTGGTGGACCAGTCGGGGTCCACCCGCTTCGGCGAGCCGGTCACCAAGGCCGCGCTGGCCGTGGAGGTCGCCGCGGTGCTCGCGCTCGCCGCCGCGTTCCACAACGACCGTGTCGGCGCCCTGCTGTTCGCCGACCAGGTGGAGCGGGTGATCCCTCCCCGGAAGGGCCGTCGCCACGCCCTCCGCGTCATCCGCGATCTGGTGGCCTTCGAACCGGCCGGCCGGCGCACCAACCTGGCGGCGAGCCTGTCCTACGCCAGCCGGCTGCTGCGCCACCACAGCATCGTGGTCGTGCTCTCCGACTTCATCGCCGACGGCTGGGAGCGCCCGCTTCGGCGCCTCGCAGCGCGGCACGAGGTCGTGGCGATCACCGTGGACGATCCCCGCGAGCACCGGCTGCCCGACGCCGGCTGGATCGAGATGCTCGACGCCGAGTCGGGCCGACGGGTACTGGTGGATACCGGCAGCCGCGATGTGCGGAACCGGGTCTCCGGCCTCGCCGCACAACGTCGCGAAGAGCGCAGCCGCACGCTGACGTCGGTGGGAGCCGACGAAGTGCCGCTGGAGACCGGCCGAGACTACGCGATCCCGCTGCGCCGCGCGTTCGCCCGTCGGGCCAAGCGCATTCACCGGGGATGAGCGCCACGCTCCAGCACGGCCTCCCTACGGTGGGCGATACCATCTGGGTCGTCCGCAGCGTGGATCTGCCGCCGGGGCGGACGCTCCGGCCGGCCGACTGGGCGGCAGCCGACCCGGTCGAGCTCCTGGGACCGCCGCGGATCACGCTGGGGGAGGGCAGGGCCGAGATCGCCTATCCGGTGGCCGTCTGGCGAACCGGCTCGCACACCATGCAGATCCCCGGTCCGCTGCTGCTCGCGGCCGATGGTAGCGTGGACTCGCTCGCCGGCCAGACGGTGACCCTGAACATCGCGAGCGTGCTGCCTCGGCCCGCCACCGACACCAGCCTGCGGCCTCAACCCCGCGCGGACTTCGTCCCGCGGCCCTCCACCACGCCGCTGCCGCTCGTCGTGCTGTTGGTCGTGGCAGTCGCGATTCTGCTTCCCTTGCACCGGTGGTGGAGGCGGCGAGGCAAGCCGCTCATCAGGCCGGCCGGGCTCGAGCGCGTCGAGCCCGCGATCCCGCCGCTGGAGCGGTGGGCCGATGCCGGGGAGTCGCGCGCCGTCGCGGCTGCGGCCACCACGAGGCTCCGACTCGCCCTCGCCTCACGCCTTCCCACCGCGCTGCCTTCGCTCGACACCGAGGCCGTGGTCGCCGAGATCGCCGCGCAGCGTCCCGAGTGGCCGGTGCGGGAGCTGGCCGAGGTGCTGCGACAGCTGGATCGGACGCGGTTCGGGACCGGTGCCCTGCCTGACGCCGTGGCGCTCGCGCGACGTGCGCTCGAGCTCGAGCCCCGTCTCCTCCCGGAGGCGGCGTGAGCTTCGCACGGCCCATTCTTCTCCTGCTCCTCCTCGCCATTCCCCTCTGGGCCTGGCGCCGGCGGCGGCAGGACGTGCCCGCGGCGCGCTTCAGCGACGTCACCCTTCCCGCGGCGGTCTCGGCCAACCGGTGGTGGGTGGTGCTGCCGCCCGTCTTCCGCGGCGCGACCCTCGCCGCGCTCGTCATCGCGGCGGCCGGTCCGCGGATCGGCGGCGATATGGTGGAGATGAAGCAGGAGGGCATCGCCATCGCCATCACCATCGACATCTCCAGCAGCATGCTGGCGGAGGACTTCGCGCCCTCGAACCGGCTGGAGGTCGCCAAGCGGCAGGCGGTGGGCTTCATCCGAGGCCGCACCGCCGACCGGATCGGGCTGGTCGCCTTCGCGGGCGAGGCCCTGACCCAGGTGCCCGTGACCCTGGACTATCCGGTGGTGGAGCAGGCGGTGATGGATCTGAAGATCGGGAGCCTGGAGGACGGCACGGCGATCGGGAGCGGACTCGCGACCGCGGTGAACCGTTTGCGCCGCGCGCCGGACAAATCCAAGGTGATCCTGCTGCTCACCGACGGCGAGAACAACAAGGGCCTGATCGATCCTCGCACCGCCGCGGCGACGGCCGCCGCGTTCGGGATCAAGGTGTACACCATCGGGGTCGGGACGATCGGCGAAGCGCCCATCCCCACCGGCCGCGGGCTCGGCGGCTTCCGCTACGAGCTGCTTCCGGTGCGGATCGACGAGCCGCTGCTCCGGGAGATCGCCGCGAAGACCGGCGGCCGCTACTTCCGGGCCCGCGACAGTGAGGCCCTGAGCCGCATCTTCCGGCAGATCGACGCGCTGGAGAAGACCCCGGTGACGGTGACGCGCTACACCCGCTACGACGAGGCCACCAGGCCGCTCATCCTGCTCGGGCTTGGCGCGCTGGCCCTGGAGCTCCTCCTCGGCAGCACGCTGGTGGTGCGGGTCCCGTGACGTTCGACGCACCGCTGCTCCTGTTCCTGGCGCCGGCCGTCGCCCTCGCCATCGGCTTCGCGGCCTGGCTGGCGCGTGGGCGGCGGGTCCGATTGGCGCGACGATGGTCGCCGCTGCTGGCACGAACCGCACGTGCCCGCGGCGGCTGGGCCCCCTTCCTCCTCGGCCTGGTCGCGCTGCTCGCGATGGTGGGGCTCGCCGGTCCGCGTATGGGGCGGACCCAGATCACCACGGAGACGCGGGCGCTGAGCCTGGTGTTCGCGGTGGACATCAGCCGCTCCATGCTGGCGGAGGACGTGGCGCCCAACCGGCTCCAGCGCTCCGTTCGCGAGGCCCGGCGGCTCATCGAGGACCTGGGCGGCGACCGGCTTGGCCTCATCGCCTTCGCGGGCCAGAGCTACATCCTGGCGCCGCTCACCGTGGACGGCGGCGCCATCCGCATGTACCTGGACGCGCTCGACCCCGATCTCGCCAGCAGTGGCGGGTCCAATATCCGCGCCGTGCTCGCCCAGGGGACCGAGCTGCTGGGTGCCACCAGCGAGGCGGCGGACCGCGTGTTCGTGCTCTTCACCGACGGCGAAGCACACGACACGCTGAGCGACATCGTCACTCAGGCCGAGGCATTGAAGGACGCAGGCGTCCGGCTGGTAGTGGTGGCGGAGGGCAAGACCGAGCCGGTGCGTATTCCCATCCGCGACTCCGCCGGGACGCTGCTCGAGTACAAGCAGGACGTGGACGGCTCGGTGGTAAAGACGCAACGGCGGGACGACATCCTGCGTGCGATCGTGGAGGCGTCCGAGGGCACCCTGGTCCCCAGCGAGGTGCCGGACCAGGCCGGGGCTGTTCGCGACCTCGTCGCCGCCATGAAGAGGAGCCCGACCTCGGAGACCCGCACCGCCGACCTGGTACCGCGCGCCTGGGTTCCCGTGGTGGTCGCGGCGTTCCTGCTCGCGCTCTACACCATCGCTCGACCGGGGCCGGCGCTGGTCGGTCTCGCCGGGCTTCTCCTCGCCGGCAGCGCCGGCGCCCAGCGTCCGGGCAAGGGCGACCGGGAGCTGGCGGCCGGCGATCCGGCGGCGGCCGCCGCGGCGTTCTTGGCGGAGGCGGGCCGAGGCACGGCGCGTGACACGGCCTTCTACAATGCGGGGACGGCCGCGCTCGAGGCCGGGCGGCTCGACGTCGCACGAGGCTCGCTGGCCGAGGCCGCCAAGTCGCTGGACCCGGCGCTCCGCTATCGCGCGCTCTACAACCTCGGCCTCGCGGATCTCCTCGCCGCCGAGGCCGACACCACGCGGCAGGAGGAATTCCTGGAGGACGCCGTGGACCGCCTGCGACAGGCGCTCCTGCTTCAGCCCTCATCCGAGCGCGCCAAATGGAACCTCGAGCTGGCCGATCGCCGTCGCCCGCCGCCGCCGAGCGGTGGGGGCGGCGGCGGCGGTACGCCTCCGCCCAGCGGCGGCGGTGGCGGTCAGCAGCAACAGCGCCAGGGCGAGCGGCCGCAGCAGGGACTGTCGCAGAGTCAGGCCGAGCAGATCCTCAACTCCATGGAGCGGCGTGAGCGCGAGACGCGGACCGAGCAGCAGCGCAGGCTTCAGGCGGCGGGGGCCGGAGGAGTGAAGGACTGGTGATCGCCCTCCTGGCCGCGCTGGCGCTGGTGCAGGGGAGCGGCCCCTCCCTGGAGGCCACGGTGGACGAGGAGCGGGTGTCCGTGGGGGAGGATCTGATCTACACCCTTCGCGCCGTGAGTCATTCGCCGCTGCCGATGCACGTGAGCATCACGCCGTTCACCGGCCTGGAGATCGTCTCTCGCAGCGAGCGCTCCGAAGTCTCCCTGGGCCATGACCCCACCCGAACCACGGTGCTCGAGGTCAGGCTGCGCGCGGTCCGACCCGGTCGCTGGCAGCTGGGGCCGGCCCGCGCGGTGCAGGGGAGGGACACCGTAGAAGCGCCCGCGGTCGTGGTGGATGTGACGGCGAGTCGTGCCGCCACGGCTTCGACGCTGAGCCCTCGACTCCGGCGCCTGCTCGACCACGCGCGGCCGCCCGTCGCGGGCGACGCGGCGGTGGATCTGATCGTTTCGGCGGAATCGGTACGCGTAGGCGAACAGGTGGACGTCGTCACCGCGGCCTGGTTCCCCCGCGATCTTCGGCTCCAGCTGCGAAGGCCTCCCACGCTTCAGCCGCCCGTGATCGACGGAGTGTGGAGCTATCCCCAGGCCACCCCGCCGGGCATCGCAGCCACGCGCAGTGTCGGGGGCCGTTGGTACGACCTGTTCGTCGCCCACCAGGTCGTCTTTCCCCTGCTGCCCGGCACGGTCGTGGTGCCACGAGCCACGCTCAAGTACAGCACTCCCGTCGCCCTCCAGTTCTTCAGCCAGGAGGAGCGCTACGCCCTCAGCAGCAAGGCGGAGACGCTCGCGGTGGCTCCGCTCCCGGAGGCCGGACGGCCGGTGGGCTTCAGCGGTGCGATCGGAACCGGCCTCAAGCTGGAGCGGCGCGTCAGCCCGAGAGTCGCACGCGTGGGCGAGGGCGTGATGGTGGAGCTGGAGCTGAGCGGCGGTGGCAACACGGCGCTGTGGCCGGCCCCGGATCTCCAGTGGGCACCGGGAGCACGGGCGTACAGCGACAAGGTCGAGGAGCGGGTCGGCGTCACCGATGGACGGGTCGGTGGAACCAAGACGTTTCGGTACCTCGTCGTGCCCGACTCGGCGGGTGCGCTGTCGTTGCCGGCCGTGAGCTATCCCTATTTCGACCTGACCGAGGGTGACTATCGCTCCGCTGCCCTTTCCGCGACGGCGATTCCGGTGAGTCCCGGCGGCGGCGCCACGACATCGACCGCACTGCCTCCGCCGCTCATGCGGCCGGTGGGGCCCGGGCTCGACTGGCGGCTGGGTCGGGCACTGCCGGATTGGGCATGGCTGCTGGTGCTGATCGCCCCGCCGCTGCTGGTCGCCTCCCGCCGTCGGATCAGGTTGCCGCGGCGGCGGCGGACCGTGGCGCCGCCGGGAGACCTGCGCAGCGCCGAGGAAGAGCTCGAGGCCGTCGTACGCACGCTGGTGCCCGACCCGGAGCGCCGCACCGGCGCCGGTCTCGCGGCCGCCGTCCGTGCGGCCGGCGCCGATTCCGCGCTCGCGACACGGCTCGCGGCCGTGCGCGAGCGACTCCTGGCCAGACGATATGCGCCGGGAGCCCGGGCCCCCGAGGACGCGGCGCTTGCCGGCGAGGCCAGAGACATCGCCACGCGGCTCGGGGGCTCGCTCCGCGGGTGGAATGGCCGCGGCTTGGCGGCTGTGCCCCTCGCACTCGCCCTCTGGTCCTCGGGGCTGCTGGCGCAGGCGCCGTCGCCCGAGGCCCTGTACCAGCAGGGCTCGCTCACCGCCGCGGCCCAGGAGTTCGCGCACCGGGCCGAGCGCGAGCCCACCGTGGCAGCGCACTGGTACAACCTCGGCGCGGTCTACTATCGCCTGGGCCAGGATGGACGGGCGCGGGCGGCCTGGCTCCAGGCTCGCCGACTCGCGCCCCGCTCCAGCTCCGTGGCCCAGGCGCTCCGCATGACCCCACCACCGGACGCGACCTCGGCCCGGTGGAGCTGGACGCCGCCGGTTTCGCCCGAGGAGCTCCTCCTCCTCGGCGCGCTCGGGTGGATCGCCGGCTGGCTGGGCTGGACGCTGCGGCCACTGGCGCGAGAGCGCTGGCTGATTCTGCTGGTGTTTTCCGCCGCCGCCCTGATTGCGGGCCTGGGTCTCCGGAGCTGGCTCCGGGAGCCGCTCGCCGTCGTCCTGAATCGCAGCACGCTCAGGCTGTCGCCCCACGGTCTGGCGCCCAGCGTCGCGGCGCTCGAGTCCGGGAGCGCCGTGCGAATCGTACGGCGATCACCGGGCTGGGTGATGGTGGAGGCGCCCGGCAGCCAACGAGGATGGATCGCGGACGAGGCGGTGGCGGCCGTCGGCAGCTAGATTTTCACGATGCCCCGACGCATCGCCATTCTGCCGGACGCCGTGGCCGACCAGATCGCCGCGGGCGAGGTCGTGGAGCGCCCTGCCTCGGTGGTCAAGGAGCTGGTGGAGAACGCACTGGACGCGGGTGCCCGGCACGTGCGCGTGGAGCTGGAGCAGGGAGGCAAGACCCTCGTCCTGGTGAGCGACGACGGCAGCGGCATGGGGCGGGAGGACGCGGTCCTCGCGCTCGACCGGCACGCCACCAGCAAGCTGCGGAGCACCACCGACCTCGTCGGGGTCGCCACCTTCGGTTTCCGGGGCGAGGCTCTCCCCGCCATCGCCTCGGTCTCCCGCTTCAGTCTCACCACGTCCGAAGGGGAAGGCGGGGCGACCGAGCTGAGCGTCAACGGCGGTCGGCTCGACCGGGTGGCCGATGGCGTCCGCCAGCAGGGCACCACGGTGGCCGTCCGCGCCATCTTCTTCAACACTCCCGCCCGCCGGAAGTTTCTCCGCTCGGTCTCGAGCGAGAGTCGCGCCGCGCATGAGGTCCTCGCCACGCTCGCGCTCGCCCACCCTCAGGTGGGCTTCGAGCTTCATCTGGACGGAAGCTGCCGTCTGGTCGTGCCGTCCGGCCAGACGTTGGAGGAGCGATTGCCGGAGGTATGGGGCTCGGAGCTCGCGGCCACGCTCGTCCCCGTGAGCTACGCGGCCGGCGGGTTCCGCATCTCCGGATACGTTCAGCGCCCGGGCGATGCCCAACCCACCGGGCGTCGCACCCAGCTGTTCGTCAACGGCCGCCCGTTCAAGGACCCGTTCCTGGTACGGGCGGCGGAGGCCGGCTATCGATCCGCCATTCACCCGGGTGACCGTCCGTCGCTCCTGCTGAACGTGGAGCTCGCTCCGGCTGAGGTGGATGTGAACGTCCATCCGGCCAAGCTCGAGGTGCGCTTCCGCGACCGCATCGGCGTCGAGCGCGTGGTGGAGGAAGCGGTGCGCGACGCGCTGGGCGCGCTCGCCGCGGCGGTACGCGTCGGCGACTGGCGGCCTGAGGGGTACGGCGCGCGTCCGCCGGAGGTCGCACCCGGACAGCTTGGGGACGGGATGGATCTTTTCGCTCCCCCGGACGCGGAGACCATGGCCGGGGCCGTCGCGTCGGAGCCCACGCCGGGCTTCTCCGTGCCGCTCCTCCAGGCGTTCGACACCTACATCCTCTACGAGGCCCCGGAGGGAGTAGTCATCGTTGACCAGCACTCCGCACACGAGCGAGTCCTGTACGAGGTGGTCATGGCCCAGCTCACCGGCGCCGACTCACCGGCCCAGCGGCTCCTGCTGCCGCTGACCCTGGACCTCACCGACGAGGAGCTCGACGCGGTGGATGCTCACGCCGAGGCGCTGCGGCACATCGGTTTCGAGGTGGAGCCGTTCGGCGGGCGAGCCGTCGTGATCCACGCGGTTCCGGCACCGCACCCGCGCTTCGACGCAGCGACGTGCTTCCGGGAGACCATCGCCGATCTGGCGCGGGGACGGTTCGGCGGCTGGGCGAACCGCCTGGAGCGGTTCGCGGCCACGTACGCGTGCCGCGCGGCGGTGAAGGCGGGCCAGCGCCTGGACGAGCGCGAGATGCGCGAGCTGCTGCTGCGCCTCTTCGCCACCGATCTGCCGCCGCACGACGTGCACGGGCGGTCCACGATCGTCCAGTTGCCACGGGAGGAGCTGGAGCGCCGGTTTGGGCGGCGCTAGGGTCCCGGTCCTGGTGGGGCCGACGGCCGTGGGAAAGACCGCGGTCGCCCTCGCCCTGTCGGCCCACTGGCCGCTGGAGGTCATCTCCGCCGATTCCCGTCAGATCTACCGCCGGCTCGATGTCGGCACCGCGAAACCGACGGCGAAGGAGCGCACGCGAGTGCCGCACCACGGCCTGGACCTGGTCGAGCCCGGCACGCGCTACAGCGCCGGGCGTTTCGCCCACGACGCCGCCGGGTGGATCGCCGGGGTGCGGAACCGGTCGAAGCTTCCGGTCGTCGTGGGGGGCACGGGGCTGTACGTGCGGGCGCTCGCCGAGGGACTGTTTCACGAGCCGGAGCTGGACCCGGCGCGACGGCGCTCGCTCGACGCGTTCGCGGCGAGGCTGGAGCCGCTGGAGCTGCTGCGCTGGGCCGGGCGCCTCGACCCCGGCTTCGGCGGGGGCGGACGCCAGCGTGCTTCGCGGGCGATCGAGGTGGCGCTGCTCACCGGCTATCCGCTCACCCACTGGCAGGAGGCGGCGCGCTCCGGCGGCGCCATCCGGCCCTGGTACGTCGTGCTCACGGTGCCCCGACCGGTGCTGCACCAGCGGATCGCACGCCGGGCGGAGGAGATGGTGCGTCGCGGCGTGATCGAGGAGGTGGCGGCCGTCCTGGCGGAAGGTCACTCACCCACCGCGCCGGGGCTCGATGGGATCGGCATTCGGGAGGCGGTGGAGTACCTTCATGGCCGCCGGCCCCGCGAGACCGTGGCGGACGCCATCGCCGTGAGCACGCGCCGGTATGCCAAGCGGCAGGAGACCTGGTTCCGCCACCAGCTGGGCGGTGAGGTACTGACACTGGACGCCACCCGACCGCCGGAGAAGCTGGCGGGGGAGATTGCAGAGCTATGGGGGAGCTTGGGGTAATGGTGACACGGCGGACCGGAGACCAGGCGGTCGGGCGGTCGGTTCCGTGGATCGCCGTCAATTCGTTCCCGGCGGAGCCGACCGGCCGACCGCCCGACCGCCGGTCCGCCAGCAGGGTGGGGCGGTGTGGAAGGCAGCCCTCGTGAAGCTCGGCATCACCTGCTATCCCACCTACGGCGGCTCCGGCGCGGTGGCCACCGAGCTGGGCCTCGAGCTCGCCCGGCGGGGACACGAGGTGCACTTCATCACCTACGACTCGCCCTTCCGACTGCGCGGTTACGCCGAGCGGGTGTACTTCCATCAGGTCGAGACCCGGATGGGGCGGTATCCGCTCTTCGACCATTATCCCTACACCCTCGCGCTGGCGTCCAAGCAGCACGAGGTGGCGATGCGGGAGGAGCTCGACATCCTCCACGTCCACTACGCCATCCCACACGCCACCACCGCCTTTCTCGCCCGCGAGATGCTGCGCGGGGACCGTGACCTGCGGGTGATCACGACGCTCCACGGCACCGACATCACCCTGGTAGGGCAGGAGTCCAGCTTCTATGCCATCACCAAGTTCTCCATCGAGCGCTCCGACGCGGTCACGGCGGTCTCGGCCTATCTCAGGGACGAGACCTACCGCGCCTTCGGCTGCGTGAGCTGCGACCTCAAGGTCATCCCCAATTTCGTGAACCTGGCCGAGTACCAGCCCGGCGCGCCGACCGGGCGGCTGGGGCTGGCGCCCGACGGACACAGGCTGCTGACCCACGTCTCCAACTTCCGCGAAGTGAAGCGGGTCAAGGACGTGGTCCGGGTGTTCGCGCGAATTCAGCGCGCCATGCCGGCCACGCTGGTCATGATCGGGGACGGACCCGAACGTCCGGACGCGGAGAACGAGGCCCGGGAGCTCGGTGTGGCACAGGACGTGAAGTTCCTGGGCCGGCTCGACACGGTGGCGCCGCTGCTCCAAGCCAGCGACCTCTTCGTTCTGCCGTCGCAGACCGAGTCGTTCGGGCTCGCCGCCCTGGAGGCGATGGCCTGCGGCTCCCCGGTGGTCGCCACCCGCGCGGGCGGGCTGCCGGAGGTCGTGGATGATGGGGTCAACGGCATTCTGGAACCGGTCGGCTCGGTGGAAGCAATGGGCAGGCGGGCCATCGAGCTGCTGCGGGACCGCGCGCGGCACGAGCGCATGCGTGAGGCCGCCATCACCAAGGCCCGCGAGTACTCGGCCGACCGGATCGTGCCGCTCTACGAGGCCCTGTACCGGGAGGTGATTCGGTGATCCGCCGTGGCCGCTGAGCCGCTGCAGGCGGTGATCCTCGGGCTGGTAGAAGGCGTCACCGAGTTCATTCCAGTGTCTTCGACGGGTCATCTCATCGTCGTGGGCGAATGGCTGGGCCAGACCGACGCCCGGGCCAAGACCTTCGACATCTTCATCCAGCTCGGGGCCATTCTGGCGATCGTCTGGCTCTACCGGGCGCGGCTGCTCCACGCCGCGCTCGCCGCGCGCACCGACGAGGCCAGCCGCCGGTTCTTCCTCAACCTGGCGATCTCCTTCGTCCCGGCCGCGGGCGTCGGATTCCTGATCCACGACTGGATCAAGGAAAATCTCTTCAACACCTCGGTGGTGGCCTGGGCGCTGATCCTCGGCGGCGTGGTGATCCTGCTCATCGAGCGATGGTCGCCCCGCACCAGATTCGAAGAGGTGAGTGAGGTTCCGCCACTCACTGCGCTCGGCGTCGGCTTGGCGCAAGTGCTCTCACTGATCCCGGGCACCTCTCGGTCAGGCGCGACCATCATGGGTGGCTACGCGCTGGGCCTTTCCCGCCGCGCGGCCACGGAGCTGTCGTTCTTCCTGGCCATTCCGATCATGTTCGCGGCCACCCTCTATGATCTGGCCAAGAGCGCCGACGCGCTCTCACCGTCGGATGCGACGTTCTTCGCCACCGGTTTCGTGGTGTCCTTCCTCTCGGCGCTGGTGGTGGTGAAGGGCTTCCTCGCCTACGTCTCGCACCACAGCTTCGCGGCGTTCGCCTGGTATCGCATCGCCTTTGGGGCCCTCCTGCTGTGGCTGGCGAGGTGAGGGCCGTGCCCAGGGTCCTTCGATTCCCCATGGTGAGCTCGACCATGGACCTGCTCCACGAGCTGGCCGCGGAGGGTGCGGCGGCGGGCACGGTCGTGGTCGCGGGTGAACAGACTTCGGGCCGAGGGTCGCGCGGGCGGACGTGGCGATCGCCGCCGGGCGGGCTCTGGCTGAGCGCGCTCTATCGGCCCCGCGCACCGGCTGGGGCGGAGCTGCTCAGCCTGCGCGTGGGCCTGGCCGTGGCGGAAGCGATCGAATCGGTCGGTTCCGGGGTCCGCCTCGCCATCAAGTGGCCCAACGATCTGGTGCTGAACGACCGGAAGCTGGGCGGCATCCTGTGCGAGGCGCGCTGGCAGGGCGAGGAGCTCGGGTGGATCGTCGCAGGGATCGGCCTCAACGTCAGCAACCCGGTTCCGGCCGAGCTCGCCGCCGCCGCAATCCGGCTGGCGGATCAGTGGCCAGACATCTCGCCCCAGGCGCTCGAGGCTCCCGTCACGGACCGGCTCCGGGCGCTCGACCCGGCCCGGAACCGGCTCGAGCGGGCCGAGCTCGCGGCGCTCCGCGACCGCGATTGGCTTCGAGGCCGGCGCCTGCTGGCTCCCGTCGCAGGTCGGGGGGACGGCATCGCCGAGGATGGCGCGCTCCTCGTTCGAGACGCCGACGGCGGGGCGCGAACGATCCGCGCGGGTACCGTCGAGTTGGCCGAGCCGTCCTTCACGCCGTAGCTTCGAGTCCATGCTGCTGACCCTCGACATCGGCAATTCCGAGATCACGGCCGGGCTCTTTCAGGATGCCACCCTGGAGGCCCACTGGCGGCTGACCACCAATCCCGAGCGGACGCCCGACGAGTGGGCCGGCGCGATCGGTGGGTTCCTGATCCAGTCGGGCCACTCCCCCAATGAGGTCGCGGCCGTTTGCCTCGCGTCGGTCGCGCCTACCGTCACCCAGAGCCTGGTCGAGGGAATCACGAGCATCACGCGGCGGACCGCTGTCGCGGTGGACGCGCGCTCCGCGCTGCCGGTGACGCTGGACGTGGACGAGCCGCTGACCGTCGGGGCGGACCGGATCGTCAACGTGCTCGCCGCTGTCGCGCTTTACCGCGCGGACACGATTGTGGTCGACTTCGGCACGGCCACCACGTTCGACTGCATCACCGCCGACTCGCGCTTCATCGGGGGCGTGATCATGCCGGGCCTGCGCACCTCGTCCGACCAGCTGACCCGCCGCACCGCCAAGCTCCCGGCGACGGAGCTCAGGGCCCCGGCACGGGTGATCGGTCGGCGCACGGAGGAGTGCATTCAGGCCGGCGTGCTGTACGGGACGGCGGACGCGGTTGACGGCATCGTGCGGCGCATCCGTACCGAGTGGCCGGGCGGGGGATCGCCTCGGGTCGTTGCGACGGGCGGACTCGCCCCCGTGGTCGCGCCGCTGACCGTCTCCATCGAGGAGATTCATCCCGACCTCACGCTTCAGGGCCTCCGGATCGCGGCCGGTCATCTCGGCCTGAAGTGGTGAGCGGCGTCCGGGCGGCCGGCTATCGCCTGGTCGGTCGCAGGCTCGACTACTTGCTCCATCTCCGCCCCGCCGAATGGCCGATCATGGCGGCCCACACCGCGCTCGGCTATCTGCTCGCGGTAGGCATCGCCGATGCGGGCGGCGATCACTTGCCTCGAGCGCTGCTCGGTCTGCTTCTCTGGGTGGTGTGCCTCAATGGCGGCACGCTGGCGCTGAACAGCGCTTTCGACCGGGACGAGGGCGACATCGCCTACCTGAGAGACCCCCCGCCACCTCCGCGGCGGCTGGCCGTCGTTTCCCTCGGACTCATGGCGGCAGGACAGATCGCCGCGCTGGCGCTGCCACCGCTCTTCGCCGCGCTGTATGGCCTCTGTTTCGCACTCTCGGTCCTCTACTCCGTGCCCCCGTTCCGACTCAAGGCCGTGGCGGGAGCGGACTGGCTGATCAACATGATCGGCTTCGGCACCCTGACGCCCTTGGCTGGCTGGGCCACGACGGGGCGTCCGATGGACGCCGTTGGCGGTATCGTCCTGCTCGGCTTCTGTCCACTCTTCGCCGCGCTGTATCCGCTGACCCAGCTCTACCAGGTGGAGGAAGACGCGCGACGCGGCGACCGTACGCTCGCCCTGATGCTCGGAATCCGGCGCAGCCTCGACGTCGCCCTCGCCGCCACTGGCACGGCGTTCTTCCTGTTCGCCTGGGCCGGCGGGCGGTCCGCCTGGCCACCCGGCGCCGCAGGCTGGCGCTGGAGCCTGCTGGTGATCGCAATACTCGTCTGGATTGCCGTGCTGGTGCCCTGGCGCCTACGGGCGGAGCGATTCCCGCCACGCGAGCATCAGCGCCGCATGTACCTGGCACTCGGGGCCTGGGCGGTGACCGATCTGGCGGTGCTGCTGGCCTGGGGCACCTGACCACTTGGCCGGGCCCGGCGCGATCCCCTATACTTCGCCCGTCCAACCTCAATCCGGAGACCGGATGGATTCCGCGGCCGAGCTGCACGGCGACCACGACCTCACCGACATCCCCTCGATCGTGCGAGGCGCGGTGCTGCTGGGCGTGTTCGAAGCGGTGGCCGTTCTGCTCATCTCGCTGGCGTTCCGTTTTCTCGCCGGCCCCCTCGAGACCATCGTGGTGGCGGTGTTGCTGCTCGTCGGGCTCGCGCCGGTGACGCTCCTGCCCGGAATCTGGACCCGTGCACGGACCATCGAGGGCATCGCAGGTGCCGCAGGCATCGGACTCGGCGCCACGTTCGTCTTCCTGCTGCTCGACGTCGTCCTCCTCCAGCACATCGGCACCTACAGCAACCGCTGGTGGCAGGTCGGCGGCAGTAACTGGTGGTACCACCCGATCTGGTGGATGGTCGGGACGTACCTGCCCTGGTTCGGCGCCTACATATTGGCTAACCAGGCCGAGCGGAACGGGCGGATCTCCGCGCCGGCCGCCTTCGGGACCGCGATCGCCTTTGCGGTCGTAGTCGGAATCGTTGCGGTGCTGATCGGGTTCCCGCGGGCAGGGTGGAACCTTCCCACGTTCGGGGTGGCGTTCCTCCCGGGCCTCGCCCTGGCCACCGCACTTTCGGCGCTAGGTGGTCGCCGGACCTGACGGCATGCGCTGGATTCGCCTGCTCTTCCGCATCTTCGGTTGGCTGCTCACGCCGTTCCTGGCGTGGGCAGCTTCGTTTTTCGGCGCGGTGGCAGGGGCGCTGCTGGCCATGCGACTGGAGGACCCGGTGGATGGACTGGCCGTCACCGCGCTCTTCGGTGCGCTGGCCGGATTCGCGGCGCTCATAGGCTGGCTGGAGTACCTCCGCCGGTCGCCGGAGGTGCGCGAGGTGCTCGCCGTGACGGAGGACGGCACCCCGGATACGACCGAGCTGCTCGTCCCGGAGACTCCCGACTCCGAGGCCCGGGCACCGTGATCTGCCGCGGCGCGGTCGTTGCAGTGCTCGTAGGCGGTGGCTCCGCGTGCGGCGGGCGGGAGGAGACCCGCCCCGCGGAATCGGCGGCGGAGTCCCAGCCGATTGCGCCGGCCGACTCACTGGTGGCGACGGCGCCTGGAGGCGTCGAGATCTGGTTCACGCTCGCTCGCGAAGGGAAGGGACCCGATGGATCGCCGTGTACCGACCGCACACTGGAAATCCGCCGGGGGAACAGCCGGATTCCGGTGCCGCTCCTCTACACCGGCAACGCGCCCCAGATCGTGAACGATACCACGATGCGGGCGCGGCTCTCCGACCATTGCGCACCGGGTGACGCCTACCTGGTGAATCTCCGGACCGGCCGCCCGGTGCGGGAGCGATGATGCCGCCGGCACTCCTCGCGCGCTCGCTCGCGCCGTTCATCCTGGCCTTCTTGACGAGCGCACGGCTCGAGGCGCAGGGCCTCGAGGGGCAGATCGGGCGGTTCTACGAGGACGGCGGGTGGGACTTCTATCGGCTCGGCTTGAGCCGGCCGCTCACCGGACCGCTCGGCCTCGGATTGCAGGGGAATTACCTCCAACGCGCCCAGGGCGGTGATGGCGCCCTCGCCGGCCTCTCGCTCGACCTCACCGCGTTCAAGGGTGGGGGCGAGGGTCCCTACCTGGTAGCCGGCCTTGGCGCCGGCATGGGCTCCAGCACCGGAGACGACTTCTCCGATACGTGGGGATCGTGGTCGGTGGGCGGAGGCTATCAGCTGCTGCCGGCGTCCTTCCTCGCGTTCGCGGCGGAGGCAAGGTGGCGAAGGCTGTCGCTCGACGCCCGCGAAGGCTTGGAGATGGCGGCCGGGCTCTCCATCAGGTTCGGCCGCGGTGGACGATCGTCTCATCCGGCTCCCACACCCGCGGCGACGCTCCCGCCGGCGGCGCCGGAGGATACGCCGGCCGATCGCCCTGCTCCCACCACAACCACTCGGGATGCGGACGCCCTGCGGAAGGCAATCGTGACGACGGCGAGGGAGGCGATGGGTCGTCCCTACGAGTGGGGCGGCACGGGAGAAAACGGCAGCGGGTTCGATTGCTCCGGTCTCATTCAGCACTCCTATGGACAGCACGACATCCGGCTCCCGCGGACCAGCCGCGAGCAGGCCAAGGAGGGTCGTGCCCTCGCCCGCAACCGGTCCTCCCTCCGGCCAGGCGACCTGCTCACTTTCTCGAATTCCGGCGGGCCGGTCACCCATGTGGGTCTCTACATCGGCGACGGCCGCTTCATCCACAGCGCGAGCCGTGGCGTGCAAGTCAGCCTGCTGAGCGGGGATGACCCCTACGGCCGGTGGTGGTACCAGAGGTGGGTCGGGGTGCGGCGGATCGTGGAAGACTGAGAGTCAGTGCCCGCTGGCCTCGTGCCCCCGGTGTGCCGCGTGCTCGCCAGCGCCCTCCACCTGCAGGGACACCAGGTCCCGCTGATAGTCGGGATCCGACGGGTCGATCTTCGGCCACCGGCTCATGTCGTCGGGAGCGAAGAGACCGGACATGTGGGCCATGGCGCCGCGAATCAGCGTCTCCCCGGTGGGATTGTCGTACTCCCCCACGACGCGATAGCGGTGGTTGCCCTTGAGCTTGAGCCCGTCGCCGGTCACACCGAACAGCTGCCGGCTCACCTTGATCAGTTTCCCCGCCGAGTCACGTGTGGCCCTGACTTCCGCCAGCACCTTCCCGCTCTCCGCGTCCTCCAGCCGTACCCGGACGCCGTAGTCATGCAGGTGGCCGCCGACGCCGAGCAGCCGGCCGCTGACCGGCAGCACGAATTCGTGAGCCTTCTCCGATATGCCCGGAGGCACATCGAAGGTGTTGCTGCCGCCCACGGTGAGGTTTACGTCCATGTAGATCGGCATGGAGTTCACCGGCCGCGGGTTCTGATTCTTCGGTGTCCACAGGACTCGTAGCGTCATCTCCACGCCGTGCAGGTCCTTGCCGGTATCGTTGTGCCAGGCAACGTACAGGCCGAGGTCCATGCCCGGCTCCATCGGGACCCCGACGGTCTTCGGCACCTTGATGTCACCGGTTTCCGTGCCGGCGCCGAACAGCCGCTCGGGCGCCGGGTACAGCAGCATTCGCCGGCTGAAGTTCACCATGATCATGTGGTGGATCACGCGCCGCGGCACCGGATTGCCCTGACCGTCCTTCAGCTCCAGCTCGAAGCCCCGCAACCATCCGTCGATGGGCCAGTCGAAATGCCGGATCGGCGTGTCGTGCGACATGCTCCGGTCCATCATCGCCTGCTCATCCATCGGCGGCATGTTGGGGAGGTCGAACGGACCGGCCGTCAGAACCAGCTCTTTCCGGCTCGAGTCCACCGTGATGGTCACACTGGGGTCGGGCGGGATCCTCGTGGAATCGGTAGCGACAAGTGCGGCGAGAACTGCACTCCAGACCAACATCCTGAACTCCGCTGGTAGGCCACGTGACTCGATGCGTACCGCTTGCGTACCCCGCGGCAACGCTCAAACTTGGGCGGGACGGGGCCCACGACCTTTCGGCGCAACATCTGAGGGGCAGATAGCAATGTCAAGCAAGCCACGCTCACTTGCGCCAAGGCGCCACCACACATAGGTTTATGGGCTGACGTCGGGCTTCCTCCTACACGGATCTGTAACATGTACGCGATCTTCCGGGCCCTTGGAAAGCAGTACCGCGCGGAGAAAGGCAAGACCCTCCGGCTGCCGCTGATGGATGCGGCTGCGGGCTCCAAGGTGACCTTCGACGAGGTCCTCCTCTCCTCCAACGGCGAGACCATCAAAACCGGCGCTCCCCTGATCAAGGGCGCCTCGGTGGAAGCCGAGGTCGTCGGCGAGGGCAAGGAGCCCAAGATCTACGTCTTCAAGTTCAAGCGGCGGAAGAACTACCGCCGGAAGACCGGGCACCGGCAGCGGTACACCGAGGTCCGCATCACCGATCTGAAGCTGGGTTGAGGTAACACATGGCACATAAGAAAGGCGTAGGCTCCAGCCGGAACGGGCGGACCAGCAACCCCAAGTACCTGGGCGTGAAGCGCTACGGCGGTGAGAAAGTGCTCGCCGGAAACATCCTCGTCCGCCAGCGCGGCACCAGGTTCCACGCCGGGAAGAACGTCCGCCGAGCAAACGACGACACCCTGTTCGCTCTGGTCGATGGCGTCGTCAGGTTCGAGTACAAGGACAAGGACCGGCAGAAGGTCTCGGTTTATCCGCGGGAGGCCGCCGCGAGTTGAGCCTGGCAGGCAGCGCACGGCAAGGGGGAAGGCGACCGCGGTCGCCTTCCCCCTTCGACGTATCTTACCAGTCGGCATCGGCTGCCCGGGGCAGCGATTCGCCTTGAAACACCTAGGGGCCGCGCGTCGTCAGGCATCGGCCAGGCTACCAGGGAGGAAACCAAATGACCAGGTCCACGCTCTTCGATCGCCTCAACCAGGAGCTTTCCGAGTTCGGGAAGAAGGCCCAGGCCGCTCTGGACGAAGGCAAGCTTCAGATCGAGCTGCTCCGCTACCGCCGCAAGCAGGACAAGGTCGCGCGTGACCTGGGTCTGCTGGTCCATCGCCGTGAGCGTGGTGGAGAGGTGGAGCCGCGCCGGGTGGATGCGCTGCTGCTCCGGCTCGACGATCTGGAGAAAGACATCGCCCGCCTGGACGGGCAGATCACGGAAGCGCGCCGGCAGCGGGCAGCGCAGGCGCAGAGCCAACCGGCTGAGCATCCCGTTCCGACGCCCAACCCCTGACGATCAGGTCCGCGACACTTCCTCCACCCGGGTCGCGATCGCGACCCGGATCCGGTCGGGATAGTTGCCACAGAGACCGTCCACGCCCAGTCGGGCCATCCGCTCCAGATCGCCGATCTCGTTCACGGTCCAGGCGATCAGCGAGAACCCCGCGTCGTGCAGCCGGTTCACCAGCTCCTGGTCCACCTGCTGCCACTCCTGCCACAGCGTGGTCGCGCCCACACCGCGCATGGCGGCCACCGGATCGGCGAGATAGGCCGAGAGCAGAATGCCGCGTCTGAGCTCCGGTCGATGGTCGCCCAGCCGCTGTACGATCCGGTGGTCGAAGCTATGCACCGAGTAGCGGTCCGGCGCCGGACCCCGGTCCAGCACGTCGAGCAGCTCCTGGTCGTGGACCTCGGGGAGGCTCTTGATCTCGACGTAGACCGCCCGGTTCCCGACCAGCTCCAGCACTTCCGAGAGCAGCGGCAGCGGCTCGCCGTTCCGGATCCGCACCTGTCGTGCCTCGTCACGGGACAGCAGGGGGATCGGCCCGAAGCCGGGAATCTCGACGTCGTGGTGAACGACGATGGCTCCGTCGCGGGTGGCGTGGACGTCGAGCTCCACACCGTCGGCGTCGAGCATGATCGCACGACGGAAGGCGGCGCGCGAGTTCTCGTACTCGTAACCGGAAGCCCCCCGGTGGGCGATCACGTGTGGGCGTCTCATTGGCCTAAGATAGCGGCGCTTAACAAACGGCGACACGTGACGTCGGACAGCCCTGGATGAGCGCCTCCCCCGTGCTGGAGACCCCCTCCGATCACGAGCTGGCCTCCGCGTACCGGGCCGGCGACGAGCGGGCCGCGGCGGAGCTGGTGCGCCGGCACGCGCCCGCACTCGGGCGGTATCTGTACAGCTCCGGCGCGCTGCCCGACGAGATCGACGACCTGGCGCAGGAGACGCTGTTCCGAGCCTTTCGAAGACTGGACAGCTGGCGAGGGGAGGCCTCGTTCCGCAGCTGGCTGTTCGCCATCGGAGGCAACGTGCTGCGGGACGAGTTCCGGCGGCACAAGGGTCGGCGGGTGTTGTCGCTCCAGGACCGGGACCTGCCCGACCGGGCCGATCCCCACGCCGACCTGGCCGCCGCGGAGGCCGAGGAGGGACTGCGGCGCGGGATCGCCGCGCTGCCGCGGCTCCAACGCGAGGTCTTCCTGCTCCGCACCCAGCAGGGATCCGGCTATGCCGAGATCGCGGCCGCGCTCGGCACCACGCCCGGCGCCGCACGAGTGCACTACCATCACGCGGTCAAACGCCTCAAGGAGCTGGTGCGATGAGCGACTGCGAACGCCTCTCCGACCGGATGCCCGAGGTCGCCAGGCAGCGGGCGGCCTGGACTGCCGAGGAAGCGGCCCATCTCGCGAGCTGCGCCGATTGCCGTGCCGAATGGGAGCTGGTGCTCGCGGCGCGCCGACTGGAGGCGAGGGGGCCGACGGTGGACCCGACCGCCATCGCCGCGGCTGTCCAGCGCCGCCTGGCCACCGAGCGGACGGCGGGTCGGCGGAACCGCTGGTTCTGGGCGACCGGAGCAGCCGCGGCGGCGGCCGCGATCGCCTTCGCGGTCACTCGCGAGCCGGCGGCGCGGCCGGACGTGGCTCCCGTCGTTGCGGTGGAAGCCGACCCCCTGGTCCCGCTGCCGGAGCTCGAGGGACTCGAGACCGCCCAGCTCGACACGCTGCTCCAGGCGCTGGACGGCCCGTTCGCGGGTGCGTCAGCCGCTGATTCCGCGTCGGTGGACGACTCGGACGCGGAGCTCGACCAGCTTCTCGCCACCTGGGAGGGTTGATGTCGCGTCTGCTGTTTTGGCTCCTCCTGCTCGCCGGCGGCGCCGCGCCGCTCCTGGCGCAGCAACCCGACACTCAGCCCGGCAACCCGGCACTCCGCACCCGCGTCGAGCGTCGCTTCTCGGAGCGGATCAAGCAGGAGCTGGACCTCACCGACGAGCAGGCGGTCAAGCTCAAGGAAGTGGCGAAGGTGAACGGGTCCCGCCGGCGGGAGCTGGGGCGTCGCGAACGGACCCTCTATGCCGCGATCGACCGGCAGCTGGCGGCCGGGGAGAAGGCCGACCAGGACAGCGTCGCCCGGATGACGAGGGAGATGCTCGACCTTCGTGTCGAGTACGCGCAGAGCCTGCGAGACGAGATGGGCAAGCTGACGTTCCTCACACCGGTACAGCGGGCCAAGCTCATGGCCATGCGCGACCGTCTGCTCCATCGGGTGCACGACATGCGGGAAGACCATCGAGGCTACCGCCGCCACGGCCACGCGGACTAGATTTCCCGCGTCCCCCCAACAGGAAACGCCGCGATCCGCCGACCGCTGCTCCTGACGCTCGCCTTCCTCGCGCTCGCGGCACCCGCCGGCGGCCAGACGCCCACGGTCTATCGTATCGCGGTCAGCGGCACCGTGGAGAACGGACTCGCACCGTACATCGCCCGGTCCCTGCGGGAGGCGGAGGCGGCCGGGGCGGCCGCCGCCTATCTCGACATCGACACCCCCGGCGGCCGGGTCGACGCCGCCGAGCGGATTTCCGACGCCGTGCGGCGGGCTCGGCTCCCGGTCTATGCCTTCGTCAACCCTCGGGCCTTCAGCGCCGGCGCGCTGATCGCGATCTCCGCGAAAGAGATCTACATGCGTCCGGGCGCGGTGATGGGTGCCGCCACGCCGGTGGACGGGGAGGGCAACCGGGCCTCCGAAAAGATGGTCTCGGCCATGCGCGCCGAGTTCCGCGCGGTCGCGGAGGAGCGCGGACTCGATCCCCGAATCGCCGAGGCGATGGTGGACGAGGCGGTCGAGATCCCCGGCGTCGTCGCCAAGGGCCAGTTGCTGACGCTCACGAGCGGCGAAGCGCGCAAGGTGGGCTACACCCGTGCCGAAGTGGCCGATGAGGCCGCCCTGCTCGACGCCGTCGGGCTGAGCGGTGCCCAAGTCGTCTCGGTCGAGGCCAACTGGGCGGAGCGGGTGGTGCGCTTTCTCACGAATCCGCTGGTCTCACCGCTGCTCCTCTCGCTCGGGATCCTGGGGCTGGTGCTCGAGATCAAGAGCGGTGCCTTCGGCCTCGGCGGGCTGATCAGCCTCGCGTCACTGGGGCTGTTCTTCGGCTCCAGCTTTCTCCTCGGCCTCGCGGGCTGGGAGGAGGTACTCCTGCTCGGGCTGGGTTTGGTCGCGCTCGCGGTTGAGGCATTCGTGCTCCCGGGCTTCGGCGTCGCCGGGGTGCTGGGGCTGGCCGCCATCGCCGCGGCGATGGTGCTGGCGATGATGGGCGCGGCGCCCACCGCCGGCGACGTGGCCCAGGCGCTCGCGATCCTGGGAACCAGCCTGGTGATCACGGTCGCCGTCGTCTACGCCTGGCTGCGGCACATCCCCAACAGCGATCGGTGGGGCGGCCTCTTCCTGCGCGGGGGTATGGCGCAATCCGAAGGGTACATCTCGGCCCTTCCGAGGGCCGACCTCGTGGGCCAGGAGGGCGTCGCGGCCACCGATCTCAGACCCGCGGGCGCCGCGACGATCGCGGGCGAGCGGGTGGACGTCGTGACCGAAGGAGAGTTCGTGGCTCAGGGCAGCCCGGTGAGGGTGCTGCGGAGCGAAGGATACCGTCACGTGGTGCGCGTCGTCGGCTGACGCCGCGCGCTTCCATCAGAATCGAGGAGCCGCCGTGGACGATTCGATGATCAGCCTGGGCATGGTGCTGGCGCTGATTTTCATCGCGGTCATCGCGATCGCCGTCTTCTTCCACTTCATTCCCTTCGGGCTCTGGCTCACCGCACTGTTTTCGGGGGTCCGGATCTCGTTCTTCACGCTCTTCGGCATGCGATTCCGCCGGGTGGATCCCCGCGCCATCGTGATTCCGCTGATCAGCGGTCACAAGGCCGGCATCGCGCTCAACGTGAACGATCTCGAGGGGCACTTCCTGGCAGGGGGCAACGTCAATCGGGTGGTGAACGCCCTGATCTCGGCCGACAAGGCGGGCATCGCCCTCACCTACAAGCAGGCGACCGCCATCGATCTCGCCGGCCGGGATGTGTTCGAGGCGGTGCAGGTCAGCGTCAACCCGAAGGTGATCACCACCCCGAAGGTGGCGGCGATGGCGAAGGATGGGATCCAGCTCCTCGCGCTCGCCCGGGTCACCGTGCGCGCCAACATCAATCGGCTGGTCGGCGGGGCCGGGGAGGAGACGATCCTCGCCCGGGTCGGCGAAGGCATCGTGAGTACCATCGGCTCGGCCTCCTCCCACAAGGCGGTGCTGGAGAATCCCGACCTCATCTCCAAGACCGTCCTGTCGAAGGGGCTGGACGCCGGCACCGCGTTCGAGATCCTGTCGATCGACATCGCGGATGTGGACGTCGGGAAGAACATCGGCGCGGAGCTGCAGACCGACCAAGCGGAGGCCGACAAGCGGATCGCCCAGGCCAAGGCCGAGGAGCGGCGGGCGCTTGCGGTGGCCATGGAGCAGGAGTTCAAGGCCGAGGGGCAGAAACAGCGGGCGGCGGTCATCGCGGCCGAAGCCCAGATCCCACTCGCGATGGCCGAGGCGTTCCGGAGCGGTAATCTCGGCATCATGGACTACCAACGGTACCGGAACGTCCAGGCGGATACCACCATGCGGCAGGCGATCGCGGGGCAGGGTGACTCGGCGCCCAGCGTGGGCTCGTAGCCGTGGACTTCGGGGGCCTGCTCGTCCTGGGCATCGTCTGGCTGCTGTTCAACCTGATCAGCCAGGGGAAGGGAAGAGCCCGCACCACCCCGCGCCCGCCGCGTCAGCCCGGCCCGACCGGGCCCGGCGACCCTTCGCAGCAGGAAGGCAGCCGCCTGGAGCGCTTGCTTCGCGAGATGGAGCGGAGTCTGCAGGAAGTTGCGGATCAACAATCCGGAGGCAAGGTACGCCTGCCTGCACCACAGCGCCCCACCATCCCACGGCTTCCCCCGATGACGGCGGCCGAGGAGGAGGCCGTCGAAGAGCGCGAGTCGCTGGAGGAGCCGGAGCGGGTGGTGAGCCTGGAGGTCGATCCGTCTCGGGGCGAGCGCGCGGTGTACGACCAGGACACCGAGGCCGAGGCGATCGTGCAGCGGCGGATCGACGCGGCGCGCGCCAGGGATCGGGCGCTCGCCAAAGCCGACCACACGGCGTTCGATGCGAAGATCCGCCAGGAGCCGGCGGACCACACGGCCGTGCGACGGTACACGCCGGCGCAACTCAGGGATGCGGTCGTCTGGCGGGAGATTCTCGGACCGCCGGTGTCCGAGCAGTAGGAGGAAGCGATCGCCGCCGGTGCTTAGGCGGCCCCCCCGAATCTCGCCTCGTAGAGCCTCATGGCCTCCAGCACCGCCTCCTTGGCCGCCGCGGCATTCTCGAACCCCTTGGTCACCGTGCGCGTCCCCTCCAGATCCTTGTACACCTGGAAGAAGTGCTCGATCTCCTTCAGGTAGTGCACCGGGACGTCGGCCAGGTCGGCCAGCCCTTCGGAGTATGGGTCGTGGAGAGGGACGGCGAGCACCTTTTCGTCCGCGCTCCCCCGGTCCACCAGGTGAAAGAGGCCGATGGGCCGAGCGTCCACCAGACAGCCGGTAAACACCGGGATCGTCATCAGCACCAGCACGTCGAGCGGGTCCCCGTCGGCGCCAAGGGTTCGGGGGAGGAAGCCGTAGTCGCCCGGGTAATGGACCGCGCTGTGCAACACGCGGTCGAGGCGGTACACGCCCAGGCGCTTGTCGAGCTCGTACTTGTTGCGCTCGTTGGTGGGAATCTCGATCACTGCCGTCAGCTCGTCCGGCGGCTGGGGGCCGGTGGGAATGTCATGCCAGGGGTGGAGACCACGAGGAGGCTGGACTGCCACTGCCGACGCTCCGGAGCGGAGCACGAAATCTAGCCGCGACTCGGCCGCGAACGCAGCGGGTGGCTGGAGCGGGGGTGCGGCGTGTATGTTACCCGCGGGCCCGAGTGGCGGAATGGCAGACGCAGTGGACTCAAAATCCACCGGGGGCAACCCCGTGCGAGTTCGACTCTCGCCTCGGGCATCTTCACCTGCCGCAGGCTCGCTACTGAATCTCCATCCAGCGCTGCAGCGCCGCCAGGCGCCAGACGAGCCTCGCCTGAGACCGATCACCGCTCTTGAATTGAGCGATCAACTCGCTGGTCCGCTGCGGATTCAGGACCGTCAGGCGCTCGAAGTCCAGCGGCTTTTCCAGCAGGGACTTCAGCGGCCCGTGCAGCCAGACAGCGGTGTCCACCCCCGCGAACGCCTGCTTGTCCACCCGATGAGCGATGGCGGTCGGCAGGAAGCCGCTCAATGAGGCACGCAGGATGTGCTTCGTCCGACCCAGGCACACCAGGTCATCATCGTCCAGGGAATATACGAACTCCACCAGACGATGATCCAGGAAGGGCACCCGGTTCTCGATGGAGAAGAGCATCGCGACACGGTCCTGGTAATGCAGCATCGTGGGCAGGGAGGTCGTCAACAGCGCATGGTACAGATAGCGCTTGAGCGGTGACCCGTCGAACCTGCTCAGCTCGAACTCCAGCATGCCATCGATGCCCAGGGCCGCGAGGCCCGGGCGGTAGTAGGCCTCGTACACCTTCTGCTCGCCTCGGAGAAGCGCGCGCAGCGTTGTTCGCGCGGTGTCCCGCCGTCCGAGGCGCCGGCTGGATCGCCAGTTCAGAGCCTTCCAGGCGGCGACGAGCCCCAGCCGCGAGAGGCAACCGGCGATCACGCGGCTGTAGCTCGGCGCGTAGCCCGCGAGGTACTCATCGGCTCCCTGGCCGTCCAGCATGACCTTCATGCGCTCCGCTGCCGCCGCTTGCATGAGGAAATAGTAGGAGAGGGCCGTCGAGCGAGGCACGGGGACATCATGGGCCCTTACCACGCAATCGAAGGACGACGCCACTTCCTCGTGGGAGGGCGAGCAGAAGACCGGGTCGATGCCGGGATAGGTCCTGATCACCTCGTTGACCCACTCCCGCTCATCCATCTGTCCCTTGCCGGTGTAGTAGATCGTGAAGGTCTTGAAGGGGACGCTCGCATGGTCCCGACTGATGACCGAGGCGATCGAGGAGCTGTCCAAGCCGCCGCTGAGACAGCCCCCGAGGGCGACGTCGCTTCTCATGTGCAGCCTGACGCTGTCGCGAAACAGCTCGGCGAACCGGCGCTTCTTGTCTTCGAAAGTGCCACGGAACCTGACGGAGGGATCGATGTCCCAGTACTCAGTGACGGAAACCTGTCCGTTCCTGAACCGGAGATTGCACCGCTCAGGCAGGACCTTGATGCGCTCGAAATAGCTCTGGTCGCGGTACGCCACCAGCTGCATCAGCAGCCCTCGGGCGACCTGCCGCTGGTTCAGGTCACTGGAGAACAGCGGGGAGAGCTTCAAGGGCTTGTATTCCGAGCCGAAGTAGAACCGGTCTCCCTGGTGGATGTAATAGAACGGCTTGATCCCGAATCGGTCGCGGGAGCAGAACAGTTCGCGCTTGGCGCGGTCCCAGATGGCGAAGGCCCACATGCCGACGAAGCGTTTCACACAGTCGGGCCCCCACGCGCGATACGCGACCAGCACGACCTCGGTGTCCGACTGGGTCCGGAACCGGTGACCCTCCCGGCTCAGCTCCTCTCGCAGCTCCAGGTAGTTGTACACCTCACCGTTGTAGACGATGACAAGATCACCGGACTCCATCGGCTGGTTGGCGTCGTCCGTCAAGGCGATGATGCTCAACCGGTTGTGGCCCAGGAATACGGGTCCGTCGATCCAGCGACCGGAGTTGTCGGGGCCGCGATGCTGGATCGTTCGCTGCATCCTCCTCAGCAGCGCGTCGCCCTGCTCCCGACTCAGGGTGGGATCGATCATCCCGGCCAGACCACACATCAGACGGCCCCTCGGGGTACTCGAGGCCGGGGCGTGAGAGGTGGCGGGGAGGAGCTGGAGCCGGCCTGCTGCGCGGTCTCGACCCGCTGGGCCAGCCCGGCCACCGTGGGCACCTCGAAGATGGCCCGGAGCGGGAGCTCGATGCCCACGGCCGAGCGGAGCCGGGCCACCACCTGCGTGGCCAGCAAGGAG
>DATBJH010000106.1:0-8280 GCA_036556505.1 Gemmatimonadales bacterium
CGAGCTCTTGGGCTCGCGCCCGCTGCGAAAATCAATCATGAGTCCCTCTTATTCGTCGCCGGCTTCGGTGGTACCGAGCGTGACCTTCAGGCCAAGCGCCTGCAACTCCTTCACGAGCACGTTGAACGACTCCGGGATGCCGGGCTCGGGCAGGTTCTGCCCCTTCACGATCGCCTCGTACACCTTGCTGCGACCGTTCACGTCGTCCGATTTGACCGTGAGCATCTCCTGCAACACGTGGGCGGCGCCGTAGGCCTCCAGCGCCCACACCTCCATCTCGCCGAACCGCTGGCCGCCGAACTGCGCCTTGCCCGCGAGCGGCTGCTGGGTCACCAGCGAGTAGGGGCCGATGGACCGGGCGTGGATCTTGTCATCCACCAGGTGGCTCAGCTTCAGCATGTAGATCGAGCCGACCGTGACCTCGCCCTCGAAGAACTGACCGGTCCGGCCGTCCCGCAGCCGGGCCTTGCCCGCCGGGGTGAGCCCGGCGCTGCGCAGCAGCTCGTCGGCGGCGGCATCCACATCGGCGTCCTTGCCGCCGAGCAGCGCCGCCAGGCTGGTCCGGCCGGCGGCCACCAGCGCCTCGGCCGGTGAGACCCCGGCGGCCTTCTCCAGCTCCTTCGCCGCCTTGGCCGCCGCCTTGGTGTCGCCGTTGCCGTCGTCGGCGACCGTGTGATGGAACGCCGCCTCCTGCCGGCGCTGAGCCAGCTCGCGCTCGCCCAGCTCCTTCGCGGCGTCCGTGAGGAAGGCCCGGACCTGCTGGAACAGCTCCTTCGTCTCCGCCGAGGCGCCCCTGGCGCCCAGCAGGGCGGTGCCGGCCTCGAGCACGGTCGCGTGCTCACCCTCGGGCACGATCTTCTTGAGGTCCTGCACCACCCGGGTGATCGCCTCGGGCCGCGGTTGCGGGGCCGCCCGACGCAGCTGGAGGCTCTCCGCCGCCCAGCGGAACCCCGCCAGGCGCAGCAGCACGCCGATCTCGGCCTCGTCCGCGCCGCGGAACACGGGCGTCTTGGCCTCGAACCCGAGGATCCGAGCGGCCCAGCCGAGGTGGGTCTCCAGGATCTGGCCCACGTTCATGCGGCTGGGCACGCCCAGCGGGTTGAGGACGATGTCCACCGCGGTGCCGTCCGGCAGGAACGGCATGTCCTCCTCCGGCACGATCCGGGCGACGATGCCCTTGTTCCCGTGCCGGCCCGCCATCTTGTCGCCCACCGAGATCTTGCGCTTCTCGGCGATGTACACCTTCACCAGCTGGATCACGCCCGGGGGCAGCTCGTCCGGCTGGAGGATCTTGTCGATCTGGTCCTCCGCCTTCTCCTCCACCTTGGCCCGCTCGCGCGCGGCCATGTCGATGGTGGAGCGGATCCGTTCGTTGGCGGTCTTGTTGGCCACCCGGAGCGTCTTGAGGTCCACGTCCGACAGGTCGACGTCCTCCAGCGAGGCGGCCGTGAGCTTGCTGCCCGAGGACAGGTACTCCTCCACCGTGCCGGCCTTCAGCATCAGGGCGACCTCCTGGCCCTGCAGCAGGTGGCGCAGCTCGTCCAGCATCACGGTGTTGATCCGCGCCTTCTCGTCGTTCTCGATCCGGCGCACCTCGCCGATCCGCTCGCCCCGGTCCTTCTCGACGACCTGATCCTCGATCCGGCTGAAGATCTTGACGTCGATCACCACCCCGGCCATGCCGGGCGGAACCTTGAGCGAGCTGTCCTTCACGTCCTTCGCCTTCTCGCCGAAGATCGCGGTCAGCAGCTTCTCTTCCGGCGACAGCTCCGTCTCCCCTTTGGGGGTGATCTTGCCGACCAGGATGTCGCCCGGCTTCACGTGGGCGCCGATCCGGACGATGCCCCGCTCGTCGAGGTCCACCACGCTCTCGTCGGAAACGTTGGGGATCTCGCGGGTGATCTCCTCCTGCCCGCGCTTGGTGTCGCGGACGTGGAGCTCGAGCTCCTGGATGTGGATCGACGAGTAGACGTCGTCCTTCACCAGCCGCTCGCTGAGGACGATCGCGTCCTCGAAGTTGTGCCCGTACCAGGGCATGAACGCCACCAGCACGTTGCTGCCCAGGGCCAGCTCGCCGCCGTCGGTGGCGGCGCCGTCGGCGATGATCTCGCCCTGCGCCACCCGTTGACCCAGCTGGACCAGGGGTCGCTGGTTGATGGCGGTGTCCTGGTTGGTGCGCCAGAACTTCTTCACCCGGTAGCGGTCGTGCTGGTGCAGCCGGGCCAGCGGCTGGTCGGCCGGGGCCGCGCCGTTGGTGCCGGCGTCCACGATGATCTCGTCCGCGGTGACCCGGGTGACCACCCCGGCCCGCCGGGCGATGATGACCGCGCCCGAGTCCCGCGCCACCTTCTCCTCCAGACCGGTGCCCACCAGCGGGGCCTGGGGGAAGAGGAGCGGCACGCTCTGCCGCTGCATGTTGGAGCCCATGAGCGCGCGGTTGGCGTCGTCGTGCTCCAGGAACGGGATCAGCGCCGCGGCGATGGAGACCAGCTGCTCCGGCGCCACGTCCATGAAGTCGATCCGGTCGGGCGGCAGCAGCGGGTAGTCATCGCCCTTCCGGCTCAGGACCAGCGCCTCGGCGAAGGTGCCGTCGGGACTGATCGGCGCGTTGGCCTGGGCGACGGCGTAGTCCTCCTCGTCGCTGGCCGAGAGCCAGCGGATCTCGTCGGTCACCTTGCCGTTCTTGACCACCCGGTACGGGGTCTCGATGAACCCGAGCTCGTTGATCCGGGCGTAGGTCGAGAGGCTGGTGATGAGGCCGATGTTCGGACCTTCCGGCGTCTCGATCGGGCACATCCGGCCGTACTGCGAGTAGTGCACGTCGCGGACCTCGAAGCCCGCGCGCTCCCGGGTGAGTCCGCCCGGGCCCAGCGCCGAGAGCCGCCGCTTGTTGGTCAGCTCGGCCAGCGGGTTGGTCTGGTCCATGAACTGCGAGAGCTGCGAGCTGCCGAAGAAGGCCTGGATGACCGCGCTCACCGTCCGGGCATTCACCAAGTCGTCGAGCGAGATCTTCTCGGGATCCGAGTTGATGCTCATCCGCTCCTTGACCAGCCGGGCCATGCGGCTCAGGCCCACCGAGAACTGGTTGGCGATCAGCTCGCCCACGCTGCGGATCCGGCGGTTGCCGAGGTGGTCGATGTCATCGGTGAACCCCCGCCCGTCGTGCAGGTCGATCAGGTAGCGGATGATCGCGATGAAGTCGTCCTCGGTGAGGACCGTGTGGTTGGCATCGGTCTTGAGCTTGAGCCGCTGGTTGATCTTGTAGCGGCCCACCCGGCCCAGGTCGTAGCGCTTGGGGTTGAAGAACAGCTTCTGGAGCTGCTGCCGCGCGGTCTCCAGGTTGGGCGCGTCGCCCGGCCGGAGCAGGGCGTAGATCTGCTCCAGGGCCTCGGCCTCGCTGTGGGTCGGGTCCTTCGCCAGGGTGTTCTTGATCAGTGGCGACTCGGAGCGGCCATGGGGGAGCAGCACCTCGATCTTGTGGACGCCGGCCTTGATCAGCTTCTTGCGCAGCGACTCGGTCAGCTCGTCGCCCGCCGAGGCCAGCACCTCGCCGGTCTCCGGCTCGGCCACGTCGAACGCCAGCACGTGGTTGTGGCGGTCGCGGGTGGTCGTCGGCTGCTCCTCCTCGCGCACGTCGAGGGTGCTGTAGCCGGCGAACACCGTCACCGTCTTGACGCCCTTGTGCCGCATCTCGTTGAGCCGCTCCTGGCTGAGCTCGTCGCCCACCGTGGCCAGCGGCTCGCCCCGGGCATCCTCCGGGTTGGCCACGTCCTCCGCCACCAGCGCGCCGATCACCTCGCGCTTCTCCTGCCGGCCTTCCAGCTTGCCGGTGATGTTCAGCACCTTGGTCGCGAAGAACAGCTTCAGGATGTCGGCATTGTTCCCGTAGCCGAAGGCGCGCAGGAGCGCCGTGGCGGGGAACTTCTTCTTCTTGTCGATGTGGACGTAGATCACGTCGTGGATGTCGATGGTGAACTCGACCCACGAGCCCCGGAAGGGAATGATCCGCGCCGAGAACAGCCGCTGCCCGTTGGGGTGGGTGTCCTCCTCGAACACCACGCCCGGCGAGCGGTGGAGCTGGCTCACGACCACCCGCTCGGCCCCGTTGATCACGAAGGTGCCGAGCGGGGTCATGATGGGCAGCTCGCCCAGATAGACTTCCTTCTCGATGGCGTTCTTGAGCCGCTTCTGGCCCTCGACCTCCTCGTAGACGTCGAGGCGCAGCTTGGCCTTGAGCGGCGCGGCGTAGGTCATGTCGCGCTCGATGCACTCCTCGACCGCGTACTTGGCGTCGCCCAGCGAGTACCCGAGGAACTCGAGCTTGTACTTCTCGTTCACATCCGTGATCGGGAACAGGTCCCGGAAGACGCGCTCGAGGCTCACGTCCTGGCGGTCGCCGTGGACGTCGTCCGGGACCAGCAGCGTCTCGAACGCGGCGGTCTGGATGTCGAGAAGGTGCGGCATCGGCATGCCGCCCTCCCGCTTGCTGAACGTGATGACGGATCGGGTCTGAGGCATCAGTAACTCACTCCTGCGTGGCTTGCGCACCGGACCGGCGAGCAGCACAAATGGCCCCAACACGGATCCCCCGCCCGGCCCGGGCGGGGTGACCTACGGGGCTCGGCAAATTCGGGAACTACCGAGAGCGTCGAGCGTGTCATTCGTCTCACTGAAATAGGGTGTCAGGTCTCAGGTCCGACAGCCGATAGCTGATAGCCGATAGCCCTCAGTTATCGGCCATCCGACCTGTGCCTGCGCCCTACTTCAGCTCGACGACCGCGCCCTGCTCTTCCAGCTTCTTCTTGATCTCCTCGGCCTCCGCCTTGGTCACGCCCTCCTTGATGGTGCTGGGGACGCTGTCCACGGCATCCTTGGCTTCCTTCAGGCCCAGGCTGGTGACTTCCCGGACCACCTTGATGACCTGGATCTTCTTGGCGCCGCCCTCCTTGAGGACGACGGTCCACTCGGTCTTCTCCTCGGCCGGCGCCGCGGCCGCGGCACCGCCGCCCGCCCCACCCGCTGCGGCCGCCGCCGGGGCCGCCGCTGCGATAGTGACGTTGAACTTGGTCTTGAACCCCTCGATCAGCTCCGCCAGCTCGACGACGGTCTTGTTGCCGATCGCCTCGAGGATCTCTTCGTTACTCAGCGTGGTGGTGGCCATGGTCTGGTCTCTCTCCGTCCGGTTCAGGAAGCAGCACTACGCTGCGCGCGAAGCGCCTCGAGGGCGCCGATCATCTGGTACAGCAGTCCGTTCATGGCGCCGGCGAACTGGGCCATCGGCGCCTGGATGTAGCCCGCGAGCTGGCTCAGCAGCACGTCCTTGGGCGGGAGCTCGGCCAGACGCTTGATCTGGTCCGCCGTGAGGGGCTTGCCGTCCACCAGCCCGATCTTGATGGCCGGCTTCTCGAACTCCTTCGCGAAGTCGGCCAGCACCTTCGCCCCCACCACCGGATCCCGGCCCGAGAGGACCAGACCCGTGGGGCCGGCGAGGTGGTCGTCCAGCGCGTTGACGCCGTTGGCCGCCAGGGCGCGCTGGGCCAGGGTGTTCTTTACCACCACGAAATCCACGCCCGCGCCCCTGAGGCGCCGGCGCAGCTCCGTCATCCGGAGCACGTTGAGGCCGGTGAAATCGGTGACGAAGAGGTTGGGGGATCCCTTGAGCCGCTCAGTCAGGGCCTCCACCGTCTCTTGCCGCGCGGTCTTGCTCATCGGTACACCGCCGTCTCAAGCCGGACCCCCGGCCCCATGGTGCTCGACAGCGTAGCCGAGCGGATGTAGGTGCCCTTGGCCGCCGACGGCTTGGCGCGGACGATCGTGTCCATGAACGCCTGCACGTTGGCCGACAGCTGGTCCGGGCTGAAGGAGACCTTGCCGACCGGCGCGTGCACGTTGCCGGTCTTGTCCACCCGGAACTCGATCTTGCCGGCCTTGATCTCCCGGACCGCCTTGGCTACGTCCATGGTGACCGTGCCGGCCTTGGGGTTCGGCATCAGACCGCGGGGGCCCAGCACCTTGCCGAGCTGGCCCAGCTGGCCCATCACGTCCGGGGTGGCGACGATGACGTCGCAATCGAGCCAGCCGTCCTTGATCTTCTGGACGTATTCGATCCCCACGAAGTCGGCGCCGGCGGCCTCGGCTTCGCGCACCCGCTCGCCCTGGGTGATTACCAACACGCGAACCGACTTGCCGGTTCCATGCGGGAGCACGACCGTGCCGCGGACGACCTGGTCGGCATGGCGGGGGTCCACGCCGAGGTTGACGGCGACGTCTACGGTCTCGTCGAACCTGGCGAAGGAGGCGCCCTTCACCAGCGACACGGCCTCGGGGATCGGATACTCGCGCGTGCGGTCCACCTTGGCGGCGGCCGACCGGAACTTCTTGCCCTGGGTCGCCATCAGTCCACCACCTCCAGCCCCATGGATCGCGCGGTGCCGGCGATCATCCTCATGGCGCTGTCCAGGTCGGACGCGTTGAGATCGGCCATCTTGATCTCCGCGATCTTCTTGACCTGGGCACGGCTGACCTTCCCGACCTTGGTTCGGTTCGGCTGACCACTCCCCTTCTCGATTCCGGCCTCCTTGAGCAGGAGGTTCGGAGCCGGGGGGGTCTTGGTGATGAAGGTGAAGGTCCGGTCCGCGAAGATGGTGACCACACAGGGGATCACCATCCCGCTCTGGCTCTGGGTCCGGGCGTTGAACTGCTTCACGAACTCCATGATGTTCACGCCGTGCGGACCCAGGGCGGTGCCCACGGGAGGAGCGGGCGTCGCCGCTCCGGCCGGGCACTGGAGCTTCACCACTGCCTGGATCTTCTTTGCCATGCATCTCCTCGTAGCGTGGGCCCGTGCTTTAGGCCTACTGCCGCGAATCCGCGCGGTCGCGGTGTTGGCGGGCGGTACCCCGCCACCCTTCCCTTCTGCCCCGGCGGTAAGGCGGCACCACTCCGCCACCGCTTCCCTCCCCAGGCGGTAGGGCGGTAACCCACGCCCCGCCTCGAATTACTTACCGTCGTACCGCCTTACCGCCGGGTGGTGCGGTTCGGCGGCGGGGTACCCGCCTGACCGCCCTGCTAGTGCCCCCGTAGCTGCAAATAGTCCATCTCCACCGCGGTGGGTCGGCCGAACAGGCTCACCGTCACCCGGACCTTCCCCTTGTCCGCCAGCACCTCTTCGACCGTACCGCTGAAGTCGGAGAAGGGGCCCTCGGTGATCTCCACCACCTGGCCGACCATGAAGGGAATCTCCTCCTTCGGCTCGGCCTCGGTGACCGCCTCGGCGATGCCGAGCAGGCGGTTCACTTCTTCCTGGCGGAGCGGCTGCGGCATCTTGCCGGTGCCGACGAACTTGATCACGCCCTGGATGCTGTTGACCACGTGCAGGGCCTCCTGGCTCATCGCCATCTCGACCAGCACGTAGCCCGGGTACAGCTTCCGCTCGACGTTGACCTTCTTGCCGTTCTTGATCTCGATCACTTCCTGTACCGGCACCAGCGCCTGGCGGATCAGCTTCTGCTCCGCCGGGCGGGGATCATCCGTGATCCGCTTCTGCAGGAGGCTGCGGACCTTGTTCTCGTGCCCGGCTGTCGTCTGAATCGCGTACCAGCGGTATTCCATGTTCCCTGCTACCGCGCGAGCCGCGCGATGCCGTCGACGAAGATGAGCTGCAGCAGCCAGTCCATGAGGCCGATGACGATGCCGAGAATGATCGACAGCACCACGATCATCCGGGTGGCCTTGATCAGCTCGTCACGTGTGGGCCAGGTGACCTTCCGCATCTCCTCGCGCACACCGAGGAGGAAGGTCCGCGTTCGGCCGACCCACCCGGTCAGCCGGCCGGGCTGGGCCGCCACCTGCACTCGGTCCATGGCTACTTCGACTCTTTGTGAAGCCGGTGCGTGTCGCACCGGGGGCAGTATTTCCGCCGCTCGACGCGCTCCGGGTGCTTCCGCTTGTTCTTATCCGTAAAGAAGTTGCGGCTTTTGCACTCGGTGCACTCGAGAATGATTTTGTCTCTGGGCACGGCTATGTCCTCAGCTATCAGCTATCAGCTATCAGTTATCGGCTATCAATGGTGCTCGCGAACCTCAGGGCTCTCGGGCCATCACCTCTGATAGCGGATAGCCGATAGCGGATAGCTCCTCACCTACTTCAGGATCTTCGTGACCACACCCGCGCCCACCGTCCGTCCGCCCTCGCGGATCGCAAACCGCAGCCCCTCGTCCATCGCGATCGGCGTGATCAGCTCGATCGTCATCTGCACGTTGTCCCCCGGCATCACCATCT
>DATBJH010000107.1:0-9571 GCA_036556505.1 Gemmatimonadales bacterium
GGACAGATGGACCGGAACTGGGGGCCCGTCGGTATCGAGGGCATCGGGCTCAGCAACTACGGCTACAACGAGACCGAGCTCGCCCTCGACATCGGCGTGGACGCGGTCCGGCTCTTCGCTTCCGCCCGCCCCCTGGAAGACGCCGACAGCGCGGGCGAGCGGGTGCACCGCTATTTCTTCGCTCACCGCCTGGGGGTACGGATCACCGACCGGCTGCGCCTGGGAATCTGGGAAACGACGATCCTGGCGGGCGTGGACCGGGAGTTCGACGGCCGCTACCGGAACCCGCTCAGCCTCCTGCTCTTCACCAACCAGTACGGCCTCGGCTCCGACGGCAATGTGCTGTTCGGCTTCGACGGGCGCTATCGCATCGGCAAAGGGACCACGCTGGAGGCGCAGGTGGGCCTGGACGACCTCCAGTACGAGGATACAGGCGGTGAGGACCGCTATCCCAATCGCTGGGCCTTCACCGTCGCCGCCTTCGGGCCGGTTGGGGCCGGGCTCAGCTGGCGGGCCTTCTATACTCAGGCCTCCAGTCTCGCGTTCCGGACCCTGGATCCCTACGAGAACCTGACCGACGGCGGCGTGGGCATGGGCCGCAACTTCGCCGACATGGACCGGGTGACGGTCACAGTGAGCGTACCGGTAGCCCAGCGCTGGCTGTTCATGCCCGAGCTCACGCTCCAGCGCCAGGGCGAGGGCGACATCAATGATCCGTTCCCGGCGACGCCCGAGGAGGCGGGGGGGCTGCCGCAGCTCTTCATCGGGACCGTGGAGCACACCTGGCGCGCGGCCGTGGCGGTGAGCGGGCGGCAGGGGCCCCTCGACCTTCGCGCCTCCGCCGGGCTGCACCACGTGGTGAACGCGGGGAACGTTTCCGGCGAGACGGACAACCGCTTCGTGGGCCGGCTGCAGGCCACGCTGGGCCTGAGCCGGCGGGGAGTGATCCGATGACCCACCCGCCGCCCTTGAGCCGCGACCGGCTGCTCCATCTGATCCAGCGGATGAAGAGCAGCCGCGTCGTGGTGATCGGCGACATCATGATCGATCGCTATCTCTACGGGGAGACCGAGCGGCTTTCGCCCGAGGCGCCGGTGCCGGTCGTGACCGTCCGCGACCGCACGGCGAAGCTCGGGGGCGCGGCCAACGTGGCGGCCAACGTGGCCTCGATGGGCGCGAGCTGCCTGCTGGTCGGCGCCGTGGGCGACGATGGCGACGGAGCGGCGATCCGGCAGGAGCTGGTGGTGGCCCGGCTGGACGGCCGTCACGTGGTGACGATCGCGGGGCGGCCCACCACCTCGAAGACCAGGATCATCGCGCGGGCGCAGCAGATCGTCCGGATCGACGACGAGGTGGACGCCCTGCTCGACGGGCCCGACCTCGACCGGCTGATCCGCTCGGCGAGCGAGGCGCTGGCCGATGCGGATGCGCTCCTGCTGGAGGATTACAACAAGGGCGCCCTGGCCCCCACGCTCATCGCCGAGGTGATGGCGGTAGCGCGGCGCCGGGGGATTCCCGTGGTGGTGGACCCGAAGTACCGGCAGTTCTTCGCCTACGCCGGCGCGACGGTGTTCAAGCCCAATCGCCGCGAGCTCGAGTCCGCGCTGGGCGCAGCCGTGGACCTTCAGGATCGGAATGCGATCCCGGAGGTGTTGGCGCGGCTCAAGGTGGACAACATGCTGGTGACGCTGGGCGCGGACGGAATGCTGCTGGTGATGAAGGACGGGAGCTCGCTGAGGATTCCCAGCATCGCCCGCCAGGTGTTCGACGTCTCGGGGGCCGGGGATACCGTGACCGCGTGGCTGGGAACGGCGCTCGCTGCCGGGGCCTCGCTGGTGGAAGCCGCTCAGCTCGCGAACTACGCGGCGGGCGTGGAGGTGAGCAAGCCCGGCGTGGCCACGGTGTCACCGGAGGAAGTGCTCGCGGTGCACGAGGAGCGGTTCGATCAGATCGGAAGGCTTCGGCGGGGGGGAGTGATCTAGGGCGCTCGGGCGGGCGGGCGGTACCGTCACACCCCGGTCCCGAAGCCCAACCACACGCGCCAGGTCTCCTTCACCCCGTCCAGATACTCCCGCAGCAGGCGAGCTCCGTGCACGTGCCCCGGACTCAGCTCCACCACCCCGGACTCGCTCATGCGCTGGCGCAGCGGCTCCGCGCACTCCGCTTCGGCCACCTCCGCGAGCCGCTCCTTGCTCCACGAGTTGCGCGGGCGGACCCCGCAGTGAGCCAGGAAGCCGAGCAGGTCTCGCCGAGTCCACCCCGCCAGCCATCCCTTCAGCTCGGTTGCAGGCACCACCAGACCGGTGTCCATGATAAGCCGGGTGGACTCGGCGACATCGAGGCCACGTTTCCGGGTTTCGTATCGGCTGAGGCTGGCGAGGGTGCGGGGGGTGCTGGGATCGGCAACGAGGTGGCGGAGGACGTCGGCGGCATGGGCCCGGGCGCCGAGAGGAAGCGGATTCAGTCGCGCGAGCACGGCGTCGGCGTCCGGATCCCTCGGCGGAATGATGGGATGGAGCGCGTCGGCCAGGAGGGGCGGCCAGGTCGACCAGTAGCTCATCTCGCTGGCCATCTTGCTCACGAACTCGTTGCGCGCCTCCACCATCCGGTCGGCGCCGGTGAGGGTGAAGGCGTGGGGACAGACGGCGGCGGCCAGGAAATCGGCCGCTTCGCCCGTCATGATGAATCCGGAAAATCCTTCGTGGGCCGCGAGGAGGACCAGAGCGACCCGAAGATCGAGATACGCCTCTTGGGTACCGTCGAGGAGGTATCGGTCGAGTGGAGCTTCCATGAGGGACGCCGCCAGCGCCTGGAAGCGCTGTCGGAAGTCCTCCTCCGAGCTGCCCACTCCCGGGTTCGCCTCTCGAATGCGCCAGACATATTCCCCGACTCCCTCGACGTCACCGCGGCGCACACGATCTCGCAGCCAGGGCGAGAAATCCACGCACGGCACACAACTCGACGGATTGTGTGCCCGCGAGAGACAAGGGAAGTCAGGGTGGCCGAGTCCCGCGGCGAAGCCGGGTAAATCGGCAGCGACTCGATCGGCGAGAGTCATGGCCGTCGAGCCGAAATCGAGAGTCTGCATCGTCACGAGGCGACCCAGGTTTCGGTTCGAGTCTGGTCACGGCTCCAGTCGAGCGGGTCGCGCCTCGCCACGCCGCCCTGGCCGGACCGGGAACCAGAATATCTTGACCCTCCCTGCCGTTTTGGCAAGGGCGGATCCTCAGCCAATCTCAGGGGGACTGTACAACGAGCCGGCAACCACGGCGGGGTCCTGATCCCGCCTGGTGGAGCGCCAGGGGCGCGCTTCACCCGAATCAGCCGCCTCCTACTCCTGCCGGCGCGCGTCCTGCTGACGCACGCGCCAGACCGGGTCCACGTCGCGCGACGGCGGACGCTCCATGGCCTGGCGTACCTTCGCCCGCAGTTCCTCCATCGTGTACGGCTTGGCAAGAAAGAGCACCTCGAGATCCTGCAGCCCGTGTTCGGCAAGGACTTCCGCCGGGTAGGCCGACATGAAGATGATCCGCTGGCCAGGGCGGTGGGACAGGATCTGCTCGGCGAGCTCCACACCATCGGTTTCCGGCATGACCACGTCGAGCAGCACCAAATCAACGGGCTGCTGCGACATCCGGAAGACGTCCAGGGCTTCCTCCGCTCCGTCGGCCTCGAGCACGCGGAGGCCGAGCTCTCTCAGCATGCGGGTGGCAACGCGTCGGGAGATCCGCTCGTCGTCTACGACGAGTGCAGTGACATATGGAGAAGGAAGCTGACTGCCCACAAGCCGGAACCTTCTTGATATGGAACGCGGCAAGGTAAACGGGTACCGCACTGAAGGTGTGTGATCTATATCACACTTCGGTGGGGAAAATCCCGGGGCGCGCCCCTTCCCACTGCATTGTTCGTTGACACCCCGGCGCCTGACGCCGTTCCCAGCTGTTTGGCACGGTCTTCGCTGACGATTCCTCCCTCGTGTCTGACCATGCTTTCTTTCGGGATCGTCCGATGACCGCTTTCCGCTTGCCCATCACCCGCCGCCGCTTCCTCGCCACCAGCGCGATCGCCGCCGTCGCCGCCGCCGTTCCGGTCGTGGAGGCCGAAGCGGAGGACGACGTGCGTGTCACCCGGCTACCGGTGTTCGTCCCTAATCTTCCCCCGGCCCTGGCCGGTGCCACGATCGCGCAGGTCACCGACCTTCATCTCTTCGAGGTCGAGCCGCATCCCGCTGCTCAGCAGGCCGTGGCGATCCTGGCGCGGGAGCGGCCGGACCTGCTGGTGATCACGGGGGATCAGTGGGACCACCGCGCCGGCGTGCTGGGGTACGAGGCCTGGCTCCGCTCCCTGCCCAAAGAACTTCCTGTAGTAGCCGTGCTCGGCAACCACGAGTACGAGCTCGGCCGGGGCACCCCGTCCGATATCGCCAACGCGGCCCGGAAGGTCCACGAGCGTGCCGACGCCGAGCTGCTGGTGAACGAGACCCGCGAGATCCCGCTGCGCGGCTCGCATCTCAGGGTGTTCGGCCTCGACGACCTCCGCCACGGCGATCCCCGGCCGGGTCTCTTCGAGCCGGTGCTCGATCCCGCCGAGCCTCAGCTCTGGCTCTTTCACGAGCCCGGTCAGGCCGATCGACCGGACTGGCCGCGGGCCGCGGTGCCGCTCCTCATGCTGGCGGGTCACACGCACGGCGGGCAGATCCGGTTTCCGCTGGTCCCCGCGGTGACGCCCAGTGGAAGCGGGCGGTACGTCGCGGGACTCTACCAGACGGCAGTGGGGCCGCTCTACGTGTCCCGTGGTGTGGGCGGAAGCGGGCCTCGCTTTCGTTACCGCTGTCCGGCGGAGGTGGCGCTCTTCGAGCTCCGCCCGGCGACGGTCGAGTCCGGTCCCGCGTTCGCCTAGAACCGGGACTCCACGCCGGCCACCACCCGGTAGGCGTCCCGCGCGATCAGCAGCTCCTCGTCGGTCGGGATCACCCACAGCGCCAGCCGGCTCCCGGCGGCATCGATCCTCCCCTCCTGCCCCGCCACCGCCGCGTCATTCGCCGTGGGATCGAGTTTCGCGCCCAGCCATCCAAGCCCGGCGCAGATCTCGGCCCGCACCCGGGCCGCATTCTCGCCGATGCCGCCGGTGAAGACGATGGCTTCGGCGCCGTCCATCGCCGCCAGATAGGCCCCGACGTACTTCCGGACCCTGTAGCAGAAGAGAGCGACCGCGAGTCGGGCGCGGCGATCGTCGTGCTCGTCCGCCTCGGCCAACAGCTCGCGCATGTCGGCCGTGAGGCCGGAGACGCCGAGCAACCCGGAGGACTTGTTCAGGACGCCCTCCACCTGCGCGAGGGAGAGGCCTTCCTTCCCCGCGAGGTAGTCGAGGATCGCCGGGTCCAGGTCGCCCGAGCGGGTGCCCATGACCAGCCCCTCGAGAGGGGTGAACCCCATCGAGGTATCGACCGATTCTCCACCCTTGATCGCGCAGGCCGAGCAGCCGTTGCCCAGATGGAGGGTGATCAGACTGGTGTCCTCCCGGGCGCGGCCGGTGAGCTGGCGATAGCGGTGTGCCACGTAACGGTGCGACGTGCCGTGAAAGCCATATCGTCGCACCTTGTACCGGCGGTAGAACTGGTAGGGGATCGCGTAGAGGTAGGCGACCTCGGGCAGGGTGTGGTGGAAGGCGGTGTCGAACGATGCCACCTGCGGCACGCCCGGCCCGAGCGCCGCCTGCGCGGCGCGGATTCCGCTCAGGTTGTGCGGGTTGTGCAGCGGCGCCAGCTCGATGGTCTCGTCCAGGCGCTGGAGGACCTCGGCGTCGATGAGGACCGATCGGGTGAAGTGCTCGCCGCCGTGCACTACTCGGTGGCCCACGGCCTCGATCTGGCCCAGCGCGCTGATGCCCGAGCCGCTCTCGGCGTCGGTGAGCCAGCGGAGCAGGTGATCCACGGCGGCCGCGTGGTTTCGGAGCGAGGCGACCGACCGGCGGGAGGTGCGATCGGCCCCCGCTTCGAGCGTCAGGATGGCCTCGCCACCAATGCGCTCGATCTGCCCTCGGGCGAGCCGCTGGTCCGTGTTGGCGGCGATCCGCTCGGCGTCGGTGCGGATCAGCTGGAACTTCAGGGTGGAGCTGCCGACGTTGAGAACGAGCACGTGCACGGGAGTCTCCATTGGCCGGGGAGTCGGCGGCCGGTCAAATGTACGCGGCCAGGCGGTGACGGTCCCCGAGGCATAGATTTGCCAGGGTCCCCACGAGGTTCCTCACAGACCGGTGACCAACGCACGGAAGCCCGACTTTTCCCCGAGGCCAGGAGCGGCCCGCCGATTGGCCTGCGTCCTGCTGCTTGGCGTGAGCCCGGGCGTGGCCGCTCAGAGCCCGACCACCCCGATTGCGGTGCCGAAGGCGGCGGCGCCGCATACGCTTCGCTGGTGGGAGGCCGCGATCGTGGTCTGGCCCGCGCTGGGGCTGATGACGGCTGACGCGAGCGTGACGCACGAGTTTCGGGAGCACGCCACCAGCTCGGCCGAGCACCTGGCCGCCACGTTCAGGCGCGTGGGACAGCCCGAAGTCTACGCGCTGTTGCCCTTGGGGGTGCTCGCCACCGGCGCCGTCATGCACAACCCGGCCGTCGTCAGGGCCGGGGGCCGCCTGGTCGCCACGGTGGTGGTCTCGACCGTCGCGTTCCAGACCCTCAAGCTGGTGAGCGGGCGTGCCCGGCCCGATGCCGAGGAAGGGCCGATCGACTTTCGCCCATTTTCCGGTCAGGCCTCGTTCCCTTCCGGCCACAGCACCGTAGCCTTCGCGCTGGCGACGTCGATTTCGGACGACCTGCACAATCCCTGGGCGACGGCGGCGCTGTACGGGATCGCCGCGGGGACGGCATGGTCGCGGGTCTACAACGAGCGCCACTGGGCCAGTGACGTCGTGGTGGGTGCGGCGCTGGGGGTTACCTGCGCCAAGGTAGTATCGGGCCGCTGGCGGATCTTCGGCCTGCAGCCGCCCAGCTTGCTGCTGGAGCCCGACCGCGTCGGGGTGTCGGTTCCCCTGCCCCATCCGCACTGTCACACCTGTTCCTGAGACGCGAAACACCTCCCCGACGAGTGGGTCGAGGAGGTGCCTGATACGCCAGTGGGCGATGAGGGACTTGAACCCCCGACCTCGCGCATGTGAGGCGCGCGCTCTAACCAGCTGAGCTAATCGCCCGGCTCACCGGGAGCGGGAACCTATATCTGCGACCTTGGGCCGGCAAGCGGCAGCAGCATGCCCTGAAACACCTTCCGCCTTGCGGGAGCCCCGCGAACGGCAGGATATTCGGGTTCCCCCTTCGGTACTCGAGCGAGCCATGAGTGACCGCGAGCCGCCGGACCCCGCGCCGTCGGGCGCCCGCGGCGTGATTCTTCTCGCCGACGATGAGGAGGCCGTCCGCTGGGTCGGCCGCCGGTTTCTCGAGGCCGACGGCTGGGTCGTCCTGGAGGCCCGGGACGGTGAGGAGGCCTTGGAGACCATCGAATCCTACGAGGGTCCCCTTCGGCTCGTGGTGACCGATCTGAACATGCCGAAGGTCAGCGGTCAGGAGCTCGCGGAAGTGCTCTCCATTTTCCGACCCGGTCTGCCCGTCCTCGGCATCACCGGGTTCCTGAGCGCGGTCAGTCACGACCGGCGCCTGCCAATCCTGCCCAAGCCGTTCAGCCCGGGGAGTCTGTTGCAGGCCGTCAGGATGGCCTGCGGCATGTCGGTGCGGTTGCGTCGGCCGCCGCTGGAGAATCGTCGGCGCGCCCGGCGGCTGCGGGAGCTGACCTCGGCCGACCCGCAGGGCGGCCTCATGGCGGCCGTGCGCGCACTGCGGACATTGGAGGATTCGAGTCAGGTGGACGTCTGAGAGAATACAGTGGGCCCTGTTGGATTCGAACCAACGACCTACGGATTATGAGTCCGCTGCTCTAACCGACTGAGCTAAGGGCCCGGAACAACTTACAATCTAGCGCCGTCAGCCAGTCATACCGTCCAGTCCCAGCTTCACCACGTTGTGCACTTTCCGGTCACGCCCGATCGCCCAGCGCTTCACACAACGCCTTGAATTCCCCGGCCATCAGCCCCCGATCCGCGGGGAGCTGGATCAGGTCTGGATCCCAGCGCTCGTTCCCCTCCAGGAGCATGACACCACGATCCGTGAGCGCGATGTCCCAGGCCACCGCGCGAGCCCAGGGGAATGCGGTCGCGGCCCTCAGGGCCATGGCTCTCACCTCCGCCCAGTGGGGAAGCCGAAATCCTACGAAGGAGCGATCGGTCCCGGGGACGACGGTGAAGTCTCTCAGGTCGTCATGAGTTCGTCCCCGTCCCAGGATCCCCGTGTCCACATCCACGAAGCACGCGATCGATCCGAGCGCGAAGTTGTCAGCCCCGACCGGACCCGACTGGAGCTTGAACGCAGCCCCGAGCACTCGAGGCTGACCATCCAAGGCGATAAAGGTTACTAAGCGCACGGTGCACACGGTCGGCCCGCCGACGAGCTCCCGGATCGCCGGGTGAGGGAAAAGACGCTCCTGCAGCACGAAAGAATGCAGCTGGCGGGACCACGTCGGCAGCCGAGCGTCCTGGCGAGTGAAGGCCACGAGTTGCTCGGCATCGTACTCGTCACCCGACGGAGTGATGAAAACGTTCCGCCTTTCGTTCGCGCCCCGGGCAAGAACGAGAATCTTATACCCGTAGGCGCCCTCCAGCGGCTTGAAGACGAAGCCGGGACCCTGGAATCGCTCGAGCCAGAGGTCCAGGTCCAGCGCCGTCCGAAGAGGCTGGCCGTCACTGGTGTGACCGACCTCGGGATTGAGCACGCCATAGATCTTCGGCAAGGGGAAGCCGAGTGCGCCAAAGAATCGGTCGGCTATCAGCTTGTTACTGTAGAGCAGCTGGTAGCTCAGGGGCGTCAACCGCTCCAGGGCATTGCCGGCCCCTGGTTTGCCCAGGTAGCTGGCCTTCTCCGTCATGGAGATGGCAGGGTCAAACAGACGGTTGTGGTAGTACGACCATGGCCCCACCCCGAAGCGGCGAAGCACCAGCACCTCTCGAAAGTGCCTGAGTGGACTGAGCCCGCTCTCGGCCGAAGAGGCTCGCGCAAGCTTCCACGCCGAGCGGAGGATTGGAATCTCATGGTTGACGAAGCGCCTCAATCGACTTGGGGTGGGCAGCCAAATTCTCATGCTCGAGAATCCGTTCCGTCTGGAGTTGGACATCTCGGAGCGCACGCGCGCGCTCCGCTGGCCGCGAGCCTCACGCGACGGCGGGAGTCGCGATCATCGGCCCTTGCCAGGCCACTCGAAGGTAGCCGCCCGACAATGAGGCTGCGTGCGTGTGCCCGCGCGCGATGATTTGCAGTCGCGCCAAGTCTTGCGGTGCCCGTGTATCGCTGTTGAACACCGACCAAAACTTGTGAATTGCGCCCCAAGCGACCCCTTCACAGCTTGCTTGGCGAACGCTCGCTCACTATCGGCGACGAACTGGATCGGCATGGTGCCGACCAGCACTCCAGCTCAGAGCAACCCGCCGGCGACGGCGGCAACGCAGAGCCAGGGGTCTCTCCGAGACAGCC
>DATBJH010000108.1:0-3508 GCA_036556505.1 Gemmatimonadales bacterium
CCGTTCCCGGCGTTCGCTGATCGGCATCGTCCTACTGCAGCTCGCGGTCCCGTCCGATCTGGCGGGATACGCGTTCGGCCTCATTCGCTGCCCATTCCTCCCCTTCATCGGAGCCTTGGCGGTCGCGGAGGTGCCTTACGCAGTCGGCGCCGTCTATCTGGGCGTGAGCTTCGTCGAACGACAGATCATTCCCCTGCTCATAGTCGGCCTGGCGGGCGTGCTCCTCAGCGTGCTTGCCATTCGGGTCTACCATCGGCACGCGGCCGTCACCCAACATCCCGCCTGACCCGGCTGCGATCGTGCCTTCAGTCGCCGAAGCGCCGCAGGAAGGGGCCCTTGGCGAGCTCGGCGGCCGTGAAGTACACCACGAGCAGTCCAGCCACGAATGCGGCCACGTGCAACGGCAGGGGAGTGAATCCGAAGTAACGCTGGCCCACCGACAGGTAGGGCGCCGCAAAGGCCAGGGCTGCCGCGCCCACGGAGCTCCAGATCAACCAGCCGCTCGCCCGGCTGCGGTACCAGCGCGACCGGGTGCGGACTGCGAAGGTGACCAGCACCTCGGAACAGACCGACTCGACGAACCAGGCGCTCCGGAGCAGCGCCGGGTCCGCGGGCCAGACCCAGCTCAATCCCCCGATGAGCAGGAGATCGAACACCGCGCTCAACAATCCGAAGACGACCATGAATCGCGCGATCGGCCGCATGTGCCAGCGCCGGGGACGGTGCAGCAGGTCCTGGTCCACCCGATCGGTCGCGATCATCACCAGCGGCAGATCGCTCAGGAAGTTGGTGAGCAGAATCTGAGAAGGAAGCAGCGGCAGGAAGGCGAGGAACAGCGAGGCGGCCGCCACCGTCGCCATGTTCCCGAAGTTGGCGCTGATGGTATTCAAGATGTACTTGGTGATGTTGGCGAAGGTTCGTCTGCCCTCTCCTATGCCACCGGCGAGGACCGCCAGGCTCTTGCGCAGCAGCACGATGTCCGCCGCCGCCTTGGCGACCTCCGTTCCCGAATCCACCGACACGCCGACGTCGGCCGCCCGGAGGGCGGGCGCGTCGTTCACGCCGTCACCCAGGAACCCGACCACGTGTCCGGCCGAGCGGAGCGCCGCCACCAGCCGGAGCTTCTGCTCCGGGGAGACCCGGGCGAAGAGCGTGTGCCCGAGCGCCACACCGCGCAGCTCGCTGTCCGGCAGCCGGCTGAGCTGGTCTCCGGTGATCATCGGTGTTTCGCCGAGGCCGACCTCGCGACAGATCCGGCGGGCCACGACCGGGCTATCCCCGCTCAATACCTTGACGGCCACACCGAGGTCGTTCAGGCGTTCGATCGCGGCACCCGCGTCCGGCTTGGGAGGGTCGAGATACAACAGGAAGCCACGGAGAACGAGATCCACCTCGTCGGCGACGGTGGTGGTCTCCACTTCGAGCTCCCGGTCGGCGACAGCCAGGACCCGGCATCCGTCCTCCTCATGAGTCGCGACGGTCGCCTCGAGAGCGGCACGTGACTCGGCGTCGAGCGGCCGCACGCGGCCGCCGAGTGCTACCGAAGTGGACGCGGCGAGCATGGATTCCGGCGCGCCCTGCACCACCAGGCGGCGGCACCCCTCCCGCTCGACCAACGCGCTGGCCCGGCGGCGGCGGAAATCGAAGGCGTTGCGGTCGAGCACCCGGTAGCCGGCGAGAAAGGTCGGGGGATCCCGCAGGGCCTCGTGCCGCCAGGTGGCCCGGTCGGTCGGCGTGGTGGCCGGCCCGGCCGGCACACCGGTGCCGGTCGAGCCCGCGAGTGCCGCGATGGCGAGCAGGTCCCCTTCCGCGGCGCCGTCCACGCTCAGATAGCGCAGCAGCGAGAATTCGCCGGCGGTCAGCGTCCCGGTCTTGTCGCAGCAGAGGATGTCAATGTTGCCGAGGTCCTCGACCGAGATCAGGCGTTTGACGACCACCTGATCGCGCGCCATCCGGAGTGCCCCCCGTGCCAGGGTGATGGTCACGATGGCGGGCAGCACTTCGGGTGTGATCCCCACCGCCAGCGCGAGCGCGAAGAGAAGCGCGTCGAGCCACCCCTTGCCGAGCGCCGCGTTCGCCAGGCAGACGAACACGGTGAGTGCCACAACCACCTGAATGAGGAATCCGCTGAACCGGCGGAGGCCCCGCTGAAAGTCGGTCTCCTCGGGCTTGCGAGTCACCAGGGAGGCGATCTGGCCGAGGGCCGTCGCCGCGCCGGTCGCGGTGACGATCCCGGTGCCGTACCCGCTCATGATCGCCGTCCCGAGCCGCACCAGGCTGCCGCGATCCTTGGGAACCGGCGCCGATTCGCCGGTGAGCGCCGCCTCGTCCGCGCTGATCTCGTCCGCCATGACGAGCTGAAGGTCGGCAGGGACCAGATCGCCCACCTGAAGCTCGACCAGGTCACCCCGGACCACATCGGCGGCCGGGATCTCGCGGACAGCGTCGTCGCGCCGCACCCGCGCGGTCCGGGTCACCAGGCCTTTCAGCGCTCGGAGTGACCGATCGGCACGGTACTCCTGGACGAAGCCCAGCAGGGCATTCAGCGCCACGATGAGGAGGATGACCGCCGCCTCGGTTCCCTCGCCGAGGACCCAGGAGAGGGCGGCGGCCACGATGAGCACCAGGACCAGCGCAGTTCCGATCTGGGAGGCGAGGATACCAAGCCAGTGCCGATCCCCGTCCTGGGGGACTACGTTGGGACCGTCCTCCGCCAGGCGCGCTGCCGCCTCCGCGGAGGTGAGGCCGATGGGCGCGTATCGGGCAGGTGGGGTCTGGACGCCGGCCATGCGTTATGATGCCACCCGGCGGCTGAACCCCGGGTGAGCGGCCGATGAAGCGATCTTCACCCACCGCCTTCGCGATCGCCTCATGATTTCTTCATCCGGTGGGGGTCATCTTCGGGCCTATGCGCATCCTGATCGTCGAGGACGACCACAAGCTCGGCGGGCTGCTGGTGGAGGGCCTCCAGCAGGAGGGCTACGAGGTCGAGCGGGTGCAGGACGGGGAGGCGGCGATCAGGCGGGCACTGACCATCGACTACGATCTGATCCTGCTGGACTACATGCTCCCGAAGAAGAACGGCCACCAGGTTACGGTCGAGCTGCGCGGCGCGGGGCGGCAAACGCCGATCCTGATGCTGACCGCGCGCGACGCGCCGGAAGACCTGCGAGCCGCCATGAATGCCGGCGTGAACGCCCTGATGGGCAAGCCGTTCCGGTTCGCCGAGCTGGTGGACCGAATCAACGCCCTCGCCGCAGGTCCCCCCGAATCGGCATAGCTCTCGATGGTATGGAGTCTCCGGCGGACGCTCGCCGTCCGATTGTGCCTCACGATGGCGGTCACCCTGCTGGCGATCGCGCTCTCCACCTACGCCGGGATGCGACGCGCGCTCCGCGAGCAACTCGACCGCTCCTTGTATACCACCTTCGAGCTCCAGTCGCTGGCGCTCGCGCGGGACGGCCGGCTCCTGGCGGTCCCGGCTTCCGTCGGCGAAGAGCAATTCGCG
>DATBJH010000109.1:0-1775 GCA_036556505.1 Gemmatimonadales bacterium
ATGATGTACGTCTTGCCGAGTGGCGCGAGCCAATGATAGAACATCCGACCTCAGCCGAGTGAATTGGCGCGTGCGGTGAGCGCCGGAAGTATACGTTCGAGCGCTACGCCGCGGGATGCCTTCAGCACGACCACCTCGTCGCCCCGCAGACGCTCGCTGAGGATCGGTGCGAGCGCGAGCGGATCCGGCGCGGTGATCAGGGTCTCGCCCAGCTGTCTGTGGTATGGCTCCAGCGCCGGTACGAAGTCGCCGACCACGGCCAGAAGGTCGGCCCCCAGCGCCACCAGCTCTCGCGCCACCTGAGCGTGCAGGCCCGGGGAGGCCGCCCCCAGCTCGCGCATCGTGCCGGCGACGAACACCAGGCGGCGCGAGCCTCGAAGGCTCCTCGCCGTGGCCACGGCCGCGCGAAACGACTGCGGGTTGGCGTTGTAGCAGTCGTTCAGGACGGTGAGCCGGCCCACCTGGAGCAGCTCGCCCCTGCCGCTCGGGAGGGTGAACTCCTCCAGGGCCCCGGCCACGGCCCGGAGATCGAGCCCCAGCTCCTCCGCCACGGCCCACACCCGCACGGCGTTGTCCGCCTGATGCAAGCCCCGGGCGGCGAGCCTGAAGCGGTTCCCGCCGATGGTGACCACCGGCCGTGCGTCAGCACCCAGCTCGACTCGCTCCGGCACCAAGTCGGCGCCCTGCAGCGCGGCCGTGCGCACCCGCCGGGCACGGGTGCGTGCGCCGGCGGCCAGGGCCGGCGGGTCCAGACCGACCACCGCCAGCTCGGCGCCGTCAGCCAGCGAGAGCTTCTCCTCCACCACACCGTTCAGCGATCCGAACCCTTCGAGATGCCCGGCCACTGCGTTGGTGATCACCACGATGCCGGGCGCGATGATCTCGCGGTAGCGCGCGATCTCGCCCGGCAGGTTCGCGCCCGCCTCGACTACCAGCGCCTCGGTCCGTTCGGGGGCCTCCAGGATGGTGAGCGGCACTCCCACCAGATTGTTGTTGTTGGCTCGGGTGGCCCAGGTGACATACCGGGTGCGCAGCGCGGCCGCGAGCATCTCCTTGGTGCTGGTCTTCCCGTTGGTGCCGGTGATGGCGATCACCGGACCAGTCAGGGCCTCGCGGCGCGCGTGCGCCAGTGCGCCGAACGCACGCAGTGTATCCGGGACTTCGAAGAGCTGAAGCCCCGAAATGGCGGGAGTGCCAGGCCGGACCACCGCCGCGGCCGCGCCGGCGGAAGCGGCCGCGGGCAGGAACTCGTGGCCATCGAATCGATCGCCGCTGAGTGCTACGAACAACGCGCCTGCCGGGATCGCCCTGGTGTCGGTCGAGATCGCGCTGAAGACCCGGTCGTCGCCCCCGCGGGCTAGTCCCAGGGCCGCGCGCACCGCCGATTCCCGCCAGGGCGGCGTTGTGTGTGTGTTCTGGTCACCGTTCACTCTTCACTCTTCACGCTTTACCCTTGCACGGCTTTCAGCACGATCTCCCGCTCGTCGAACGGCAGCCGCTGAGTGCCGAGGATCTGGTAGGTCTCGTGCCCTTTGCCGGCCAGCAACAGGGTGTCGCCCGGCTGGGCCTGATCCAGGGCGGTAAGAATGGCGGCCAGGCGATCGGGGACTCGCAGGTGGCTGGTGCCGCTCATTCCCTGCTCGATGTCGTCGATGATCGCGCCGGGATCCTCGGTCCGGGGGTTGTCCGAGGTCACCACCGCCAGATCCGCCAGCTCCGCGGCGATCCGCCCCATGAGCGGACGCTTTCCCTTGTCCCGGTCACCGCCACACCCG
>DATBJH010000110.1:0-12635 GCA_036556505.1 Gemmatimonadales bacterium
GGGCCACGTTGAGCGCGGTGACGAACTCGTTCCGCAGCAGGCGTCCGGCGAAGAAATCGGTCTTCTGCGGGATGCCTGGATCGTCGCCGGTGCCGAGCACCCCGTCCGGCCCCGGCGCGCAGGGCACGTCGAGGCAGGGGCCGAGTGACGCGTTGAGCGTCGTCTCCATGTTGTAGTTGAAGTTGTTGTGTCCCAGCTCCGCCCCGAGCTCGTAATTCCAGCCGGCGGCGACGCCGCGGACACCGCCGGCGGCGGACCAGTCGGTCGCGGTGCCCGCAAAGGTCGGGAGATAGCCGAGGGGGAAGATCTCCTGCCAGTTGCGCGGGTTGTCGAAGTAGCGCCGGAACGCGTTGCCGGTTCCGTCGCGGTGGCCGTAGCCGCCGAAGCTGTAGATCTCGGTGGTGCCCTCGTCGTTCAGCGGCATGCGGAAGTTGGCGAAGGTGAGCACGTCCTTCTCCAGCCCGTCGCCCCAGTGGTGGTTGGGCTGGTCGACCGGATTCCGCTTCTCGATCACCTGGCCATTGTCGGCGTCGATCGAGTCGGGCACCCCCGTCCCTGCCACCTCGAAGACATCGGCCCACGCCCGGTTGGTGGGCTCGCGGTCGCGGAACTCACCGAAGAGGCCGAGCGATCCGCGGCCGATGCCGATGCCCCACCCGCCGTTCACGTTCACCGTGGTGCCGTCGTCCGCATATTCGTCGGTGACGTAGCGCCCCGCGTCGCCATTCACGAAGGGCGTGAAGGCGCCGTCCTTGACTACCAGGTTCACGACGCCGGCGATGGCGTCCGAGCCGTACTGCGAGGAGGCGCCGTCGCGCAGGACTTCGACCCGGTCCAACGCGCTGGCGGGGAAAGCGTTGAGGTCCACTCCGCTGGAGCCTGCGGGCATGCCGTAGTTGAAGGTGTTGACCACCGCCGTCTGGTGCCGGCGCCAGCCGTTCACCAGGACCAGGGTCTGGTCCGGGCTCAACCCGCGAAGCGTGAACGGCCGGATGATGTCACCGGCGTCGGTGACGCTCTGCCGCGGGAAGTTGACCGAAGGCGAGAGGGACTGGAGGATGACGCTGGTCTCGGTGCTCCCCTGCCGCTGGAGCTCCTCGGCGGGGAAGATGTCCACCGGAACGGCCAGCTCCTCCTCGGCAGTGTGCCGGGCGCGGGAGCCCACCACCACGTCGATCGGCGCGAGCTGGACCGCGCTGCGCAGGAGGGTGAAATCCCGAGTGGTGGCGTCGGTGGCCGCGACGGTCACCTCCGCCGACTCCGAGCGGTACCCGATCAGCCGGACTCGCACCGTGTGGGTGCCGGCGGGCACGCCGCGGATCTCGTAGGTGCCGCCCGTACCCGAGACGGCTCGGAGGGTGGTGCCTTCGACCGTCACCGCCGCGTTGGCCAGCCCGGCCCCCGCGCTGTCTGCGATCGTACCGCGAACGGTTCCGGCCTGGGCCGCAAGGGGCGCCGCCGCTGCCGCTGTCAAGCTCAACCCGAGGAACATCCGCACGATGCCGCGCATCAACGGGCCTCCGGATCATTGCGTTGTGGGATGGGTATTGCGGGTCTCCGTCCCCTAGATACCGGACCTCGCCAGCAGCGTCAAGTTTGAAACGCTGTCCCAAACGGCCCCGAACCGGCTCCAAACCCGTCTAGACAATCGGGGCCGCGCTCACCACATTGCGGGCAACCCATCCCAGTGCTGCCCTCGTCGTCGGCCAAGCCGAGCGTTCCGTTGATACCGCAGGGCAGTTCCGTGACCGGAGAAGCCTATGAGAGCTTGCATGCGTCGGTGGACACTGCGCGCGGGTCGGTGCGTGTGCGCGCTCACGGTGACCGCGGCCTCGATCGCCGAGGCCCAGCAGAGCTCCATCGGGGGCGTGGTGACGGACCAGGCGACCGGGCAGGCGCTGGAAGCGGCCCGGGTGGTACTCATCGGCCCCAATCGTATCGTGGGAACCAACCAGGAAGGTCGCTACCAGTTCCGCAACGTGGCGCCGGGCAGCTATGGGGTCCGCGTGCTCCGACTGGGCTACGCCCCGGTGACGGACAGCGCGGCCGTGGCGCCGGGCGAGGATGTCACGCTGGACTTCGCGCTGACACCGGCCCCGGTGCAGCTGGACGAGATCGTGACCACCGCCACCGGCGAGCAGCGCAAGCTCGAGGTCGGCAACGTGGTGGCGACCATCGACGCGGCTCGGGTGGCCGAGGAGTCCCCGATCACCGAGTTCGGCAACCTTCTCTCCGGGCGCGCGGCGGGGGTGCAGGTGCAGAAGACCGGCGGGACGACGGGCACCGGCACCCGCATCCGGATCCGCGGCTCCAACAGCGTGTCGCTCTCCAACGAGCCGCTGTACTACGTGGACGGCATCCGGATGGAGAGCGGGGCCAGCTCCGCCACCCTGGACATCGGCGGGTTCGGCCAGGGGGCGGGCGCGGCGCCCTCACGGATCAACGACCTCAATCCCGAGGACATCGAGTCCATCGAGATCGTGAAGGGGCCGGCCGCCGCGACCCTGTACGGAATTCAGGCTTCCAACGGCGTGGTGCGGATCACCACCAAGAAGGGCCGCGCCGGGCGGGCGCGCTGGAACCTCTACAGCGAGCTGGGCGCGGTCCACGACCAGAACACCTATCCCATCAACTTCAACGGACGGGATTCCACCCAGGCCACCGGCATCGACGAGGGCTGGGACGGCTTCTGCACCATTCAATCGGAGCTGGACGGGTCCTGCACTCAGACCGCGGTGACCCAGTTTTCCCCGCTCGACGACCCGTTCACCAGCCCGCTCAAGACCGGCCTGCGGCAGCAGTACGGCGCCAACGTGTCGGGCGGCACCGAGCAGTTCACCTACTATCTCTCGGGCGACTACGAGAACGAGGACGGCGTCTACCGGCTGCCGCAGTTCGAGGAGGACTCGGTCGCCAGTGTCCGGGGCGAGGTCCCCGCCTACCAGCTTCGGCCCAACACGCTGGAGCGGCTCAACCTGCGCGCGAACCTCGGGGCCAACGTCTCGGCCGATGCCGACATCCAGGCCAACGTCGGCTACACCTCCAGCGACACAAGATTCGTTCAGAACGACAACAGCTTCGAGACCATTACCGGCAGCGGCGAGGCCAGCGGCAACCCGGAGGACTTCAACCGGGGCTGGTTCTTCATCCCCGCCGAGCTCTTCGCCAACCGGAACACCCAGTCGGTCGAGCGCTTCATCGGTGGGCTCACCGGCAACTGGCGGCCGACGAGCTGGCTGACCACCCGAGCCACGCTGGGGTACGACGTCACCAACCGGCAGGACGAGCAGCTCTGGCCCACCGGCCAGGTCGCCGACTACCTGGACCAGCTGAGGGGGCAGAAGTACGACAACCGGTTCCAGATCTCCCAGACTTCCGTGGACCTGGCGGCCAGCGGCCGATTCAAGCTGTCGCCCACCATCGGCTCCAAGACGACCGTCGGCGGCCAGTTCTTCCGCGACTATGCGAGCGGCACGTTCGCGACCGGCCGGGTGCTGCCGGCCGGCTCCGAGACGATCACCGGCGCCGGGAGCACCGAGGCCCGGGACACCACGGTCGAGTCGCGCTCGATCGGGACCTACGTCGAGGAGGAGCTGTCCTTCAAGGAGCGGCTCTACCTCACCGGCGCGCTCCGCTTCGACGACAACAGCGCCTTCGGCAAGGACTTCAACGCGACGGTTTATCCCAAGGCCAGCGTCTCCTGGCTGGTCTCCGAGGAGCCGTTCTTCGGGCGCGACGGCTTCATCAACACGCTGCGAGTGCGCGGCGCCATCGGCGCCAGCGGGCAGCAGCCCGGCACCACCGATGCACTGCGCTATTTCACGCCGGTCTCGGGGAAGCGCGGCGGCGCCGCCACCACGGGCATCACCTTCGGCAGCCTGGGTAACACGGAGCTGAAGCCCGAGCGGTCGGTCGAGTTCGAGGTGGGCCTGGACGCCGCGTTCCTCAAGGAACGCCTCAGCCTCGAGCTCACCTACTACAACAAACGCACCAACGACGCGTTGGTGGAGCGGAATGTGGCGCCCTCCATCGGCGCCTCCGAGTCCCAGTTCTTCAACCTCGGCGAGGTCAAGAACCACGGGTTCGAGGTCGCGATCAACACCCGGGTGATCGACAGCCGGAGCGTGGCGTGGGACATCGCCCTGGCGGGCTCGGTCTACGACAACGAGCTGGTCGAGCTGGGCGAGGGCGTGGAGCCGATCATCTTCGGCTTCGGCCTCCAGCGCCATGAGGAAGGCTACCCGCTCGGAGGGTACTGGGCCCGCCCGATCACCGGCTTCGCCGACGCGAACGGCAACGGCATCATCGAATCCGATGAAGTCACCGTCGGCCCGGACGCCGTCTTCCGCGGACGCTCCCTGCCCAACAAGGAGGCCTCACTCAACAGCGCCCTCACCCTCTTCGACGGGCGGGTGCGGGTAGGGACCCAGTTCGACTACCGCGGCGGGAACTACATCGACAATGCAATCGAATCCTTCCGCTGTACCCCGGTGCTCAACTGCCGTGGCGCCGTGGACAAGACCGCCCCGCTGGAGGAGCAGGCCAAGGCCCAGGCGGTGCTCCACGAGGCCACCGAGTGGGGCTACTACGAGCCCGCCTGGTTCATCAAGCTGCGCGAGCTGTCGTTGACCTTCTTCGCGCCGGACGACTGGGCCAGGCGGTTCCGGGCCAGCCGGCTGAGCCTGACGCTCGCCGCGCGGAACCTCTGGACCATTACCGACTACACCGGGGTGGACCCGGAGGTCAACGCCTTCGCCCAGGACAACTTCGCGACCAGCGACTTCGAGTCGCAGCCGCAGGTGCAGTACTGGACCGCACGCCTCAACATCGGCTTCTGACGGGGTGACGACACCATGCGACAGATGAAGACCGCGAGCATGCTGCTGGTCGCCGCCCTGGCGCTCTCCACCGGCTGCGACCTGCTCGACACGGATCAGCCCAACATCGTCGAGCCCGATGACGTGGAGAGCGAGGCCGGCGCCCTGGCTCGGCGGGACGGCGCGATCTCCGACTTCTCCTTCGCCCAGGACGGCGACGGCACCCTGTTCGAGGACGGGCACATCCTCCTCAGCGGGCTCATGTCCGACGAGTTCATGCTCAGCACCACGCCGCCGACCGAGCAGGAGGTGGACCAGCGGCGGGTGTTCGACAACAACAGCACGGTCTACGACATGTTCCACAACCTGCACCGGGCCCGCGCCGCGGCGGAGGCCGCCGCCGTGGCGTTGCGGGAGCTTCGCGCCGAGCCCGATGCCGACAACTTCATCGGCGAGATGCTGAGCTTGGCCGGGTTCGCCTACGTCTACTTTGGCGAGACCTTCTGTTCCGGGGTGCCGTTCAGCCACCTCGAAGGCGATCAGGTCGTCTACGGCGAGCCCCAGACGACCGATGAGATGTTCCAGACGGCGGTCGCCCGCTTCGACGCGGCGCTGGCCGAGCCGGGGGTCCAGGCGGAGCTCGATCCCGAGTCGGAGACGGGCCCGGAGATCATCTACCTGGCCGCCGTCGGCAAGGGCCGCGCCCTGCTGGATCGCGGACTCTTCGCGGACGCGGCCGCCTCGGTGGTCGACGTGCCCACCGATTTCCAGTACGTCACCGAGCACGCCGACAGCCCGCTCCGGCTCCAGAACGCGATCTACTCCTACAGCATCGGCTGGCTCTGGTCGGTGTCGGATCTGGAGGGTGACGTCGGCCTCCCCTATCGCACCGCGGAGGATCCACGGGTGCCGTTCTTCGACGAGGAGAGCGCCGGCCTGGACAACACGACGCCGCAATTCACCCTGCTCAAGTACCCCGACCCGAGCGCCTCCGTGGTGGTGGCGGACGGGATCGAAGCCCGGCTGATCGAGGCGGAAGCGCTGCTGCAGGCTTCGGATTTCGGCGGGATGAACGGAATCCTGAACACTCTCCGCGGCACCCAGGGCCTGGACCCTCTGGACCCGCCCGGCACCCAGGATGAGGCGGTCGACCAGCTCTTCAGCGAGCGGGCCTTCTGGATGTTCGCCACCGGCCACCGCTTGGGCGACATGCGCCGGTTGATCCGCCAGTATGGCCGCACCGCCGACCAGGTCTTCCCCGGCGGCGTCTATCTGAAGGGCGGCAGCTACGGGGATGACGTCAACATTCCGATGCCGCAGGAGGAGAACAACAACCCGAATTTCACGGGGTGCATCGACCGGAATGCGTAGAGCCAAGTGGAACGGCGTGAACCGTGGCAAGTAACACAGCGCCACTCCCCGCCCTCTCAGTAAACCGCTAGAAACGATCTCGTCAGATCGCTCTCCAGCGTCCACTTGACCGATTGCCCCGGCTGGACCAGCACGTTCTCGCTGGTGAACGCCGAGGGGCCGCCGATGGGATAGGCCCGCAGCCGAACGTCGGTGCCCGCGCCGAGCCTCCGGTAGGGGAACACGAAGGTCTCCGACTTCAGGCCACGCACCATGCCGAGCCGCTCGACGGAGGTGCCGCGAACCAGGGAGACCACGATGTCGCTCCAGCCGTGATTCTCGACCTCGAGCGCCACCTCCGCGGTGTGTTCGGGGGCCGGCGGGTCGGCCTCGGCCTCCTCCGAGCGCGAGCCGCAGCCCAGCAGGAGGACCACCAGCCCTAGAATCCGCATCACCTCGGCACGCCTGCCCCGCATCCGCCGTCCTCCCTAGCGGCTCCCCGCGCTCGCCGCGGCGGTCGCGCCGCCAAGATACTTCCCGTACCACGCAAGATACCGCTCCATCCGATCCTGCACGAACGTGGGACGGGAGATCCCGTGCGATTCTCCGGGGTAGATCACCAGCTCGGTCTCCCGGCCCAGGCTCTTGAGCGCCTGGTACATCTGCTCCGAGTTGATGAGGGGGACGTTCCAGTCCTCCTGCCCACACAGGAAGAGCGTCGGCGTCACGATGCGGTCGGCGCGCAGGAAGGGCTGCGAGACCCGCCGCCACGCCTCCGGATTGGCCCACGGCTTCCCCAGCTCCAGCTCGTACTCCAGCGTGTACATGTCGGTACCGTAGCCGAGAAGGGCATTGCCCTGCCCGGCGCCGCTGGTCGCCGCCTTGAACCGCCGGTCGCGCGCGATCACCTGGTTGGTGAGGATGCCGCCGTAGCTCCACCCGCCGATGCCCAGTCGCTCGGGATCGGCGACCCCCGAGGCCACCAGCGAGTCGACCGCCGCGAGCACGTCGTCGCCGTCCTTCCTGCCCCAGTCCGCGAAGATCGCGGTGGCGAACTTCTCGCCCCTGCCGGAGCTGCCCCGCGGGTTCACGCCCACGACCACGTATCCCTGAGCCGCGAAGACCTGCCAGTCGAGGTTGGCGAAGTCGTGGTAGAACTGCCAGACCGGTCCGCCGTGGATACGGAGCAACGTCGGGTAGCGGGTACCGGTGCGATAGTCGGCGGGCTTGAGCACGAAGCCGTTGATGGTGGTGCCGTCGCGGCTCCTGATGGAGATCTCCTCCAGCGGAGCCAGCCGCACCGCGGCGAGCCAGGGGTCGTTCTGGGCGGAGAGCCTCCGGAGCTCACGGCCTTCGACCGCGAAGACTTCGGTCGGGCGATCGGGCGTGCTCGAGGTGACCGCGATCCGGCCGTCCCGGGCCAGCGCGAGGTCCTCCAGCGACCGCTTGCCCTCTACCAGCGGCTCGACCGCACCGCCGGCCGCGGGCACGCGGGCCAGGTGGTAGACCCGGTCGTCCTCCAGCAGGAACAGGACCGAGGCCCCGTCCGGGGAGAAGACCGGCGAGAGAACGTTGCGATCGAGCGTGGCGGTCAGCACCCGGGCCGGGCCACCCTGCACCGGCACCACCGCGAGCTTGTGCCCGCCATAGTAGAGCAGCTCGGGCTTTCCGCCCTGGACGTAGGCGATGAGCTTGCCGTCCGGACTCCAGCTCGGCGCGCGGCTTCCCCATTCGGGGTCGCCGTCGGCGCCCTCGAAGGTGGTGAGCTGCCGCGGCTCCGCGCCCGGTTGGGCGGCGACCACGTAGAGGTCCCAGTTGTCGGTGCGGTCGTACTCCGGCCGACGCCGGCTGAGGAAGGCGATGGACCGCCCGTCCGGCGACCAGGAGGGCGCCAGCTCGTCGTATGCACCGGGGGTGACCACCGTCGCCTTTCGGTCCGCGAGGGTGAAGAGGTAGAGGTGCTTGCGCTCCGGCCCGATGTATCCCACCTCGTCGTACTTGAACCGGTAGCGGTCGATGACGATCGGCCGGGGACGCTTCTTCGCGGAGTCCTGGCCCGCAGCCAGTTGGTCGGGCGTGGGGTCGGAGGCGATCAGCGCCACCCTGCTGCCGTCGGGCGACCAGGCGAAGTCGGACACCCCGCCGGGCAGAGCGGTGACCCGCTGCGCCTCACCGCCCGTCCGATCGAGCAGCCACATCTGGTCCACCTCGCGGGGGTCCTCCCGCGACGACAGGAACGCGAGGTAGCGGCCGTCCGGGCTCCACCGCGGCGAGTGCTCCTCCGCCTTGCTGTACGTGAGCCGCACGCTCCGCTTGCCGTCCCACCGGGACATCCAGACGTCCGCGTCGCGCTGGTCGGCGACCGTGTCCGAGGTGGTGACCGTGTAGGCGACCCACGCCCCATCGGGCGACAGCTGTGGATCGCTCACCTCCCGGATCCGGAGCAGGTCCCTGGCCTCCACCGCTCGCTGGGCGGCCGCGGGGGTCGTGATCGCCATCGCAATGGCGAACAAGCCTGCGTACTTCAATGCCGACCTCCTTTTGTTCGTCTGGTTCCGGGCCCAGCCCCTCCCCACCCATCCACCACAGGGCCACGGAGGGGCACAGAGGGGCATGGAGCCCTCCACCACCACACCCGACAAGAAAATGCTGCTTGACTCCGATGCCGGAGAGTCTCCGTGACCTTCACGGCCCCGTGTACACGACCCCGCCCTTCATCACGAACCCGACGTTCTCCAGCACCTGAAGATTCGCCAGGACGTCCCCCTGGACCGCGACCAGGTCGGCGTACTTCCCGACCGCGATGGAGCCGACCCGGTCCTCCCACCGCATCAGCCGCGCGGCAGACAGCGTCGCCGACTGGAGAGCCTGCATCGGAGTCATGCCGTAGCGAACCATGTAGGGGAGCTGGCGAGCGACGAACCGGTGGGGGTAGACGCCGCTGTCGGTGCCGTAGGCGATTTTCACGCCGGCCGCCACCGCCTTCCGGAAGCCCGCCCGCTGTGCCTCGGTGGTCTCGTCGTTCTTGCGCAGGATCTCCTCGTCCCACCCCTGCTTCCGGCCTACGCTGTCGATGTAATCGCCGTTGTAGATGTCGGCCACCAGCCAGGTGCCCTTCTCCTTCATCAGCGCGATCCCTTCGTCATCGATCAGCGAGCCGTGCTCGATCGAGCGCACGCCGGCGCGCACTGCGCGCTTGATGCCTTCCGCGCCGTGGGCGTGCGCGGCGACGTAGGTGCCGTACTCCGCCGCCTGCTCCACCGCCGCACGGATCTCCTCCTCGGTGTACTCGGAAGCGCCCGGCTTGGTGCCCTGAGTGAGCACCGCCCCGGTCGCGATCAACTTGATGAAGTCGGCGCCCCCGTTCAGGATCGCCCGGACGCGCTCGCGGACCTGGTCCACCCCGTTCGCCACACCGAAGCGGTACTCCCGGGGGATCTGCACGTCGAGCGCGGTCCCGACCAGCTCGCCACCGCCGCTGGTGACGGTGACGTACGCGCCGGCCACCGCCATGCGGGGCCCGATCACCGTCCCGTCATTGATCGCGTCGCGCAGCGCGGCGTCCACCAGCGCGCGATAGGTCCCCACGTCGCGCACCGTGGTGAATCCCGCCAGGAGGGTGCTCCTGGCGTTGCGAACCCCGCTGAACGCCTCCTGGGCGCCGGAGCGCTGCAAGGGCAGGAGCGCATCGGCGTCGGTGAGGTCGCCGATCAGGTGCGCATGGCAGTCGATCAGCCCCGGCAACACGCTGTAACGGGAAAGGTCGATCAGGCGCGCGCCCGCCGGGGGCCGGGAGGCGCCCGGCTGAACCGCGGTGATGCGCTCGCCCTGGACCACCACGAGCTGGTCGCGCAGGACCTGGCCGCGCTCGACGTCCACCAGCCGGCCCGCGCGGATGGCGATCACCTGGGGTGCTGCAGGGGCCTGGGCTGAGCCGCTCGCGGGCCAAGCGGCCGCGGCAGCCAGGAGGAACCCGAGCCTGGCGAGGCTCATGGGCATGGCTCCGGATCGGGTTGAGCTACGGAAAGCGCGGTTGGGGGGCCGCGCGCCCCAATTATACCTGTACCCCCGGGATGGCGGTGCCGGGAACCGCCGGAGGGCGGTCCCGGCCGCTCGAGGCTCTTACTCTCCCTGCTCCCGCTCGCTAGGGGTCTCGACGTCCACCTTGGGCACCGTCACTTCCTTCTTCTCGGTGTTGACGTCGACGTCGGGCACGTTGATGGTGTCCTTCACCGACCCGGTCTCGACGCTGGGCGTCTCCACGGTGTCGGTCTCGGTCCCGATGACCGGCTTCTGCACCTCGTACTCCCCTTCACCCTTCTTCTCGCAGCCGGCGGTCAGAACCAAGGCGGCGAACGCCGCAGCAAGGCTGATGGTGCGCACAGGACCTCCATAGTGATTGGCCTATGGTGCTACTACGGTGGCGAATCTGCGGTTGCGCGTGGCAGCGGGCGGTGTCAGCCGTCACGGCCCATCCGTGGGAGCCGCTCGACTTATCCTCAGCCAAATGTAGAGAATGTTGACAACTGACTCACAAAATAGTTAATCAACAGTGGTTTGCGAGATGCTGGCTGTCTGATTCCTGTTTGTGTCCCAAGGGATACCCGGTCGTGAATTTAGGGCGAACCGCTCAACGCCGCGACAACCTCGCACCAAACGCAGCGGCCCCCGGCTGATGCCGAGGGCCGCGACGCCGGCTCCGGACGGTCAGTCCTGGACCAGAATCAGGTACTTCGACGCCGACCAGAACTCCTCGGGCTGGCCGATCTCGACCGAGCCCTTCACCTTGCCGTCCTTGCTCACGTTCGACCCCAGGAAGCTCGGGCTCTGGCGGGACACGATCTTGTAATGCTTGTCGGAGCGCGGCAGCGGGATCGAGGTCTGCCGGGTCTTGTCGATCGCCGTGAACGCGGCCGGATCGAGGTTGCGGGCCGGCTCCAACCGGCTGCCGCCGAAGACCAGGAACTTCGAGCCTTCCTTCGTGACGATCCCCCGCTTCTTGAGCTCGTCTTCCGTCCCGACCGCGTAGTACACCGTGTTCTTGTAGGACGTGAGGTTCGCCACCGTGTCGGTCAGCGCCACGTTGTGGTTCTCGAGCTGCGACTTCTCGCTGCTGAGCGTGTCCACCCTGCCGGCCAGCGAGGCGATCTGGGTGTCCTTCTCCGCCAGCGCGGTCTCGTACTCGGTCTTCTGCTGCTCCGCCGTGGTCCTGAGATCCTCGACCGTCTTCTTGAACGTCTCGATCTGGGCGAGCAGACGGGCGTTCCGCTGCCGCGACTGCTTGGCCCGCGACTCCGTCTCCGCCAGCTTGGTCTCGCTCTCGTTCAGCCGGGCGATGACCTGCTTGATCCGGTCCAGAGCCGCCTCACGCTCTTCGCGATCCTTCTTGGCACCGGGAACGCCTGGATCGGTGCTGGCCCCCTTGACCGACATGCTCTTCGCCTTGGCCAGCTCGCTGTTGACGTCGGTGACGAACTGCGTGGTCTCCAGGACCTCGGTCAGCAGGCTGTCCTTCTGTGCCTCGGCCGTCTTGGCCTCGGCCAGCGCCTTCTTGAGCTCGGCCTGATTACAACCGGTCGTCGCCACGACGGCGAGCACGATCAGCCACGCATACCTCATGCAAACCTCCCAGCTCTGCTTGTGGTGGACACAGGCATCGGGTTGCTCGGCGGCAGCGCCGACGGGGGGCCGAAGCCCTGATGTGGTGCGAGTATCTGAAGCGAAGGAAAAGCATACAAAGAGGGTGGCGGGATTGCCACCCCCAGGAATTAGACAGAACCGGAGGGATTTACCTCAGAGGGAGCGACGGAATACCGACTCGAAATCGGGCAGCGATGCCGATTCCGCCACCCCCGCCGCGACGCCGGCAGGTCCCGCCACCGCCCACGAAGATGCCGCGTGAGGGCTCGGAGGGGAGCCAGGAGTCGCCTTTGTCCGCTGCAACCGACGGCCCGCTCGAGACCGGAATGATCGTCACGGTCCTGCCCGGCGCCAGCTCGCGTCCGCTGGACGCGGCGTCCTCCACCGGAGCAGGCTCGGCCAACGCCTCGCTCGCGGCCGGAACGGTGAGCGGCTCGGCTGCGGCATCGGGCGCAGGCTCGGCTGTGGGAGCCGGAGCGGGCGCCGGCTTGGGGCGGGGACGATGAGCGCGACTCGCGGCGGGCACAGGCTTGGGGAGCGCGAGCTCCACCGCGGAGGCCACTTCGGTTTCGGCGATACGGGGCACGGACAGGGTAAGATCTCGCGCCGGTACGGCCAGCCTGCGAGAAGCGGTCTCCTCCCGCTCCGAGGTCTTCGACACTTCGCCCCCGCACCCCGCGACCACGGCGACTGCGAGAGGGATCAGCAATGCTGTGCGCATGAGGCCTCCGACCGACCGAACCACCCGTTCCCGCACGACACCATCAAACTAAGACGTTCGTGGCGATTGGTCACGCACGATTCGATCTGCACCACTCGGCGCCGGAA
>DATBJH010000111.1:0-20994 GCA_036556505.1 Gemmatimonadales bacterium
CAGGCGGGACAACTCCGCGGCGCTGGCCCGATCGACATCGATGCGCTCGCCCGGTTTCAGGGGGCGTGCCAGCGCGAGAACACTGTCCCGGTGCGCCAGCGGCGATTTCGGCGGCATCGCAGCCAGCAGCTCCACCTGGCCCGGAGGCTCACTCGAGCGCCCGACCCACCAGCGCACGCCCTGGCCCGCCAGACCGAGCGCGAGCAGCAGGAGAAGGGCGCGACGTTCGGTGGGGGACATGGGGCGATGGTATAGGAGAACCGGCGGCATGCGGGCGGTAGAATCCCGCAGACAGGTGCGCGGTGAGGCGGTTTCGACGATCGCCGGCCTACACTGCAACCATGCTCCAGCCGGACATCTGCCACCCGCGTGTGCTGTCGCCCGGTCTGCCCCGCCCGGGTTTCCTACCCTTAGCGGCGGGGCTTTTTCGACTCCGCCGCCGCGGCCGAGCGGGCGGGCTGCGGGCGTCTTTACTGACCCGAGGCCTTCCCCAGGGTGACGCGGAGCGCTGGCGGCCCTGGCGGGCCTATGCGCCGCAACACCTGTGGCTCGAGGGCGAGCCGGGGGCCGCGCGCGCTCAGCGCGATTCCCGCCGCACCAGCGCGACGGCCACGTCACCCACGATCTGAAGGCTCTGCCTGCTCACCTTGTCGATCGTGTCGAACGGGGTGTGGTGGGCCTGGTAATCGAAGTCCACCACGTCGATGGCCCGGATCCCGGCCTTCTGCAGCTCGATGTGATCGTCGGTCAGGACGTGCTTCGGTGTATCCACGAAGATCCGGCCGTAGCCCAGGTCGCGGGCCGCTTCCCAGACCAGGCTGACCACCTCGGGCGCGCCGGTGACCGAGTTGCCCTCCTGGTAGATCTGCAGGTCCTTGTCCGCGACGAGATCGAAGAGCACGGCGTACAGCGGCTTGGGCCCGGGCAGCTGGTTGGCGGCGTAGTGACGGGCGCCGATCAGCACGTCGGTGTACGGCTCGACGAAATCACCGTAGTCCTCGCCATCGGTGAAGAGGATGTCCACTCCGAGCGATGGCGGCGGGGGCGAGCGCTTCAGCACATCCATGACGCCGAGCAGGAGCGCCACGCCCGAGGCGCCATCGTTCGCGCCGGTTACCGCGACCGATGAATCGGTGGAGCGCGGGCCGTCGGCCCTGGGACGGGTATCCCAGTGAGCGAGGAACAGCATCCGCTGCTCGGCCGCCGGATTATAGCGGGCGATCACGTTCTGGAGCGGCAGGGAGTCGCCCTTCGCGGTGACGTGGGTCCAGCGCTGCACCAGGACCGTGTCGGCCCGCGCGCGCGCCATGCTGTCGAGCCATGTCGCCATGCGGTCGTGGCCCTGGGTGCCGGGGATCCGGAACCCGAATTCGAGCTGACGCTCGAGGTAGCCGAACGCCGTCGCTCCGTCGAACTCGCGTGGGGGCTTCTTCTCTCCGCAGCCGGCGAGCACGAGCGCGAGCGCCGCCGCGATCGACAGTAATCTGGACGCTATGGTCATGGAGCCTGGAAAGTAAGCTATCGGGTAACGGCTATCAGCTATCGGCCATCAGCCATCAGAGTTGTGCGGCCGGCATTCCGGCGGCCCCCCTGGACCTCTGATAGCCGATAGCCAATAGCCCTTCACCGATAGTCGCCGGCGAAGAGGGAGAGCTGGAAGGAGGCCAGGATCGAGATCTGGCTGGTGCGCCGGCTCAAATGCCGCGCGTCGTTGAGGGAGTAGCCTACCTGGAGGCCGGCGGAAACGGTCTGGAGCAGGTCGGTGTCGAGCCCGCCGCGCACTTCGTAGCGGGACACGTCCGAGATCACGATGCAGTTGGTCTGATTCAGCTGTTCCAGGCAGGTGAGCGCGTCGGTGGAGGAGAAGTTGAGCGAAGTCCGGACCTGCTTTCTGAGACGGCTGATGGAGCGGGGCAGGCGGAACGCGTAGTTGAGCGACCCGGTCAGGTCATTCTGGTCGAGTTGGGTGTTGTTGCCGTTGGAGAGACTGCTCTGGTCGAGCTCGCTGTATCCCAGCGTCACCGAGACGCCGTTCCGGAAGCTGAGCTGCGCGTCCGGTGTAATGGTGGACGACTCGATCGCGCTGGTGGCCCCCACCGTTCCGGTCCGGTTCCCCTGCACCGAGTTACCCTCGCGGCGCCGGAATCCCGTCCCGATCGCGAGGAGGCTCAGAGGCCCACCGCGGAAGGTATGGCTCCAACGGACATTCCCAACCGGCCACTCGCGCTGTCTGGTCTCCGTCGGAATGAACGACTCGCCGACCCGCTGGAACCGCGTCGTGCGGGTGAGCGCGTGGGACAAGGTAAACGAGAAGCCGAGCGGGAGATCCGCGCCGGTCGCCAGATTCGCGACGCGGGCCTCGGACGCGCCCAGCGCCGGGACGCCCTCCTGATGGAGGAAGTTCTCCAGGTTCCCGATCGCCAGCATGTACTTCAGACTGGGCTCGAAGGCGGTGAGGTCGAAGGTGGACGTGCGGGTGATCCGCGTGCTCAGGTCCACCGGTCGCACCCGTCCGAGCAGCCTGGTCAGGGCGCCGCTGTCGCCCGAGGCCGCGCGGAACGCCTGGCCCAGGTCAACCGCGAAGCCGATCTCGTTCGCCCGTGTGTTGTTGGTTGTCTTGGGCAGGATGAATGCGCCGCTGTCGCCATCGGTCCGCACGGGGTCACGGCTGCTCAGGGTCCGCGAGAGGATGAAGCCGCTGCTGGTGATGAAGCGGGGCCGGAGCCAGGAGGCGAGCAGCGGCGTGAGCGCCAGGGCGGTCGAAACGTTCCGATCGCGCTCCACTCCGACCGGAATCCCCAGGAAGAAGCGGCGACTGTTGTAGGCCACCCGCCCGATGGTCGTCGAGTCGGGGTAGATCCGCAGGTCGCGGGTGCTGGTGAGGTCTCCATTCAGGTTCAGCATGCCGATCGGCTGCCAGGTGAGTCCGGCCGAGTTGCGCCACAGGTGGTTGAGTGCGAGCGTCGGCGTGATCAACCGGTCGTCGCTGCGCGCCACCGGATAGCGGAATGCCGTCGCGTTGGCCTCGTCCCGGTTGAGACCGCTGGCGAAACGGATGCGGGACGGCACCAGGCTGAAATCGGCACGTCGCAGCGATTTCCCAGCGTCCCCCGGCACGATGCCCCCCAGTCCACCGAGCGGCAGCCGGAAGCCGCGTCTCCGCAGGTTGAGCTGGTAGGTCAGGCCCAGCGCGTAGGTGCTGGAGCTGGCGTCGGACAGCTCGGTCTGACTGCGACCTCGGGTGTATGCCCCGGTGAAGGCGAGCGGATCGAGCAATCCCTTGGTGAGCCAGCTGGTGCCCTGACGGCTTCTTCGGAGGGTCAGGGCGAAAGTCGTGCTCCAGGTGACGGGCTTGCGAAGACCGGTGAGCGCGTCGCCCCGGAGATCGGTGCCCGTGAGCAGCTCCGGGTTCACGTTCTGGCGGGCGTGGCTCACGGTCAGCGGCATCGCCACGCCGAAGGAGGTGGGCAGGAATCGGTCGAGCCGGAGGTTGCCCGTCACCAGGAGCGCGTCGGTGGCACGATAGGTCGGGTCTTCGCTGATCTGGCGGAACTGACTGCTCTGCCGGGTGTACGCCGCGCTCACGTTCCCGACGTCCGACGCGGCGAGCCGGGTGTCGAGGGACATGGCGGTTCCGGTCTGCGACACGGGGTCGCTCAAGCGGATATCGTCCACCCAGAGCTCGGCCGTGTCCAGCGCGGCGGTCGCGCCGACCCGGTAGATACCGGCGGAGACCTCCTGCACGGCGGCGAGGTTGGGGGGATTGATCCCGGGATCCGCGAGGTGGACGACGTACGGGCCTTCACAGGCAACGAACGCGTTCGTGGTCTGGAGGTCGCCGCAGTCGGGGTCGGGCTCCTCATCCGGCCCCTGGCCGGCGAGCCACCGGTTCTCCAGATCCGCGCGCAGCCTTCGCCAGGTCTCGAGGTCGATGATCGCCTCGGGTTCCCATGAGTCGGTCCTCGCGGACGCGCGGAACAGATAGAAGTTGTCGTCGTCACTGCCCAGCTTAAGGAAGGCCTGAAGGTCATCTTCGGCCCACCCGGGTCCACGCCCGCGGAACCACACTCGCAGTGTCCGGTACGTCAGCAGGTTCTGCGGACCTGCCGGAAAGCGGAGGTAGGCCTCGGCGCGCTCACCCTGCCGGAGATCCTCGCCCAGGATGCGGAGGCTGCGCTCATTGATCTGGGTTCCGCCGGACTGCTGGTCGCCGCCGCGGGTCTGCACCTGGTCGGCGATGCCGGGAGGCGACAGGTAGCCGAGATCGCGGTCCTCGGTGCTGACGACGCTGACCGACACCTCACCGTGCGTCTCGCCGGTCGAGCCGGCCAGGCCCAGGATCGGAGCGTCGGCGCGGCGGGTCCACGGCGAGCCCAGGAACCGCATGCGCGCCATCGCCAGCTTGGCCACGAGGTCGGGGGCGCCGGCGTCCGCCGGCGTCGCCAGCGTGATCCGCAGGTGCTTCACCAGCCGCATGTTCGGGCTACCGAAGGCGGCGGTCGGGGCGCGGAGCGGAATGCGGTAGAGCCGCCAGGTCGCGGTGCGGCCCAGTGCGTCGCGCTGGGTGACTCCGTCGCGCACGTGGTAGTCGCCCCGGGCCAGGTCCACCACGTAGCGGAAGACGTCCTCGCGATCGCCCGCGGCGTTCAGCAGCTGGTCGCCGTCGAGGTCCTCGGTGTCGAGTACTCCGTTGCCGTTGGTACACCGGGCGCTCAGATCGCCCCAGGGAAAGATCAGCAGCCCCTCGTCCAGCGTGCGGTCGCAGAGCTCCAACTCGCCGATCGGTCCATCGGGGATCTCGAAGATGGGGGGCCGATCGCTCAGAATGCCGATGTCGTCCACCGCGGCGTTGAAGATGCCGACGTCGGTGCGCTCGGTGTCGAGCTCACCCAGGCCCACGTACTGGCGTCCGGTGAACAGGGTGTCCGCGCCGTTCACGGTCATCGTATCCGGCGCGACCGCGATCGCGTCCTCACTCACGGTGCCGAGATCGAACACGAGGCGGAGGCCGGCGAGACTGGCCGTGTCGCCCGGCGGCTGGAGGGCCCAGAACTCGAGAAACTCGTTGCGGGTGAGGTCGAGCCCGGTGGAGCTGAGCCCGGTCACCATGGAGCGCCATCGCACGGCGTTGTCCCGGCGCGGCTGAGTCCAGCGCGAGCTGTTGTCGCGCTGGACCACGCCACCGGCGGTGTCGGCGTGCAACGTCAGGTAGAGCACCGCCTCAGGCTGCTCCCCACGGCCCGCCAGGCGAATGAACGGATCGATATCCTGCGGCCGGATCTCGATCGGCCGAGGATCGGAGGAGGAGATCGGTACCAGGCTCTGCCAGATGAGCTGCACCGCGTCGGCCCGGTCGAAGGCGGCGAAGCCGATGTCCTCCAGGCCCACGGCCTCCTGCGGCGCGCTCCCGAACTCCCACTCCCCCTCCCGCATGGGTACCTGCAGCCCCGACTCCGACTCGAACTCCTCGAGGTAGGCCTCGCCGGAGCGATTCGGATCCGGCTTGCTGAAGGCGAACTCGGCGTTGACGTCCAGCACCGAGGGCGCGGTCGTGGGACTGGAGGTGAGGCTGTTGAGGAAGCTGGTGATCGCCTGGGGGCGGAACTGCAGCTGGGTATTCGCCCCGCCGATCAGGTTGGCCGTGGCCTCGAACCCCAGGGCCGGGCGATTGAACGCGCTCTGCTCCCGCTGGTAGAGACCCATCAGGTTGATCGAGCTGCGTTCCCCCAGCTGGTAGCGGGTGGACATGCCCAGGATGGACGTCGGGGCCACCGCGAAGATGCCGCGCTCCTCGAATCGCGCCTCCACCTGGGCGGTCCCCTGTCCGAACAACTGGTCGGGGTCGATGAAGGTGACCTGCCCGACGTCGTAGGAGATTCGGTAGTCCACGTCGCGGACCAGCTTCCGGCCGCCGACGTACAGCTGCTCGCTGCCTTCGCGGATCTGGAGCGCGTTGAGATTCAGGCCGGAGCGGTCGCCCCCGCCGGAGGCACTGTACCGCAAACGGAGCGAGAACTTGGCGGTCGGTCCTTCGCTCAGCAGCAGGTACACCGGCGTGCGGTAGAGCGAGTCCGAGATCTCGGCGGTCGAAAGCCGGCTGGCATCGGCGAACGGCTCCAGGTGCGGGAACACGACGAACCGGTCGCCGAGGACGTCGACGGCCTCGGGATCGCGCGCGCGAGGCCAGAGCCGGTTCTCCCCGTCGAACACCTGTGGGTCATTCGGCACCGCAAGGCCGAGCAGCTGGAGGTAGGTCTGGGCGGCGCCCGTGACCGGCGCCTCCGAGCGATTGAGCGTGATGCCGACTTCTAGGGAGCTGGGGTCGAGATCGGAGCCGGCGACCCGGTACACGTTCCGCATCTCGTGGCGGAAGGTGCGGCTGGTCTGGGTCTGCTGAGGCTCGGCGATGAGCTCGAGAGTGTCGGGGTGGGTGGCGGTAGTGCCCTGGTCTACCTCCGGAAAGGTGCCGATCGTATTGCCCGCGGTGGTCCGGAAGCTGGTGGCCAGGTAGTCGTTCCGATCCAGCTTGGTGGCGAGCACGACCCAGAGACCCGAGCCATCCAGGTAGTAGTCGGTGCCCTGGATGAGGAGCTCCCACCGCACCGGTTGCAGCGGCGGCTGGCCGTCTCCGCGACGCGCCGAGGCGGTGATCCCGCCCAGGTTGGGATTGATGCCGGTGCTGCCGCTGGTCGCGCGATAGCGGTAAAGCCGGACCTCGGTCGGTCGGTAGGTCGCGGGGATCGTCGCCGGGTCGAGCTCCAGGATGTCCACCGCCGGGGTTCCGGGTACGCTGTCCGGGTCCACCACCCAGAAGAACCGGCCAGCCTCGAAATCGAGGTCGCGGACCTGGCGGTCCTGCGCCTGGCTGGTGGTTTGGCCGATGGCGTAGGTGCGCTCGGCCATGACGCTACCCTTCTGGGTGGCTGCGAGCGTCTGAAACTGGAGCGGGCCGAAGTCGAAGACCGCATTGACGCCGAAGTTGTTGGCGGGCACGGCGGCGGTAATGAAGCGGGAAGGGGGCGGCTGGAAGATGACGGTGCCGACGTCCACCCGGCGGACGATCTCGTCCTGGAGTCCCTCGTAGTAGACCTGGAACTCGTTGTTGCTGGTGTATTCCCGCTCGGTGTCGAAGTCCACGTTGACGTGGACCCGCCGCCCCAGCACTCCGGTGGAGCGGATGTTGACCTGGTTGTCGAGGCTGGGGGTCCGGAAGGATCCCCGGCAGCCGGAAGACGGGTCCACCGAGAGCGCCGGCGTGCACTGCTCCTCGCGCACGCGGTCGGTCCGGATCTCCAGTCGCGCCTGACCGTCGAGGGAGAGGTCCGCGTATTTCGAGGGGAGACCCAGAGGGTTGCGCCGCTCGGCGGGCAGCCCCTCCTGGAGGGAGTCCACCGGCTGGAACGGGATGCCGTAGAGCGTCGCCAGCCGCAGCCCGACGAGGCGGGCCGCGCGATCGGCCGCCAGTGCCTGGGTCAAGGTGCTGTCGAAGGCGGCGCGCTGGAGTGCCGGGGTGACCCGGGGCGCCCCCATCCAGGGGGCCCGGAGAACGGCGGGCTGCTGCAGCCGGAGCACCGGGTAACCGAACCCGAGACGCAGCCCAAGCCTGGTGGTGTCCGACTGCGCGGCGACGACCTGGGGCAGCGCGAGCAGGCAGCCCAGGGCGACCAGAATCCGTGTCACTCTATGGGATCGATGCGGGGCTTGGGAGCACTTGGATGCCCGGAATATAGCGTCCGGCACACCTTCAACAACCCCTTACTAGTAATTAAGTTAGCTGACGTGCGCCTGCTCAGCTCATACCTCCTCCGCCAACTGGCGGCCCCGTTCCTCTTCGCACTCACGGCGCTCACCAGCCTGATGCTGCTGAGCCAGATCGCGAAGAAATTCGGGTCGCTGGTGGGCAAGGGGCTGCCGTGGACGGTGATCGCGGAAGTGTTCGCCCTCAGCGTCCCGTTCATCGTCGCCATGACCCTGCCGATGGCAGTGCTCCTGGCCGTGCTCTACGCCTTCAGCCACCTCGCTGCCGACAACGAGATCACCGCCATGAGGGCCAGCGGGGTCAGTGTGTCGCAGTTCCTGCTCCCGGTGTTCGCCTGGGGCGTGTTGATGTCGGCGTTCAACTTCGTCTTCGTGGACCAAGTGCTGCCCCGGAGCAATGCCCGGCTGCGGAACCTGCTGATCGACATCGGGCGGAAGAAACCCACCTTCGAGCTGCAGGAACAGGTGATCAACGAGGTGCCTCCCTCGCAGTACTTCCTCCGCGCCAACCGGATCGACGCGGCCACGGGCCGGCTCCGGGAGGTCACCATCTACGACATGGGAGGCGACGCGAGCCGGCGGATCATCTACGCCGACAGCGGGCTGATGGCCTACGCGGAAGGGCAGACCGACCTGAGCCTCAGGCTCTTCGACGGGAGCATTCACAACTACCGCCCGATGGACCCAAGCGGGTTCCAGCTGACTTACTTCAGGGTCAACGACATCAGGGTGAAGAACGTCTTCGACGAGCTCCAGCGGAACACCGGCGAGTCCATCCGGGGCGACCGTGAGATGAGCACCTGCGAAATGCTCGATGTGATCCGCGAGGCCGACCAGGAGGAGAGCGAGGCGCGCCGGGACCGGCGGGACCTCCTGCGTGACGACCTGCGCGCCCTCCTGGCACTCCCGCCGCTGGCCGACACCGATTCCGTACCCGACCCGAAACGGCTCCCGGCCTATTGCGGCTGGATGCAGCGGGTACAGGACCTTGTCCTTCCGATGACGGCGGAGGCCCAGGGTCCCACACAGGGGCGGACCACCACCCAGGGCCGAACCCCGACCCAGGGGAGGCCCCCGGCCCAGGCGCGGCCACGCCCCGGGCAGACTACGGCCCCGGCGAAGCCTCGCCCGACCCCACCTCAGAGACTCCAAGGACCGACGCTTTCCAACTGGTCGTTGACCGCGACCGCCATCGATCGGGGCCAGGACGCCGAGCGCCGCGCCGCCCGATACGCGGTCGAAGTCCACAAGAAATGGGCGATCAGCACGGCCTGCATGTCCTTCGTGATCATCGGGATCGTCATGGCCGTCCGGTTCCCTCGAGGCGGCATCGGGCTGGTGATCGGGGGTGGGCTGCTGGTCTTCTCCATCCACTACGTGGGGCTGACTGCCGGCGAGAGCCTGGCGGACCGGGGACACATGGCGCCCTGGGCCGCCATGTGGACGCCCAATATCGTCCTCACGCTCCTCGGGCTCATCGGGCTCTACCGCGTGCGCCGCGAGTCCGGCTCCACTCGCGGCGGCGATTTCCAGGAGGTCATGGACGCGCTCCACCACCTGTGGCGGCGTCTCCGTCACCGGCCGCCATCGGTGAGCCGCCTCGGCCTCAGGAAGGACACGGCGTGAAGGCGCTCAGCCAGCTGGATCGCTACGTCCTCGCGAGCTGGGTGCGGATCTTCGTCCTCACCGCGCTGGGCTTCCCGATCGTCTCCATTCTGATCAACCTCACCGATACCCTGAACCGGCTGCTGGACCGCGGGCTCACGATGCGGGAGATCGCCTGGAGCTACGTGTTCTCCGTTCCGGAGAACATGTTCCTGGTCATGCCGGCGGCGGTGTTGTTCGCCACCGTGTTCACGGTGGGGGCCATGGGCCGGCACTCGGAGCTCACGGCCGCGAAGGCGGGAGGGCAGAGCTTCCACCGCCTGATGGTGCCGGTATTCGTGGCTGCTGCGCTGGCCTCGGTATTGGCGTTCATCGTCGGCGAGCTGGCTCCGGGAGCGACTGCGAAGCAGCTCGAGATCCAGAAGGCGAAGGCGGCACGACCCACTCGGACGCGCTACAACTTCGTCTACCGCGGCGACCTGGGCTGGGTGTACACCATCCGCTCGCTCGACGTGGCCAATCGCCAGCTCAAGCAGGTCATGTTCGAGCGCGAAGGCGCCGGCCTGGAGAATCCGGGCCTGGTGATCACCGCGGACAGCGCCAGCTGGGACGACTCCGCGCGGGCCTGGCGGGTGCGCAACGGCGCCAGCCGGGTGATCGCCGGACCTGGCAGTCAGGCGATGTTCAGCTTCCGAACGATGCGGCTCAAGGCACTGACACAATCGCCCGCGGACCTGCTGGCCGAGGCGAAGGCGCCGGACGAGATGCGCTATGCGGAGCTGGGCCGCTACATCGAGGGCCTCCGCCGCTCGGGAAACGACGCCAACAAGCTGATCGTGGAGCGGGCCCTGAAGGTGGCGATCCCGGTCACCTGCTTCATCATCGCCATCTTCGGTGCGCCTCTGGCGGTCACCAACCCGCGAGCCGGTGCCGCGGTCGGCATCGCCATCAGTCTCGGCACGACGCTGATCTTCCTCCTGGTCACGCAGATCATGAAGGCGGTGGGAGCGGGCGGGGTGGTGGATCCGCTCGTAGCGGCCTGGATGCCGAACATCGTCTTCGCGTTGGCGGGCGTGTTGTTGCTGGTGAAGGTGAGGACGTAGCGGTACGGCGGTACGGCGGTACGGAAGTGAATCAGCCTGAGCACGGGCAACCATGCGGGCGCTGGTCGCTTCGCTGCTCAAGGTGACTGAACATTCTCGTACCGCCGTACCGCCGTACCGCCCTACCGCCTTACCGCCTTACCGCCTTACCGCCTTACCGCCTTACCGCCTTACCGCCTGACCCTATATTTCGCCTCATGATCTCCCCCCGCCCCGTCATCGTCGGCACGGGCATCGCAGGCCTCTGGAGCGCATGGAGGCTGGCCTCCGAAGGGCGCCGGGCGGTCGTTCTCACCAAGGAAACACTGGCCGACAGCGCCAGCGCCTGGGCCCAGGGCGGGATCGCGGTGGCCCTGGGACCCGGCGACAGCCCTAGCCAGCACGCAGCGGACACCCTGGCCGCGAGTGACGGCCTGGCCGACCCTGAAGCCGTTCGCATTCTCACAAGTGAAGGCCCCGGAAGGATTTATGAGCTTCTGGCGCTGGGGGCGCGGTTCGATCGGGGACCCGATGGCCGACTGCGGTTCGGGCTCGAGGCCGCGCATACCCGGCCGCGGATCATTCATGCCGGAGGAGACCGCACCGGCGCGGCGTTGATCGGATGCCTGGCGCAGTTGGTTCGCTCGCATCCATTGGTCGAGTTGATGGAGCACACCGAGGTCACGGCGCTTCTCGTCGCTGGAGGTCGAGCGGTCGGTGTGGCAGTGCTGTGCGCTGGCCAAGCGCGGATCATCCCCGCCTCCGCCGTCGTGCTGGCCACCGGCGGAGTGGGCCAGCTCTACGCTATTACTACGAACCCCAGGGTGGCGACGGCTGACGGCTGGGCGCTGGCCCACCGAGCTGGAGCCCAACTCCGTGACCTGGAGTTCCTCCAGTTCCATCCCACCGCGCTCAAGTTGCCGGGCGTCAATCCCGCTCCGCTGATTTCGGAGGCCGTGCGCGGCGCCGGCGCCATCCTGGTAGACCGGGACGGGCACCGCTTCGCGCTCGATGCCGACCCTCGAGGGGAGCTGGCACCCCGCGACGTCGTCGCCCGGGCGGTCGCGGCGGCGGACGCCACGGGAGGCGCCTGGCTCGACGCTCGCGACATCGACGACTTTCCTACCCGGTTTCCCGGCATCACCTCGATTCTCACTTCCCACGGACTCGACGCCGCGCACGACCTCCTCCCGGTCGCCCCGGCGCTGCACTATGCGATGGGCGGTGTCCGCACCGATCTCGAGGGCCGCTCCACACTGCCGGGGCTCTGGGCCGTGGGCGAAGTGGCCTCCACCGGTGTGCACGGAGCCAACCGGCTGGCGTCGAACTCGCTGCTCGAGGGGCTGGTTTTCGCCGACCGCGCCGGCCACGCGCTGGCGGACGAGGGCGAGCAGGAGGCACCTTCGGCTCCTCCGGAGGACGTGCCGCTGCAACAGGAAACCGGGGTCGACGCCGACTGCGAGCCCACTCGGCAGAGCATGCGCAGACTGATGACGGCCGATGTCGGCGTCCAGCGGACCGAGTCCTCCCTGCTCCGTGCCGAGCAGGAGCTGGCGCGGCTCACGCGGGAGACCCCGGAAGATGCCTGGCGCACCCGCAACCAGCTGCTGGTCGCCACGCTCATCACCCAGGCGGCGCGGCGCCGGCGCGAGAGTCGCGGCGGGCATCGGCGGCTCGATTATCCCCCCGCCGGCCTTCGCCGGGAGACCGCATGATCTCGCGGGCGCCCTCGGACGAGGTGCTGCCGCCGCCACGCCGCATCGAGCTTCCCGTCATCGAGCCCACCCGCGAGAGTCCGGCACAGATCGCCGAGCTGCAGCGCGAGATCCGGAAGCTCGCCCGCCAGCGCGACGCGGTGGTGCTGGCCCACAATTACCAGCGGCCGGAGATCCAGGACGTCGCCGACTTCGTGGGAGACTCGCTGGGCCTCTCGCGCCAGGCGGCGAAGACGCCCGCGAGCGTCATCATCTTCGCGGGTGTCCATTTCATGGCGGAGACAGCGGCGATCCTCTCGCCCGACAAGCGTGTGCTGCTGCCCGATCTCGAGGCCGGCTGCTCGCTGGCCGCGACCATCACGGCCGACGACGTGCGCCGGTGGAAGGCCGAGTTTCCGGATTTCGTCGCGGTCGGCTACGTCAACACGACGGCCGAGGTGAAGGCCGAGCTGGACTACTGCTGCACCAGCGGCAACGTCCTCGACGTGATCGACGCGATTCCGGCCGACAAAGGCATCCTCTTTCTGCCGGACTTCTTCCTCGGCGCCCATGCCCGCCGGATGCGGCCCGATCGCAGGATCGAGGTATGGATGGGGGAGTGCCACGTCCATCGCGGCATTCGCGCGGAGACCCTCAATGCGACGCGAGCCGCGCACCCCGAGGCCGACGTGCTGGTCCATCCCGAGTGCGGATGCGCCGGGCAGTTGATCTATGAGATGGGCCACGGCGACGTGGATCCCAAAGGTCTGCACATCACCTCCACCGAGGGAATGATTCGGCAGGCGGTGGAGAGTCGGGCGCCGGAATTCATCGTCGCCACCGAGACGGGCATCATGCACCGCATGCGGCAGATGGCGCCCGGGAAGCGGTTCGTCGCGGCGGACCCGGAGGCGGTCTGCGCTTACATGAAGGCGATCACCATCACCGGCGTGCGCGATTCGCTGCTGCACGACCGGTATCACATCACCGTTCCCCCCGACATAGCGGCCCGCGCCCGCGGAGCGATCGACCGGATGGTCGCGCTCGGCCGTTGACGCCGGACGCCGAGCGCATCGCGGCCGTCGCGCTGGCGGAGGACGGCGAGACCGACATCACCACGGTGCTCACCGTTCCCGCCGGAGCCGGCGGCGAGGGCCGGATCGAATATCGGAGCGGCGGGGTCCTCGCCGGCGCCGGCTACGCGGATGCGGTGGCACGAGCCTGCGACTGTCGCGTCGAGTGGCGTGCGCCCGAAGGCCGCACGGTGGCGCCGAACGCGGTCGTCGGCATCGTCCACGGCCCGCTCGGCCGGATCCTCCGGGCGGAGCGCCCGATGCTGAACCTGCTCCAGCGCGCCTGTGGCATTGCAACCGCGACCCGCGCATACGTGGACGCGGTGGCGGGCACAGGCTGCCGGATCCTTCACACCAGGAAGACCGCGCCCGGACTGCGCGCGCTGGATGTTGCGGCGGTGCTCGCCGGTGGGGGCACTCGACACCGTTTCGACCTCGCTCACGAGGTGATGGTCAAGGACAACCACTGGCAGGCGCTCAGAATGGAGGACAATACCCTGGCCGCGGCCCTGACCGAGGGACGGCGCCGCGGCGTGGGCTCACTCCAGGTAGAGGTGGAGTCGGAGAGTCAGTTGGAAGAGGCCTGCGCCGCGGGTGCGACCCGACTGCTGGTGGACAATCAGCCGCCGGCGACAGTCCGAGCGTGGGCGCGGCGTGCCCGGGATCTGGTGCCGGGGATCGAGATCGAAGCGACAGGCGGGATCACATTGGCGAACGTGCGGCAGTACGCGGAAGCGGGGGCGGACTTCGTCTCCATCGGCGCGCTTACGCACAGCGTGGTGGCGGCGGATATCGGGCTGGAGCTTGCAGCGGTGACATGAGTCTGGCTATCCGTTATCGGCTATCCGTGGGACTGTCGGAAAATCTGTGTACGGACGAAGCGCTCGATCAGCTGATTCGGGGGTCCGCACCCTGGCCGAGCTCGAGCAGCTGTTCCAGGACCTCAAGCGCGCGCTCACCGAGCGCATCCTGCGCGCCGAATTGACCGAGCACCTGGGCTACGGCGAGGGCGAGCCGCGGCCGAGCGCAGTCCCAATGCCCGCAACGGCACTACCCCGAAAACGGTGGTGACCGACACCGGCACCGCGGCTCTCCGTCTCACACCTCTATCTGCTCCGGCGCCGCCCGCCCACCACTCAGCCCTCGCCACGCGTAATAGACCGGCACACCCGCCAGGATGATCGCGAAGGTGATCCCCGTGTTCTCCAGGTCGGTCACCAACGCGTTCACCACCATGCCCAGCGACGCCAGCAGGAACAGCAGCGGGACGACCGGATAACCCCAGGTCCGGTACGGCCGGTCGAGGTCGGGACGGGTGTGGCGCAGCACGAACACCGCCGCCACCGCAAGGGCGTAGAAGGGCCAGATCCCCAGGATGAACTTGTCGGCGAGCTGCTGAAAGTCGTTCAGCAGGACGTACACCACGCCCAACACCGTCGCCAGCCCGATGGCGGTGGAAGGGCTCTGGTACTTGGGCGACACCCTGGCGATGGCGCGGAAGAACAGGCCCCGATCCGCCATGGCAAAGAAGATCCGCGGGCCGGTCATCATGGAGCCGGTCAGCGCACCGAGGCAGGAGACCATCACCACGCCCGAAACCACCGCGCCGCCCGCGGTCCCGAACAGGGTGATCCGCTCGGCGGCCGTGGCCGCGATGAGGGGCGAGCGACCCATCTCGAACAGCGGCACAAGGTAGATGTAGGCGAAGTTGAGCAGCAGGTACACCACCACGATCGCCGAGGTGCCTATGATCAGCGCGAGGGGGAGAGTACGGCCCGGGTTCTTCACCTCCCCGCCCATGAAGGAGAGATCCGCCCAGCCGTCGTAGGTCCACATGATGGAGATCAGTGCCGTCGCGACCAGGGAGACCGTCACCCCGCCGGAAAAGGCCGGCGAGAAGTGGCCCCAGCTTCCCTGCCCCGCGGTGAAGCCCAGAAGGGCGAGTCCGGCCAGGGACCCGAACTTGAGCGCCGTCACCAGGTTCATGAACCGCGCCGCGCTCTTCACCCCGATGTAGTTGAGGAGCCCCATCACCACGATGGCGCCCGCGGCCACGTACTGGACCTGGGCCGGCGTGAAGTGGAGGAAGTAGCCGAGATACTCGGCGAAGATGGTCGAGATGGCGCCGAGCGCGGACGCGCGGATGACGGTCAGCTCGGACCAGCCGAAGAGGAAGGCGGGCAGCGGCCCGAAGCCTTCCAGGAGATAGGCGAAGACCCCGCCCGACCGGGGGAGCGCCGCCGCCAGCTCGGCGAGGGTCAGGGCGCCGAACAGGGCGATGGCGCCGCCTGCGATCCAGGCGATCATCACCGGTCCGGGCTCCTGGAGCCGCTCCGCCACGCTTGCCGGGACCCGAAAGATGCCGCTGCCGATAGTGGAGCCCACCAGGACCGCGATCGCGCTCCAGAGGCCGAGATGCCGGGGAAGTCGCTCGCCCCAGGCATCGGCAGCAGGTTGGGAAGGCATGGCTAAATGTAACCTTGACAAGGGCCTGCCGCGCCCCATTCTTTCCGGCCTGACTCTGTGAAGGCGATCCTCCCTTGACTAGCTCCAACCCGCCGGACCGGTCCCGACTGCTCCGGCGTTTGGCCTGGGCCGGCAGCGGCTTCGCCCTCGGGCTCATAGTTCTCGGCGGCATCGTTCGGATCACCGGCTCCGGCATGGGGTGCGGTGATCACTGGCCTCGCTGCGACGGCGAGTGGTTCCCGCCACTGGACCTCCCGACCCTCATCGAAAGCAGTCACCGCTGGGCCGCGGCCCTGGTGAGCATCCTGGTGTTTGCGGTCGCCGCGGTGGCGCTCCGCCGGCACCGGAGCGAGCCGACGCTCCGGAACCCCGCGCTCCTGGCCGCCATCCTGTTGGCGGTCCAGGTCCTCCTCGGCGCGGTGACCGTCAAGCTGGTTCTCCCGCCCTGGCTGGTCATCACCCACTTCGCGAACGCGATGGTACTCCTGGCGGCGCTCCTCATCGTCGGGCTCCGGGCCTCGCCGAATGCGCCCGCACCTGTCGCTCGTGCCGAGCGCCACGGCGATCATAGGCTGGTGTTGGCCACGGCCGCGCTCGGCTTCCTGGTGATCGTCTTCGGCGCTCAGGTGGCCAACTTCGACGCCGGCCTCCTCTGCCTCGGCTTTCCGCTGTGCAGCGGTAGCGCCCTGCCGCCGGAGGGCGACCTGGCTCGGCTGCACTGGAGCCACCGGGTGCTCGCCTTGAGTTTCCTGGTAGTCCTCGGGCTACTGGCCACACGTCTGCAGCGATCGCGCAGCCCGGCGTCCGCGGCGGTACGGCGCTGGACCGCGACGGTCCTGGGCGCAACGCTGGTCCAGATCGCCGTGGCAGCGGCGATGATCCTTCATCTCCTCCCCACGGGCCTCCGCGCGCTGCACCTCCTGGTCGGCACAGTCATCTGGGCCGGGCTGGTCATCCTGGCATTCCAGTCAGCGCGGACGCCGCGGAAGCCCGCGTCATCCCGAGCGCCCGCGAGGGATCTTGCCCGGGAGCGGTTCGAGCATACCGTGCAGGACCCCTCGGTCGCTGCGCTCCCTCGGGATGACAGCGCGCACGGTGAGCCGTCGCTGGCCGCCGATCTGGTCACCCTGACCAAGCCCCGGATCATCTCGCTCCTGCTGGTGACGACGGTGGTACCGATGTTCATCACGCCGGCGGGCCTCCCCCCGCCGCTCCTGGTGTTCTGGGTGGTGGTCGGCGGCTACCTGATGGCGGGCGGGGCCAACGCGATCAACATGTGGTTCGACCGGGATATCGACACCCGGATGTCGCGGACGAAGCAGCGGCCGATCCCGGCCGGCCGGATCGCCCCGGCCACCGGCCTCGCGTTCGGCCTGGCGCTGGGCGCGCTGGCGTTCGCCGTCTTCTGGGTCGCGGTCAATCCGCTCAGCGCGTGGCTAGCGCTGGGCGGGCTCCTGTTCTACGTCTTCGTCTATACGGTGTGGCTCAAGCGCTCCAGTCCCCAGAACATCGTGATCGGCGGCGCGGCGGGGGCCTTCCCTCCGCTGGTGGGGTGGGCCGCGGTCACCGGCCGTCTGGACCTGGCGGCCGTGTACCTCTTCGCCATCATCTTTTACTGGACGCCGCCGCACTTCTGGGCCCTGGCACTGGTCAAGCAGGCCGATTACGCCCGCGCCGGCATTCCCATGCTGCCGGTCGTCCGGGGCGAGTCCCGCACCAAGTACGAGATGCTGGTCTACACCCTCATTCTGCTGCCGCTCACGATCCTGCCCTTCTTCTTCGGCGCGCTCGGCCCGTTCTACGTGGTAGCCGCCACCCTGCTCGGCGCGCGGCTCCTGTGGCATTGTCTGCGGGTCGTGCGCGAGCGCCCCATCACGCCGGTCGCCTGGGGGATGTACCGCTATTCGCTCCTCTATCTGGCCCTGCTCTTCGTCGCCATGGGCGTGGACCGGAACCTGCCGTTCGGCCGCGAGGCCGCACCGCAGGTGATCATCCTCGATCACGCCTCTCGCCAGACGACGGCCATCCCGGTGAGTGGACACGTCGGCCACTGAGCTGGCGGGCGGGTCTATGACGAATTCCATCACGGAAGCAGCGACGCGCCGCCTTCCGCCGCCGGGGCGGCTGGTCCGGCTCTGGCCCAGGGTTCGGCCCTATCGCTGGCAGCTGCTGCTCGCCAGCATCGCGCTGGTGGCCAGCGGATTGCTGGCGCTCGCGTTCCCGATGGCGGTCCGCTACATGCTCGACGCCGCGTTCGTGGACGGCGATCGGGCGCTGCTCGACCGCATCGCCATCGGTCTGGTGGTGATTTTCACGATCCAGTCGGCGCTCAACTACGGCCAGAGTTACCTGCTCAGCGCGGTGGGCGAGCGGTCCGTGGCCGGACTCCGCAGGGAGCTGTTCGCCCGGCTGCTGGAGATGCCGCCCGGCTTCTTCGCCGATCGCCGGACCGGGGAGCTGACCAGCCGGCTCACCTCGGACGTCGGGTTACTCCAGGGCGTCCTGAGCCACCAGATCTCGGAGTTCGCCCGGCAGATCCTCTCGCTGGTGGGGGGCGTGGTGTTGCTGACGTGGCTCCAGCCGCGACTGGCGCTCACGGCGCTGGCGGTGGCGCCGCTGGTGGTTGGATCGGCGATCTTCTTCGGTCGACGGCTCCGCGACATCACCACCAACGTCCAGGACCGCCTCGCCGAGGCGACCGGGGTGGCGGAAGAAGCCTTTTCCCAGATCCGCACGGTGCAGAGCTTCGTGCAGGAGCCCACCGAGACCGCGCGCTTCGCCGACCGGGTCTCGGCGAGCGTGCACGCGGCCCTCAAGCGCGCCCGGGTTCGCGGCGTGTTCTTCGGCATGCTCACCCTCTCCACGTTCGGCGGGGTGACGTTCGTGCTGTGGCAGGGCGGGCTGCTGGTGCTGGACGGCCGGCTCACCGCGGGATCCCTGGTCTCCTTTCTCCTGTACACGATCACGATCGCCGCTTCCATCGGCGCCCTGGCTGGCAGCTTCAGCGCCTACCAGGAGGCGGTCGGCGCGGCGGAGCGGGTGTTCGAGATCCTGGAGATGAGACCGGAGATCGCCGATCCCCCCGACCCGGCAGCACTCAGGAAGCCGCCGGAGGGGCGGGTGGCTTTCGAGGGGGTCTCTTTCCGATATCAGGGCGACCCCGCGCTGGCCTGGACCCTCGAAGGCGTCGACCTCGAGGTCGCGCCTGGAGAGGTGGTGGCACTGGTCGGCCCTTCGGGTGGCGGCAAGACGACGCTGGTGTCGCTGTTGCCGCGGTTCTGGGACGTCACCCGAGGCCACGTGCGGCTGGACGGGCACGACATCCGCACGCTGCGCCTGGCCGACCTGAGGGGCGCCATCGGCGTGGTCCCCCAGGAGCCGGCCCTGTTCAGCGGGACCATCCGGGAGAACATCGCGTACGCCAGGCCGGGCGCAACAGAGCCGGAGATCGTGGCTGCGGCGAAGGCGGCACACGCGCACGAGTTCGTCGAGCGGCTGCCGCAGGGCTACGAGACGCTGGTCGGCGAGCGCGGGATCAAGCTGTCGGGAGGCCAGCGGCAGCGGGTGGCGATCGCGCGGGCGATCCTGAAGGATCCCGCCGTGCTGATCCTGGACGAGGCGACCAGCAACCTGGACACCGAGAGCGAGCGGCTGATCGAGGACGCGCTGGGGCAGCTCCTGGTGGGTCGGACGACGCTGATCATCGCCCACCGGCTGAGCACGGTGCGGCGGGCGGACCGGCTGGTGGTGGTGGATCGGGGGCGGATCGTGGAGGAGGGGACGCATGGGGAGCTGCTGGCGCGAGGAGGGCTTTACGCGCGTCTCTATCAGCGGCAGTTCCGCGACGACGTGGAGCCGATCACCGAGGCGGACACGGTAAGCCAGTAGTTCCTCGCAGATGCGAAAGGCCCCCGCCGTGTGGCGGGGGCCTTTCGCAATTCTGACGGCTTCCAGCGCTACTTCACCAGCTTGAGCCGCTGGAGCTTTGCCGGATCGGCAGGTGCCCTCCGGAGAGCCACACCGGCCGCTGGGGGATCATGCTGGACCGAGAGCACGAGCGTGGTCCCTTGCGCATCTCCGGCGAAGTCGTCGGTCACGATGAACCAGGCGCCAGGGGTAAGCTCAGCCGGCACCACCTCCGGGTGCGCACCCGTTGCGCCATCGAAGATGCAATCCCCGGTGATCGCGCCAGGGTCGGGGCAGATGTACATGTCGATGTCCGACCCGACATTCCAGTCCGTGGTGATGGTGTAGACGCCCGCTTCGGTGACGTTCAGCTCGTAGAAGTGACAGACGGTACCGAAGATGCACGCTGCGGCGGCCGGGCCATCGAAGTTCGCGGCGTCGAAGAGCACCGACAGCGCGCCTTCCGCCGGCGTGGGTATCGAAGGAGCCGTGGACGGATCATCCGAGCCGGCCAGCGTGGGTACCTCGCTCGGCACGGAGACATTGTTCTCCGCCGGCATCGTGAGAATGTTCAACGGCGCCGCATCGGGAACCACGCCGTCGATCTGGGGAACACCCACGGCGCCGGGCAGCGGCACGAACGACACGCTGCTGCCGCCTGCCCCGATCGACGTGACGATCACCGGATTGCCACCCACCAGGATGCTCGTCGCCGGGTCGAAGTGGAAGCCGGCGGGCGGGGTGATGGTCACCACCTCGGACACATCCGGCAGGGTATCACTGATCGTCGCCGGGAGCGAGAGTCCGATATTCGCGCCGGTGACCACCGGTCGAGTAGGCAGTGCCCGCAGGTAGTCGCCGGGGAAGTGGAAATTCACGACGGTGCCGTTGCCATCGATGTTGGGCGGCGCGTCAAATGTAAGACTCAGGCTGTCGGCCGCCACCACGATGTTCTGTGGATCGCCTTCCCGTCCGGGTAGCTGCCCCGGGAAGATGATCGAGTCGACCACGAAGGTGATCAACGGGTTGGTGCTCGCCATCGACATATTCTGCCCCAGGGCCGGGGTCGTGGTGGAATAGGTGACATCCACGGTGTCGATCAGCGGGGTTACCAGTGTGGTCTGGGTCGACGGGGCGTAGACGATATCGGGCGTAGACTGAGAGACCACGCCGTGGATCGTCACCGGCGAGCTCACGCTAGGCGGCGGGATGAAGTTGATGGTAGTGGCGTCCTGGCTCAAAATCGTCAGGGCTTCACCGCCGATGCTCAGGTTGGCCGTATCGGCGAAGCTGACTCCCGCGGGCGCGGTCAAAGCGACGACCTGACCGAGATCCACGGTGTCGTCATCGAACGTGGCCGCGAGCCCGGCCTGCGGAATGACCTGCACCGGGATCACGATCTCATCTCCG
>DATBJH010000112.1:0-38226 GCA_036556505.1 Gemmatimonadales bacterium
TCAGGCGGTCGGAGTGGCTCATTCTGAGCATCGCAAGCGATCAGCTCATTCAAGCCTTCGATGACGGGAAAGATCTCTTGCTTCGCCGGCATAACAGGATATGCTCGGACCGCCCGACCGCCTTACCGCCTCCCCAGCTCCGCAACCATCTCCCCGATCCGCCGCACCCCTTCCACCACCGTCGCCTCCTCGGGACCGAAGGAGAACCGCACGTAGTGGCGGAAGCGTGAGGCGCGGCCGCTGCGGCGCTTGCCGGGGTTCACGTCGAAGAACTCGCCCGGCACACAGATCACCTTGCGCTCCAGCGCCGCGCGAAAGAACGACATCCCGTCGTTGATGGCCGGGGGGAGCCTGGAGACATCGCCCCACCAGTAGAATGTTCCCTCGGGATCGAGGTCGAAGCGCACGCCGGCTGCGCGAAGACCTTGACCCATGATCGCCCGCTTTCGCAGAAACGATTCCCGGATGGCCTGGGTCTCCGCCTCCACGACGGTGGGCTCCAGCAGACGGACGGCGGAGCGCTGGAGGGGCTTGCTGCCGCCTCCGTCGAGGAACGATCCGCTGCTGGAGACGGCATCGATGACCTGCTGCGGCCCCACGATCCAGCTGCAGCGCCAGCCGGGGTAGCGCCAGTTCTTCGTCAGCCCATCGAAGAGCACCACCGGGTCGGCGTCCACATCCTCCACGTATCGCGCGGCGGAGACCAGTCCGTCGCCGTCCTCCGTCTCCCGCCAGATGTAGTGCGAGTAGAACTCGTCCACCAGCAGCGCGCAGCCAAGCTCGCGGGCGACATCCACCCATCCTCGGAGCTCGGCGTCGGCGATGACGCGGCCGGTGGGGTTGCAGGGATTGGAGAGCAGCACTGCGGCGAGTCCGCGTCCGGTGATCTCCTCCCGCAGGTGTTCCGGGCTGAAGTGATAGCCCTCCCGGCCGTCGAGCAGGATGGGGATGGAAGTGAACAGCTTGAAGATGTCGAGCAGCTCCTCGTAGGCGGTGTAATCCGGCAGGAAGTGGCCAAGGTTCACCTGGCCGAGGGCCGCCACCGCGCGAGTCAGGGAGGAGCGCCCACCCCCGCAGATGCAGACGTTGCGCTCGCTATAGCGGGAGCCTTTCCCTCCGCGGTAGAGCCGGTTGTAGAGCTCCGCCACCGCCCGCCGCAGCTCCCAGATGCCGGGCACCGGCGCATAGTCCTGATCGTTCACGCCGATCTCGACCTCGTGGACCCGGGGCGGCGCGCCGGGGAGAGGACCGGTTTCCGGCTGACCCTGGCCGAGGTTGCACCACTCGGGATGACCGTAGCGGTAGCCCAGGCGCGCAGCCTCGGCCATAACAAAGATGACGCCGGTGAATGGGACGGGGCGGAAACCGGGAATCGGAGGGGGGAGAGACATGGGCGTAAAGCGTAAAGCCGCGGGCCCGTTCCGTCACCCCCGGCGGTTCCAAGTCTGCTTCCCTGATGAGCTTGACGGCGAGCTTGACGGCCTCCTCCGCCCCGGATGCTAGCGTAGTCCTGAATCCGCGCCGAGAGGCCAGTCATGATGAAGAGAATGGGTGTGACCGTGCTGACTGTCGTGGGCCTGTGCGCCTCGGCGTCGGCTCAGGACCGTGTTCGATCGATCCCGTCGCTGCCGCGGACGGGCGAGCCGATCGGGGTCGTCGCAGACCAGCCCGGCACCACTCTCAGGCCCATCGGACCGAACGGACCACCGCCCTCCGGCCTGGCGGTCGGCGGAACCCCATTGGTGGCACGACTGACCTGGGCCGCCGGAAGCGGGGTGATGTCCTATGCGCTGTACCGGGCGGACGGTTCTTCCGCCACTCCGGTGCTCCGGACCCCACAGGGGTTCACCGCGACGACCCTCACCGACACGGTCCCCGACCCGCGGATCACCTACCAGTACCGCTTGGTCGCGAACTACGCCGACGGAACGTACGGCGAAGCGGTCGCCTCCTACGTGTCGCCCCCCCTGGCGAACCCGGCCAGTCTCAGCGTGCAGCCGCTGGCGCCAGGGGCATTCAAGCTGAGCTGGCCGGCCGCGCCGGGCGCCGACCGGTACCGGGTGGACGGGGCCGGAATCCCGAACACCGGGTACACGGTACCGACTCTGTCCACGAACGTCATCAACGTTCCGCCGGGCCCCCAGTCCTGGCAGGTAGTGGCGCTCTACCCCGGAAACTTCGCCGACTACACCAACCCGACCAGGTCGAGCCTGGTGAACAGGACCTTGCCGCCGCATGAGCGATTCCTGTCCAAGAACAACGGCGCCGGGAGCCAGGCGCAGGCGGACGCCCACGCCGCCAGACTCTGCGGCGATGACGGGTGCAGCCTCATTGCCGGCATCCTTCAGCACTACGGCGTCCAGTGGGACAACAATTTCACCTACGAGGGCGGACCGACCCTGGTTCGCTACAGGAACGTCACCGAGCTGGGCCGCGATCGTGCGACGTACTGCTTCGAAAGCGTGGGCAAGGACGATCGGTACACCGTCTGCTTCACCGAGTCGGGCTCGACCATGTCGCTCATCATCAAGGGAACGAAGGGGACCCGATTCGCCAGCCTGAACACGCGGGGGCCCTGGAACGCGTACTGGGCGGACAAGTTCGCGGTCACCGACCGCGCGACCTTCGACGACGAGGGTCCCAAGTTCACTCCTCACGCGTGTCTCTCCTGCCACGGCGGACGGTACGACCCCGCCAGCGGACTGGTGCAGGGCGCGACCCTGCTCCCCATCGACCCCGGTCTGGTCGATCTCGGCGGCCAGCGGGCGGCGCTGGAGGAGCCGATCCGGAAGGTCAACGAGCTGATTTCGCGCTCCGGCGCACCACCGGCCGTCCTCAGTTACATCAACGGATTGTATGGGGGCCGGGTGGTAGTACCGGGAGCCACGGCCGTGGCGAACTACGTACCGTCGGGCTGGTCGAACGACGCTAATCTCTATCGCGGCGTGATCAAGAAGAACTGCACCATGTGCCACCTGGCCACGCCCAGCCTCAACTTGCTGAGCGCGGGGAACCTGACCCAGAACAAGCAGCGGGTCTACAACGCCGTGTGCGTGGAGCATTCGATGCCGCACGCCGAAGTGCCGTTCCGGCGATTCTGGACCGAAGACACGGGCCCCCTGTTCGCCCCGGGGCTGCTGGGTGCCTGGCTGGGATATCCCAGCTGCCAATAGCTACTCGGACTGCAGTGTCCGAGCGGGATCGATGGACGCTGCCCGTCGCGCAGGAACCAGTGTGGCGAAGAGGCTGATGCCCGCGAGCATGAGCGCCGCCAGCACGAACGTGAGGGGATCGGTGGGGCTCGTCTCATAGAGTTCGGAGGCAAGCCAACGCGTGGTAGCGGTAGCGCCCAGGGTGCCGAGCAGGACCCCAGCCGCCGCGAGCCGCATCCCTTCACCGAGCACCAGCGTCAGCACGTTCCGGCGCTGGGCGCCGAGGGCCATGCGGATCCCGATCTCCCGCCCCCGTTGGGCGACCAGGTAGCCGACGACACCGAAGATTCCGAGTGCCGCCAGCAGCACCGCCGGGACGGCAAAAGCTCCGAGGAGTCCGGTGATGAAACGCCGGTACGCCAGCGACTGCCGGAGCGAGGTCGGCAAGTCGTACACCCGATTTGAGAACGAGACGCCTTCGAGCGGCAGGTCGGGCTCCACTGATCTGGCGGCCCGGGCAACCGTGGGCACGAGAGCCGCAGGGTCCCCGGTCGTGCGCACGACGAGCGACATCCAGCCCCACACCGTGATCGTGTACGGCAAGTATACCTCGGGCACGAAGTCGGTATCGAGAGAGTAGTGGCGCACGTTGCCCACCACGCCCACGATCGTGGCGTGCACTGGCTCGCCGAATTCCGGCCTGCCCTGCGCCGACTTGCGGACGGTGATCCGCTTGCCGAGCACGTCTTCGCCCGGCCAGTAGCGGTCCGCTAGCGCCTGGTTCACCAGCACCGCGTCGCCCGGGTGTGTCAGATCGTCGGCAGTGAAGTCACGCCCGCCCAAAACCGGGATGCCTGCCGTGCGGAAGTACGCGGTATCCACCACCCGGAACAGCGCCTCGTCCGTCTCCCGAGCGGTGGCGCCTTCTACCTCGAGGAGTGTGTTGATCGAAGCGCCGCTGAGGGGGACGTGGTTCGTAAGCGCAACCGCTCGTACACCGGGTACGGCGGACACCGCTGCCGCGACGTCGCGGTAGAGCTGGAGGGCGCGCTCCGGGCTCTCGTAACGGGACGAGGGCGGCATGATGGGAACGGCGAGCAGCCGGCCCTCGTCGAATCCCGTGGGAACACGCTGCAGCCGCTCGAGGCTGCGCAACAGCAGTCCGGCACCGGTGAGCAGGATGAGAGCGAGGGCGATCTCGCCCACGACGAGTGCCGCGCGCAGGCGGCGCCGTACGGGCGCCGCTCCCGCACCCGAGCCCTGGCGGAGCGACCCGAGGAGGGAAGGAGAACGGAGCGCCGGTACTACGCCGAGCACGACCACGACCGCGACCGACAGCGCGACCGCCGCGGCCATCGCTCCCGGGTCGACCGCGAGCTCGGCGGCGCGAGGCAGGAGATCCCGGCCCCCGGCGCGAAGCCAGCCTACTAGCACCGTCGCGGCGATGAGTCCCAGCGCACCGGCGGCCACCCCCACGACCATACACTCCGCGGCGAGCAACCGGAGCAGGGCACCGCGGCCGCCCCCCAAGGCGGTGCGGATGGCGAGCTCGCGCGAGCGGGCGCCGGCCCGAGCGAGCGTGAGTGCGGCGACGTTGACGCAGGCGATCAGGAGGACGAAGACCGCGGCCGCCGTCAGCAGGCGCAGCTGCGGCCCCGTGCCGGCCAGGATCTCCGCCGCTACCGGAAGGAACGCCACGCGGCGCCAGCCTCCGTTTTCCGCCGGATAGGTGTCCGCCAGATGGGCGGCCACCATGGACAGCGCCTGCGCGCCGGCGGCCGAGTCCACCCCTGCACGGAGCCGGCCGACAACACGGCTGTCGGTATGCAGGCCTCGCTGCTGGAGCGCAGGGCTGGTGGGAAGGATGACGGTGATCGGCGCCCAGAGGTCAGCCCAGACCGGGTACACGAATCCGAGTGGCATGACACCGACGATGGTGTAGCTCTCCTCGCCCAGGGTGACGCTCTGCCCGATGACCGACCGGTCGCCCCCGAACCGCCGGTGCCACAGCGGCCAGGAGATGGCCGCCACGGCCGGGGCGCCCGACACGAAATCCGACGGCCCTAGCGTGCGGCCCAGGGCCGCGGACTCGGAGAGTACACGGAAGTACTCGTCCGTAACGAAGGCCCCCACCAGCCGCTCGGCGGTCTCACCCGTCTTCAGCACCGCGCCCTGGCCGCGCACGAAGGCGAGCGCCTCGAAGGCGTTCATTCCCGATCGCCAATCCTGGAACGTAGGGTAGGAGGCAGGTCTCACGTTCGCCGCCGAATCCTGCTCGGCGATCATCATGACCCTGTCCGCCGGTGCCCAGGTGAAGGGCCGCAGGATGACCGAGCGCAGCACGCTGAACACCGCGGTCGTGCCGCCGATGCCAAGCGCAAGGGTGAGGATGACGGCTATGGTGTACCCCGGCGCATGGGCCAGGGTTCGCAAGGCATGGTGAAGGTCGCGCCGCATGAAGGCTCCTGGGGCTGGACAGCGATCCTGCAATATGGCATCGTGGGATGACAGGAGGCTGTATGGCGATCGACAGGCGGCCCATGCTCGGCACGCTGATCTTCCTCGGAATCCTTGCTACGGCGCTGTTCGTCCTCCAGCCTTACTCAGCGGACTTTCCGGTTTCCGCCTACTCCGAGCCAGCGCGGCGATACATCCGGGCCGCGATGCGTCAGGACTCGACCACCCTGACGCGGCTCTCGACGTCCGAGTCACCGGTGCGCTGGGCGCTCGCGGCTGCTCGCCGGCACCCGGATCTCCTGGCAGTCTGGAAGGGGCAGATCGGAGCCTGGACCGGTGAGCACAGGGGAGATACGACGGAGGTGTTCGTCTATCCTTACTCGCCAGGGAACGCCTGTGATGAGCAGCCGATCGTGCTTCGGTTCATCAGCTCAGGGTCGGCGCTGAAAGTGTCGGAGGCGAGCTCGGCTTGCCTGGATCGGAGCTAGCCACTACAGCACCCGCCGCGGCACCTGCTGCATGTACGACACGTAGGTGGGATACCGCTGCACCAGCCAGCGCTCCTCCGCCTTCGCCTTACCGTTGAAGTACGCCCACGTAAGCAGCCCCACTACCAGGGCAAGCGTCCAGTTGCTCCACGCCAGCCCGTAGCCCGTTAGCCCCAGCACGATCCCGGTGTAGATGGGGTGCCGGACATGCGCGTAGGCCCCGCACGTAACGAGCGGTGCGCCGGGCAGCGGCTCGGTGCCTGGCGTGAGGCTCCGCCCAAGGGATCGCACGCCCCAGACGGCGAGCGCCAGCCCGGCCGCAATCAAGGGCGCGCCCGGCCAGCGGATCCTCGCCGGATCCACCCGGTTCAGTATCGGATCCACGTCCCCCAAGCTCGCGTACCGCGGCACCAGCGGCACGCCGAGCCCGACCAGGACGAACAGCGCCAGCTGTCCCCAGACCCAGGGGTCCCGCATCGCCTTGCGCAGGTCCATGCCACCAACATAACCCTCGGATAGGGCAGTTATATTTCCGCCGCCTCGGCGTTCGACCCCTTCCCAGGAGCCGTCCGACGTGTCCACCATCGTTCCCGCCCGACACCAGCGTGCGCTGCCGCTCGATCGGATCATCCTGCGCGATCCGCCGGGCGCGGAGGCGATCGAGATGGATGTCGTGATCGTCGGAGCGGGACCGGCGGGACTCGCCTGCGCCATCGAGCTGACCCGGCTGGCGAAGCTGGATGCGGAATCGGATGGCGGCCTCGGCGAGCTGAACATCGCCGTGCTGGAAAAGGCGGGCGCCCTGGGCGAGCACAGCCTCTCGGGCGCGGTGGTGAACCCCCGTGCCTTCCACGATCTCTTCCCCGACCTCAACCCCAGCGACTTCCCCTTCCGCCAGCCGGTCGCTGGCGAAGCGGTGTACTTCATGACCGAGGGCCGCGCCCAGCGGGTTCCCACGCCTCCCACGATGCACAATGCCGGGTTCTACACCGCCTCCATCTGCGAGATCGTGCGGTGGATGGGCGAGCGGGCGGAGCAGGCCGGCGTCAATCTGTTCGCCGGCTTTCCGGTGGACGCGCTGCTGGTGGAAGGCGACGTGGTGCGCGGCGTCCGCACCACTCCGTCGGGACTCGACCGCGAGGGCCGGCCGACCGCAGACTATGCCGAGCCGACCGACGTCACCGCCAAGGTCACGGTGATCGCCGAAGGCACGCGGGGGCTGCTGAGCCAGGGCTGGCGCGAGTGGCGGCAGGTTCGCTCGCCCAACCCCCAGATCTTCGCGCTCGGCGTGAAGGAGGTCTGGCAGACCCCGAAGCCGCTCGGGTCGGTGATCCACACCCTGGGCTGGCCCCTGCCCGAGGACGCGTTCGGCGGGAGCTTCATGTATCCGCTGGGGCCGGGGCAGATCGCCCTTGGCCTGGTCGTGGGCCTCGACTATCACGACGCGTCGCTCGATGTGCACGAGCTGCTTCAACGCTTGAAGCTGCACCCGCTGTTTCGAACGCAGCTCGAGGGCGGTGAGCTGCTGGAGTGGGGCGCGAAGACCATCCCGGAGGGCGGCTACCACGCGCTGCCCGAGCGCCGAAGCGGTGACGGCGTGCTGCTGGTGGGCGATGCGGTCGGGCTCGTGGACGTTCCCTCCCTGAAGGGAATCCACTACGCCATGCAGTCCGGGATCTACGCCGCCCGTGCCGCGTTCGCCGCGCTCAAGGTCGCTGACCACTCCGCGGCGCGGCTGGCAGCTTACGACCGCATGGTGGACGAGAGCTACATCGTGGCCGACATGTACCGGACGCGGAACATGCGGCTGGCGTTCAAGGACGGGCTCTATGTCGGCGGCTTCAAGGCCGGGCTCATGACCATCAGCGGCGGCCGGCTCTTCGGCGGGCGCATGGAGATGCCGGAGGATGCAGCGGCCCCGCGGCGCGTCGCGGAGACGGAGCCCTTCACGCCCGATGGGAAGCTGACTTTCGGCAAGCTGGATGCGGTATTCAAGTCGGGCAACGCGACCCGCGACACGATCCCCTCACACCTGCTGGTCGGGCCCGAGGTCGACGCGGAGGTGGCGGAGTTCTACTCCCACGTGTGCCCAGCGGGCGTGTACGAGCGCGTGGGCGACGAGCTCCGGGTCAATGCGCCGAATTGCATCGACTGCAAGGCCACCGACGTGCTGGGACCTCGCTGGACGCCGCGCGAAGGGGGCAGCGGACCCAAGTACCGCGCGATGTAGCACTCCTTCTTGCCACGGTTTGCAGTGCGGTGACGCGGACGTTGCCACGAAAATCGACACTGTGCGCTTCCTGCGGATTGTGTCGCGAGTACCTCCTGCCCAACATAGACCTGTCCCTCTTACATCCAGCCGGGCGTGACCGGCATCGAGCCTCAGGGGTGCACTCTGGGATCGCACGCGTTGAGCAAACCCAAGCAGCAGCGCTGGACCGTGGGCTTCGCGCAGGGGATCGCGGCGATGCTCTCCGGCGGAGCCGCGCTGGTCTCCATCCTGAGCTACACCAGCTCGGCGGGGATCGCCGTGCCCGGCGTGCCGACGCCAGCCTCCCGCGCCCATTCGGTCACCGTCGCGCCGGCGCTCGACACGGTCACTGCCGTGGGCGATACCATCCAGCTCGCGGCGATGATCACGGATTCCGGGGGGACCGTGCTCGCCGGCGTCACCCCCAGCTGGAGCAGCGGTGATGCCTCGGTTGCCGAGGTGAGCCCGGCGGGCACCGTGATGATCCGCGGGCCGGGGACTGCGGTGATCATGGTGCGGGTGGGGAGTGTCGAGACGCGGGCTCGCGTCGTGGTGGTCCAGCGCGCCGCCGCGCTCCAGATGGACGACACCCTGCTTCAGGTTCCCGAGGGCGATCGCCGGGCGCTCGGCGCCCGGGTGCTGGACGCGCGGGGCAATCCGATCGTCGGCGCCGACGTGACCTGGTCGGCCCCCGATCGCGCGGTCGCGAAGGTCGAAGGTGCGGACGCGGTGGGAGTGAGCCCCGGCCGGACCTCCTTCCTCGCGATGGCCGGCCCGCTGCAGGCGCCGCTGCCGGTCGAGGTCGTACCAGTGGCCGGCTCGATCACCGTGCTCGGGGGCGACGGACAGCGGGGCCCCGCGGGCGGCGAGCTTCCGGTGCCGGTCACCGCCCAGATCGTCTCCCGCAGCGGCCGGCCGATCGCCGGCGTGGTGGCGAGCTTCCATTCCGCCGTCGCCGGGGCCGTGGCCGAGCCGGCGCTCGACACTTCGGATGCGCGCGGGATGGTGAAGACGATGTGGCGGCTGGGCGAGCTGCCCGGCCGGCAGCAACTGTCCGTCGCGGTCCAGGGCGTGAGCACGTCGCCGACCGTGGGCGCGGAGGCCGATCCGCTCCCGGCCAATACGCGGATGGAGATCATGACGCCCGATCTCCGCGGCCGCGTCGGCGACACGCTGCCGGAGCCGGTCGTGGTCCGGGTCACCGATTCGCTGGGCCGCGCACTCGCCGATCTGCCGGTGGCGTGGAGCCCGATCGAGGGCGGAGGCTTCACCGCCCATACGACGCGGACCGACTCGCTGGGCGAAGCCCGGGCGACGTGGAAGCTGGGGGCAAAGGCCGGTCGCCAGCGCGCCAGAGTGCAGGTGGGCAACGCGCGCACGATGCCGCCCGTCAGGCTGGTCGCCGTGGCGGAGCCGGGACCGGCCGCCGCCGTGCGGCCTGCCTCCGGCGATCGGCAGACGGGCGCCGTGGGACAGCCGCTCCCTCAGGCGGTCGTCCTGCGCGCGACCGACCTGCACGGGAATCCCGTGGCGGGTGTCGTTCTGCGGGTGCTGCCTGCCGCCGGACGATCCGATGCCAGCGAGGTCACTACCGACTCGACCGGACGGGCCAAGGTCATCTGGACTCTCGGTCGAACCGCCGGGCTCCAACGGCTCACGGCGCGACTGCAGGGCGACACCGCACAGACGGAGATCACGGCGGTCGCGAGGTCCGGCAAGGCCGTGAAGCTCGCGTTCGTGAGCCCGCCCGAGAGCGGTAAGCCGGGACGCGCGCTCCCGAAACCACTCGTCGTAGAGGTGACGGACAGCTACGGAAATCCCGTCGCGGGACAGACCATAGTGTTCAAGGCCAGCAGCGGTAGCGTCACGCCGACGCGCGGCCTGAGCGATGCGAGCGGTCGGACGACGGTTCGCTGGACGCTCGGCCCGAAAGCGCAGCGACCCGAGCTGGCAGCCAAGGTGTCCGGCACCGTAGTCGGCCGCACCCTGACGCTCTCCGCGAAGCCGTAACCTCCCTCGGCCAGGTGGCCGATCCGCCCTCCGGCGTCCCGCGATATCCTTGGATCAACACCGAAGGCATGGTGATAAGATCCTCGCGGGAGCCGATGCATGTCCCAGCCATCCTCACAGACCCTGATCGATCTCTCCAACCAGCTCGCAGGCGCCGTCGAGCGCGGGGCCCGGAGCATTCTCGCGGTCCACGCTCGACCCCAGCTGGCCTCCACCGGTGTGCACTGGCGAGACGGCCTGGTGGTGACCACCAACGGCACCGTTCGTCGTGACCATGACATCAGGGTCACGCTGCCGGACGGCAAGCGGGTGGACGCCACGCTGCAGGGACGCGATCCGTCCACCGATCTCGCCGTGCTCAAGGTCTCCGCCGGGGCGTTGCCGGTGGCGACGCTGGGAGACGCGGGGGCGCTCAGGCCGGGGAACCTGGTCCTGGCCCTGGCCCGTCTGGACGACACGGGCCCGCGGGCCGCATTCGGCGCCGTGAGCGTGGTGGCCGGCGCCTGGCGCCCCTATGGGACCGGCGAGATCGACCGACTGATCCTGAGCGACCTGAACCTCTACCCGGGGTTCGGCGGCGGCCCCCTGGTGGACTCGGCGGGGCAGGTGATGGGCATCAATTCCGGACGGCTCAGCCGCCCCTACACGACGACGCTGCCGGCGGAAACCGTGACCCGAGTGGTCGGCCAGCTGGCGACTCGCGGCTACGTCCGCCGCGGCTATCTGGGCGCGACCATGCAGCCGGTCGAGCTGCAGGAACGGCTGCGCAGCCGACTCGCCCTCGACCGTCGCGGGGGACTTCTGGTCGTGACGATCGAGCCGGAGGGCCCTTCCGCCGGCGGTGGCCTGCTCGTGGGTGACGTCATCATCGGCATCGGAGGGAAACCGGTCGCGGAGCCGGACGACGTGCTCAAAGTCCTGGACGACGACACGGCGGGCCGCACGTTGCCCCTGGAGCTGGTGCGTGGGGGCCGGCTGGAACAGGTGGAGGTTCTGATCGGGGAGCGGCCGCGTGGATACTGATCTGGACCGGATCGCCGCGGCGGTGCGACCGAGCGTGGTTCAGGTGATCCCGGGGAGCTCCGGCGGAGCGGGCGTGGTGCTCTCCCGCGAAGGAGAGCTGATAGTGGTGACTAACGCACACGTCGCGCGCGGCTCGGCAGGAGACCGGATTCGGATCCTGAGCCACCGACGGACGTCGTACCACGCGACGATCGAGCGGACCGACCCACAACGCGATCTCGCCCTGCTCGCGCTCCACCCGGCGCCTGCCGGTGATCTTTCTCCTGCCAGGCTGGACGACCGCACGGGGTTACGTCCCGGGCAGCTCGTCCTCGCGATCGGTCATCCCTTCGGGCTGACCAACGCGGTCACCGCCGGCATCGTGCACGCGGTGGGGCCGATCCGCGGCGCGTGGGATCCGACGCCGCGGGCCCGCAGGCTCTCCTGGATCCAGGCGGACATCATGCTCGCCCCCGGCAACTCGGGTGGTCCGCTGCTGGACATCGAGGGACGGGTGATCGGCATCAACACGATGGTGGCCGGAGGGCTCGCGCTGGCCGTTCCGGTGCCGGATATCCGGGCGCTGCTGCAGGCCCGGGGCGAAGCCATTCCGGCGTGATCCGAGTGTGGGTCGCGGTGCGGGATCCCGATCGGCGGGCGGCGTTGATCCGGGCGCTTCGCAGCGAGGCGTCTGTGCGGCTGGTGGGGTCCGAGGCCGAAGCCGACATCGTATGCCGGGAGGCCGAGCCGGTGAGTCTCCCGCTGGCGCTTCCGCTGCTGGCGGGCGAACGGCTGACGCCTCGGGAGCGGGAGGTGCTGCGCCTGGTGGCCGAAGGCCTGGACAACCGGATGATCGGCCGTCAGCTCGGCATCACCCGCTCCACCGTGAAGCACCATCTGGAGGCCGTGTACGCCAAGCTTGGCGTGCACGGCAGGATGGAGGCCGTGCGCGAAGGAGTGCGGCGCGGGCTGGTGCCGCTCTGAGCGCTACGGCTCGCCCATCACCTTGATGATCACCCGCTTCCGCCGCTGGCCGTCCCACTCACCGTAAAACACCCGCTGCCAGGGGCCGAAGTCGAGGTTGCCGCCGGTGATCGGCACGATCACCTCGTGGCCGACGGTCAGGCTCCGAAGATGAGCGGCGGCGTTGTCCTCCCCGGTCTCGTTGTGCCGGTAGCGCGACGGCTCCCAGGGCGCGATCGTGCCTTCGAGCCACTGGAGGATATCGTGCCAGAGCCCGGACTCGTGGTCGTTGACGAACACGGACGCGCTGATGTGCATCGCGGAGACCAGGACCATCCCCTCCCGCACCCCGCTGGCCCGCACCTGCTCCGCGACCCGGTCGGTGATGTCGAGGATCTCCTGCCGTTTCTTCGTCTCGAACCAGAGATAGTGGGTGTGGGTCGTCATGGCTCCGCCGTCAGCGCAGCAGCTCCTCGAGTCGGACCGCCGTGTCGGTCTTCTCATCGCGATACTTCACGATGACCGGCGCGTAGAGGGAGACACCCGCGTCCCTACCCGGTCCGCGCCGCACCGGCCTGGTCCCCGGAACGACCACGGCACCGGCGGGGATCTCGAGCGGCGTGTCTCCCTTGCGGGAATAGCTGCGATTCCGGATCAGATCGAGCACCACTGTCCCGCCGGAGAGGATGGTGCCGGGCGCCAGCACGGCACGCTCACGTACCACCGTGCCCTCGTACACGCCGCAGTTCCCGCCCACCAGCACCTCGTCCTCGATCACCACCGGTAGTGCGCCGGCCGGCTCCAGCACGCCGCCGATCTGCGCCGCGGCGGAGAGGTGAACCCGCTTTCCAATCTGGGCACAGGAGCCCACGAGGGCGTGACTGTCGATCATGGTCCCGTCGTCGACGTAGGCTCCGACGTTGACGTACATCGGCGGCATGCAGACCACGCCGCGGCCGAGATAGCTGCCGTCCCGTATCGCCGAGCCCCCGGGTACCACGCGCACCCCCTCCTGGGGACCGAGCGCGCGAAGCGGGAAGGTGTCCTTGTCGAAGAACGGAAACGGCCCACCGGTGGCTGCCGGCCCAAGCCGTCCGAGGCGAAAGCCGAGCAGGATGCCCGCCTTGACCCACGCGTTGGCGCGCCAGGCACTATCGGCGCCACGCTCCGCCGCCCGCACCAGCCCGGCGTTGAGCGCTGACATGAGGGCTCGGAAGGCTTCGAGCGCGGCAGGCTCCCCGCCTGACGGGATGCCTTCAGCGAAGCGCTCGAGCTCAGCCCGCAGCGCCGTCGTCTCCGCCGACACTACACCGCCACTCCGAGATCCTTCAGCACGGTCGCAAGCGTCGCGCGGGTCTTCTCGGTCACGGGCACCAGAGGCAACCGCAGCTCGTTCCTGATCTTGCCGGCGAGAGCGAGCGCGGCCTTCACCGGTGCGGGGTTGCTCTCGAGGAAATTCGCTTCCATCAGCGGGAGCAGCCGGTAGTGCCACTCCCTGGCCTTCTCCAGCTCGCCCGCGAGCATGAGGGCTACCATGGCGCGCACCTGGCCCGGCAGCTCGTTCGACGCGACGGAGATGAGACCGTCACCTCCGGCGGCCACGACGGCCAGCGTGAGCCAGTCGTCCCCCGAGAGCACGCTGAAGCGTTCCGGCCGGCCGCGCAGGATCTGCATGATCTGGGCAAGGTCGCCGCTGGCCTCCTTGATGCCCATGACATTGGCATGCTCCGCCAGCTGCAGGGCTATCCCCGGCTGCAGATTCACCGCGGTGCGGCCGGGCACGTTGTAGAGGCAGATCGGCTTGGAAGAGGCATCGGCGATGGCACTGAAGTGCCGGTAGAGACCGCCCTGGCTGGGCTTGTTGTAGTAGGGGGTCGCGGTGAGGATGTAGTCGGCGCCGACCCGGCACATTCGCCGGGCTTCTTCGACGGCGCGGCCGGTGTCGTTGCTGGTGGCACCCGCCATCACCGGTACCCGGCCGGCGGCGGTCTCCACCACCGTCGCGACGACCCGCTCTCGCTCGGCGTCCGCCAGGGTCTGCGCCTCGCCGGTGGAGCCGCAGGGGACCAGAAAATCGATGCCTTCCGCGATCTGCCAGTCGACCAGCGCGCGCATGGCGGAGTAGTCGACCTCGCCGCGCTCGCTGAACGGGGTGACCAGCGCGGTTCCGCAGCCCTGCAGGCGTGTCATCCGGCTCCTCCAAAGAGCATCGCCTCGAAACTGTGGACGCCTGGGTGTCCCGGCAGCCATTCGGCCGCCGTCAGCGCCCCGGCCGCAAAGCCCGCGCGGCTCCGGGCCACGTGGCTGAGCGACACCGTCTCGTGCGGCCCATCGTACGTCAGCCGGTGAGTGCCCGGAATGCAGCCCGCGCGCACCGAGGTGATCGGGAAGTCGCGCGAGGGGTCGGCCTCACGAGCCTTTTCCCGCAGCAGCGCCGCCGTGCCCGATGGCGCGTCGCGCTTGGCGGCGTGGTGCTCCTCCAGTATGAAGGCGCCGAACTCCGACTGCTTCGCGAAGAGGGCCGCCAGCTCCCGTGCAACGCGAAGGAAGCGCTGCACCCCGATCGAGAAGTTGGCTGCGTACAGGAGCGACCCGCCGCTCTTCCGTACCAGGCGCTCGATCCGGGGCAGCTCGGCGGTCCAACCGGTGGTGCCGGTCACGGTCGGAACTCCGGCCTCGATCAAGCGCTCCACGTTGGCAACGACGGCCTCGGGGCGGGTGAACTCGATCGCCACGTCCACCCCGGCGAGCCGATCACGAGTCAGCGCGGCGCCGGCCGTGTTCTCCTCGCGTCCGATCACACGCACGCGGTGACCGCGTTCCCCCGCGAGCGCCGCCACGCTGCGGCCCATCTTTCCGTTGCCTACGATCGCGATCTGCATCAAGCCTGCCTCAATCCCCAAGAACTCCCGGTGCAGACGCCGCCGAGGTACCGCCGAACTTGCTGACGATCATGGTCGCGGGCCCAGCCTGCCGTCGGCCACCAGCAGCTCCGCGATCTGTACTCCCTGGCCTGCCGCGCCCCGGATGGTGTTGTGGCCGAGAATGACCAGGCGCAAGTCCAGGATCGGACAGGGGCGGATGCGACCCACCGTTACCGCCATGCCGCGGCCGCGGTCGAGATCGAGCCGCGGTTGCGGCCGGTCGACGCGGGCGTCCACTTCGACCGGAAGGTTCGGACTCGAGGGGAGGCCCGCCACGCAGGGGGAGCCCCGGAACTCGCGCAGCGCCCCGATCGCCTCCTCCGGCGTCACCCGCCGACGGAACCCAACCGACACCGTCTCCAGGTGCCCGTCGATCACCGCGACCCGGTTGGTGTGCGCGCTCACGGCGAAATCGGCCGGCTGGACGCCGCCGGCGGCGAGGGTGCCGAGGATCTTCCGGGTCTCGCGCTCGATTTTTTCCTCCTCGCCTCCGATGTGGGGGATCACGTTGCCCAGTGCGTCGAGCGAAGGCACCCCGGGATACCCGGCTCCCGATACGGCCTGCATGGTGGACACGAACAGGCGCTCGATCACAAAGGCCCGGTGGAGCGGCGCGAGGGCGAGTGCGAGGGCCGCGGTCGAGCAGTTCGGGTTGGCGAGGATGGCACCACTCCAGCCACGAGCCTCGCGCTGTCGGTCGATGAGAACCAGGTGGTCCGCGTTGGCCTCGGGGATGAGGAGCGGGACATCCGGCTCCATCCGGTGGGTGCGGGTGTTGGTGACGACGTATGCCCCCGTGCGAGCGAAGGCCTGCTCGACGGGGCCGGCGGCGTCGGCATCGAGCGCGGAGAACGCGATCGCCCCCGGAAGCGGGGGCGCGCACTCCGCGACCGTGAGGTTCGCGATCGCGGGGGGCAGCTCGCTCTGCTCCCGCCAGCGCACCACATCGCCATAGCGCCTGCCCGCGCTCGCCGACGAGGCCGCCACCGCGGCGACCTCGAACCACGGATGGTCGGTCAGGAGCCGTACGAACTTCTGGCCCACCGTGCCGGTGGCGCCGAGAATGCAGACGGGGATCTTCGCGCTCATGGCGCCTCGCGGGAGAGGAGGTCGGTGGCCAGGCGGACGTAGAGGTCCACCCCGCGCAGCAGGTCAGTCTTCAGGATGTACTCGTGGCCCGTGTGGGCAACCAGGATCGAGCCGGGGCCCATCTGGAAGCGCTCGCCCCAGGCCGAGAGGAACGGCAGGTCGCTCCCGTAGCTCACGACGGTTGTTTCCCAGCCCGGCGGCACGTCACCGGCCTTGTGAAAGGGGAGCTCCAAGGGGAATGCGACGGTCACCCCCGGCGCGAGCTGCTCACGGATCGCGGCCCGGAGCGGGCCGGTGGGCTCGACGATCCGCACCAGGAGCTGTGCCGAGGCGAACGGAGCGATCACGTTGGGCGCGACTCCACCGTCGATCAGGCCGAGGTTCAAGGTCGACCGCCCGAGCAAGGGATCCTGGGGGAGCGGGAGCCGGCGGATCCGCTCGATGGTGTCCAGGAGCGCCTCGATCGCGCTGGATCCTTTCTCCGGGTATGCCGAGTGTGCCGCCCGGCCCGTCGCGGTGAGGTCCACTCGGAGCGACCCTTTCTGCCCGACGGAGAGACGATTCTCGGTCGGCTCGCCGTTGATGAGGAAGCGGCCGCGGGGGCCGAAGTCGGCCGCCGCCCTGGCGCCGTCGGAGCCGTTCTCCTCGCCGACCAGGAAGAGCAGCCCGATCCGCCTTTCGCCGGCGGCCGCCAGCCGCTCCGAGGCCGCCACCATGGCCGCCGCCAGACCCTTGGCGTCGCAGGCGCCGCGCCCCCGGATGGCGGCCTCGTCCTCCTCCAAGGGGAGATGGGGAGGCACGGTGTCCACGTGGGTCGAGAAGACCAGCTCCGGCTGCTCCCGGTAGGCATACAGGTTGTCCCGGCCGCGGGAGACCGGCTGGCGCACGGTGTGATAGCCGGCGCGCTTGAGCATCCCCTCGAGGAGGTCGATCGCCGGCTGCTCCGAGCCGGTCGGGGTCTCCAGCGCCACAAGGGCGCGCGTCAGCTCCAGTGGGTCCATGAACGCAAACGCCCCGCCTGCGCTCGGCACGGCGGGGCTTCCAGGTCGAAGGATGGTCGTGACGTCCCTAGGCCGGTCGGCGCCCGCCGCATCTGCGGCGCTTGAGCATGGTGGTCATGCAGGGAGTCATGCGTCTAACGTATGAGAGGGACCGGGGAGCGGGCAAGTGGGTGCGCTTGACGCCGGCGGGCGCGAACCCTAACTCTGATCTACTATGCGCGCCCTGGGCCCGCTGGCCGGCATCGGCGCCGCCGCCCTCCTCGGCTGCGGCAGCAGCACGACGGAGGCCCCCTCCTCCGAGGGGCGAATCCAGATCACCGTCTCCACCACCGGCGCCGCTCCGCAGTCCGACGAATACCTCATCACCCTGAACGGCGTTCAGCCCCTCGGCGTCGCGCCCAACGGCTCGGCCTCATACGAGGCTGTGCCCGAGGGGACCTACGTCATCCATCTCTTTTCCCTGGCCGACAACTGTGTCGTGAGCGGAACGCCCGACCATCGGTCGGTCGTCGTTGCCAGGGGGAAGGTCGTCCAGGTCACCTTCGCCGTGCTTTGCGCGGAACCGATTTCCGGCGGGTTGCGGATCTCCGTCTCGACCGTGGGGACACCGGTGGACGAAGACGGCTACCAGCTCTCGGTCTCGGGCACGCCGCTGCGCACCATCGGGGTGAACGCGGAAGAGCCCTACGACGGACTCGCTCCCGGGGCGCACCTCGTCACCCTGAAGGATGTCGCCGACTTCTGCGACGTGGCGGGCGGGAACCCGCAGAGGTTCACGGTAGTGCCCGGGAAGGCGGTGCGGGTGGCGATCAGGGTCCGCTGCGGAGACGGACGGGGGGACCCGCTGCTCTAGCGCGACAGCTCCGCCTCCACCTCCCGCGCCGCCCGCTGTCCTTCCTCCACCTTAACCAGCGCCAGCAACGCCGCACCCACGGCAAAGAAGCCGATCACCGACAGGATGGCGTTGCGGCTGGACCCCGTGACCGCGATCGTCCCCGCGAAGATCAGCGGACCGAAGATCCCCGCGAACTTCTCGAAGATGCTGAAGAACCCGAAGAACTCCCCGGACTTGTGCTGGGGAATCATGCTGGCGAACAGGCTGCGGCTCAGCGCCTGGGTGCCGCCCTGTACCACACCCACCAGCCCCGCGAGGATGTAGAAGTGGGCAGCCGTGGTCATGTAGTAGCCGAGGATGCTGATCACGGTGTACGCCAGCAGGCCGAGGAAGAGCGCCCGCTTCGCGCCAATGCGCCCCGCCACCGTGCCGAAGAGGAAGGTGCAGGGAATGCCTACGAACTGCACCAGCAGGATGGCCCCGATGAGCGCGCTCTGTCCGATGCCGATCTCGGTCCCGTAGGCGGTCGCCATCTTGATGATGGTCTGGATGCCGTCGTTGTAGATCAGGAAGGCGAGCAGCATCAGAAAGGCCTGCCGGTAGCTCCGCAGCTCGCGGAAGGTCTCCCCCAGCCGCACGAACGCCGCCCGCACGGGGCTCTCTCCGGGACGCTCGTCCGGCTCGATCCGTAGCGGCGGCTCGGGAACCTTGCGGAAGAGGGGAATCGAGAACAGCGCCCACCAGACCGCGACGGACAGAAAGGCCAGGCGCGCCGGCAGCGTGGCCTCGCTCTCCGTCATCCCATCCCCTGAGGGCAGCCCGAAGAGCGCCGGCATCTGAATCCACGCCAGATTGAGCGCGAGCAACATGCCGCCCCCCAGGTACCCGACGGCGTAGCCGGCGGCGGACACCCGGTCGATCTCGCCCGGTGCCGCGATGTGCGGCAGCAGCGCCTCATAAAAGACGTAGCTCCCCGCCACGCCCACCATGATCGCGATGAACAGCCATGAGGCCAGATCCAGATCGCCGCGGCTGACCAGAAACAACCCGCAGCAGGCGATGACGCCCAGACCCAAGAAGATCGCCGTAAAGCGTTTTTTCGCCGCCCGGTAGTCGGATATGGCGCCGAGTAGCGGGGACACGAGGGCGATGATCAGGAGCGCGATCGAGTTGATGGTCGCGAGCCGCTGGGTGGCGCCGCTCTCCGCGATGCCCGCGCCCGCCACCTTCACGAAGTAGATCGGAAACACCGCCACCATGATCGTCGTCTGGACCGACGAGGCCGCCCAGTCGTACATCGCCCAGGCGCGGAGCTCCGGCCGGCCCAGGCCCATCCGTTCGAGCAGCGATGGTCGTGGCATCGCCGGAGAAGATCGGGTGGGCCGGATGACAAGGCAACCTTTCCGGCGCGCCGCGAGTCCAACCCGTACCGGCGCTCCGCCGGGCACTCACTCGAAACAGGGTGCGCCCATGCTCTCTCCGATCGCTCTGGCCCTGGTCGGCTCGCTGGCGCTTCAGGGCGCGCGCCCCGACCCCCAGGCCACCACGCCGACTTCCTCCGATTCCTCGTTCGTCCGCCAGTGGCGGGAAGATCTCGCTTATCTCGCACGCGAGCTGCCCCGGCGCCACAAGAATCTCTTTCATACGATCAGCCGGGCCCAGTTCGACAGCGCACTCGCGGTGCTCGACCGCAAGCTGCCCGGCCTCGCCCGCCACCAGGTGATCATCGAGCTCGCGCGGCTCGTCGCGCTGGTGGGCGACGGTCAGACCACCGTCGCTCCGACCCGCGATCCGAAGATCGGGTTCCACACCTATCCGGTACGCTTCTACCTCTTCAAGGACGGGCTCTTCATCCGCAGCGCCGCAAAGGCGCAGGCCGATCTGGTGGGGGCGAAGGTCGTGCGGATCGGCCGCCTCACCGCCGACGAGGCATACCTCGCCGTGCGAGGGCTGATCGGACGCGACAACGAGATGAACGCCCGCTTCTTCGCCCCCTTCCTCCTCGCCATGCCGGAGGTCCTCCACGCCATCGGCGCGATCGACGAGCCCGACGCGGCGCCCTTGCTGCTGGAGCAGGCCGGCGCCCGCACAGTGACGGTGCTGCGTCCTGCCGGCCTCGCGGCGATGATGCCGTCCGACACGGACGTGAGCTGGATGCAGGAGGACGGGTGGGTGGACATGCGCGGTCCCGACGGGCCGCGCACGCCGCGGTGGCTGCGGGGCGATCCGCGGGAACCCCTCGGCCTCGAGTACCTGCCCGAGAGCCGGACGGTTTACGTGCAGTACAACAAGGTGGGCGACGCACCGGGCGAAACCATCGCCGCCTTTGCCGAGCGCCTGCGTGCGTTCGTGGACTCGGCCTCCGTAGACCGCCTGGTGCTCGACCTCCGGCTGAATCGCGGGGGCGACGGCACCCTCAACCGGCCGCTGGTGCTGAGCCTGATCCGCTCGCCCAAGCTGGAGGGCCCGGGGCGGGTGTTCGTCGTCATCGGCCGGGGCACCTTCTCCGCGGCGCAGTTCCTGGTGCACGATCTTGAGGAGTACACCGACGCCGTCTTCGTGGGTGAGCCCACCGCCGGAAAGCCCAACTCCTATGGCGACTCCCGCCGCCTCACGCTGCCCAACAGCGGCATCAGCGTGCGCGCCTCCATCTACTACTGGCAGCGGACCCACCCGCTCGACACCCGGCCCTGGAAGGCCCCGGATGTCGCGGCCGAGCTGACCTCGCGCGACTACCGGGCCAACGCGGACCCGGCGCTGCGGGAGATCCTCGTCTGGAAACCGGAGCCCTCGCTCGCCGAGCGCATGCGCGACGCCTACGCCGCGGGCGACTCGGCGGGGGCGCTGAAGCTCCACCTGGGCTACAAGACCGACCCGCGCCACGCCTACACCGACACCGAGGTCGAGCTCGATGCGCTGGGCTACGAGCTGCTGCGACAGGGGCGGCGCGAGGCGGCCATCGCCGTGCTCCAGCTCAACACCGCGGATCATCCGGGATCGTCCAAGGCGTTCGACAGCCTGGGCGAGGCGCTCATGGAGGCTGGCCGGCGGGAGGATGCGGCGCGCAGCTACGAACGGGCGCTCGCGCTGGATCCGGCCAACGAGCGCGCCCGCGAGATGCTCGAGAAGCTTCGGGGAGGAACCCCTGCTACGCCGGCTGGCGCTCCTCCCGCGCGATCCGACGCAGGGACAGGAGGACCGCTGCCACGAGGGTGAGCACGATGACCACGAGCGAGAGCAGCGTCGGGATGTGCAGCCAGTGGCTCAGCGTCATCTTGAGGCCCACGAAGACCAGGATGATGGCGACGCCCGGCTTGAGGTAGACGAACTTGTCCATCATCCCGGCCAGGACGAAGAACAGGGCCCTGAGCCCGAGGATGGCGAAGACGTTGGAGCTGTAGACCAGGAAGGGATCGCGGGTGATCGCGAAGATGGCCGGGATGCTGTCGATCGCGAACACCAGGTCGGACCACTCCACGATGATGAGCACCAGCAGCATCGGGGTGGCGAGCAGTGTGCCGTCCCGCCGGCGGGTGAAGAAGCGGGTGCCGTCGTAATAGTTGCTGAACGGCAGGATCCGCCGGGCCAGCCGGACGACCGGGTTCTTGTCCAGCTCGACGGTGTCCTCCTGCTCCCGCAGCATCCGGATTCCGGTCACGACCAGGATGGCGCCGAAGACGTAGACGATCCACTCGAACCGGTCGAGCAGCAGGGCGCCGAGCGCGATCATGATCAGTCGCATGACGATCGCGCCGAGAATGCCCCACTTCAGTATCTTCGGCTGGGCCTCCGCCGACACTCCGAAGTAAGAAAAGATCAGAATGAAAACGAAGAGGTTGTCGACGCTGAGGGAGAGCTCGATGAGGTAGCCGGTGTAGTACTCCAGTGCCGACTGGGTGCCCTCCCGCCAGAAGATGAAGAGTCCGAAGAGATGGGCGAAGGTGATGAGCCCGAGACTCCAGCTCATCGCCTCCTTGAAGGACAGCACGTGCGACCGGCGGTTGAGCACCCCCAGGTCGATGATGAGCAGAGCGGCGACCAGGCCCGTGAAGCCGAGCCAGACCGCCGCACCGTGATGCCCGAACAACTAGCGGCCCGCGGCCATGGCTTCGAGCCGCGCGACCCGCTCCTCCGTGGGAGGGTGGGTGCTGAACAGCTTGCCAAGCCCGCCCCGGTAGGCCGCCAGCGGGTTGACCTGCGCCAGCGGAGCCGCCGCCGGCGCCACCTGCATCGGGATGCGATGCGCCAGGGCATCGAGCCGCACCAGCGCACGCGCCAGCGGCAGCGGCCGTCCGAGGATCAGCGCGCCCACCCGGTCGGCCTCGTACTCGCGCTGCCGGGAGACCGCCATCTGGATGATCATGGCGCCGAGCGGGGCCAGCAGCATCACCGCGAGCTGGGCGAACGGATGCCCGCCCTCGTCGTCGCTGCCGCCTCCGAACAGGAACAGGTAAGGCAGGTTGCTGAGCGCGCCGGCGATGCCGGCGGCGACCGTGGCGATGAGCATGTCGCGATTCTTGATGTGGGCCAGCTCGTGCGCGATCACGCCCTCGAGCTCCTCCTGCGGCATCGCCTTGAGGATGCCGGTGGTCACCGCGACGACCGCCTTGCTCGGGCTCCGGCCGGTGGCAAAGGCGTTGGGTTGCTCGTGCGGCGCGACCGCCACCACCGGCATGGGGAGCCCGGCTCGCTGCCGCAATCGGTCTACTATCCGGTACAGCTCGGGCGCCTGCGCCTCGGTCACGACCTGGGCTCGGTACATCCGCAGCACCAGGCGGTCGGAGAAGAAGTACATCACGAAGTTGAACAGGCTGCCGATGACCAGGGCGAAGACGAGGCCCTGTGAGCCACCGAGCAGCTGCCCGGCGAGGCCGAACAGGGCCACCAGCGCCCCCATCAGCACGAACGTCTTCACGTTGTTCATACGCTCCTCCGGGTGCACACGCCTGGGGCTGCGGAGAGGGCGAAAAAAAGAGCGAGACCCCGTCCGTTGCCGCGACATGCGCGTTGGACGAAGGTCTCGCTCTGGATCGCCGGGCAATGCCGCCCCGCTTCCCCTCCGAACCGTGCCCGCACGATGGCGGACAGTCCTGACGATTCGGGGGTCCGCCACTCGGCGGATGAGCTACTCCCCTTCTTGTGCCTGAAGATACAGGAGTTAGCGCCGAATGTACACCCAGTGCGCCTGGGCCTCGGACTGCCGGTGGGGCCCCATCCGATGGACCAGGGATACGCCCGCGACCGCCGCACTGGTCTGCCGCTCTCCCGAAGTCAGGCGGACCTCGCCCGAGGTCCGGTCGAGGGCTGAAGGCAGGAACAGCCAGACGCCCCCGCTGGCAATGGTCCGGACCCCACCTCCCCCTGCCGGCAGCTCGGAGCGCGCGGTGAGCTCGAGCACGTACCTGCCGTCCGCTTCGAGGCGCAGCTCGCCGCCCAGGACGCTGCACCCCGCCATCTCGGATCCACTCGCCTCCGCATCCAGGGAGACCGGCAACAGCCCCCCGTTGACGCCGACCAGCTCGTAGCGACCGACCACCGTCGCGTGCTCAACCGTCCCGGCCTTCATGGGATCGGTCGCTCCGTGCGTGGTCACGGGCTACTTCTGGAGATCGATCTCGAACGGGATCCCGCCGAACTGGGTCTCCGCCGTGATCGAGCTGCCGCTGACGATACCGTCGCGCATCCGGGCCGGATCGCCGGTCGGCGTGAAGTCGATGGCGTTTCCACTGACGTCGTACACGCCCTCGTCGGTCATGGTGACGCCGCCGCCGTTGAACTCGGCCTCGACCTCGAGGTAGTAGCTGCCGTCGGCCAGGAGCTCCAGATAGCCGCTCTGGAACCGCAAGGTCGAGCCGCCTCCGTCGGTGAAGGTCACCGGCAGGCCGGCGCCGCCCCCGCCCAGGTTGCCCATGGTGCGAAGCCCGGTGAGATCGTAGGTGCCGCTGACGTCGGCCGGGGCGGGAGCGGGGCCGGTCGAGTCGCTGTCGCCGCCGCAGGCGGCGGTCCCGATGGCGAGCGCGGTGAGTGCGGTGCCGGCGAGCCGGCGAAGCGAGTGCAACAGCATTGGTGTGTCCTCCTCGCGAGTGGTGAGTTTGTCAGTCCCATCGACTGAGCGAGGATAGGAGCAGGGCATCACCCGGATCTCACCGCGATCTCATCCGCAGGAACGACGGCCCCGGACACGTGAGCGCCCGGCGGGCTCTCGGCCCGCCGGACGCCATGCAATCCTCCGCGTTCAGGGTTGGGCCGGCCGCGCCGTGGCGTGAGTGGCCAGGAAGGCACCGTTGACCTTCACCTCCGAGCCCTCATCCGAGGGGTCGCTCGCCAGGAAGCCGGCGCCGGTGAAGCTGAAATGCCCGCTGATCCGTTCCGCGCTCGAGCCCGTGATCTCCAGCGTGCCACGCTTCGCGCGGAAGAGCCCCGTGGGCCGTTCGGCGCTCCCGGCGACGTACATGGCCCGGAAGCCGGTCGCCGCCGTGTCGCTCAACTCGTACCTCCCGGGAGCCGGCATCCGACCGTCCAGGCTGGTGAAGAGGATCGCGCCCGAGGAGTCCGCGCCGCCAAGGGTGATGGTGAAGGCCGAGACCCCGCTGCCGCTGTCGCCTACGACGCCGAAGGCCACCTCACCGGCCGGGCGCGCGCTCATCCCGCCATCGACCGACGCCTCGAAGTACGAGGCATCCTTCGACGTGGCGCGTCCGCTGCCGGTTCCCGCCGCCGCACCCGCGGTAATGAACGCGCCCGTCGTCAGCGCGATGACCCCGATGCCCAGTATGGCAACCGACTTCATGCTGCACCCCCCGGAAAGATTGAGACCGTCGTGCCGTTTCGATGGACCAAGACTACCGGCGCAGCTTCATCCCGATCTCAATCCGATCTCATCCGGGCGGAGAAGCTGGGGGGCCGGCGATTTGGCGGGTGCTAGAACCCGGGATCGGCGCGGTGGACGGGATCGTCCAGGAGGAGGGCACGAAGGGTCCCGCCGGCTGGAGTCTCGAACTGGCCCTCGGGGACGATCAGGAGGGCGTTGGCGAGGATCATGGAGGTGAGAATACCGGATCCCTGCGGGCCGGTGAGCCGCGCCTCCGGCCCGTCAGGCCCATCGGTGACCACGGCGCGGAGGAAATGCTGCAGCCGGGGCTTGAGGTGGATCGGCTCGGCGACGCGCACGGGCACGGTTCGCCGGAAGGACAGCGGATGCCCGGCCATCTTCCGGATCGCGGGCCGGACGAACAGCTCGAAGGTCACCATGGTGCTCACCGGATTCCCGGGCAGGCCGATCCACGGAATGCCGTGGAGCACGCCGAACCCGACCGGCGCGCCCGGCCGCATCCGGAGCTTCCAGAACCGCTGCTCGGCGCCGAGCTCCTCCAGCACCGCCCGGAGATAGTCGTGCTCGCCGACGCTGATTCCCGCCGTGGTCACCAGCAGGTCCGCGTCGAGCGCGCGAGTGAGCCGCTCCCGCAGGCTCTCGGGCGTGTCCCGGGCGATGCCGAGATTCACCGGCTCCGCTCCGGCGCGGCGCACCAGTGCGAGCAGCGTGTGCGTGTTGCTGCTGGCGATCTTCCGGCCGCTGAGAATCTCCTCCGGCTGGTCCACGTCCACGATCTCGTCGCCGCTGCCCAGGATCGCGACCCGGGGCTGCCGGTACACCAGGGGGCTCGGCACCGCGAGCGACGCCAGCACGCCGAGCTGGGCCGGGCCGAGCTCGGTGCCGGCCTGGAGCACCGTCCGGCCCTTCCGGATGTCCTCACCCGCGCGCCGGATGTTCACCCCGACGTCGCGGTCCTTGAAGATGGTGACGACGTCCGCGCCCTGATCGGTGTCCTCCTGCCGCACCACGGTATCCGCGCCCTCCGGCAATGGCGCGCCGGTGAAGATGCGGGCGGATTCGCCGCGCCCGATGGGGCGGGTGGGGAAGCGGCCCGCGGGGAGATGCTCGACCACGGTGAGGCGGACAGGACGCTCCTGAGTCGCCCCGCGCACGTCCTCGCCGTGGGCGGCGTAGCCGTCCATCGCCGAATTGGTCCAGGCGGGAATGTCCAGCGGGCTGACGATGTCCTCGGCGAGGACCGCGTCGAGCGCGTCGTCCAGCGGCATGCGGAGCGCGGGCTGACGCCGCACCTCTTCGAGGATGCGGCGCGCGGCCTCGGCCGCGGCGAGCGGAGCGGTCATGGCTCCAGGATCAGTGCCTGCTCCCAGGCGAGATTTGCCAGGAGCTGGAGCCACATGGTGTCGTTGAAGCGGAGGATCCGGACTTCGGCTTCGAAGCCGTAGTCGTCGGTGACGATGGCGACCCACTGATCCGCATCACTGGCCGTGGCGTCGTAGAGCGGGCTGGGAGCCACCGCGCGGCGAAAGACCTCGATCTTGGGAATGGGCGCGCGCTTGAAGCCCTCGACCAGAATAATGTCCGCGCCGGGGAGGTATTCGTGCGCAAGCCCGACCGGGTCGTACTCCTCGGGCGCGCGGTGGAAGAGGACCCGCATGTCGGGGGTCACCAGCAGCACCCGCTCCGCCCGCCCTTCGTGGAAGTGCCGCCAGCTGTCCACGCCGGGCTGGTCCACCTGAGCCGGGTGGTCGGCGTGCTTCATGGTCATGACCCGGTGGCCCCGGCGCACGAGCTCGCTCGCCAGGGCGACCGTCAGGGTCGTCTTTCCGGCGTTCTTCCGGCCGATGATGGAGATGATTCGAGTCGCCGCCACAGCTCGTCCGTGCGCGCCAGGTCGTCCCTGGTGTTCACGTTGAAGAACAGGACCTCCGGGTCCCCGTAGCGGGCGACCTCGGACAGGGGGAGGATACCGACGCTGATGCGCTCATGGAAGGCGACGGCCCTGAGGTCGCCCCGGTCCAGCGACTGCGCGATGGCCTCGCGGCAGGCCGGACCGTATCCTGCGCACAGCGGCTCCAGGCCCCGGTGGCCGTGGCTCCGCGGCAAAAAGGCGTCGTACTCACCGAGGCCCTCGCTCAGACACCGGAGCAGACTCGCGGTGACGAAGGGCATGTCCCAGGCGACGAGGACCACGGGGGCGGGAGTCTCCACCACCGCCGTGTAGATCCCGCCCAGCGCGCCGAGGCCGGGACGGATATCGGGCACGACGCGGAGGTCCGGGCGCCAGGCCGGCGCCTCGGGCGCGTTCGCGACCAGCAACGGCGGCCCGCCGACGGCCGCCGTCATCACCCGCACCAGACGGTCGAGGATCCGCTCGCCGCCGACCGTCTCGAGCCCCTTGGGACGGCCCCCGAACCGGGTGGCGCCACCGCCCGCCAGGATCGCCCCGCGCACGCCGCCGCTCAGTAGCGCCTCCCCCGATCCCGCTCCAGGACCACATCGACCCCGATGAGCACGCTGAACATGTGCTTGAAGACCTGCTCGTGGGGCGGCTCGAACCGTGGCGCGGTGGTCGGGCCGGTGACGGCGTCGATGCCCACGATGTTGTCGCGGATCTCCCAGCGCAGGTGATAGCCGCGGCTGATCTGCATCGTGGCCCCGACGCCCAGCGCGAACGACGGGGTCACGCTCTCCCGCTTCTCGTCCTCGTAGATGGTGAGCAGCACCCCGTCGTTGCTGACGCCCTGCGTCAGGATCGAGCTCTGATTGGCGATGAGGATGCCCACGTTGGCGCGGACGAACGGGGAGACGAACTCGCGAGGGTAGAAGCGGAAGTTGCCGCCGACTCCGATCGTCACCGCGGCGGCCGACTTGTCCTGCTCGTCGATGTCGTCACACACCTCCAGGTTCCGCTGGCTTTCGGGGGTGTTGTTGATCCGGCAGGAGTCGTCGTAGCCGAGGCCGAGGAGGAGGAAGTCGGCGGTGATCCCGACGTTCCCGCTGGGGAAGTAGGCACCGGAGAATCCGGCACCGAAATTCGCCGCGATGCTGCGGTTGAGGTTGAAGGTGTCTACCAGAGGCGGCTCCTGCACCGGCTGGTTGGGGACGTTCCACAGCCCCCGGCCCCCGATATATGCGCCGGAGATGGTGAAGATGATGCGCGACTCGTCTCCGGTCTTCTGGGCCAAGGCCGCCGTGAAGGGGAACGCGAGCAGAGCGGGGATGGCGGCAAGATCCCGGATGCGCATCAAAGCTCCCGGCTAAGGATGTGCTGCGCCTCGGAACCGGCGGCGAAGGCTCCGCTAGAAACGTGGAGACGGCCCCGCAGCCGGATGCCGACACAGCCCGCGGGGCGTGTGGCGCGAGGCCGGTGGGGCTCAGTCGAGCCCGGTGCAGTCGGCATAGAGCGTCGGGTCCTCCAGAATCCGCACCCGCTCGAGGGTGACTTCCCGGGGCAGGCGAGCGCGCAGACGGCGGAAGACGTCCAGCGCGATAGCCTCGCAGGTGGGCACCATGCCGGCGAGGCCGGGCACGTCCTGGTTCAGGTGTTTCCCGTCGAGTCGGGCGACTACCTCTTCCTGAAGGATACGGTCGAGCTCGGCCAGGTCGAGCACCATCGCCATCCGGTCGTCGACCGGCCCCCCGACCGTCACCGCGCAACGGTAGTCGTGGGCGTGTCCCGGCGGCTGGCTCAGCGCGCCGAACGCCTCCCGGTTCCGGGCCTCGCTCCAGTCGGGCCGGTAGAGTCGGTGCACGGCGCGAAAGCCCACCGTCCGCGTCAGGGTGACCGGCATGGCGCTACAGGGAGAAGCCGAAGCCCAGTCCGGCCTGGTACCAGCCGGACGTGTCCCACTCGCTCGAGTTGGGATAGTTCAGCTTCCAGAAGAGGACGCGGGCGTCGCCCCGCAAGTGAATGCGGTCGGTGACGAAGAGGCGGAGGCCGGCGTGCGGAGCAAAGTAGAACTTGGTGCCCAGGTCGAAGCCGCTCCGGTCGGCGGGGATGTCTTCCGCCCAAGCAAGTCCGAGGCCGGCACCGATGAACGGCGCGAGACGGTTCCAGGTCTTACCGCCGGTGAGGTTCAGCTGGAGATCCGCTTCCACAAACGTGGTGGATTGGTCCACCGTTCCCAGAACCGGCGCCCCGACGCCGACCAGAGAGTCGAGGACCAGCCGCTCCGTCTGCCCCAGACCCAGGAGCAGTCCCATCTGGATGGTGCTGCCGGTACGGATGTCGTAGCGGAACCCGTACACCTGGCCGTCATGAGGTGCGACCCCGAAGCGTCCGCCATCACCGGCGAAATACGCGGCGAAGGGGGTGAAGGTGTGACCTTTCGGAATGTCGCGATAAGGCGAGCTCCCTGGCGGGTGACCCACCTGGGCGAGGAGTGCCCTCGGCACGAGCAGCGCCAGCGCCAGAGTCACCGACACCCTGAGCGCCAGTGTCACTGTCGCCCCGAGCGCGGCGAAGGGGGCATGCTCGGGATGGTCCCCTTGGCCGCGTTCAGGGTGACACTCGTCGTCCGCGCTCGATTCCAGATGCCCATCAGCACTCCCTCAGGTCGCGGCCGGTCATCTCCGCCGGTATCTCCAGACCGAGCAGCCGGAGGATCGTGGGTGCCACGTCGCGGAGCGAGCCGCCGGCGCGGAGGCTGGCCGCCTGCGTCCCCACCGCCACCAACGGCACCGGATTGGTCGTATGGGCGGTGTGCACACCGCCGGTCACCGGGTCGATCATCATCTCGCTGTTCCCGTGATCGGCGGTGACCAGGACGCCGCAGCCCGCCTTGTCGGCGCTGGCCAGCACCCGGGCGAGGCATCCGTCCACCGTCTCCACGGCCTTGATCACCGCCGGCAGCACGCCGGTATGTCCCACCATGTCGGCATTGGCATAGTTGCACAGCAGGAAGTCGTGCGCCCCGGTTTCGATGGTGCGACAGAGGACGTCGGTGATGCCCCGCGCGCTCATTTCCGGGGCCAGGTCATAGGTCGCCACCCGCTGCGACGGGACCAGGCGGCGCTCCTCGCCGGGATAGGGCGGCTCGTGGCCGCCGTTGAAGAAGTAGGTGACGTGGGGGTACTTCTCCGTCTCCGCGGTCCGGAACTGGGTCCGGCCCTGGTCCGCGAGCACCTGGGCCAGGATCCGGGCCAGGCTGAACGGAGGAAAGGCCTGCGGGATGGGAAAGGTCTGATCGTATTGCGTCATCGTGACCGCAAAGAGGCGCGGACGGCTGCCGAGATCGAACTCCTCGAAGTTGTCCAGGGTGAGCGCGGTCACGATCTGGCGCATGCGGTCGCTGCGGTAGTTGAAGAACAGCACTCCGTCGCCGCCCTGCATTACCGCGACCGGCTTTCCGTTCCGGTGGTGGACCAGAGGCCGGATGAACTCGTCGGTCTCACCCCGCTGATAGGCGGCCTGGACGGCCAGCACCGGGTGCTCGACCGGTGTGCCGACACCGTGGACCATCGCCTCGTAGGCGAGCTTGGTGCGATCCCAGCGCCGGTCCCGGTCCATCCCGTAATACCGCCCGGTCAATGACGCGACATCGACCCGGGTCCCCGCGATGCGCCGCATATCCTGAAGCAGAGTGCGAACCACCTCGGCACCCAGCGTCGGCGGCGAGTCGCGGCCGTCGAGGAACCCGTGGATCGCGATGGCCGGGACCCGGTGGCGCACGCCGAGCTCGACGCAGGCGAGCAGGTGCCGGTCGAGAGCGTGAACGCCGCCTGGCCCCAGCAGCCCGACGAGGTGGAGCGTGCCGCCGGTCTCCCGCAGCTTGGCGCAGAGATCGACCAGCGGCGGAAGCTGATAGAATTCACCGGATTGGATGCTCTGGGAGATGCGGACCAGGTCCTGGGGGACCACTCGACCGGCCCCCATGTTCAGATGACCGACCTCGCTGTTGCCCATCTGGCCTTCGGGGAGACCCACCGCCAACCCGCTGGCCTCGAGCAGGGTGCGCGGAAAACCTTCCCAGAGCCGGTGCCAGATGGGTGTCGAGGCCAGCTCGATGGCGTTTCCCTCGCGCTCGCGCCGGTACCCCCAGCCGTCCAGAACCACGAGGACCACCCGGTTCCGGGGACGTCCGTTTGACATGGATCTCCGCGTGTTCTACAATGCCGGACTGTGAGTTACGCGCCGCAATCTAGTCCCGGCCCGAGCCGGCTACCAGCCTGCGTGGTGGCCGTTTTCCTTCTCGCCGGACCCGCCTGGGCGCAGGAGGAGCAGCGGCTCCAGGCGTCCACCGATCTGCATCGCGATCCTGACGGCACCCCGCTGGTCTCTCTGCCTGCCGGGGCCGAAGTCGAGGCCGGGAAGGCCGACGGCGACTGGCGTCAGGTGACGGTCGAGGGCTGGATCTACCGGCCGTCCACCTCTCCCACCAAGAGGGACGGATTCGACCTGGTCGTCACCTCGGACGAGGGTGAGAACCTCCGGCAGGCACCCAACGGCCCGATCGTCGGCCGCGCTCGGGAGGGCACGTTGCTGGAGCGGGTAGGCGAGCGGGGCAAGTGGTTCAGGGTCAGGCGGGACGGCTGGATACCGCAGGAGGCAGTGCCGGCGAAGAAGGTGGCGGATACGACGCGGCGGCAGGGGAGACCGGCGGACCGGCGGACCGGCGGACCGGCGGACAGTGGTTCGGTTCGGTCGACTGCGACCGCCGCTGCCACTTCGGCTCCGCCGACCGCCAGCGTGGAAGGAGTGGAGGTGCTGCGCGAGACCGGGCTGACCCGGGCCCCCGACAGCAGTGCGATGACCACACTGCCGCCCGGGACCGCGGCCCGCGTCCTGGGCCGGTCGGGGGAATGGGTGCGGGTTCAGGTCGAAGGCTGGGTCCGCGAGACGGACGTCAAGCCGGCGCAGGCCGGGGTGCTTGCCGGGATCAGCGCGGCCGAGATCCGTGCCGCGCCGGACCGCTTCGTCGGCCAGACCCTCGACTGGCATCTCCAGATCATCGCCGTGCAGCTAGCCGACGAGCTCCGGCCCGAGATGCCCCCGGGTCAGCCCTACCTTCTGACGCGGGGTCCGCTCCCCGAGGCCGGATTCGTTTACGTCATGATCCCCCAGGACCGGGTGGCCGAATTCCGGGCACTGCCGGCCCTGCACGAGATGACTCTCCGGGTCAGACTGAAGGCCGCGCGCACCCGCTACCTCGCCACCCCCGTCGTGGAGCTGGTCGCGACCCCGGGGCTCGCCAGCGCGGGAGGATGAGCCCATGAACGACCTTCTGAAGCAGCGGATCGCGCGGGCGCTGGACGCCTTGAGCGATGAGCGCGGATACCAGATCCTGGACTACATCGAGTTCCTCGAGAGCAAGTACGCGGAGCGGGGGAAGCCCGGCGGGATCTTCGCCCGGCTCACCGAGACGGTCGAGGATACGATGCGCGCGGGGAAGTTGCCGATCCAGGCGATCAGCGGCACGATGGGCCTGGTGGACGGAGCCGCCAAAGTGATGAAGGGTCTCGCGGCGGCGGGGCAGGCGGTGGTGGATGAGGCGGTGAAGGCCGCGGAGGATGCCGGCAAGCCGACGTCTCCGCAAGTTGTCCCACCGAAGGATCCAGAGACCGGTAGCGCCCACCCTTCACCCTGAGCGCAGCGAAGGGGGCCATGGTCGAGATGGTCCCCTTCATTTCGTTCGGGGTGGCAATCGTGGTCAGACCCCAACGCCGAGGCGATATGGCGGCTCCCGTCCAGACCGCGCCCGTAACCAGCTCGTCCACCGAGTTCATCCGCGGCATCGGCCCGCTGGCCGCGATCTCCCTGGTGGTCGGATCCATGATCGGCTCGGGCATCTTCATCGTCTCGGCCGACATCGGCCGGCAGGTCTCGCCCTGGGGACCCGGCGGTCTCCTGCTGGTCTGGGTGATCACCGGGCTGCTGACGGTCGTGGCTGCGCTCTCCTACGCCGAGCTCGCCGCGATGATGCCGAAGGCGGGAGGACAGTACGTGTTCCTCCGCGAGGGTCTGTCGCCGGCCGCGGGCTTTCTCTACGGCTGGACCCTGTTCGCCGTCATCCAGACCGGCACCATCGCTGCCGTCGCGGTGGCCTTCGCGCGGTTCCTGAGTGTGCTGGTGCCGGCGGTAAGTCCCGATGTTTTTCTGCCGCTGGGACAGGTCCGTCTCCCCGGGGCGACCGATGCGATCCAGCTGGGCCTCTCGCCGCAGCGCGTCGTCGCGATCCTCTCGATTCTCCTCCTCACCTGGCTCAACGTTCGCGGGGTTCGGCTCGGGGCGAGGATCCAGACCGTGTTCACCGTGGCCAAGACGGGCGCACTCGCGGTGCTGATCCTCTGCGGTCTCACCCTGTTCCGCCAGCCGACGGTCGCGGCGGCCAACTTCGCAGACTTCTGGGGCACGGGTGACTGGACGCTGGCGATGGTTCCGCTGGTGGGTGCGGCGATGGTCGGCTCGCTCTTCTCCAGCGACGCCTGGAACAACGTGACCTTCGCCGCGGCGGAAGTGCAGAACCCGAGCCGCAATCTGCCCCTGGCGCTGGCGGTCGGCACCGGACTGGTGAGCCTGCTGTATGTGCTGACCAACGTGGCCTATCTCAACGTGCTCCCGTTCTATGGGGACCCAAGCGGCCAGGACGCGCTCGCCCGCGGGATCCAGCACGCGGCCCAGGATCGGGTCGGCACCGCGGCCATCGAGGTGGCGCTCGGGGGAGGGGCGGCGGCGGTGATGGCGATCGCGATTCTGCTCTCGACCTTCGGGTGCAACAACGGGCTGATCCTGGCGGGTCCCCGCGTCTACTGGGCCATGGCGCGCGACCGGCTGTTCTTCGAGCGTGCCGGCGAGCTCCACCGGGAGCACCGCACCCCGGTGTTCGGTCTCTGGGCCCAGGCGGTCTGGGCCTCCATCCTGTGTATCAGCGGGACCTACGGCCAGCTGCTGGATTACGTGATCTTCGCAGCACTGGTCTTTTATTTCCTCACCACCCTCGCACTCTTCCGCCTGCGGCGGCTCCGGCCCGACCTGCCGCGGCCGGTCAAGGCCTTCGGCTACCCGGCGCTGCCCGGGCTCTACCTGGTGTCGGTGGGTGTGCTGATGGTGATCCTGTTGTTCGAGAAGCCCCTCTACACCTGGCCCGGCCTGGTCATCGTGGCGACCGGGATTCCCGTGTATCTGATCTGGCGGGGCCGGCAGACGGCTTAGGGCACTCGTCACAGACGCGGCGACGCCCCGGTCCTACCGTGACGGCACCGCCGTGCCGGTGGGCACGGCACTGGACATCAGCGGGGGGCAACGCAATGCGCACACGCACGCTCGATCACGATCTGGTCTTCACCTGGCTCGCGCCGGTGGTACTGGCCGGGCTGCTGTCGGCCTGCGGTGGCGGCGGTGACGGGGGAGGTAGCGGCGGCTCCGAGACGGCGGCCGGCGGCGCGGGGGCCGGTGCGCCGGCGCCAGCAGCCGGCGACACCGCCTCCATGGCGGGGCCGGCGCCGGGCGACAGCGGCGCGGCTCCGAGTGCGGACACCGCCGCCAAGCCGGCCGGCGGCGGTGGCGGCGGGGACGCGAAGCTCATCGCCTTGGGTGACAGCATCTTCCACGGCCAGGTCGGGGGCGGGACCTGTTACGTCTGCCACGGTCAGGACGCCCACGGCTCCGCAGTCGCGCCCAACCTGACCGACAAGGAGTGGCTGCACAATGACGGCACCCTGGGGGGCATCAGCGGCACGATTGCGAGTGGTGTCCCCAAGCCGACCAACGCCCCGGCCCCGATGCCACCCATGGGCGGCGCCTCGCTGAGCCCGGACCAGGTGAAGGCCGTGGCGACGTACGTGCATTCGCTGGGGGGCGGCAAGTAACGATCCGCCGGCCGAGATGTCTTGATTTCGGCCGAACGCGCTTCTAGACTTGGCGATGGACCAGTCAACCTTCGGCCCGCCAGGTGCCCCTTCGGGGCTCGGCGGGCCGTCGTGTAGGCGGGCCGTCGTCTATCGAGTCAGGACTCAGCGGCCGCTCAGGAGCGCATGACCGTCATTCGTCCCAAGCCGGGCCTCACCTTCGACGATGTCCTCCTGGTGCCGCGATACTCCGCGGTGCATCCACGCGAGGTCTCGACCGTCAGCCGCTTCACCCGCACCATCTCCCTCAACATCCCGCTGGTCTCCGCCGCCATGGACACCGTCACCGAGGCCGACATGGCCATCGCGATGGCGCGGGCCGGCGGCATCGGCGTGATCCACAAGAACATGACGCCCGAGCGCCAGGCCGCGGAGGTGGACCGGGTGAAGCGGAGCGAGAGCGGGATGATCCTCAACCCGATCACGCTCGGTCCGGACCGCCCGCTGCGCGAGGCCTACGCGTTGATGCGGCGATTCAAGATCTCCGGGGTGCCGATCGTGGACGGCCAGGGGCGGCTGATCGGCATCATCACCAACCGCGACCTCCAGTTCGAGCGCAACCTCGAGCAGCCGATCCGCGACGCCATGACGAAGGAGCGGCTCATCACCGCGCCGGTCGGCACCAGCCTGGACGACGCCGAGCGGATCCTGGCGCAGCACCGGATCGAGAAGCTGCCGGTGGTGGACGCCAACGGGGTCCTCAAGGGCCTGATCACGGTGAAGGATATCTTCAAGCGCCGCGAGCACCCCAACGCCAACAAGGACCAGCACGGCCGGCTCCGCGTAGCCGCCGCCGTCGGCGGGGGATCGGATGCCACCACGCGCGCCCGCTCGCTCATCGGGGCCGGGGTGGATGTCCTGGTGGTGGACTCGGCTCACGGGCACAGCGAAGGCGTGCTGGCAACCGTGTCTCAGCTGCGGGAGGCGTTCCCGGAGGTACAGCTCGTCGCCGGGAACGTGGCGACCGAGACGGGCGCGCGGGAGATGGTGCGACGCGGGGTGGACGCGGTGAAGGTGGGCATTGGACCGGGGAGCATCTGTACCACCCGCGTCGTCACCGGCGTGGGCGTTCCGCAGGTCACGGCGGTGATGGATGCGGTCCGGGGCGCGGAGGACGTGCCGATCATCGCCGACGGCGGCATCAAGTACTCGGGCGACGTGGTGAAGGCGCTCGCGGCCGGCGCGTCTTCGGTCATGATGGGCAGCATGCTGGCGGGCACCGAGGAGAGCCCCGGCGAGTCGGTGCTGGCGGAGGGACGGCGCTACAAGATGATCCGCGGCATGGGAAGTCTCTCCGCCATGCAGGACGGCTCCGCCGACCGGTACTTCCAGGAAGGGGAAATGGCGCCCTCGAAGCTGGTTCCCGAGGGCATCGAGGGGCGCGTGCCGTACAAGGGCCCGGTGGCCGATGTGATCTTCCAGATGGTCGGCGGGCTCCGGAGCGGCATGGGGTATTGCGGGGTGTCCTCCATCCCGCAGCTGCAGTGCGAAGTCGAGATGGTGCAGATCACCAGCGCCGGACTTCGCGAGTCGCACCCGCACGACGTCACGATCACGAGAGAAGCGCCAAACTACAGCGCCTGAAGCGGCAGGCCAGCCGTAAGACGCAGGCCAGCCGTAAGACGTCAGTAGGACGGCGTGAAAAGTGAAACGTAAAAGGTGACAGGGGTTTTCGACCCCTCCTTTTCACTGTTCACTGTTCACTTTTTACGCTCTTGAAGACCCCCGACCTCCCAAACCACCGAGCCTCTCATGAGCCTCTTCCGTCGCAAGGATCTGTCCGTGCTTCAGGCCGAAGTCGCCGCCGATCAAAGCCTCAAGCGTGTGCTGGGACCGACGAATCTGGTCCTCCTGGGCATCGGCGCGGTCATCGGCGCGGGGATCTTCGTGCTGACGGGCCAGGCCGCCGCCAACTACGCCGGCCCCGGGATCGTGATCTCCTTCATCCTGGCCGGGACCGCCTGCGCCTTCGCTGGACTGTGTTATGCGGAGTTCGCGGCCATGATCCCGATCGCGGGGTCGGCCTACACGTACGGCTACGCGACGCTGGGTGAGTTATTCGCGTGGATCATCGGGTGGGACCTGATCCTGGAGTACCTGTTCGCGGCCTCGACGGTGGCGGTCGGCTGGTCCGGCTACGTCGTCTCCTTCCTCAAGGACCTGGGCATCGTCATCCCGGCGGAGTACACCTCCGCACCCTACGTCCATACCACGCCGCCGGACGCGGGTATCAACGTGTGGCGGCTGTTCACGGAGGGGTGGTCGGCGACGGGGGCCGTGCTCAACTTACCGGCGATGTTCATCGTCGGGCTGATCACGATCCTCCTCATCATCGGCATCAGCGAGTCGGCGACGTTCAACAACTTCGCGGTGATCGTCAAGGTGACCGTGGTGCTGCTGTTCATCGGCTTCGGCCTCGCCTACGTGAACGCCGAGAACTGGACCCCGTTCGTGCCGCCCGCGGAAGGTCCCGGGAAGTACGGCTGGGACGGCATCGTCCGAGGCGCGGGCGTGATCTTCTTCGCCTACATCGGATTCGACGCGGTGTCCACGGCGGCCCAGGAATGCCGGAATCCACAGAGGGACATGCCGATCGGCATCCTCGGCTCGCTCGCCATCTGTACCGTGCTCTACATCGCGGTCGCCCTCGTCCTCACCGGTATCGTCCACTACTCCGAGCTCAACGTGCCCGATCCGATCGCCGTCGGCATCAACGCGGCGGGCGAGCATCTCACGTGGCTGCGGCCGATCGTCAAGATCGGCGCGATCGCGGGACTCTCCTCGGTGATCCTGGTGATGCTCCTGGGCCAGCCCCGGATCTTCTACACCATGTCGAAGGACGGCCTGCTCCCGCCGATCTTCAGCTCGGTGCATCCCCGGTTCCGTACCCCATGGCTCGCGAGCGCGCTCACCGGCGCTGTGGCGATGGCGTTTGCCGGCCTGCTCCCGATCGGACTGCTTGGCGAGCTGGTCAGCATCGGGACGCTGCTCGCGTTCGCGATCGTATGTGCGGGCGTGCTGGTGCTGCGTTACACCGATCCGGACATGCCGCGGCCGTTCCGCACCCCACTGGTTCCGCTGGTGCCGGTCGGCGGCATCGCGGCGTGCCTCTATCTGATGCTCGGCCTGCCGGTCGATACCTGGGCGCGGCTCATCGTGTGGATGGCGCTGGGGCTCGCGATCTACTTCCTCTACGGGAAGCGGCACTCGAAGGTGCAGCAGGCGGCGGGGTAGGCGGGAGGGCGGTACGACGGTACGACGGTACGACGGTACGACGGTCGGGCGGTCGGGCGGTAGGACGGTGCGACGGTAATGGAATGCGTCGTCGTACCGCCGTACCGCCGTACCGCCGTACCGCCTTACCGCCGGCCAA
>DATBJH010000113.1:0-17617 GCA_036556505.1 Gemmatimonadales bacterium
GCTCATCATCGTCGTCATCATCTTCATCAACTCGTTGTTCGCGGGGATGAGCGTGCTGGTGGCCCGCTTCGCCGGCGCGGGCGATCCGGACAAGGTGGACCGCACCGTCTACCAGGCGTTCCTCACGGCCATCGGCCTGGCGCTGCTGATCATCGCGCCCATCGGCTACCTGGTCTCCCCCACCCTGCTCGACCTGGTGAACGCCGAGCCCACCGTGAAAGCGGAGGCACTGCCCTTCCTCCGCATCATGTTCCTGTTCAGCAGCGGCATGCTGGTCTTCTACATGTTGAGCGGGGCGCTCCGGTCGGCCGGGGACGCCCGCACCCCGATGATCCTGGGTGTGGCGACCACGGTGCTGAATCTGGTGCTCAACCTGGTCCTCATCCCGGGCCTCGGTCCCATCCCTGCCTTCGGCACCACAGGCTCGGCGATGGGAACGGTGATCGCATCGTGGCTGGTGGCGCTTTACTCGATCGTGAAGCTGTGGCGAGGCGCGTGGGTGGTCTCCCTCCCCAGGGGCCGTGCCTACGCACCGGACTGGGGCATCATCCGCGAGCTGTTCCGTTTCGGGCTGCCGACCGGGATTCAGGGCATCGCAATGAACGTCGGGGGCGTGCTCATGCTCGGCTTCATCGGCTCGCTGGTACAGAGCGCCGCGGCCCAGGCCGCCTACGCGGTGGTGTACACCCAGCTCTTCTCGCTGGTGACCTGGACGTCCCTCGGCCTGATGGGCGCTGCCGGCGCGATAGCGGGCCAGAACCTGGGCGCCAATCATCCCGACCGGGCCGAGCAGGCGGTGCACATCGCCGCCAGATTCGCGCTCGCCGGCGCGGCGTTCATCGGCTTCTTTTACCTGTTCCTGCCGCAACAGCTGCTGGCGATCTTCGGCATGAACGAGCCGGCGGCCGTGGAGATCGGTGAGCAGCTGCTCAGGGTGCTCAGCCTCTCGGGTCTGCTGATCGCGGTGGCGCTCACCTACACCGGGGGTCTTCAGGGCACGGGAGACACCAAGAGCCCGCTCTATATCTCGATCATCTCGCAGGTGATCGTACCGCTGGGGATCTGCTTCGTAGTGCAGCGAACGGAGCGGCTGGATCCGATCGACATCTGGATCGCGATTCTGGTGGGACACGCGACGCGCTGCGCGCTCAGCATCCTGCGGTTCAACCAAGGGAAGTGGCGGGAGATCGCCGTGGATATCGGGCCGGCGTGAGGCGGTCGGGCGGTCGGGCGTGACAACCGTCGGATAGTCAACGTTACTCGGATAGTCAACGTTACATTGTACCGTCCGACGCCTGACCGCCCGATGGCCCGACCGCTACTCCTTCTCCGGGTACAGTTCCCGGTACAGCCACGCCCGCGCCTTCACCCAGTCCCGCCGCACCGTGCGCTCCGAGATCCCCAACGCTTCGGCGATGTCTTTCTCCTCCATGCCGCCGAAGAAGCGGCATTCGATGACCTGGCGCTGCCGCGGGTCGAGCTGGTCGAGCGCATCGTCCAACGCGAGCAGATCGTCGGCCGAGGTGTCGGGGGTGCCGGCCTGGTCGCCCAGGGTCACGGAGATCACGCCGCCGCCCCGCTTGGCCGCCTTCCGCCGGCGGGCGTAATCCACCAGCACCTGGCGCATCGCCCGCGCGGCGATGGCCAGGAAGTGAGCCCGACTGGTGGCGCTCATCCCGCCGCCGGATGCGAGCTTGAGGTACGCCTCGTGGATCAGCGCGGTCGTCTGCAGCGTATGACCGCCGCCCTCGCGGTCGAGCTGCCGGTGGGCGACGCGCCGCAGGTCCTCGTACACCAGGGGCACCAGCCGGTCCAGCGCCTGGCTGTCGCCGGCGATCGCGGCCTCGAGGAGGCGGGTGACATCTCCCGGCGACGTACCGCTCGCGTCCGTCATTGCCGTTTCTCCTGTCAAAGGCGGGTGGGCGGCCGCGGCCGACCGGTGCCCGGCCCCCAGTCGTCGCCCGGGCGATCGTCGTCCGGCAGCGCCCCGCTCTCCAGCTCCCGCACCTCGCGCTCGGCCGCGTCCAGCTCCTCGTGATCGATGCCGTCCTCGCCATAGAGCCGGGGACCCGGATACCGCCGCTCGCGCACCAGCCACAGCACCACCCCGACCAGCAGCACCGCGGCGAGGAAAATTGCCGATACCGGACCGCCGATCAGCGTCATGTCAGCGCGGCTCTGTCCACGCTTCGACGCCGCGGGAGGTGATGCGGTGGGTAATGAGCGGCGTCAGCCGCCCCTCGTCTCCGATGGCGATTGCCTCGGCCAGGGCCGCCAACCCGCTCGTCACGCCGGCATCGTCACGGGCGAAGACCGAGGCGATCGGGTCGCCCGAATACACCTGGTCGCCCGGCTTCACCGTGATGACGAAGCCCACCGCGGGATCGATCCGGTCCTCGATCCTGACGCGACCTCCGCCGAGCTCCAGGATGGCACGGCCGATTCGGCGCGGTTCCACCGCCGTGACCACGCCGTTCCGGGGCGCCCGGTAGACCTCGACCGCGCCGGCCTGCGGCAGGATGGCGGGGTCATCGACCACCGACCGGTCGCCGCCCTGGGCCTCGATGACTCGACCGAAGGTCTCCAGTGCCTTGCCCGAGTGGACCGAGCCCTCCAGCCGGCGCCGGGCATCGGCGCGATCCTTCGCCGCCCCCACCAGCAGCAGCATCTCCCCGGCCAGGGCATAGGTGACCTCCATCAGGTCCTCCGGCCCCCTCCCTTGCAGGCCTTCCAGCGCTTCCTCGACCTCCAGCGTGTGACCGCAAGCCCGGCCCAACGGCCGGTCCATCGCGGTGAGCAGCGCGACGGTGGGGCAGCCGTGGGCTTCGCCGAGCCCGATCATCGTACTGGCCAGCTCGATCGCGCGAGCGGGATCGGGAATGAACGCCCCGCTGCCGGTCTTCACGTCGAGCACCAGGCCGTTGAGCCCTTCGGCCAGCTTCTTCGACATGATGCTGGCGGCGATGAGGGGAATGGATTCCACGGTCCCGGTCACGTCCCGGAGGGCATAGAGCTTCCGGTCCGCGGGCGCGATCTCCGGGGTCTGCCCCAGCATGGCGCAGCCGATCCTCTCCACCTGGGCCCGGGCGTCCGTCAGCGAGAGGCCCGTGCGCATTCCAGGGATGGACTCCAATTTGTCCAGGGTGCCGCCGGTATGCCCCAATCCCCGGCCCGACATCATGGGTACCGCCACGCCACAACTCGCCACCATGGGCGCGAGCAGGAGGGACACTTTGTCGCCCACGCCTCCGGTCGAGTGCTTGTCCGCGCGCGGCACCGGAAACCCGTCGAAGCGGAGCCGGTCGCCCGAGTCGAGCATGGCGTCGGTGAGCGCCGCGAGCTCCTCGGGCTCCAGGCCGCGGAACAGCACGGCCATGAGGAGGGCCGAGATCTGGTAATCAGGCACCTTGCCGGCAGTGTAGTCGGCGACCAGTCGGGTCCAATCGCCGGCCGCGATCGCGTTCCCGTCACGCTTGTGCTGGATCAACGACGGAATCAGCATTCGGTGTCATCTCCGGGAACGGTCACCCGCTTGCTCACTCGGTCCTGTCTCGTCGCCCTGCTCCTCCTCGGCCAGGCACCGCCCATCTCAGCCCAAACCGTGGCGGACCATGTGGCGATGGGCGTGGCGGCTATCGAGGCCCGGGACCTGCGCACGGGTCTGGCCCACTACGAGGCCGCCCTCGCCCTCGACTCCACCGACTATGCCACCAACTGGCGCGCCGCGTTCGCCCTGCTGGACGAGGGCGAGTTGATCCCCGACAGCCTCCCCCGCGCCGAGCGCGATTCCCTCTTCGCACGGGCGGAAGTCCTGGCCCGGAGGGCGGTGGCCGCGGACTCGACGAAGCCCGAGGGCCACTTCGCGGTGGCCGCGACGGTCGGCCGGGCCGCGCTCACGATGGGCAAGAAGGAGCGGATCCGCCGGGCGAAGATCGTACGGGAGGAAGCCCTCCGCACCCTGGCCCTGGATTCGACCTACGACGGCGCCTACCACGTGCTGGGCAGGTGGAACGCGGAGATCATGCGCCTCTCCGGATTCAGCCGCTTCTTCGCCAAGCGCTTCCTCGGCGCGGGCATCTTCAGCGAGGCGTCGTGGGAAGCCGCGATCACCAACCTCCAGAAGGCCGTCGAGCTCGACCCGGCGCGGATCTACCATCGGCTGGAGCTGGCCCGCATTTACGCCGACCGCAAGCGGTACCAGGAAGCGCTCGACCAGCTGGGGCGGATCTCGTCGCTGCCGGATCGCGAGCTGCTGGATCCGCTCTACCGCCAGCGGGCGGTGGCGCTTCAGCGGAAAATCGCGGGCCGCACCTAGGCGCCCGTGCAACCTAGCCGCCCGGGGGGTGGCGTCAACGGTTGCGACACCTCAGCTATTGGACACCGCAACTGCAGTCCGGTTCACGGCTTTCGCTCGGGCGCCGGAGTCTTATTATCAGCGTGATCCCCATCCGGACAGGACCATGAGCGCCGTACCGGCATTAGACGAAGTCGAACGGCTGCAGGCCCGGCTCAACGCACTGGAGCAGGAGCGGAAGCACCTCCTGGCCGTCATCGAGATTCTCCAGGAGATCAGCGGCTCCCTGCACTTCGCCGACATCGTGCAGTCCGTGGCCTTGCGTCTGGGCGAGACCTTCGGGCTCGACCGCTGCTCCATCTTCCTGGCGGAGCGCGGCGGCCGGCGGGTTCGCCTCGTGGCCAGCTACGAGGACCCCGGCATCCGGAACTACGTCGTGGACCTCGAGCGCTACCCCGAGCTGCGGCGGGCGATCCAGACCGGGGAGACGGTCTTCATCGCCGACGCCTCCAGCGACCCTTCGCTCAGCCCCGCGCGCGGCGCGCTCACCGCCCGCCGGGTGAAGTCCATCACCGCCATCCCGATCAGCTGGCGGGGCACCACGATCGGGGCCATCCTGCTGCGCACCTTCAGGGACGGGCCCGCCTTCTCCACCGCCGACCTCCAGTTCTGCCAGGTGGTGGCGAACCTGACGGCCAAGGCGCTGCGCAACGCGCACCGCTTCGAGAAGCTGCGGCAGCAGCGAGGCGAGAACACGGCTCTCCGCCGCCGCGAGCGGGAGCAGGCCGCGCTGATCGGGTTCCTTCGCAACCTGCTGTCGAGCTACCCGCCGCGCGCCGCGAGCGATGACGAGCCCGACATCGCCGCCGAGCTGTCGCCGGAGATCGGCCGACTCTCGGGTGTCGCCCAGGCGGTCTTGAGCCAGGAGGCCGCCTCGCGGTGACGTCCAGCGCGGCCGAGCGGGCGGCCTCGCTTCGGCAGCAGATCGAGCGCGCCAACTACGCGTACTACGTCCTCGACGCGCCGGAGATCAGCGACGCCGAGTACGACCGCCTCTTCCGCGAGCTGCAGGCGCTGGAGGCGTCCCACCCCGAGATCCAATCTCCCGACAGTCCCACCCAGCGCGTCGGGGCTCCCGTCGCCAGCGCGCTGGCCAAGTACACCCACCGCCGCCCCATGCTCTCCCTCGCCAATGCCTTCTCCGACGAGGAGCTGACGGCCTGGGAGGAGCGCAACAGCCGCATGGTCGCCGAGGTGAGGAAAGCCGGCTACACGACCGAGATCAAGATCGATGGCGCCGCGGTGAGCCTGACCTACGAGAACGGCCGACTCACCGTGGGCGCCACGCGGGGCAACGGCGAGATCGGGGAGAACATCACCGCCAACCTTCGCACTATCGCGGACGTCCCGCTGACGCTGAAGGGCCGCGGGTGGCCCAAGGTGATGGAGGTCCGCGGCGAGGTCTATCTCCCCTACACGGGCTTCAAGCGGGTCAATGAGCAGCGGGAGGCGGAGGGTGAGCCGCTTTTCGCCAATCCCCGCAACGCCGCCGCCGGCGGGCTCCGCATGCTCGATCCGGCACTCACCCGGAAGCGCCGCCTGCGGTTGTTCGCCTTTGCGGTCGAGCCGATCGAGGGCGCCCTCACCGCCACCACCCACTCGGAGGTGCTGGATCTGCTGGACGCCTGGGGCTTCCAGGTGGAGCCCCACCGCGAGCGCTTCGACTCGCTCGAGGGCGTGCGGGGAAAGATCGCCTCCTTCGAGCACCTGCTGCCGCACCTCCCCTTCCAGGCCGACGGCGTGGTGGTCAAGGTCGACCGGCTTCGCCTCCATCTTGAGCTCGGCGTGGTCGGCGGGCGGGAGCCGCGCTGGGCGATCGCCCGGAAGTTCGCGCCCGAAGTCGCGGTCACCCGGGTGAACAGCATCGAGATCAACGTGGGCCGGACCGGTGCGCTCAACCCCTGGGCCGCGCTCGAGCCGGTGCAGATCACCGGCGTGACGGTGAGCGCGGCAACGCTTCACAACGAGGAGCTGATCGCGCAGAAGGACATCCGTGTGGGCGATCGAGTCGAGGTGATCCGCGCGGGCGAGGTGATTCCCCAGGTGATTCGCCCCGTCCTCGACGGCGTGGACCCCAGCACCCGCTCGGCGCCCTTTCGGATGCCCGACCGCTGCCCCGCCTGCGGCACGCCGGTCGAGCGCCCGCCGGAAGAGGTCATGCGGTACTGTCCCAACGCCTCCTGTCCCGGACGGATCCTGGAGTCCATCGTGCACTACGCTTCGCGCGGCGCGATGGACGTCCGGGGCCTGGGCTACGAGAGGGTGCGTCAATTGCTCGACGCAGGCCTGATCCACGACGTGGCCGACCTGTACCGGATCCGGAGCGAGCAGCTGGTCGAGCTGGACCGCTTCGCGAAGCAGTCGGCCGACCAGCTGGTGGCGGCGATCGAGGCCTCCAAGTCGCGACCGCTCTCCAGCCTGCTGTTCGGCCTGGGTATCCGGCACGTGGGGCAGACGGTGGCGGTGCTGCTCGCCCGGCGTTTCCGCACCATGCAGGCGCTGATGCAAGCGTCGGAGGCCACCATCAACGATGTGCCGGGCGTCGGCCCCACCATCGCACGGGCGGTGGTCGCGTTCTTCTCGGAGCCGCGCAATGTGGATCTGATCGGCCGGCTGGAAGGGTCGGGGCTCACCTTCACCGAGCCGGGCGCCGCCGGGAGCGACGGTGCGCTCTCGGGAAAGACCTACGTGCTCACCGGCACACTGGCCACTCTCTCGCGCACCGAAGCCACGACGCTCATCGAGTCGGCCGGCGGACGGGTCGCCGGCAGCGTCAGCAAGAAGACCGACGCGGTCGTGGCGGGCGAGGAGGCGGGGAGCAAGCTGGAGAAGGCCAAGGAGCTCGGGGTCGAGGTCATCGACGAGGACGAGCTCTTGCGTCGCGTCGGTCGCAAGTCCTAAGATCCACCGTCCTCAACCCACTCGCCCAATGACCAGCGAACCCACCCGCCCTCACCCCGGCGGTCTCCGTCTCGGCCGCCGCGTGCTGCACCAGCTCCGCTCCGCCCTGGAGCGTGACACCGGGCTTCAGGCTTCCACCTACCTCCAGGAGGCGGGCTTCGCCGGCGGCGAGGAGCTCTACGCCGAGTTCCGGGAGTGGCTCGGCCCCAACCGCGGCGTCGAGGACCCGTCGCAGCTGGACGCGGAGTTCCTGAGCGGCACGCTGTCCGACTTCTTCGCGGATCAGGGCTGGGGCCGGCTCGAGGCCAGCCGCCTCGGCGATTCGGTGCTGGCGCTCGATTCGGCGGAGTGGGCGGAGTCGGTGGAGACGGGGGGGACGGAGTTTCCCTCATGCCATCTCACCTGCGGGATGCTGGCGGACTTCTTCGGTCGGCTGTCGGACGGGCTGGTGGCGGTGATGGAGGTCGAATGCCGCTCCCGCGGCGACGGACGGTGCCGGTTCCTGGCCGGCTCCCCCGAGACCCTGGGCACCCTCTACGACCGGATGGCCCAGGGCACGGGCTACGCGGAGGCCCTGGGGCTCACTTCGCCGACTTGAGCAGACGGACGTCGCCCGAGCCGGTCTCGATCGCCACTCGTCCCACTCCCTCACCGATTCGACCCACGACATGGTCGCGCGCATGACGCGTGACCTGGATCGGGAAGTCGGTCTCGATCTCCCCGCTGGCCGTTTCGATCTCGACATCGCCCGCGAGGGTGGCCGGGGCACGGACCGAGATGTCACCCGAGCCGGTCTCCAGCGCCAGGTCGCGCACCGGACCGCGTATTTCGGTCGAGATGCTGCCGGAGCCGGTCTCCAGCGCCACGTCGGGACAGGTCACCGCAGTGAGCTCGATGTCACCGGACCCGGTGTCCACGTGGACCGTACGCGCGCTCAGCTGGCTGCCTGATACCTGCCCGGAGCCGGTATCGATGGACAGGTCATCCCCCCTGAAGCCGGTCACCTCGACGGAGCCCGAGCCGGTATCCACCCTCAGCTCGCCCTCGCCACCGGTCGCGCGGACATCCCCCGAGCCCACGTCCACGGCAAGGCTTCCCTTCACACCGGTGGCGGTGACCGGCGCCGAGTGGCTGTCCACCAGGATCTCGCCGTTCACGTTGGCCACGGACACCTGGCCGACGGCCAGGTGGAACTCCACCCGGTGCCCGGCCGGTACCCGCACCTTCATATCGGCGTGGGCCCGGAGGTCCCCGCGGTCGCGGGTGATCCGCACCGTGCGGCCGCGGGGCCGGTCCCAGTCGTCATCGTCCTCGTCGTGGTGGTCGTCGTCACCGAAGGTGCCGTCCTCCCTGACCTTCAGCGTGGTCGAGGAGCCCGATTCCAGGCCGGCGTAGGCCAGGTCCTGAGCCGGGTAGACCACCCGCAGCGTCTCCCGGCCCCGGAGCTCCCCGCGCTGGACCTGCAGCCGGCCCGCGTCCGGACCGCCTCGCGTTATCTCCACCGCCACACTCCCGGTGCCGGGTTCGACGGTGAGCGCTCCGGCCAGGTTGTAGATCGCGATGTCGTCCCCCGCCAGGGTGTACCGCTCGGCCTGCTGGGCCACGAGGGCGGAGGGGGCGAGGGTCAGGAGGGCCAGCGCCAGTATCGCCAGGGCCTGCATCGGAGTCTCTCCGGAATGAAGACCCTGCTTAGATAGGTCGAAGGGCCGGGAGGTTGCAGGCCGTCACAGCCGCGCAGCATAGTCCGGGCGCATGACGATCTCGCCGCCCTGGATGATCTCGCGGTCCCACGGGAGGATGATGAAGCTGTCGGTCTCGAAGGCGTGGAAATCGGGGGAATAGTCGCCGGTCTTGAAGGAAACCGCGGTCCGCACCTCCGCAGGGCGGAGCGCCCGCACCTCGCTCAGGGCCAGCTTCATGGTGCTGCCGGTGTCGCAGGTCTCGTCCACGATCAGCACCCGGCGCCCGCGGATGCTGGGCGGCGGCCCCGAGACCAGCACCGGCTGCGCCCCTTCCTCCTGCCGGGTCACGGCCATCGAGCTGAACTCGGTCTGCAGGATGGATGCGACCACCACGCCGGGGATCACGCCCGCCTTGGCGACGCCGAGGACAATTTCGGGCTCGTATTCCCGGGCTACCCGCAAGGCGAGGGCGCGACAGAGCTCGCCGAAGAAGGGCCAGTCCACTTCGAGGACACCCTTCGAGCTGGGCGGTTGACTGCGGCGCATGCCTGACTCCCGGTTGTGCTGTTCCCCAACCTACGCCCGTGGGTCGGAGGCGGCAAACCCGCGTTGCCACGACCGGGGGCTGGTCACTAGATTCGCTTACGCCCAACGCGTTGTCCCCGTTCGACTTTGCTCGGAGAACCACCGTCCCATGAGTTTCTGGAGACGCATGTTCGGCAAGGAGTCCCGTGAGACGCTGCAACCGCAGCGCCTGGACTATCTGAACGAGGGGCTCGCGCTGGAGCGCCAGGGCGACTACGAGGCCGCGCTCACTTCCTACCGGCTGGCCTTTCGGGACAACCCCAGCGACTCTCGAATCCTGCTGAATATGGCCATCGCCTTCACCAAGACCGGTCAGCCCGAGGAGGCCATTCGCCACTACAAGCGGGCCCTGGAGCTCGATCCGGGTCTGGTGGGCGCGCACTACGGCGTGGCCTTCCTCCTGATCAAGCGGGGAGACGTCCAACAGGCCGCCGAGCACCTTCGCGCGTTCCTCGCCCGTCCGCCGAAGGGGCCCGACGCCGACCGGTGGATTCGCCACGCGGAGGGCGCGCTGAGAGACATCGCCAGCAGTCCCGCCCGGGAGACGTTGTGAATCGTTGGAGCCCCCTGCTCTGGCTCCTCCTGGCAGGGGCCTGCAGCGGTCTCGACGAGGGTGAAGGCGGGGTGGTGGCAATCGAGGTGGAGACCCCGGAACTCACGACCCTGGAGGTGGGTGAGGAGGTCCAGGTCGTCGCCCGCGCGCTCGACGTGAACGGCGCGGTGTTGGACGTTCCACTCGAGTGGCAGGCCTCGGGCGCCGCGGTGACGGTGGACGGCGCCGGCCTCGTCTCCGCCGTCCAGCCCGGCGAGGCCGATGTGCAGGCCGTCAGCGGCTCGCTCCCCTCGGCGCCGGTCCAGTTCACCGTGGTGGCGCGGGCCGACACGATCATCATCGCGGGCGATTCCGTCGTCACCATCCCCGTCGGCGCGGATCCACCGGTCACTGCGCCGCTGACCGTGCGGCTGGAGACTTTCATCCCTCCAGGGCCGGTCAGCGGGGGCGCGGTGATCTTCCAGATCACCAGCCCGGTGGCTGGAGCCACACCAGTCGTCCAGTTCGGGGGCGGGGTCCAGAGCGACACGATCACGACGGCGTCGGACGGGACCGCGAGCATCGAGATCGGCGCCGTGAGCGAGCAGGTGCCGCCGGACACTGCGATCGTGCAGATCCGAGCGGAGCGCCTCCGCGGCGCCGAGGTTCCCGGCTCGGGCCAGCGGTTCATCGTCCTGTTCCAGTAGGAGGCGCCCACGCCCGCGACCCTCACCCGGCTCTACTTCGAGGCCCTGGAGCGCTACGGGCATCGCTCCGCGGCCATGCGGGCGAAGCGCAGCGGGCGCTGGGTCTCCATCGACTACCGCGATCTGGCGAACCAGGTACAGGATCTCAGCCTCGGTCTCCTGGAGCTGGGCATCCGGCGGGGCGATCGGGTCGCGATCCTGTCGGAAAACCGGCCCGAGTGGGCGGTCACCGACTACGCCTGCCTCGCCGCCCGGGCCGCTGACGTGCCCATCTACCCCACCCTTCCCGCCCGCCAGGCCGAGTACATCCTCCGGGACAGCGGTGCCGTGGCCGTGGTGGTGTCCTCCGCCGCCCAGCTGGAGAAGGTCCGAAGCGCCCGCGAACGGCTGCCCGCCCTGGCGCACGTGATCGGACTGGATCCGGATACGGCAGGACCGGGTGTGCTCGGCTTCGACACGGTCCTGGCCCGCGGCCGGGTGGCACGCGACCGGCATTCCGACTGGCGCAGGTCGGCACTCGAAGCGGCGCCGGACGATCTCGCCACGCTGATCTACACCTCGGGCACAACCGGCGACCCCAAGGGCGTGATGCTGTCCCATGGGAACATCGCGTCCAATGTGACCACCTGCGTGGACCTCTTCAGCTTCACCGCCGAAGACGAGTGTCTCTCCTTCCTGCCGCTGTCCCACATCTTCGAGCGGATGTTCGGCCACTACTGCATGTTCCACGCGGGAGTGGTGATTGCTTACGCCGAAAGTGTCGACGCGGTGCCCGCTAACATGGCGGAAATCAGACCCCATCTGATGGCGTCGGTGCCGAGGCTCTACGAGAAGATCTACGCCCGGGTGCTGGAGAACGTGCGCACCGCCTCCCCGCTGCGAAAGCGGATCTTCGCCTGGGGTCGCCGGGTGGGCGAGCAGTGGGCCGAGCTGACCATCGAGAAGCGACCGGTGCCGGCGGGCCTCCAGGCGCAGAAGTTCCTGGCCGACCGTCTGGTCTTCGCGAAGCTGCGCAAGCGCACCGGCGGCCGGATCCGCTTCTTCATTTCCGGAGGCGCACCGCTCTCCAGTGAGATCGCCCGCTTCTTCTACGCCGCGGGACTGCCGATCCTGGAGGGGTACGGGCTCACCGAGACCTCGCCGGTCATGGCGGTGAATACCTTCCGGCACCACCGGCTGAGCACCGTGGGCCGGGCCATTCCGGACGTCGAGATCCGGATCGCGCCGGACGGCGAGATCGTCACCCGGGGTCCCAACGTGATGTGCGGCTACTTCAACAAGCCGGAGGCGACGGCGGAGGCCATCGACGAAGAGGGGTGGTTCCACACCGGTGACATCGGGACGCTCGACGCTGACGGCTTCCTGAGCATCACCGACCGCAAGAAGGACCTCATCGTCACGGCCGGCGGCAAGAACATCGCGCCGCTGCCGATCGAGAACCTGGCGAAGACGAGCAAGTTCGTCGCGACCGCGGTGATGATCGGCGACCGCCGGCCCTTCCCGGTGATGCTGGTGGTCCCCAATGCCGCGCAGGTGAAGGGCTGGGCCGACTACAAGGGGCTGCCCCACGGCGACCTCGAGCAGCTCCTCGGTCTGCCCGAGGTGCGCCAGAAGATCGAGCGCGAGGTCCGGATGACCCTTCGTGATCTGGCGCAGTTCGAGATGCCGAAGAAACTGCTCCTGCTGCCGCGGGAGTTCACGGTCGAGGCCGGCGAGCTGACACCGACCCTGAAGGTGCGGCGCAGGATCGTGGAGCAGCGGCACCGGGCGGCGATCGAGGCGCTCTACATCGAAAGCTGATCAGCGCCGCGGCGTGCCCACCCACGCGCCGCCGGCGGCCGCCATGAGCTCGATGGCGCTCGGGTCCGGGACCTCCCCCTCGCCGGCCACCCTCAGCCCGGGCAGCACCACTCTCGCGGCCTCGCTCACCCACCGCCGGTCGCCGCCGAACGGACTCCCCAACACGACGCCGCGCATGGACCTGGACTTGAGCGGGAGCGCCGTGCTTCGGAGTACGCTGATCCCGGCCTCGTCCCTCACCTCCGCCGGCGGGTTGACCGCCACCAGGCCCACCCCACGGTTTCGCTCCGCCACCTCCCGCCAGGCTGCGGCCGGAGTTCCCACCAGCACCATGTAGCCGCCCGGACCACCCAGTCCCACGAGCGCGGTGAGGGCATCCGGGGTCAGGAGGGTGGTGTCGGGCAGGGCGACGTCCCCGCCGCCGAGATCGAGTACCCCGTCGGCCACGACATACGTGCGGCCGCACACCGGGCATCCCAGACGTCCCGTGCGCACCGAGCGTTCCTGCATCGCATCCGGCAGGAGCACGAGGTAGCTCTCCGCATGGTCCGCCGGACAGCGCAGATGATCGGCGAGCTCGATGAACATCAGGGCGAGAACACGACCCAGGTGACTTTCCCCGGCGCCACCGTGACCTCGCGGAGCACCCGCTTGCCCTCGATCTCGGTGCCGATCACGTAGCGTCCGGCCGGCACGTCTCCGACGGCGAAGTGCTCGCCGTAGAGCGGGTGCGCGTGGCCCTTGTCCCCGTACGTCTCGGCGAAGGAGAACGGCGTCTCGGTGGGTTTCGGCTTCACCAGTCCATAGATCCTGGCCTGGAGAACCGGCCGGCGGCTGGAGTCGAAGACCTGGCCCGCAACGATCCCGGTGCCGGGAAGCGGCCGCACCCAGAGCTCGGCATTGGTCGTGTAGGGCGGAAAGCGCTGGGTCGAGTCCACGATCGCGCCCATGGAGTCGGTGGGAGAGGCGGCGAGCTCCAGGTGCAGGTGATCGTTGGTGGCACGCCCGGTGTTGCCCACTCGGGAGATCTGCTGTCCGGTGCGCACCCGGTCGCCCACTTTCACGTCCAGCGAGCTGTTGTGGTAGTAGGTGGAGTAGAGCCGGTAGGTGACTCCGCCGCTGGTGACGGTCGTGTCGTGCCGGATGCTCACCGTCAGCGCCCCTGCCTCGGCTCGGCCGGCGTACACCACCGTGCCGGGGCCCGCGGCGAGTACCGGCGTGCCGTCCGGGTTGTTGAACTCGACGCCCTGGTGCTGCTGGAAGTTCCCGCCCATGGTCGAGCCGTAGCGGTAGGTCTGGTCGATGTACCCGTTGTTCTCGGGCCCGATCGGCCGCTCGAGCCAGAGGGTGCGCGGCTCCGCCGGAGCATCGGCTCGGGGTGCCTCTCCCTGGAGGCAGGGCCGCCGCTCTCCCGCCGCCCGCAGACCGCAGTGGCTTCCCCGGTATGATCGGCCGCCCACGCTCACCGAGTCGTACGCCCGGAACACGACGTCCTTGGCGGGCTCAGCGATCCAGCCGCCGGCGGTGTGACGGAGACGCTGCTCGCCCCCCAGTGTCGACACGACCCAGCCCCGACCGTCCACGCCGAGCCGCCGCACGTACTCGCTGGTCAGGAGGGGCAGCACGGTGTCCGCCGGTCCCTTGGCGAGCGGCCCAACCGAATCCCCGATGGCGGTCCAATGCCCGCCGTCGTCGGTCGTGACCTGAAGCCCGTCGGCGGTCGCGACCATGGTGGTATCACCGCGAGTCGCGATGCCGCCCGCGGCGACGTACTGCCACTCGGGGCCGAGCTGGTCATAGGTCCAGGCCTGCCAGGTCCGGCCACCGTCGGTCGAAAGCCCCCACCCGTTGCCGACCGTGCCGTACCAGATCTGCCCCCGCGGGCCGAAGCCGAAGGCATGCACGAAGTCCCAGGAGAGCGCGCCGGCGGTAGTGTCGCTCCGGATCACCTCCCAGGCCCCGGCCTCCTTCCGCAGGCGGTAGATCCCCTGGCCATAGGTGCCGACCCAGAGGGTACCAGCCGGATCCCTGGCGGCGGCGAGGACGTGGACACCCCAGCCGGAGCTGTCGGGCATCGGGGGCAGCGGACTCTGCGCGGCCGCGGCGAGGGGAAGGGTCGCGGCCAGCGCGGGGAGAGCGAAGAATCGAATCATCGACGTGTCGGGTGCGTGATGGGGGCAGGTCGTCCGGAGGGTTGCAGGCGAATCCAGTCCACCTGGACGTGCTGCGGCCGCGTGGCGGCGAAGAGTACTGCTTCGGCCACATCCTCGGGCCGCAACATCGTGGTACGTGAAGGAAAGCCCGGTCGCTGCTCGGGGGTGAACGGGTCCCAGATCGTGGTATCGGTGGCCCCGGGCGAGACGAGTGTCAGTCTGACGCCGGTTCCCTGGTACTCCGCCGCGAGCGTCTCGTGCAGCCCGCGGAGACCGTACTTGCTGGCGGCGTACGCGGCGTTCTCCGGATACCCCGTGTGGTCCGCGACGCTGCCGATGCTCACGAAGACGCCCTCGCCGGCCGTGCGCATGGCGGGCAGAAAGGCTCGGGCCAGGAGAAAGGAAGCTCTCAGATTGACGGCAAGCTGGGCATCGAAGTCCGCCGGCGTGGTCTCATCCAGCGGCCGGAGCAGAAAGCTCCCCGCGCTGTTCACGATGACAGCGGGGGTGCCCTCGACGCCGAGGATCCGTTCGGCGAGGCGTTCCACCTGGGCGGCGTCGGTGAGGTCGCAGGGATGATCCAGGAACGGTCCACTGGCGCCAGCGGGCAGCGTGCGCGCCAGCCGCACCACCCTCGCTCCCGCCTCGGCGAGCGCCCTGGCAACCGCCGCGCCGATCCCCCGCGAGGCACCGGTGACCAGCGCCAGGCGTCCGGCGAGGAGGGTCACTCCGGGCTGCGACCGCCGTGCGCCAGGCGGAGGAACTCGACGCGGGTCTTGGAGTCGTCCCGGAAGATCCCGCGCAGCGCGCTGGTGACGGTGCGCGAATTCTGCTTCTCGACCCCGCGCATCATCATGCAGAAGTGCGCGGCCTCGATGACAACGCCGACACCGGTGGGCTGAAGGACGTCCATGACCGCGTCGGCGATCTGATCGGTCATCCGCTCCTGCACCTGGAGCCGGCGGGCGAACACGTCCACGATGCGGGCCACCTTGGAGAGGCCGAGAATCTTGCCGTCGGGGACGTAGGCGACGTGGGCCCGGCCGAAGAAGGGGAGCAGGTGGTGCTCGCACATCGAGTACAGCTCGATGTCCCGCACCATGATCATGCTCTGATGGGTCTCCTCGAAGACGGCGTCGCCTACGGCGTCCTCGACCGTCATCCGGTAGCCCTGGGTCAGCCAACGGAGCGACGATTCCACCCGCTCCGGTGTCTTGAGCAGGCCCTCCCGCCCCGGGTCCTCGCCCAGGGCGGCAAGGATGGCCTGCACCTTGTCGGCGAAGGGCTCGAGGTGAGACGGGTGCACCCCCGGGTGCGTCACCAGGGTGCGGTCTTCACGCGCCTTGATAGTCGACATAGTTCCTCGGCGTCTCCCAGAGCCGCAGGCGGAGCGCCAGGGCTTCGGGCAGGGCCGCCCGCAGCTCGCGCCAGCACACCAGGGCCACGTTCTCGGAGGTGGGCATCAGGTCCCGGAACCACTCCACATCCAGATTCAGATTCTTGTGGTCGAGGTGCCGCAGCAGGCGCTCCTCGGCGATCTGCTTCAGCTGGTTGAGGTCGAGCACGTATCCCGTGTCGGGGTCGATCTCGCCTTCGACGGTGAGCTCGAGCTCGTAATTGTGGCCGTGAAAGTTCGGATTGTTACACACTCCGAACATCTCCCGATTCCATTGTTCGGAAAACTTCGGGTTGTGGACCCGGTGGGCCGCGTTGAAGTGAACCTTGCGGGTGACGCTCGCTCTGGGCATGGGAGGGAAGATGGTGGGGTCCTGGGGGTGTCGCAACAAAAACGCCGACCCCCCGGGGGAGATCGGCGTCTGGTACGGCAACGAGGAGGATTATTGAAGCCCAATGAGAAAGCTCGGCGCCCTCACCACTGACTTCTGCCTTCCCCCGAGGGGCATGACATCCGCCACGGCATTCGGGCCCATCATCGGACCTGTTGGCTCAATAACGTGGCTCCCCGTCACCGCGGGCTTTAAGATAGGAACCTGTACTGGGACAGTCAACGCAGAAGAACGCACCCGTGATCGCGCGCCCGCCGGGAGACGAATATGTCACTGACCCTGCTTGCCGCCCTCGTCGCACTCGTCGCGTGGGTACTGCTGGTGGTCTTCACGCCGATGACCGCCGGGGCCATCCATTTGCTGCTCGCCATCGGCGCCACGCTGCTGGTTCGCTGGTGGGGCCTGCGAGCCTGAGTTGTCGTTCGGGAAGACGTCCGTGTAGGCGATTTACCACAGGAACGCCACCTACCGCGCTCGAAAGTACTTCATATAAGAATCGTAAGCCGTTGCTATTCACACAGATGAGACTTATAGTGACAGTCTTTTCACCCCTCCCCATACCGGGCATGGATCGTGCGAAAACTGTCAGCCCGAGTCGGCAGGCCGAACAATCGTCAGAGACAGGAAGCGAACCCTCACGTGATCTCGCGCCGTACCGATGCGCTGGTCGAACGCACCGGATCGCCCGCCGACACCATTCCGGCGCGCGAGGAGCGGGGCGATTTCACGGCGGCGGGCGCGGTCGCCGATCGCCCCTTGGCGGATCGGGTAGGCCGGACCCTCAACTTCGTGCTGGCCGTCGTCGCCCTGTTCCTCGCGCTTCCGCTGCTCCTCCTCATCGCCATAGCGATCAAGTTCACGTCACGCGGCCCCGTGTTCTATACCCAGGAACGGGTGGGCCTCGACCGGCGGACGCCAGGCATGAGCCCGGCGAACCACCGCCGGGTGCGCGATATCGGCGGCAAGCCGTTCACGATTTACAAGTTCCGCACCATGCAGGTGGACGCCGAAGCACACAGCGGCGCGGTGTGGGCCACCCAGAACGATCCCCGGGTCACCCCGGTGGGCCGCTTCCTGCGCCAGTACCGGCTGGACGAGCTCCCCCAGCTGCTCAAC
>DATBJH010000114.1:0-33416 GCA_036556505.1 Gemmatimonadales bacterium
GCCCAGGGCGTGACTACCTCGGCGATGAACGGCTTCATCACCAGCGAAACCGGCAAGCCGCTGGAGGACGCGCAGGTGGTCGCGGTGCACCTGCCGAGCGGCACGGAGTACCGGACCACCGCACGAGCAGGCGGGGCGTACAGCCTGCTCAACATGCGCGTCGGCGGGCCCTACCGGGTGACCGCGACGATGATCGGCTTCCAGCCGAAGACCGCCGAGAACGTCGCGCTGAACCTGGGCGAGACCCAGCGGGTGGACCTGGCGCTGGAGCCGCAGGTGGTGGAGCTGGAGGAGATCGCGGTGACGGCGGCCGCGGACGACATCCTGGACGCCGGCCGCACCGGCGCAGCCACCTACGTCTCGCCGGAACAGGTGGAGCTCCTCCCCTCGATCAAGCGATCCACCAGAGACCTCACGCGGCTGGATCCGCGCAGCGACGGCAACTTCGCCTTCGCGGGCCGGAACTGGCTCTTCAACAACGTGTCGCTGGACGGCTCCTACTTCAACAACCCGTTCGGCCTGGACGACCCGGCGCCGGGCGGCCAGACCAATGCGGAGCCGGTGCCCTATGACGCGGTCGAGCAGGTGGAGGTCTCTCTGGCGCCGTTCGACATCCGAGAGGGCGGCTTCACCGGCGCGAACATCAACACCGTGACCAAGAGCGGCACCAACACGCTACGAGGCTCGATCTACAGCTTTGGCCGGACCGAGGCGCTCCTGGGCAATACGGTCAGCGGCAACGAGGTGGTTGCCAACCCGGACCTGAGCTTCATCCAGTCGGGCTTCTCCCTCAGCGGCCCGCTGAAGCGCGACAAGCTCTTCTTCTTCGTGAACGCGGAGCTGGAGCGGACCGACGACCCGGGTACGAACTTCGTCGCCAGCAGCACGGGCGCCCCGGCCTTCGGCGTGTCCCGGGTGCGTCAGGATACGATGGACCTCATCCGGCAGCGGATGCTCGACGTCTACGACTACGACACCGGCCCGTACGAGGGCTACATCAACGAAACCGACAACAACAAGGTGATCGCGAAGCTGGACTGGAACATCAACACGAATAACAACCTCACGTTCCGGTACAACTACCTCGATGCCAGCCGGGACCTCGGGCCTCACCCGTTCGTGCTGAGCTTCGCCAACACCGGGCGAGGACCCAACGAGAGCAGCCTGCCGTTCCAGAACTCCGGCTACGAGATCAACAACAACCTGCACTCGTTCGCATTGGAGCTGAACAGCCGGGCCAGCTCGTACGCCAACCGGTTCTTCGCCAGCTACAACCGGTTCCGCGACCACCGGACGCCGCTCAGCGAACCCTTCCCCACCATCGAGATCGGGGACGCGGGCGTCACCTACACCACGCTGGGCCACGAGCCGTTCTCGATCCACAACATCCTGGACCAGGACGTTCTCCAGCTCACCAACAACTTCACGCTGTTCAAGGGGCGGCACTCGCTGACCTTCGGCGGCAACTACGAGCATTTCGGCTTCTTCAACTCGTTCAACATCTTCCGGAACGGCGTGTTCTTCCTGCCGGCGGCGTTCGTCCCAGTGGGCACCACGTTCAGCTCGGTGGACGAGTTCCTTGCCGCGACCACCCCGGGCGACCCGACGTTCAAGGATTTCAGGTCGCTGATCGGCAGCGGGCCGTACAAGGGTGAGAACATCGACGTCGGCCAACTCGGCCTGTACGCCCAGGACGAGCTGCTGGCCTCGGAGCGGCTGAACCTGACGTTCGGTGTGCGGGTGGACTTCCCGATGTACTACACCGAGCCGATCGACAACCCGTTCTCGCGCGGCCTCACCGCGCTGGACGCGGACGACAATCCGGAGACGGTGGACCAGAGCGACCTGCCCGGCGCCAAGGCGCTCTTCTCGCCGCGGGTCGGCTTCAACTGGAACGCGAGCGGGGACCGCAAGACCCAGGTGCGCGGCGGGACGGGCATCTTCACCGGCCGGGTGCCGTTCGTGTGGATCGGCAACGTGATCTCCAACCCGGGCGCGAACCCGAACCTGTACCCGGTCGGCCCGGTCCGCGAGACGCAAGACAGCTCCACACTGGCGCAGTCGTTCGACCTGAACGCCATGGTGACCGACTTCAAGTGGCCCCAGACCTGGGTCTCCGACATCGCCATAGACCAGCAGCTCGGCCGCGGCTTTCTCGCCACGCTCGAGGCGATCTACGGGAACGACCTCAACAACGTGATCGTGCGGAACGCCGATCTGGTGCCGCCGGTGCGGACGCTGCCCGACGGGCGGCCCTACTTCGGCGGCGCCGGTGCCAACGAGCTGAATCCCGACGGCGACGCGGGCATCTACGTGCTCGACAACACCAGCGAGGGCTACAACTTCAACATCACGGCCCAGCTGCGGAAGGCGTTCGAATTCGGGCTCACCGCGAACGTGGCCTACAGCTACACCCAGGCCAAGAACAACCTGAGGTCCACCGAGATCGCCAGCGTGCTGTGGCAGAGCCAGCCGATTCGGGGCGATCCCAACCGGCCGGAGCTCAGCTGGTCCGAGTTCGGCCAGCGACACCGCATCGTGGGCAGCGCCACGTACGTCAAGCCCTGGTCGGAGAGGTTCCGCACCTCCGTCGGTCTCTTCGTCGAGGTGGCGGAAGGCAATCGCTACGCGGGGTCGGGCGGGAACCGGTACTCATTCATCTATTCCGGCGACGTCAACGGCGACTCGTACAGCAACGACCTGATCTACATCCCGCGGGACCAGAGCGACATCGTCCTGGCCGACTGCCCGCAGGGATGCGGCTCCAACGTCACGCCGCAACAGCAGTGGGACGCGCTCAACGCCTTTATCGAACAGGACCCCTACCTCAGCCAGCACCGGGGCGAGATCGCCGAGCGGAACGGGGCCGTCAACCCGTGGTACAACAACGTGGACCTACGCATCATGCAGGACATCGGGTTCGGAGGCGGGGCGGTTCGGCACAACTTCCAGGTCAGCTTCGACATCCTCAACGTGGGCAACCTGATCAGCTCGGACTGGGGGGTGCGCAAGGTGGCCACTTCCTCCGCCACTTCGCCGTTGCGCCTTGCGGGGTTCGATGCCGGCGGCGCACCGATGCTGCAGTTCACCGGGCCGGCCGAGACCTTCATCGACGACCCCAACCTCAACTCCCGGTGGCGGGCGCAGCTGGGACTCAGGTATTTCTTCGAGTAGAGGCGGAGAAGCAGAACCGCGTGAAGGGTGAAAAGTGAAAGGTGAAAGGGGGATCGGTCCCTCCCTTTCACCTTTCACTTTTCACGTTCTACCGCCTCTTAGAACGTCAGCCCGAACAGCACCGCCGCGCCCCGGTTCTTCAGGTCAATCCCCGTCTCCAGAACCGATCGGAGCCCCTCGGTGTAGCGCCCCTGGAGGGAGAGCGTGGTGCGGGCCAGGTACAACTCCACGGCCGCGCCGACAACCCACCCCACGTCCCACTCCCGCACCTGCGACACGTCCACCCCCGAAAGCTCCTCTTCCTCACCGTCCTGGCCGCACGTGCTGCGGGCGGTATCGGCGGTGACGAAGAGGAAATCGCAGCCGATCCGGAGCGCGACCGATGGCCCGCCGAACACCGCGGGCCTGACCTGTCCGCGGGGCCACACGAGCCGGGCCAGCACCGGCAGCTCCAGGTAGGCGAGCTCGAGGTCGATCACCGCCAGATCGTCGGTCCCCGCGATTCCAACCACGGTCCGGCCCCCTCGCAGCGAAAAGAGCAGCTCGGGGCGGATGGCCACCACGGAAGTCACCGGAAAATGGAGGTATACCCCGGTGATCGCGCCTTGCTTGCTCTCGACGATGTCGGCGTTCGCCCCGATCAGGTCGGCGCGGGAATATCCCACCTCCGCGCCCGCGGCCGGACCCCGCTGGGCGGCAGCGCTCCCCGCCGCGAGGCAGAGTGCGACCCCCAGCGTCGCGGAGCGGCGCCCGATCCTTCGCCGGTGGTGAGCGGACACGGGAGCGAATGTAATCGCTCCCGGTCCGGGTCACCTCGTGCGACGCCACGGCGCCCCCAGGCATCCCACCCCGGGCGGCGCTTGATGGCCGCGGGGCCGCGCATTAGTATCCCGCCCGTTCATACCACTCAAACCAAGCAGCCATATGTCGTTGCTGACTCTCGAAAGAGTCTCCAAGCGGTTCGACGGGATCCCTGCCGTAGATGAAGTCTCCTTCGGCGTGGACCGGGGGCAGGTGGTGGGCTTTCTGGGCCCCAACGGGGCCGGGAAATCGACCACCATGCGCATGATCACCCAGTACTTCGAGCCCGACACCGGGACCATCCGGCTCGACGGCGTGCCCCTCACCGAGGGGGGGCGTGAGGCCAAGCGGCGGATCGGCTACCTGCCCGAGAACAACCCGCTCTACGCTGAGATGCTGGTCTCGGAGTGGCTGGACTATGTCGCCGGGCTCCGGGGTATCCGGGGCGCCGACCGCCGGACCTCGCTGGACGAGGCGATCGCGGCCACCGGGATCGAGGATGTCTACCACCGGCCCATCGGGGAGCTCTCCAAGGGCTTCCGCCAGCGGGTGGGACTCGCGGCGGCCATTCTCCACCGCCCCGACCTGCTGGTGCTCGACGAGCCGACCGAGGGGCTGGACCCCAACCAGCGGGTCGAGATCCGGCGGCTCATCGGCCAGCTGGGCCGGGAGCGCACCGTGATCCTGTCCACCCACGTCCTACCCGAGGTCCAGTTCACCTGTTCCCGGCTCCTGATCATCAACCGGGGCCGGATCGTGGCCGATGGGCCGGTGGACGACCTGGTTTCCCGGGCAAAGGACGGCGGCCGGATCAGCGTGGAAGCCAGCGGTTCCGGCATCGCCGACCGCCTGGCCGGGCTGCCGGGCGTACGTGGGGTGGAGGCCCGTCCCGCCGACGGCAACCGGATCCGTGCCACCGTGACGGTGGCCGGCACCGTGGACCTCCGCCCCCAGGTGTTCGAGCTGGCCAAGGCGTCGGGGTGGACCCTCTTCGAGCTGCATCAGGAGGCGGGGAGCCTCGAGGATCTCTTCCGCGAGCTGACCACCGACCAGGAGCCGGCATGAGGCGCATCTGGACCGTCGCGAGCCGCGAGCTCCGAGCAATGTTCGACCTGCCGACGGGCTACGTCCTGCTCGTCGTCTTCCTCGCGATCAACGCGTTCATCTTCTTCCGCCAGGCCTACCTGTCGAACACCGCCAGCCTTCGGCCGATGCTCGACATGCTGTCCTGGGAGTTCCTCTTCTTCGTCCCCGCCGTGACCATGCGGTCGCTGGCCGAGGACCTCCGCGGCGGCCAGATCGAAGTGGTGCTGGCCCAGCCCCTGAGCGAGCTGGAGCTGCTGCTGGGCAAGTACCTCGGCTCGGTGCTGTTCCTCTGGATCGCACTGGCGCTGACCTTCGCCATCCCCTTGGGGCTCTCGGCCGGGGCCGAGCTTCCCTGGGGCACCATCGTCGGCCAGTACATCGGCGCCGCGCTGCTGGCGGCGGGCCTTGCCGGGATCGGCGTATGGGCCTCGAGCCTGACCCGCAGCCAGATCACCGCCTTCATCGTAGGCGCGGGACTCATGTTCCTGCTGATCCTGGTCGGGCTCGACCCGCTGCTCGTGGGTCTTCCCCCGGGCCTGGGCACGATCGCGGCGCGGATCGGCGTGCTCTCCCACTTCGAGAGCCTGGGACGCGGCGTGGTGGACCTGCGGGACGTGGTGTACTTCGTCTCGCTCGCAGGAGTGTTCCTCGCGCTCGCCTACGGCGCCCTGCTGAGCCGGAAGCTCGCGCCCGGGGCGGGCTCCCGCCGGCTCAAGCTGGGCGTCGCCATGCTGGTGGTTTCCTTGATCGTGGTGAACCTGCTCGGCAGCTACATCAGCGGACGGCTCGACCTCACGCCGGGCAACTCGTACACCCTGTCGCCGGCGACCGGCCGGATCGTGCGCGACCTGGACGACCTGGTCACGGTGAAGGTGTTCGCCTCCAAGGAGCTGCCCACCGAAGTCGCGCTGATGAAGCGGGACGTGGACGACCTGCTCCGCGACCTGCGCTCGGCCGGCCGCGGCCAGGTGCGCATCATCGAGCGGGACCCGACGGACGACGAGGAGGCCCGGCGCGAGGCCGAGTCGCTCGGGATCCAGCCGGTGCAATTCAACGTGATCGGTCAGGCGGAGCTGCAGGTGAAACAGGGCTATCTGGGACTCGCGGTGCAGCACGGGGGCCAGACCGAGACCATTCCGTTCGTCGGCCGCACCGATGACCTGGAGTACCGGCTGGCTTCGACCATCCGACAGCTGAGCCGGGACAAGAAGCCTGCGGTGGGATTCCTCACCTATGCCGCGGGCCCCTCGGCGGCGTTCGCCGACATGCAGGAGCAGCTCCGCCGCTCGTACGACGTGCGCGACATCGACCTGAGCGACTCCACCCAGCCCGGACCGGACGTGGTGGCACTGGTCGCGGCCGGCACACCGGACTCGCTGCCCGGGCCCCAGGTCAAGCGGCTGGAGGCGTTCCTCAATCGAGGCGGCAGCATGCTGGTGCTGGCGCCGGGGATGGAAGTCTCCCAGCAGGCGCCGACGGCGCAGCCGCGGCAGGTGGCCTGGAACGCCCTGCTCCGACCCTACGGCGTGACCATCCGGAGCGACATGGCGTACGATCTCCTCGCCAACGAGGTGATCCCGCTGCCGACGGACTTCGGCCGCGTGCTCCAGGTCTATCCCTTCTTCATCCGGGCCCAGAGCACCCGCTCGTCGTCGGTGAATCAGGATCTCGGCGCGGTCGTGCTCACCTGGGCCAGCACCATCGACACGACCGGCGCCACCAAGGGCACGATCACCCCGCTGCTCGGGAGCAGCCAGGCGACGGGCACGTTCACCAACATGACCACCATCAACCCGACGCAGGACTTCCCCCAGACCGACCTCAAGCACCGGCTCCTCGCGGTGCAGGTGAACCCGGACTCCGCGGGCGAGGGCGGCAAGGCGCGCGGCCGGGTGGTGGTGGTGGGAAGCCTCGACTTCGCGACCGACCGCTTCGTGCGCACGGCGCCGGAGAACCTGGCGTTCGCACTCAACGCGGTGGACTGGCTGGCGCAGGACGAGGAGCTGATCGCGATCCGCTCCAAGGATCGCCGGCCGCCGCCGCTGCTGTTCACCAGCCCGGCGCTGCGCGAAGGCGTGAAGTACGCCAACCTGGCCGGCCTGCCGCTGCTGGTTGCCGTGTTCGGCGCCATCCGGCTGGTGCGGCGCCGCCGCCGGACGCGTGAGCCCTACCAGCCGCTGGTGCCGGTGGAAGGGAGCGCCGGATGAGCCCCAAGCAGCTCGCGCGGCTCGCCATGGTGCTGCTGGCCCTGCTGCTCCTCTGGGGCGCGGCCTCGCTGGCCCGGCGCGGGGCCCACGGCCCGTCCGAATCGGACCGGTTCGCGCTGGGCACGATCCCCGGGGACTCGGTGGACTCGATCATCATCCAGCGCGCGGCCGACACCGCACGGCTGGCGCGGCTGGATTCCACGACCTGGACCGTGAACGGACATCGCGCCTCCAAGAACGCGGTGCAGGACATCCTTGCCGGGTTGAGTGACACCGCCCGGCGGACGGAGCTGGTCGGCGGCCGTCCCGCCTCGCACGCAGGCTTTGGCGTGGACAGCGCCAACGGCGTTCGCATCCGCATCGTGGAGGGTGATTCGACGGTGGCGGACCTGGTGCAAGGTCACCGGGGGCCGGGCCTCGAGGGCGGCTACTTTCGGCTGGCGAAGGACTCCGCCGTCTACCTGGTGAGCGGGAGGCTGGCGCAGGCGCTGGAGCAGACGTCCGACGAATTGCGCGACAAGCGGATCGCGGGCGTGAAGGCCGACAGCGTGGCCCGAGTCGAGATCACTCGCGGGCGGCGGTCGTACACCCTGCGGCGTGACGGCTCGGCCTGGACCCTGGCACCGGGCGGGCGTGCCGACAGCGCCGCCGTAGCCGAGCTGCTCTCGAGCTTCGACCAGGTGGAGGCTGCGGGCTTCGCCAACCCGAGCCAGGCGGATTCCGCGCAATTCGCCCGGCCGGATCGCCGGGTCGCACTGCTCCGCGCCGACGGCTCTCCGCTCCTCAAGCTGGCGTTCGACTCGACCTCGACGGGGTTCTGGGTGCGCGGCGGCGAGGACAGCACGGTCTATCGCCTCGACACCTGGTCCGCGGACCGTCTCACCCCCAGCGACAACACGCTCAGGCCGAAGCCCGCCAAGTCATAGGGCGTCGAACGCGCCCCACCCTAGCCGGCGCACCAGGGGTCCGTGCTGGTCCAGCCGCGGCGGCGGCTGCCGCACGGACCCCGGCGCGAGCGGGGCGATGCCCGTCTTCGCATCGGCTCGCACGTCGGCGAGCGCCTCCGACACCAGTCGTACGATCCCCGCCGGCACCCCTGCCTTCTCCAGACGCTCCAGCCATTCCACCGCGGCATGTCCACGGAACGTCTCCGCCAGGACGCCAACCAGCTCGGCCCGGTGCTCGACCCGACCGGCGTTCCGGAGATAGCGTGGGTCTTCGGCGAGGTCCTGCCGCTCGATCGCGTGGCAGCAGGCGAGCCACTGGTCATCGTTGCCGACGGCGAGGATGAACGGTCGGTCGGCCGCGTCGAACAGCTGGTAAGGAACAAGATTCGGATGGGCGTTGCCCCAGCGCGCGGGCTCCTGGCCGGTTACCAGCGCGTTCTGGGCGACATTGACGAGCGAGGCCGTGGCGCTGTGAGCCAGGGAGATCGTGATCAACCGGTCGGCGGGCGAGCGCTTCGCGCGGGAGGCGAGGCAGGCCAGGATCGCGACCGCGGCGTCCTTGCCCGCACAGACGTCCGCCAGCGCCACCCCGACCTTCATCGGCGCACCGGCCGGCTCGCCGGTGATCGCCATCCATCCAGACTCCGCCTGGACGACGACGTCGTACCCGGGACGGGTGCTCTCGGCGCCGAATCCGGTGAGCCGGCACCAGATCAGGCGCTCCCTCGCGGCGAGCAAGTCGGCCGGGACGATGCCCCGGCGCTCCAGAGTGCCGGGGCGGAAGTTCTCGACGACCACGTCGGCTTCCCGCGCCAGCTCGAGCAGCAGCACGCGATCGGCGGCGAGGTCGAGGTCGAGCGCCAGGCTCAGCTTGTTCCGGTTGACGGACAGGTAGTATGCGCTCTGGCCCTCGGCGTCGAAGGGCGGGCCCCACCCGCGGGTCTCGTCACCTGCCCCGGGCCGCTCGACCTTGAGGACTAGTGCGCCGAGATCGCCCAGCGTCATGGTGCAGAGCGGACCCGCGAGGACGCGGGTGAGGTCGAGCACGCGGACGCCGGCGAGAGGAGCGGTTGACGGCACTCTTGCGCTTCGGGTTTTGTTCGGGTATGGTGGAAGAAACGAGGAGGAGCCAATGTCGCGGAGCCCCGATCTCGAGCGCAAGCTCGATGTGCTGATGTCTCTTGCCGCCGACGATCGCGAGGGCCTGCCCCCGCGTCTCCGGCATGCGCGGAGCACCGGCGCGCTCAATCCCATCAATATCCGGCACCTGCGTCCGCTGCCGGGCATGCGGATGTCCCTGCTCCGCATCCTCATGACCAACGCGTGCAGCTACAACTGTCACTACTGTCCGATGCGGCGGGACCGGGAGATGCCGCGCACCCTGCTCAAGCCCGAGGAGCTGGTGCGCATCTTTCTCGGCGCGCGGGCGCGGGGCTGGTGTGAGGGGCTGTTCGTCACCACCGGCATCCCCGGGCGTCCGGTCAAGGTGATGGACGATCTCATTACCGCCCTCGAGCTGCTGCGCGAGCGGCATCGGTTTGCCGGGTACATCCATGTGAAGCTGGTGCCCGGCGGCCAGCCCGCCCAGATCGAGCGGCTGGCTCAGCTTGCCAGCCGGGTCTCGGTCAACCTGGAGGCTCCCTGTGGGGCGAGCCTCATGTCCATCGCGCCGGAAAAGAGCTTCGGCACCGCCGTAGCAGACCTCGAGCGGGTCCGCGGCCAGTTGTTGCTGGAGCGCGCCGAGCGGGCGCATGGAAAGCCGGGCGACACGCTCCACCCGGGTGCCGTTGCCGGTATGACCGTGCAGTTCGTGGTGGGCGCCACTCCCGATACCGACCGTGCCATCCTGGGGACGGTCAAGCGGTTGAGCGTGGCAGGCGGCATCCACCACGCGCATTTCAGCGCCTTTCGCCCCATCGAGAACACCCCCCTGGAGGAGGCGCCGGCCACACCGGCTCTGCGCGAGCACCGGCTCTACCAGGCCGATCACCTCATGCGGAGCTACGGCTTCGGGGCGGAGGAAGTGGTCTTCGAGCCGACCGGCAATCTACCGCTGGGGGTGGATCCGAAGGCCGCCTGGGCCATAGCTCACCCCGAGCGCTTTCCGATCGAAGTCCGTACCGCCTCACCCGAGGAGCTGCTCCGGGTCCCCGGCATCGGCCCAGTGTCGGCACGGCGAATCGTGGCCGAGCGAGCTGGAACGATCTTCCGCAGCCTGGCGGATCTTCGAAAGCTCGGTGTCGTCACCGAGCGGGCGGCCGGGTTCATCACGTTGGGCGGCCGGCGACTGCAAACCTCACGCTGGACCGAGCAGCTCGGCTTCTGGGCGCCGGAAGCGGAGGTGGGCGTGCCCCACCTGGTCTATCAGGTAAGCCCGGGAACCTTCAGGTAAGCTCGTCCTCGTTTCCGATCGCGAGCGTCACGCGACACCGCCAGTATCTCCCGCATCATCGTACACGGTGACCGTGCTCACAGCCCACCGACGTACGCCGGGGCTAATCAACCGGAACGGGGATCGGCAAACGTTCAGGAACGAGGAAACCAATGACAAGTGCGACTCATAGATACGATTATGCCGGGGCGGAGCGTCGGCGCGAGGGCAACGGCGGCCATGCGGACGACGGTGAGCGGATGGCCAGAGCCCTCGGCGTCTTCAGCATCGGCCTCGGGTTGGCCCAGGTTCTCGCGCCCCACGGTGTTGCCCGCGCCATCGGGGTCGAAGATGACGACGGGAATCGGAAGACGATGCGGGCCCTGGGCTTCCGGGAGATTGCCACGGGAGTGGGACTGCTCACTCAGCAACGTCTTGCCCCGTTCGCCTGGGGTCGGGTAACCGGCGATGCCATGGACCTGGCGCTGCTCGGGCGGGCGTTCAACTCCCGTCGGAACGACCGCGGGCGGCTCGCCGCCGCGACGGCGGCGGTCGCGGGGGTCACCATCCTCGACCTCGTCGCGAGCCAGCGGCTTACCCGCTCCGCGGAAGACTCCCCGATCAGTGCGCGCGTCCGCCGACAAGGGATACGGGTGCACAAGGCGATCACCATCCACCGGCCGTTGGAGGAGGTGTACGAGTTCTGGCGCAAGCTCGAGAACCTGCCCCGGTTCATGGTCCATCTCGAATCGGTCCGTACGCTCGACGACCGGCGCTCCTACTGGAAGGCGCGTGCGCCGCTCGGCCTGACGGTGGAGTGGACGGCGGAGATCGTCGAGGAGCGGCCCCACGAGCTTCTCTCCTGGCGGTCGGTGGAAGACTCCCAGGTACCGAACCGGGGGACCGTCCGCTTCGTCCGCGCCCCCGGCGATCGCGGCACCGAGGTGCACCTCGACCTCCGCTACGATCCCCCGGCCGGCGCGGTGGGTGCGACGATCGCCAAGCTGTTCGGGGAGGAACCGTCCCAGCAGGTGGACGGCGACCTGCGCCGGCTCAAGCAGGTACTGGAGACGGGCGAGGTCGTTCACTCCGACGCCAGTATCCACCGGGGCTTGCATCCCGCACGGCCGCCGGAGGAGGTGCCCAGCCAGGTCGCAGCCGGCCGTTCGCGGTCGTTCGCCTCCCAGAACGGAGGTGTGGAATGAGGGCCACCTGCTGGGAAGGCAAACGTACCGTCAAAGTCGAGACGGTACCCGACCCGAAGATCCTGAACCAGCGCGACGCGATCGTGCGGGTCACCTCGACCGCTATCTGCGGTTCCGACCTCCATCTCTACAACGGCTTCGTTCCCAGCATGGAGCGGGGCGACATTCTCGGGCACGAATTCATGGGTGAGGTAGTGGAGGTGGGCCGCTCGGTGAAGAACCTGTCGCTGGGCGACCGCGTGGTGGTGCCCTTCCCCATCGCCTGCGGCAACTGCGCCATGTGCCAACGCGACCTCTTCTCGCTGTGCGAGAACTCCAACCCCAACCAATGGCTGGCGCGCAAGCTCTGGGGACACTCGCCCGCCGGCATCTTCGGCTACTCCCATCTGACCGGCGGCTACGCCGGTGGGCAGGCGGAATACGCTCGGGTTCCCTTCGCCGACGTCGGACCGCTCAAGGTGCCGTCGGGCATGGCCGACGAGCAGGCGCTCTTCCTCTCCGACATCTTCCCGACCGGGTACATGGGCGCGGAGATGTGCGACATCAAGCGGGGCGATGTCATCGCCGTCTGGGGAGCCGGACCGGTAGGCCAGTTCGCCATCGCCAGCGCGAAGCTCCTCGGCGCCGAGCGGGTGGTGGCGATCGACCGCTTCTCCTACCGGCTGCGTATCGCAAAGGAGAAGGCGGGCGCCACCGACATCATCAACTACGAGGACACCAGCGTCTCCGAGGCGCTGATGGAGCTGACCGCCGGCCGCGGTCCGGACGCCTGCATCGACGCCGTCGGGATGGAGGCCCACGGGCACCACCCGATGTACGCCTACGACCGCGCCAAGCAGGCACTGATGTTGGAGACCGACCGGCCGCTGGCACTGCGAGAGGCGATTCTGTCCTGCCGCAACGGAGGCGTCGTCTCGGTGATCGGCGTGTACGGTGGATTCATCGACAAGTTCCCGATGGGCTCGGTGATGAATCGCTCGCTCACGATCCGCACGGGGCAGTGTCACGTGCAGCGATACCTCAAGCCGCTGCTGGAGAGGATCGAGCGGGGCGAGATCGATCCCAGCTTCGTCATCACCCACCGGCTCAAGCTGGAGGACGCCCCTCGGGGCTACGAGATGTTCCTCCACAAGGAGGACGGCTGCGAGAAGGTGGTCTTGAGCACCTGATCGCGGCACCCGCAGCATGAACCGGCCGCCCGGGCTCGGGCGGCCGGTTATCTTTGGGCCACTCCACCATTCCAGAATCAGTGCAGCGGACCCTCGCGACGGAGCCGTCCCGGTGCGCTTTCCGTCCCTCGACCTGCTGGCCCGCAACGCTCTTGCCGTGCTCCGCCGCTTTCCCTGGACGCTCGCCGTCGGAGCGCTGGCCGCGTTCGCCGCGGTCGTGGGCTCGCTGTCGGGCACCGACGAGCCGTGGGATCGCCTTGCGTTCGTCGCCCTGCTGGGACTTCCGCTCACGATCGCGCTGACGCTGCTGGGTGAGACTCGCGGCTGGACGGGCGGGGTCCGCCACCTCGTCGTGCTGGGGGGCCTGCTCGGGCTGACCGGGTTCTTCCTGACCTGGCCGGGGATGGAGCGGCGGCACGATGCCATCCGCTACCTGCAGCTCAGCGCCGCGCTCCACCTGACCGTGGCGTTTCTTCCTTTCCTCGGCGGCTCCGAAACCATCGCGTTCTGGCAGTACAATCGCCGGCTGTTTCTCGGCTTCCTGCGGGCGGTGGTGTTCTCGGGCGTCATCTACGTCGGCATGGTGATCGCGCTGGGCGCGCTCGACAAGCTGTTCGGCGTGGACGTGGACGGCGACACCTATTTCCGGATCTGGTTCGTGATCGCGTTCCTGGTGAACACCTGGATCTTTCTCGCCGTGGTGCCCGAGGGGCTCCCCGAGCTGGAGCAGGATCGCGAGTACCCCAGGGCGCTCAAGATCTTCGCCCAGTACATCCTGACGCCGCTGGCCTTCACCTACCTGGTGATCCTGCTGGCCTACCTGGTCAAGATCGTGGCCGGCGCCGAATGGCCCAGCGGGTGGATCGGCTGGCTGGTGGCCAGTGTGTCGGTGACCGGGCTGCTCGGGTTCCTGCTGGTGCATCCGCTGCGGTCGGACGCGGCGGAGGGGTGGATCCGGACCTATGCCCGCTGGCTGTTCGTGGGGCTCATTCCGGCCGCGCTGATGCTGCTGGTGGCGTTCTGGAAGCGGATTCTTCCCTACGGGCTGACCGAGCCGAGACTGCTGGGCGTCGTGCTGGGGCTGTGGTTGCTGGGCATCGCCGTGCTGTTCACGCTGCGGAGCGGCTCGAGCATTCGGGTCATTCCAGTCACCCTCGCCACCGTGCTGTTGCTGACGCTGTACGGCCCCTTCAGTCTGACCCAGCTCTCGGTGAACAGCCAGGCACGGCGCCTGGCGCGGAGCCTTCACCCGCCGCACGGCGGCGCTGCCGACGCGCGCGAGGCCAGCGCGGCACTCCGGTTCCTCATCGATCACCATGCGAGCGAAGAGATGGCCTCGGCGATCGGCCGCGAGCTTCCTCCCGTGGACTGGGCCGGGCTCAGCCGGTATTCCCCCGAGCGCGACTCACTTGCGAGCGTGGTGATGCAGCTCGCCGGTGCGAGCTATGTGCCCGAGTACCCCCGCGGGCCCGAGGGGTGGTTTCACGTCAGCAGCAACCAGGCGATTCCGGTGGAGGGGTATGCGTGGGCGCTCTGGATCTCATCGGGGGATGGCACGGTGCGGCGGGTGAACGATGACTCGGTGGCGGTGCTCAGCACGGGCGACTACGGGCTCGTACGCGTGCGGGTCGGGACCGACACGCTGGCTTTCGATCTGCGACCCCTCGCCCGGCGGTACGCGGACTCGGTGCCCTCAGCGAGAGGAGTGACCGTCGAGCGGCTCCTCGTCGAGGAAGGGACTGGTCACCGCGGCATGTTGGCTCTCACCCAACTGAGTGGGCAAGTCGGGGAGGATTCTCTCCGCGTGGCCTCCTGGAGCGGCGCTCTCCTGATCGGCCCCTGAGCACGGCTATCGGCGCCGCCGCAGGGTGCGATAGCGCTTGCACCACGCCTGCTATACCACGATCGGACTTGAGCCTGCAGGGCTGCAAACCCTTGCACCTCGAGAGGGTGAAAGGGGGCGGAGCCCCGCTTAGCGCCACCCTTGTGGGCCTGGTCTCGCCCCGTGCCACCGGATCCGCCGGTGAGACCCCGCAAGGCCCGGGGCTTGCATGACGGGAGCAGACCTATCGGCTCGTCCGGGAAGCTTCCCCCAGCTGCTCGCTCGACTGCTTACATCACTCGCGAGAGAGTCCCGCCCATGACCTACACCTTCAAGCTGGCCCGCCGGATTGCCCGTTTTCGAGCGCCGCTCCTGGTCTTGGCCGCCGTCACGGCCTGCGGCGGCGACAAGACCCTCGACCCCACCGACGATTCCGCTCCGTCCAGTCCAGTCGCCTCCGCCACCTTCGCCGGCGGAATCCCGTTCGGGATCTCCGCGATGCCGATCAGCGCGTACGGGGGCCGCTACAATGGCGCGCTGCTGAGGCTCGAGCCCCGGTCCATTCTGAGTGATCTCGCTGCGATCAAGGCCCGCGGCGGCAAGGTCATCCTCAAGTTCGCCGGACATCCCCAGAACTATGGTGAAGGTGAGGGCTTCGATCTGGCGGCGTGGAAGGCCCGAGTGTCGGACTACAAGGGCATCGACCTGTCGCCGTACATCAAGGACGGCACCATCGTGGGCCACTACATGATCGACGAGCCGCAGGATCCCAAGAATTGGGGCGGCAACACGGTCTCCCCGTCGGTCCTGGAGGAAATGGGACGCTTCAGCAAGCAGCTCTGGCCCGAGCTGCCCACGATCGTGCGGACCGAGCCACGGAACCTCGGCTTCAACCATCGGTATATCGACGCTGCCTGGGCCGCCTACCTGGCACGCAAGGGAACCCCGCAGGAGTACATCAGCCGAAACGTGGCGGAAGCGCAGGACCGAGGCCTGGCGCTGATCACCGGCCTCAACGTCCTGGACGGCGGCGATCCGAAGCTGACCCCGATGACCCCGAGCGAAGTGCAGTCATGGGGCTCGGCAGTGCTGAAGAGCACGTACCCCTGCGCATTCATCAACTGGCGCTGGGAGGAAAGGACCTTCGAGTACTCCGCAATGGCGAGTGCGATGGACGCGCTTCGACGCCAGGCCGAGAACCGGGCGACTCGGACGTGCCGGCGCGCGGGAAGCGGAACCACCACGCCACCCCCCGACCCGACGCCGACCGACCCGACGCCGACCGATCCCACGCCGACCGATCCCACGCCACCGGCCCCGGACGGCACGCCTGGCGTACTGTTCGGGCCCTACGGGCTCCCCACCGACCGCCTGCATTCGTTCGGCGCTTCGGCCCGCACCGTCACCCCGAGCTCGGTCCTGGCCGTGGCTCGAGCCGTCCGCCAGGCCGGGGGCCAGGTCATCCTGCGTTTCGCCGCAACGGACGTGACCGGGGCGGATGGCAGCTTCAGCCTGAGCAAGTGGAAAGCGGCGATGGACCGGTACGCGGGCATGGACCTCGCTTCTTTCATGCGCGATGGAACCATCGCGGGCCACCTGCTGGTGCAGAATCCCCAGCTCTCCCGCAACTGGGGGGGACACCATATCTCGCACGCCACCTTGGATGAAATGGCGCGATACAGCCGGCAGCTCTGGCCATCCCTTCCCACCATCGTGCAGGCACCCGCGACGTGGCTCGAGGATTACGCCGCGGGGTGGAAGTACCTCGATGCCTCGTCCGTGGTGTACTCCGGCTCGCTTGGTGATGCGGCATCGTGGCTCGGCCAGCAGGCCAGCGCGGCAGGCGATGCACGCCTGGGTCTGCTGGTGACCATGAACGTCTTGAACGGCGGGACCAGTGCCAGTGGCCTGCCGGGCCGGACGGCAGGGAAATACGCGATGAGTGCCACGCAACTCAGGAGCTGGGGATCGACATTCCTGGCGCACCGAAAGGTCTGCGCTCTGCTCCTGACTCGCTACGACAGCGGGTACTTCGGCAGGGCCGATGTGAAGGATGCCCTGGAGGTGCTGGACGCAAAGGCACGAGCCCGAGACCTGACACCCTGCCGGACCAGGTAAGCGGCACCGCGCAGGGGTGACGGGAACACCGGACGAACTGCCGCCAGGTGGCGACGGTTCGTCCGGTCATTTCCGGCTCTCAGATCACTGGCGGCAGGAAGTCTTGGCGTGATTTCTGGCCAGCCGCGAGACATCGGCCATTGCCTTCTTGATGTCGCTGCGGCCGTAATAGTCGTCGTCCCAAGTCCAGTTGAAGAAGGCGCAGGCCTCGCGCCTCCCGAGCAATGCGGATCCGTAATTCCGTATCTCACTCGCGCTCATGGCCCACTTCCCGGATGATGCACCACGGATCCTGCTGGATCCATTCCCGCCGTCGAGCACGTTCATTCCCACCACCAGCCCCAGTCCCTCGCGACTGGCGATCGCCGCCTCCGATCGGACCCAATCGCCGGCGTCTCCCATGTTCGAGCGGTACTGGGTCCAGCCGGCATCGACGTACTTCCACGTGAACTTCGCACCCGCCAGCCAGCTCGGCGTTACCCGCACCATGGTGTTCAGGCTGGGCCACAACTGCTTGCTGAACCTGGCCATCTCCTCGAGCGTCGAGTAGGGAATGGCCTTGCCACCCCAGCGGGCAGCGCGCTGCGGCTCATCGATCAGGTAGTGGCCGATGACGGTGCCGTCCTTGATGTACGGATTCAGATTCACGTTCTTGTACCGGCTCACGAGGGACTTCCACTTCGTGATGCTGAAGGTTCCGTTGGAGTTCTTGACGTACTTGTCGCTGCCCATGCACAGCTTGAGCACGACCCGGCCACCCTTCGCGCGTGCTCCGGCCAGACGGCTCAGCACGTTGCTGGGACTGATCTGCCCTCCGTTGAGCCAACCCGTGTGCACCTCGTTGAGTTTGTCGTTCAGCGCCCCGCCGGTGGACCCGAAGACGATACCGGGCTCATCGGAACGGGTGTCCAGAACCGCCGCGGACCCGGTTTCGACCGGCTGGAGAAGAGCTTCCCCCTCGCCCGGCTGGGACGGGAGCGGGGAATCATCCCGACAGGCGGTGGCCGACAGGAGCAGTGCAAATGCGACTAGACGTTGTGATGCTTTCAAAGTCGGGGACATACGCGAGCTTCCCCCTGGTGAGACGGAGGTGGATACCTGGCTCCCATCAGCTGCGCTCCACTTCCCTGGCGGGAGGTGCGCGCACGCGGGAACTATGCGATTACGAGATTGGTGACCTCGAGCATCTCGAGGCGGGGAACTGTAGGGTGGTGGGGCGTGGCACGAAGAGCCGCGCTGCGACGGAATGGCGGCCCGGGTGGCCCCATCTCGTGGTCAGGTGCTCGCGACCACAATATCCCGACGTCCGCAGTCTCCTGTCAACCGCTAAAAACGACGCCACGCACTTCGTCAGACCGCAGCCAGCGGGGCCTCGCGATCGAGCAATCGCCAGCCGGTCCATGGCTCGGCCGGCTGGCGGCACCAGTTGTGATACACCTCCCCGTTGAGCCCGATCATGAAGGCCTCGAGACCGTCCGCGTAGCCCGGCCTCAGGGCAATCCGACTCGCTTCCCCACGAAGGTTCAGCCAGCGGCTCCATTCTCCGGACGGCCGGGACTGAAACCGGCAGCGCACCTCTCGATCGAACCCGACGGTCAGGATCGCGAGCCCCCCCGTCGGCGTCCTGCTCACGTCGAAGCACTCTGCGCTTCCTCCCAGCTCGTTCCACTCGCCCCATGGACGGGAGGATTTTTCCTGCCAGCGGTGGTAGACCACCCCATCCTCGCCCAGACCAAAAATCGCAAGTCCGCCGTCATCGGTGCCCATCGCCCGAAGGGCGCTCACTGCGACCCCCGGCGCGCCGAGATCGGCCCACTCCCGCCATTCTTCGGACGGGCGAGTCTGCCAGCGGTGGCGCACGTCGCCTCCGCTGATGCCGAACGCGGCGAGGCCGCCACCGGGAATCAGGGTCGGCGCCACACCGCGGATCGGCCCGCCAAGCGGCTCCCACTCGCCCCACGCACTGGATGGTGAAGCCTTCCAGGTATAGCGAAGCTCACCCGCCTGCACCGCAAAGAGCGCGGGCGCGCCGTTCGCCAGATTCGCCGCCGCCAGCTCGTCGGCCCGAAACTCCCACACCTGCCACGCCAGGGGCGGCACCCGTTGAAGTGCCGAGACCCTCCCCTGCTGGTCGAGGCGTCCGATGACGGGCCCGGCATGCACGATGGTCTGGCCCGGAACCCCGCCTTCCTGCCACGGCCCCCAGAGGCCTTCCTCGGCCCGGACGATGTACCGAAGCTGATCGTCGGGCCCGAGGATGTAGACGCTGTCGCCGGACACCGCCAGATGACGGGCTTGCATAGACGCCTCATAGAGGCTGGGAGGAGTGCCTAACCACCGGGGAGCGGCGAGCTTCCGGGCCAATGCAACATTCTGCATAGGTAGCCGGATCGGAAGGGGTCAGGGGTGGACGACAGGGTTGGTTGGAGGATAAGGTTAGGTAGCCGTACCGCCGCGCTCGGGGCGCTGGCGAAACGAATACCCGACCCTCGTCGTGGCGAGGGGCTGACCGGACTCGAGACCCGGAGGCCCCGTGCCAGACCGTTCGGCAGCCGACATCGCACCGCTTCGGATCGGTCCCCTCATCCTCGTCGTCGACGACGACCAGCCGGATCGCATTGCCGCCACCCGCATGGTGCGTGGGCTCGGCTACCCGGTTCGCAGCTTCCGGCAAGGCCGGGACGCGCTGCAGTTCGTGGAGCGAAACCCTCAGGTGGCGCGGGTCCTGCTTGCCGATCTGGGCATGCCGATGATGGACGGCGGTGAGCTCGTGGAGCGGGTGCTGGACGCCGATCCGACCATGCGGGCCGCACTCATGGCCGATCGTCACGATGCCGCGGCCATGGAGCTGCTGGAGGGCTACCGCGACCTCCCGATCCTCGATAAGCCGCTTCGGTTCGGGGAGCTGTACCAGGTGCTCACCTCGCTCGCCGGTCCTCCGCCGCAAGCCTCCGATTCCCAGCCGGCATCAATCTCGGCCACGAGCCAGTGGAGCCGGCGAAGGACTTCGGGAGGGTCGGTGTCACCCTAGCCCTTTCTGAACCGTGGTGTCCTCCACCCGATCCGTCGCCACGTTCGGGTGCTCGCCGAGGTATTCCACCCACAGCTTCTTCAGCGGCCGGTAGTGCGTGGCGGCCTCCACCAGCTCCAGGAAGCACTCGATCGTCCGCTCGAAGCGCTGGTGCAGCACCGGCGTGGCGATCCTGCCTGCCGCATCGAATGCCTCGTGTGCCTGCGCCAGGGAGAACATGTCGGGATAGATCCTCGCCCCGAGATGCTCCAGCGGCACCCGCAGCGCCCAGAGCCCCCGGTTGCCTCCGGCCATCGAGGGTGAAGCCGACAGCAGCAGTCCCTGCCGGCCGTTGAACGGCTGAGGCCGGATTCGCGATACCCAGTCGATGGCGTTCTTCAGGCAGCCCGGCATGGAAGCGTTGTACTCCGGAGCCGCGATGATGAACGCGTCCGCACCGACGAGGTGGTCGCGAAGTCGCCGGGCCCCGGGCGGCACCCCGCTCTTCTCCTCGGCGTCGCCGTTGAATGAGGGGCAATCGAAGTCGGCCATGGCGGCGCGGTCGGCCGTTCCGCCTTTCGCCTCCACTACGACCGCGGCCAGCTCGGCGAGCCGCCGGTTGAGCGACGCCGCGCGGAGTGAGCCGCCGAAGACCAGCACCCGGACCCGCCGTCCGTCCCGTGATTCGTTCATCGCGTGTACCTCCTGCTCCAGGTCTGCGACACTCGTGTCTCCGGGACCACCACGGCCGCGACGAGGAGCCCGGCGACCAGCGCCACCGCCGTCAGGATCATACTGAAGATGGTCTCGATTCCCGCCACGGCCTGGCGCTCGATCAGCGAAGTCAGCCCGCGGAAGCCCACACTTCCCGGCACCAGCAACAGGATTCCCGGCACGGACACCACCGCGGCGGGCCGCTGCGTCAGGCGCTCGTATACGCTGCTCGCTATCCCTACGGCGAGCGCGCCGGCGAAGGTGCCGAGCTCGACACCCAGCGTCGCGGCGCCTGCGCGGCCGCCGATCACGCCCAAGGCACCGATCGCCACGATCCAGAAGGCGTCGCGGGGCTCAGCCCGAAGCACGACCACGAAGCCGAGGCCCGCCGCCACCACCGCGACAAAGGCCGACCACTCGGGGAGCGCTGTCGAGGCCGCGGCCGGCGGCAGGCCGCCGAACAGCGCACCGCCGATCCGGTTTCCCAGCGCCACGCCGAAGCCGATCGCCAGGAAAGTCATGAAGGCGCCGCTGATGCGTGCCGTCCCGGAGGCGAGGTTCCGGGTGGCCAGCTCGGACATCGCGACCGTGAGCGTGAGACCCGGCAGCAGCACGATCAGTCCGCCGAGCGTGGCGATCAGCACACTGACCGGGGCCACCGCCCGCGCCAGAGCGATCGCGCCGGCGCTCACGAAGAAGGCGGCCACGGGCTCGAACACCCGGCCGAGGCGCGGCCGCCCTCGGGTGCAGAGCGCGAGGATGCCGAGGCCGAGCCCCAGTACCGCCGCTACGGCGACCTCGCGCCCCCCGCCACCGAGGAACTGGGTGGCGGCCCCGGAGACCACCCCGTATGCCAGCGTGGTGAGAGCAGGACCGTACGGTGCCGGCGCGGAGGTGATCCGGTTGATGGCGACGACCCCTTCCGCCGGCGATACCCGGCCCTGCGCGACGTCGAGCGACAGCCGCTCCAGCGCCGCGAGAATGCCGAGGTTGACCTCGCCCGGCGCCACCCGGAGCATGTGGGTGCGCTGGCGGCCGATCGGACCGAACGAGGCCATGATCGAAGTCGGCGTGGAAAAGAACTGGTGATTGACGAGACCGAGGCGATGGGAGATCGCGCCGAGGCTGTCCTCCAGACGCTGGGCGGAGTGACCCGAGCTGTGAAGTGCGCGGCCCAGCTCCAGGACGAAGCCGACCGCGGTGGGATCCGGCTCGTCGCGGCGGCGCTCGAGCGGGGTATCGCTGGAGTCGGACACGGAAGCTCCGGCTGGGGGCGCCGAAACTTGGCACCGATCCGGGCCCAGGAGAACCGCGCAGCCCCACTCCTCTTGACAATCAAGAGGTGAGTGCCGTATGCTGGGCTCGTCTCGTCCCCCTCCGGAGCTCCTGGTGGACCAGCCCAGCACTGACGTCGTCCAGGGTACGCTCGACATGCTGATCCTGAAGTCGGTCAGCCTGCAGTCGATGCACGGCTGGGGCATCGCCCGCCGGATCGAGCAGATCTCCCGCGGCGTCTTCCGGATCAATCCCGGCTCGCTGCTCACGGCGCTCAAGCGGCTCGAGCGCGCCGGCTGGCTCGACGCCGACTGGCGGGAGACGGAGAACGGGCGCCGGGCAAAGTACTACACGGTCACCCGCGCAGGCCGGAAGCAGCTCGCGATGGAGACCGCCGACTGGTCGCGGCGGGTGTCGGCCATCGCGCGGTTGCTGGAAGCGGAGGGCTGAGACGTGTCCCTCATCCGTCGGATGGCCCGCGGAATCGGCGCCCTCGCCCGCCCGGCCGTCGCGGAGCAGGACACCGCCGATGAAGTGGAGCATTTCCTCCAGGAAGCGGCCGCGGAGCATCGCGCGCGCGGCCTGTCGGATCAGGAGGCGATGCGGGCGGCGCGACTCGAGCTCGGCAGTCCTATCGGTGCGCGTGAGCAGGTCCGGCGCTTCGGCTGGGAGAACGCGGTGGAAGCCTTTTTCACCGATCTCCGGTACGCCGCCCGCCGTCTGCGTGCCGACCCGGGCTTCACCGCGATCGCGGTGCTCACGCTGGCCGTGGGGATCGGCGGCGCGACGGCCATCTTCAGCGCGGTGGATCACGTCCTGATTCGACCGCTCCCCTATCCTCACGCGGGGCGTATCGTCGCCGTCTGGGACATTCGCCAGGACGGAGCGCAGCTCGACATCACGTTCGGCACCGCCCGCGAGCTCGCGGCCCGGGCGCGGTCGCTCGAGCACCTCGCGGTGATGAGGCCGTGGCAGCCCACCCTGCTCGGGGCCGCGGAGCCCGAGCGGTTGGAGGGACAGCGGGTCGGGGCCGACTACTTCGAGGTGCTCGGCGTCCTCCCCACGATTGGTCGCGAGTTCGAGCGGGCTGACGACGCCGCCGATGCGGCGCGGGTTGCAGTGATCAGCGACGGTCTCTGGCGGCGGCGCTACGGCGCCGATCGGGGCGTCATCGGGCGGAGCATCACCCTCGACGGTCTTCCCTATCTCCTCCTGGGGGTGATGCCGCGCGGATTCGAGAACGTGGTCGCGCCCGGGACCGAGGTGTGGACTCCGTTGGGCTACGACATGAGCCAGTCAGGCGCGTGGGGGCATCACCTGCGCCTGCTCGCGCGGGTCCGCCCGGGAGCGGATCTCGAGGAGGTCCGTCGGGAGCTGGAGACCATCGCTCGGCAACCGGCCGCCGACTTCCCCAGGGTCGCCTGGGCAGCGCTGGACAACGGGCTGATTGTCCGGCGGCTCCAGGATGAGCTCACCGGCAGCGTGCGCCCCGCGTTGCTCGCTATGCTCGGCGCGGTCGGCCTCGTGCTGGCGATCGCCTGTGTCAACGTCGCCGGACTTCTGCTCGCCCGCGGCGCGCGACGCCGGGGTGAGCTCGCCGTGCGCTCGGCCCTGGGCGCCGGGCACGAGCGGCTGGTCCGTCAGCTGCTTACCGAGAGTCTGTTCCTTTCTGTACTCGGCGGAGCGGCAGGCGTGGCCGTCGCCGTTCTCGCGGTGCGCGCCCTTGTCGCGCTCAGCCCCGCCGGGCTCCCGCGGGCTCACGCCATCACGGTGGACGGTCCGGCTCTCCTCTTCGCGTTCGTCGTGAGCACGGCCGTCGCGCTCGCCATCGGGCTGCTGCCCGCCTTCGCGGCCACGCGCGGTGACCTTCGGCACGCGGTCGGCCGGGGCCCCGCGCCGCCCCGCCATGGCGCCGGCCGCGACGCGCTCGTAGTGGCGCAGGTGATGCTGGCGCTCGTGCTCCTGGTGGGCTCGGGGCTGCTGTTCCGCAGCGTGCGGCGGCTGCTCGCGGTGGACGCCGGCTTCGAGTCCCCCGGGCTGCTGACCATGCAGATCCAGACGTCGGGGCCCAGGCTGGAAGATGACAGCACCAGGCTCCGCTTCTTCGCCGCAGCGCTCGACGAGGTGCGGCGGGTGCCGGGTGTGACCGCAGCAGCGCTCACCAGCCAGGTCCCCCTGAGCGGCGACGACGATCGCTACGGCCTTCACCCTGTTCCGGAGCTCGAAGCCGATCCCGGCGAGTCGGGCGGCGGAACCTACCGCTACGCCGTCACTCCGGGGTACCTGCAGACCATGGGCATCCCCCTGCTCCGCGGCAGGTGGCTGGGGTCATCGGACGACGCCGGCGCTCCCCGCGTCGCGGTAATCAGTGCCTCGCTGGCTCGGCGGCGCTTTCCCGGCCTCGATCCGATCGGCCACCAGGTTCGGGTGGGCCCGGCGGACAGCCCGCCCTACACCATCGTGGGGGTCGTGGGTGACGTGAAGCAGTTCTCGCTCGCGCTGAACGAAGGCGAGGCGGTGTACCTGCCGGTGAGTCAATGGCACTTCCTCGATCGGGTGCTGTCGGTCGTGGTCCGCGCGGAGGGCGAGCCCGGCCGACTGGTGCCCGCGGTGCGGGGTGCGGTGTGGTCGGTGGATCCCGACCAGGCGGTGGTCCGGGCCGCCGCGATGGACGACCTGGTGGCCGCTTCGGCCGAGGACCGGCGCTTCGCGCTTCGACTGCTCGCGGTGTTCGCGCTGGCGGCCCTGGTGCTGGTCGGCGTGGGGATCTTCGGCACGCTCTCCGGTCGGGTCGCGGAGCGCACCCGTGAGATCGGCGTGCGGGCGGCACTGGGGGCTTCGCGGAAGGCCATCGTAGCGCTGGTGCTGCGCCGAGGTCTCGCGCTCACGGGGCTCGGCGTCGCCCTGGGGGTCCTCACGAGCGTGGCCGCTACGCGGGCGATCACCTCGCTGCTCTACGGCGTCTCGCGACTCGACCCGGTGACCTATCTCGGGGTCGCGGCGCTGCTCGGCGCCGTGGCATTGGTCGCCGCCGGCGTCCCCGCGTGGCGGGCGGCCCGGGTGGACCCTGCCCTCCCGCTGCGCGCCGAATAGCTACGCGATGCTGCTCACGTGCCGCTCGATGTCAAGGCACTTGGTCTCGGAATGGGCTGATGCTCAAGCCGAACCCGCGCGATCCCGTCGTCTCCCGTGCGCTGGCCCTGCTCCACGCGCGGTTGCGCGATCGGTGGACCGTGGACCGGCTGGGGCGCGAGGTCGGTCTTTCCCGGTCGGCGTAGCGTCGTGCCGTGGTGCGCGCGGCGGAGCTCGGTATGGAGGTCGCGCCGGGGCGAACCGACGCCGCGAGGCGCATCGTGGTGGGCGGTGTCGGCGAGGATGTCACCGCCGCAGCCGACCAGAGGACCATCAGCGCCCGCGCCACCCCGGGCCGACGTCAGGTGGACCGGTATTCCCACTCCGCCCCGAACCGCTAGCCGATGCTGCTCACGTAGTCGTCCGGCAGGCCGAGCCGAGCCGCGAGATCTCGAAGCTTGCGCGCGTACTCCGGATTCGACTCGTGCGTGGAAGGGGCGGATGGAAGGTTGTAGCAGAGAGCGGCGGTCGGGTGGCCTGCATCGGGCTCGGCCAGGACGGCTTCCGGGCGATAGGGTAGTACGCTCGGGTCCGCATACAGCCGCTCGAGGTCACCGTGGCTCAGCGCGACCAGCATACCGTACACGACGCCGTCCGCGTCAGGTACCAAGGCCGCCCGCTCGCCGATGTGGAGACGCATCCCACGGACACGAGCGCGACGAGCGTTCTCGGGCTGGAGGCCCTTGCCGCGGAGCAGGTCGGGATCCATGAACAGTCCGTAGAAGAAGACGCTGACCCGCCGAGTGTCCATCGTCGTCACCGGTTGAAGTCCACCGCAGTCGTGTTCCCGCCGCAGATTACGACCCCCACCCGCTCGTCCGGAGCGGGCACGCAACGGCCCGACAACAGCGCCGCGAACGCGGCGGCGCCGCCCGGCTCCGCCGCGACGCGGAGCACCCGCCACAGCGCCGCCTGGGCAGCGCGGATCGCGTCGTCGGACACGAGCAGCGCGGAGGCGACGTACCTCCGGGCCAGTGGAAACATGAGCTCGCCCACACGGCGGGGCGCCAGGGAATCGGCGGCAATGCCGCCCGCGGGTGCGTCTACGGGACGCCCCGCGGCGAGGGCGGCGCTGAGCGTCGGCGCAGCCTCGGGCTCGACCGCCACCAGCCTGATCGGAGGCCCACCGGCGAACCAGGCGGCGACTCCGCCAAGGAGCCCTCCGCCCCCCACCGCGACCAGCAGCGTGTCGAGCCCCGGCGCCTGGCGCTCCACTTCCGCGCCGAGGGTGCCCTGGCCGAGCAGGGTCTCGGCCTGGTCGTAGGCGTGGATCGGTATCGCACCGCTGGTCTCCGCCCAGCGCTCGCTCAGCGCGAGGGCGTCGGCGTAGCGATCCCCCTGCACGACCACGTCGGCGCCGCAGCCTCGGATCAGCTCCAGTTTCGAGGGTGAGACGACGGTGGGCACGAAGATTTTGGCGGGAACGCCGAGCCGCTGGGCGGCGAAGGCCACGGCCGCGCCGTGGTTGCCTCCCGAGGCGGCGACCACGCCCGCCGCCGGCACCTGCCGATGGAGCAGGTTGGTGAACGCGCCGCGTGGCTTGAACGAGCCGGTGTGCTGGAGCAGCTCCAGCTTGAACACGATCGGGTAGCGCGGGCGCAGGCCGAAGTCGTCCGACCACGCCTCGACTGTCGGCGTCAGCCGCACGTACGGCCGGATCAGCTCCTCATTCGCGGCGATGGCGCGGCGATCGGGAATGGCCTGCACGACGGTCACACGAGGCTCGCGATCTGTCCGCCGTCCACCTGGATCGCGGCGCCGGTGAGGAAGGTGTTGCGGGAGGAGGCGAGGAATGCGACCACCGCCGCGAGCTCTCGTGGCTCGCCCGCGCGCCCGATCGGGATGCCGGACAGACGCTCCCCGAGGACGTCCTCTACCTTCCGGCCCTCCCGTTCCGCGCGCGCCCGCGCGAGCTCGATCGTGCGCGAGGTGTCGAAGTGGCCGGGCAGCACCGTGTTGACCAGCACGTTGTCCCGGGCGACCTCGGAGGCGAGGGTCTTGGCGAAGCCCAGCAGGCCGCTGCGGGCCGTGTTGGAGAGCAGCAGCCCGGGAATCGGCTGCTTGGCGGCCATGGAGGTGAGGAAGATGACTCGGCCCCACTTCCGTTCCCGCATGCCGGGCACGCAGGCCTGGGCCAGGCGGATGGAGGCCATGAGGTTGAGCTCGAGCGCGGCGGCGTACTGCTCTTCCCCGGTCGTGGCGAACAGGGTGGACGGCGGACCACCCGCGTTCGCGAGCAGGATATCTACCGGCCCCAGCGCCTGCTCGGCTTCGCTCGCGGCTCTCGCGGGCGCGTCCCGCTCCCGCAGGTCGGCCGCGATGGGGACGGCCCGGCCGGGTGTGGTAGCGCCGATGTCGGCGGCCTGGCGCTCGAGCTCCTCGCGCCGCCGGGCGACCATCGCCACCGCTGCGCCCTCCTGTGCCAGCTCCCGGGCGATGGCGAGGCCGAGTCCCGAGGAGGATCCGGTCACCAGCGCCACCCTGCCGTTCAGTCCGAGATCCATCTCGCCCATTCTCCGGGGAAAGCAGGTTGACAAGCTATTCGTCGTTTGGCTAATTGGCAATATGTCTACCGCCGATGTGCTCCGGGCGCTCGCCAACGAGCGCCGGCTCCAGATCCTCCAATGGCTCAAGAACCCGCGAGCTCACTTCCCGCGCCAGGTGGACGGCGACCTGGTGCGAGACGGCGTGTGCGGGCTGAACCTGGCACGGAAGCTCCGCGTCAGTCAGCCGACCCTGAGCGAGCACATGCGGGTGTTGACGCGGGCGGGGCTGGTGCGCGGCAAGCGGATCAAGCAGTGGACGTTCTACAAGCGGGACGAGCGGCGGATTCGCGAGCTCAAGCGGGGTGCGCTGGGTCGGCTGTAACGGGCATCATCGGCTGCGCTTCTTTCTCACCCGCGCCATCAACGCCATGAACTCGTCCGGGTCGGGCAGCGCCACGCCTCGAGTCCGGGCCGCACGGCGCACCCGGGCCTTGATGGTCCGGACCTCCCCGAGCGTGTACTTGCGCGCGTTGCTGGGCTGGTGGATGTAGGCCCACGCTGCCTTGATACGGCCAGGCGTATCGATGGGATACTTCTTGTTGACCGCGTCCGCGAAGGCCGTATCGCCGTACTTCTCGATGCCTTCCCTGGGGTCAGCGTCACGCCGGCGGTGAATCTTCCGGGCCACTGGTCGCCGCACCGTTCGCTTCAGCGGAGGGCGGTTGCCACGTACCGGCAGCTCCCGCCCCCAAGAATGCCGGCCGCCTCTCCCAACGGGTCCACCAGCTCGCCCGTCGGGTGGGTCACCGGTCCGAGCCGCCAGGCTCTCATCAGCATGAGCTCGGTCTCACCTGTCGCTCCCAGGACGGCGGGGTCCACCGTGATACTCGGCTCCGGTACTGCCGACCGCCAAACGCATCTCGGCACCGGCGCTCCTCTGGCCTGACTGGCCTGAAACTCTCATGAGGAAACCTTGACAGCCCTAGTACCGCTCCGTAACTCAGGCTTGCCACTCCTTCGAATCGCGCGAATGGAGCTGAATATGCTTGCAAAAGGGAGTGTCGGGGCTGCCACGTTGCTGATATTGACGCCCCTGCTCATACCGGGGGCTTCCAGTTCGCCCTCGTGCGATGCCAGCGAGCGGGCGCTTCGCGTGGTAGCACACAATTTTTGGGCTGCCTACAACCATCGGGATGCCGATGCTCTGGGCAAGCTGCTCGACGACCGTCTCTTGTGGGTATCCGAGAGCGGCAGACTCCTGTCCAAGGCGGAGGTTCTGGCGCCATTCCGCAGTCCTCCGGGTAGCATGAAGCTGGAATCGGCCGAGGAGCCGGCGAACGTCCGCACTGCGTTCGTTGACCACGTGGCCGTCATGAGTTTTACCAAGGCCTTCAGGCTGACCCACCAGCCGACGGGCGCCTCATTCGGCGCCACGGCGCGCATGACCGAGACATTCGTTTGCGTCGGCGAGGACTGGAAGGTAGTCGCGTTTCAGGAAACGATGGTCCCCGAGCCGGCGCCTCAAGTGTACCAACCGGCGGCGGCGTATTTCGACGATTATGCGGGCAAGTACCGCTTCGGCGAGGACGGCAGCGGTGGCGAGATTTCCGTGACCCGCCGCGGGAATCGGCTCTACGAAAGCTGGGGAACCGACGACCCCATCGAGATATTGCCGGGGAAGTTCGACCTGTTCTTCACGCCTGGAATCCCAATAGGGGAGCGATTCGTCCGTGATCGACGAGGACGCGTCGTCGGAATTGTCTACACGCTCGGCGACAGCAAGGTCGAGGCCAAGCGGGTCCAGTGACGTCGCGCCGGAGTACGATGCGGCCACCGATTGGCTCAGGCGAACCGGAAGACGAGGGGGAAGAGAAACGCGACCACTGCCGCCCAGGCGGCGATGACGTAGAGGTAGGTGGTCTGCCAGTCGCACAGGCGAGAGAATGGCAGGGCGCCCCGGAGAAAGCGGGCGTAGAGAATCGCCGAGCCGGCTAGATTGACCAGCAGGACGACGTTCTCTCCCAACGCCGCTACCCGATTGGGCGTGAAGCCGAACTCCGAGATTCGGCTCGCGATGGCCCAGAGCGCCAGGACATCCACTACCAGCGCGGTCCCCACCAGCGTGAGCTGGATCCAGTCGAAAAGGCCGGGAGGCGCCAAGAAGTCCCGCGCCGAAATCGAATAGAGGAGCAGGGCAATCACCACCACCAGCAGGAGGTCGAAGGCGATCAGGACCTCCCGCGCCACGTCGATATCCCGGCCCGTCCACGCCATCGTCACGATGAAGACGAGGAGCAGCAGACCGAAGAGCGGGGCAAAGATCCGGGTCAGCACCGGCGCCATGTTCTCGATGACGCTCTGCTTCGCCTCCACCAGCCAGGTGGCCACCAGGGTGGCGCCCGCGATGCCGCAGGGCACTATCCAGGATTGCACCTGGGGTTCCACGTCAATCCCGATCGCCTGGAAGAGGTTGAAGGTCACCCCGATGAGCACGCCTCCGCCCAGGGCGATCAGCACGTAATAAATGAAGAGCTCGCCGGTGAAGCGGACGAAATCCATCCGCCGGTCGCTCCCCCGCCAGCGTCCGCCCACGTAGGCCGCGCCCACGGCCAGCCAGAGTGCGATGGGCAGGTGGATCGAAGTCAGGATCTCGGTGTCCGAGCCCGGTGAGGGGGAGAAGGGGTACGCGTTCACGATGATCGCCGCCACGACGAAGACCACGGCCAGCCACAGCCGGCTCGATCGTGGCAGCGGCCGGTCCCACGCGAAATACGCGACGATGAAGGGAAGGGTGAAAAACCCGATGTTGAGGGCGTAGAACGGGGCGCTGTCGGCGAAGTCGATCCCGAAGAACGCCGGGAGCTTGATCGCCACGCCCGCCGCGAAGGCGAGCAGGAGCGCGACCCACATCCGACGAGAGCCGCCAGTCCCCAGCCACCCGGCGCTTCCTTCCCCGCCGTCGCCTGAGAGAACCAGCTGTTTCCAGAGTCGCTCCGAATGCTCCCGGGCGAACTCCCGCGTCAGGACGTCGATGGCCCCCAGACGCTTGACGGCGACCAGGAAGGCTTCGTCTTCGAGGAGACCGCCGGCGCCGAGGGCCGCGATCTGCTCACGGAGGTGATCCTCCAGCTCCTCCGCGTCCGAGCCCGTGATCGCTCGGCTCTTCCGGAGGTGGGCACGCCAAGCGCCGATCTGCCTCTCGAGGGAATCCGGCGCGGAGTCGTCCGGGCGCTTCCGGTCCATGAACTCAGCTCCGCTGGGGGAGCGGAACGGGACTGCCATCGCCGCCAGCGGACTCGGTGAGGGCCGACCAGACTCTCCGCAGCGTTTCGTCAACGGCTCGCCACTGCCGGCGCTCGTCGGCCAGCTGCTCCCGCCCGTCCTTGGTCACCCGATAGTACTTCCGCCGCCGGCCGGACTCCGTCTTCTCCCATCGGGAGTCGACGAAGCCGGAGCGCTCCAGTCGGTGCAGAACCGGATAGAGCATTCCGTCGGTCCATTCCAGCTCACCCCCCGACAGCTCACGCACCCGCTTCAGGATGGCGTAGCCGTAGCTGTCTCCCTCCGCCAGGATGGCGAGCACGAGGGGGGTCGAGGTCGCCGCGACGAGGTCCTTGTTGATGCTGACCGGGCCTGGACTGTCCCTGCCATACTCGCGAGCGCCATCGCCGCGGGTGGCCAAGTTCGCCGAGGATCCTGGGTTAGAGTACATAGAAGTATTATACATAGTACTGCTATGTATTGCCAGGCCTTCCCCAATACAAGCGCGCACCGCGATACTGTCCTGCCCCCCTGGGCCTGGAAGAACTGGAGCGACGGCGTCGAGCCCTGAGGGGTCGCAGTGAGGAGGGAGGTGCGCGTCTGATCCCGTATCGATCGATCGTGACCCGCAAGGCGCCCGCTGTGCTGACGTTGGTTGGTGCCTTCATTCTTGTCGGGACCTCCTGCGGATCAGATCGAAAAGAGTCCCAGTGGATGCTTCAGGTCGACACCCTCGACTCCGAGAAAGACGGAAGCGTCAGACTTGCGACCAGCCTCGAGGTCTTGGGCAAGGACGGTCTCGTTGGGTCGCCGCGGGATACGGAGGTCCGGCTCAGATTCGACTGCCGAAGGGGCACGGGGGCCTTTGCTGCGATACTGACAGCGAGGGAGCTCGCACCGGGAACCGCGTCGTTGCGGATTCGGCTGGACTCATTGCCGCCGTATTCGGCGCGAGCCGCTACTGGAAGGTTTGGCGGATGGGGTATGGTGTACATCAGTGAATGGTCGGCACTTCTCGAGAGTCTACGTGGGCATCGTTCCATGCTCGTCGAATACTCTGCCGGACGAACGCCAAGAACCGTCGCTGAATTCTCAATAGTGGGTATCGACTCGCTGCGGCCACATTTCCTGGCGGCCTGTGCCCAGCGGTGATGACCCAGCGACAAGCCCGTGGGCTAGCTCACATCGCTTGCGATTCCACCGGATTAGCTAGCACAAGTCAGCGCAGTGAGTGGCTGTGCGAGACTGACCAAGCTTGTGGACGCAGCACGATGACACGGTTGGCTGAACTCGTGGCTGAGAGGCACGGCAGTCGGCGGCCATCCGTGAGCCGTCATCGGGTGCTGTCCGAGCGGCATTTCATGGTCCGCTGGGGTGGCTCGGCAAAGTGTGAGGACTGTCGGTAGTGAGCAGGCGAGTAGCGGAGAACACCACCGAGGGCGACGATTCCTCCCTCGTGGGGACGCGGCATTCGGCATGAGGGGCGGTCGCATGGGGAGCCTGGAGACCCAGGAGGAGCAGGGCTCTGGCTTAGACCGTGAACCTCCCTCTACGAGACGCCGGAGCAGGGTCTCCGGTGGGGCAGCCCAACGAGCTCCGGGATGAGAGCCCCCTGGTCGGGAGTGACGTACGCTCCGCCGCCCCTTCTCGTCATCGTCGCGATCCAGGCGCCGCTCATTGCGGCGTCACTGATGCGAGGCCTGCAACGCTCCCGAGCAGAGCAGATCTAAGCGTTGTGGTTACCTACGGCCAAGGTGCCCATATTGGCGGGCCATCACTTTGTTGCTATTCAGGTCGGAACGGCAAGATCAGGAGGCATTCATGGCGTGGGAGGATGCAGCGGCGCGGCTCGGAACGGGTGCGCTAGTCGCCGGGCTCAGGGCGCTCGAGGGCACGATGAAGAAGGGGCAGTTCAAGCGGCTGGTTGCGACAACGGCCGCCGAAATCCTTGCCGTGCACCCGGATCTCAAGCCGAAGAAAGCCCGGCGCTGGGCTCGGCGAGCGACCGGGACCCGCCCTTGGAAGAAGGCCAAGCTGGGGGTGAAAAAGGCCGTAGAGACGGCCGCCGTCGCCGCGGTGACGGCCGGAGCGGCGAAGGCCGCCACCAAGGTGGCCAAGAAGCCGGCAGTCCGACGGCGACTTGGGGCGGTGCGGGCCCGCAGCAAGGAGGCTGGGTCGTGAACCACCTCCGCGCCCAGCAACGGACGCGACAGGCCTACCCGTCATAAGGAAACGAAACCCCGCGAGGTGCATAACACCCAGCGGGGGTAACCGGCTTCGAAAACGGGCCTGGGTAGAGTTGAACTACCGACCTCACGCTTATCAGCCGACTCGGCTGGAGCAGGATCTCCGACTAAATACCTTGATTCCCAACGACATCCCGAGCGATCTGCCCGGAGCTCCCGCTCCTAATACCCGAATCTGCTGGATTCAATGAACACCACAACGGACACCATTGGACCACTTACCAGATACAACCCTGCAGGTCAGCGGGTTCATGCTGCCAGATCACGGCCAGTTGCTCGGGCCGCTTGCGAGCGGCAGTGGCACATCCACTTGCAGCCGCTGCGGTATTGAAGGGCGGCGCGGGAAGTTCTCCCGCTCTCGTATTCGTGCGGGCCTTTGATCTTTCCTTGGC
>DATBJH010000115.1:0-13898 GCA_036556505.1 Gemmatimonadales bacterium
TCAGGACCAGCTTGGTCGCGGTCCCGGCCTTCAGCCGGGTCGAGCCGCTCAGGACCTCCGGCCCGACGACCGGGACGATCGCCAGATCGACCTCCGGCTCCAACTCCGACTCGGCGTTGCACGCGAGTCCGACGGTAAACGCCCCGACCTTCCGGGCGTACCGGACGGCCCCGAGGACGTAGGGGGTCCGGCCGCTGGTGGCGATCCCGACCAGCACGTCCTTCGACGATAGGTTCAGCCCGGCCAGGTCCTGCTCGGCCAGCTCCGGCCGGTCCTCGGCCCCCTCGACCGCCTGGAACATGGCCCCCGGCCCGCCGGCGATCAGCCCGACCACCTGCTCGGGCGGCGTCTGGAACGTGGGCGGGCACTCGGCCGCGTCGAGCACCCCGAGCCGGCCGCTGGTACCGGCGCCGACGTAGATCAGGCGACCGCCGGCGCGGAAGGCCGCCTCGATGAGGTCCACCGCGCGCGCGATGTCCTCGCGCGCACGGGCGACCGCCGCGGGCACGGTGGCATCCTCGGCGCCGATGAGATCCACGATCTCGAGCGCGGAGGCTTCGTCGATTGTTGCGGTGCGTGGGTTGCGCCGCTCGGTCAGGCGCGCGTCGAGGTAGTCGTCAGCCACGCGGGGTATGGGTGATGGTTTCCAACCGTCGGCTGGCAGCTAAATTAACGACTGCTCGACACCCTGTCATCCCGAGCGACGCGAGGGATCCTGCCGGTCCGGGCAAGATCCCTCGCGTCGCTCGGGATGACAGGGTCGCCTACCTGGGTGACAGGGTAGGAATCACACCCCTGCTACGAGGTCTCACGTGCCTTTCAGACGCTGGCCTGTCCATCCCGTCGCCCTTGCCCTGCTGACCAGCTGCGCCGGCCACGCCGCGGAGGCGCCCGAGCCGGCCACCGGCATCTCGCGGGACTGGGAGCTGACCGGCAAGGCGCGAGTGACCGAGGCGGCCTCGGCCATGGTCGTGTCGGGGCATCCGATCGCCAGCGCGATCGGGCGCGACGTGCTCCGCGCCGGCGGCAACGCGGTGGACGCGGCGGTGGCGGTCGGGTTCGCGCTGGCAGTGGTGCATCCCGAGGCGGGGAACATCGGCGGCGGCGGGTTCATGGTGATCCGCACGGCCGACGGCCAGGTGCGCACCCTCGATTATCGGGAGACGGCCCCGGGCCGCGCGTCCCGCGACATGTACCTCGACTCGATTGGGGAGCCCACCGAGCTCAGCGTCACCGGCCACCTGGCCGCCGGAGTGCCGGGGTCGCCGGCCGGGTTGGTCGAGGCGCACCGAACCCTCGGCCGTCTGCCGTTCGACTCGGTGATCTTCCCGGCGATCCGTCTGGCGCGCGACGGGTTCGTGATCGACGAGTACCGGAGCGAGTCCATCCGGAGCGACAGCGTGCGACTCGCTTCCTTCCCCGCCTCCGCCGCGACCTTCCTCCCGGACGGGCGGGCGCCGGCGGTCGGCTCCCGTTTCCTCCAGCCGGAGCTGGCCGCGACGCTCGAGGCGATCCGGCGCCGTGGCGCGGACGGGTTCTACCGCGGCCTGGTAGCGGACCTCATCGTGGCGGAAATGGAGCGCGGCGGCGGGTTGATCAGCCACGAGGACCTCGCCGCCTACCGGGCGATCTGGCGCCAGCCCATCACCATCAGCTACCGGGGACGCACGATCTATTCCATGCCGCCGGCATCCTCCGGCGGCGTCACCATGGGCGAGATTCTCAACATCATGGAAGGCTACGACCCCCTGCCGCCGTTCGGCTCACCCGCGCTGCTGCACCGCGAGGCGGAGGCGATGCGCCGCGCATTCACCGACCGCAACCGCTACCTGGGCGATCCGTCGTTCGTGGAGAACCCGGTCGATCGTCTGCTGTCGAAGGACTACGCGACCGAGCTCCGGACCCAGATCGGCGAGCGCGCCACGCCGACACCGCGGTTCGACCCGGGGGCCGCGACCGGCTCGTCCACCACGCACTACTCGGTGGTGGATGCCGAAGGCAACGCGGTCAGCTGCACCACGACGCTGAACGACAGCTACGGCAGCGCGGTCACCGTGACGGGGGCCGGCTTCCTCCTCAACGACGAGATGGACGACTTTGCGACGTCACCGGGCAAGCCGAACATGTATGGGCTGGTTCAGGGCGAGGCCAACGCGATCGCGCCGGGCAAGCGGATGCTGTCGGCGATGACGCCGAGCATCGTGCTGGATACGACGGGGCAGCTGTACATGGTGACGGGTACGCCGGGCGGGCCCCGCATCATCACCATGGTGTACCACACGATCTCCAACGTGATCGATCACCGGATGCCGCTCCCCGACGCGGTCGCCGCACCGCGGATGCATCACCAGGCGCTGCCCGACAGCATCCGGGTGGAGGAAGACGGCTTCACCCGCACGACGCTCGACAGCCTGCGGGCCCGGGGGCACGCGATCACCGAGGGCGGCCGCTGGGGGGATGTGGAGGCGATCATCAGGACCGCGGGCGGGTGGCAGGGAGTGAGCGATCCACGCCGAGGTGGAGGCGGAGCGGGCTATTGAGCACGAAAAGCGTAGATGCGATGAAGCGCAAAAAGAGCGTAAAAAGTGAAAGGTAAAAAGTAAAAAGGAGGGTCAATCCCCTCCCTTTTACTTTTCACTTTTTCCGCCTGCATGGGGCTAGGTCCCCGTGCTCGCCATCGCCAGCGTCTGATCCAGTTTGACCGTGACCACCGTCCCGGCCGGGAGGACCACATCGCGGTCCTTGGTCTCTACCGCGCGCTGGGTGCCGACGGCGGCGCCGAGGATCCCGCCGATGATGGTGCCCTTGCTGCCCCCGCCGAGGACCCGGCCGACGACGGCGCCGGCCGCCGCGCCGCCTGCCACCTTGGCCGCGTCGGTCGCGTCGGTGCCCCTGCCCTGCAGGTGCGTCTTCACCCCGGAGATCGTCGCGACGATCGGCCGCTGGTTGCCGTTGACCTCCACGCCGACCGCGTCGAGCGTGAGGGTGCCGGTCGTGTCGCTCTTGCTGTCCGACGGCTTGATGGCCGTCACCTTGAGCACGAGCTTCGAGCCCTTCGGGATCACCACCCGGCCACTCGCGTCCTTGATGTCGGCGCCGATGGTCGCGGTGATCTCGTCGCCCGGCTTGTTGGTCTTGGAGGTGATCTCCGCATCGGTGGCCGCGTTGATCGAAGTGCCCGCGGCGAGCGTGGGCGGCGCGGCGGGCGCCGGCGTGGGCGCCGGGGTCGGGGCCGGGGAGGCCGCCGGCGCGGGCGCCGGCTGCGGGTTCCGCTTCGGCGGAGCGGGCTTGGGCGCCGCGGGCTTCGGCGTGGCGGCCGGAGCGGGCGCGGGAGCCGGTGCCGGTGCCGCCGCCGTGTCGGGGGCCGGCTGGTCGTTCAGCTCGGCTGAAGTGTCCACCGGCGCGAGCTGAAGGTCACGGCTGAGACTGTCGGCGGTCGCCAGGTCCTTGCGATCACGCCCGCCACCGCACGCCGCCAGGCCCGCCAGCGCCAGCATGGTCAGAAGCGCTTTCGTCATCCCTTCCTCCTTCAAGTGTGACTTGCCCCTGTATCTCGGGCCGGTGACATTTGCAATTGACCTATGCGCGAACTGCGGTCCCTGCTGCCATTCCTGAGGCCCTACCTCCGGACGTACGCCCTCGGGCTGCTCCTCGTCGTCATCTCCAACTACTTCGTCACCCTGGGCCCCAGGTTCCTGGAGCAGGGGATCGACGCCCTCCGTCTGCACGAACCGTTCCGCGCGGTCCAGGTCGCGGTGGCGCTGCTGCTCGCCGTCGCCCTGGCCGGCGGGGTGGCCCGCTACGGCATGCGCGAGCTGCTCAACAGCGGCAGCCGGCGCGTCGAAACGGACCTCCGGGACCAGCTCTATCGTCATCTTCAGCGGATGTCGGCCGAATTCTACGACCGATACCCGACTGGAGATGTGATGTCCCGCACCACCAATGATTTGCTGGCGGTCCGGATGGTCGCGGGTCCGGCGCTCATGTATCTGGTGGATACTAGCATCCGGGCCCTCCTGATTGCACCCGCCATGCTCGCCATCAGCCCCAGGCTGACCCTCCTGGCCTTCCTGCCTCTGCTGGGGCTCCCGGTGATCATGATCACACTGGGGGGGCAGGTGCATCGCCGGTCCCAGGCCATCCAGGCCCACTTCGCCGAGCTGACCAGCCACGCGCACGAGAACCTCTCCGGGGTCCGAGTGGTTCGCGCGTACCGCCAGGAGGCCGCGGAGACGGACCACTTCCGGGAGCTCAGCGACGAGTACCTGCGACGGAACCTGAGCCTGGCCCGGGTACAGGGACTCTTCTTCCCCCTGCTCACGAGCATGGGCGGGCTGAGCGCGGTGGTGGTCCTGTACGTCGGCGGGCAACAGGTCATGGCGGGCCAGGTGACGGTGGGCGAGTTCGTGGCGTTCGGAGTGTACCTCGGGATGCTGGTGTGGCCCATGATCGCCCTGGGATGGGCGGTGAACCTGGTGCAGCGCGGCGCCGCGTCCATGGCCCGGATCAACCAGCTGTTCCGGGAGCGCCCCGCCATCGCCAGTCCGCCGGACCCGGCGCGGCTGCCACCGGCACGTGGCGGGAGGGCCGTAGAGTTCGACCGCGTCTGGTTCCGCTATCCCGGCACTCACGAACGCGGATGGGTGCTCGAGGATGTGAGCTTCAGCGTGAGCCCCGGTCGCTCGCTTGCGATCGTGGGCGCCACGGGCTCGGGCAAGTCCACACTGGTGGACCTGCTGGTCCGGGCCCACGACCCCAGCCGCGGGAGCATCCGCCTCGACGGCGTGGACGTGCGTCGGCTCGAGCTCGGGGACCTGCGCCGGGAGGTGGGGTTCGTCCCCCAGGAGACTTTTCTCTTCGGGGAGACGCTGAGAGACAACGTCCTGCTCGGCGCGCCGGACGACGGGCGACTGGAGCGGGTGGCGGAGGTGAGTCAGCTGGCGGAGGCCCTGCCCTCGCTTCCGAACGGCTTCGACACCATGCTCGGCGAGCGCGGGATCAATCTCTCCGGCGGCCAGAAGCAGCGCGCGGCGATCGCGCGGGCCCTGGCGCAGGACCCGCCGGTGTTCGTGCTCGACGACGCGCTGAGCGCGGTGGACGCCCACACCGAGGCCCGCATCCTCTCCGCGCTGCGCGGGGCGCTCACGGGGAGGACGAGCATAATCGTCTCCCATCGCCTCGCGGCGGTGCGGGATGCGGACTGGATCCTGGTGCTGGACGAGGGTCGGGTCGTAGAGGAGGGCGTGCACCCGGATCTGATCGCACGCGGAGGACGCTACTGGGAGCTGCTCCGGCGGCAGCAGCTGGAGGAGGAGCTGGAGGAGGAGGGGGTCAGTGGGGGGTAGGACGCTGCTGGGATGCGGGCTGGCGGTCACTCTGTGGATCGGAGCCGGTCGCGAGTGTCATCCCGAGCGACGCGAGGGATTCTGCCTGCAAGCTCCGACGCGTGCCGGCAAGATCCCTCGCGTCGCTCGGGATGACAGGGCCCCCGACTGGTCCCGCCTCGCGATGGAGATCCACAACGAGACCAACCTCGTGCGCCGGGACCCTGCCGCGTACGCCGAGCACCTCGAGGCCATGCTGCCACGCTTCGACGGCATGACGATGGAACGCGACGAGCGGCCGCTGCTCCGCACCGAAGAGGGCGCCGTCGCCGTGCAGGAAGCGGCCAGCGCGCTGCGCTCCCGGGCACCGGTGCCGCCGCTGAGCTGGTCCAAGGGGCTGGCCGGCGCAGCCGCAGACCACGTGAAGGACCAGGGACCAATCGGCGGACTCGAGCACTACGGCACCGACGGCAGCGATCCCGCCCGACGCGCCGAACGGCGCGGCCGCTGGGTGTCCGGTATGGCCGAGAACATCGCGTACGGCGAGAATCCCGCGCGAGACGTGGTGATCCAGCTGCTGGTGGACGACGGCGTCCCCGACCGCGGACACCGGAACAATCTTCTGGACGGGAACTGGGGAGTGGAAGGCATTGCCTGCGGGCCGCACAGGGACTATCGACAGATCTGTGTGATGGATTACGCCGTCAGGTACGTTGAGCGATAAAGAGCCGTGAAACGTCAAATGTTAAAGCTGAAAGGGATCGTCTATCCCTTTCACCTTTAACGTCTTACGTTTCGCGGCTTACAAGCTGCTACAACCGGCCTCGCAGGACTTCCGGCGTCAGGGTTTGCAGCCATCCCGCCATCCGGGTGAATTCGCCCGTCAGCAACAGCACTCCCACTACCACCAGCAGGGCACCGCTCACCCGCATCACCCAAGGCAAGTACTTCCGGAATTTCTGGAACCAGTCGAGAAAGCGCTCCACCGCGACCGCGGCGATCAGAAACGGCACGGCCAGGCCGGCCGAGTACACGGCGAGGAGGAGCATTCCGCGGCTGAGATCGGCCGAGGTGGCCGCGAGACCGAGGATGGCGCCGAGCACCGGACCGATGCACGGCGTCCATCCCGCGCCGAATGCCATGCCCACCAGCGCCGAGCCGAGGAAGCCCATCGGCTTCTGCTCCAGGTGAAGGCGGCGCTCCTGCACCAGCCACGCCGGCTTGAACACACCGAGGCAGACCAGCCCGAACCCGATGATCAGCAGGCCGCCGATGCGCTGGAGCCAGACCTGGTAGTAGTTGAGGGCGCGGCCGAGGGCGGTCGCGCTGGCGCCCAGGAGGATGAACACCAGCGAGAAACCGGCCACGAAGAGCAGTGCGTGCAGCAGCGCCACTCGGCGGCGCCCCTCCAGCTCGCCCAGGGTCATGCCGGTCAGGAAGCCGACGTAGGACGGGACCAGCGGCAGCACGCAGGGGGAGAGAAAACTCAGGAGGCCCGCCGCGAACGCGACGGCGATGCCCAGGGCCGCGGGCTCGTTCATCCCGCCCCCGCGGTGGGCACCACCAGCTCACGGCGGAGGCAATCGCGGCAGACGCCGTAGATCTCCACCCGGTGCCGCGAGTGCTGGAAGGCGTGCTCGTCGGCGATGATGGGCAGCATCCGCTCGAGCCGCTCGTTCTGGAACTCGACCACGCTGCCGCACCGCTCGCAGATCAAGTGCTCGTGGTGCGCCTGCGCCGACATCGGCTCGTAGCGCTTGAATCCCTCGCCGAAGTCGTGCGCGCGCACCAGGCCGCTCTCCACCAGCACGTCGAGCGTGCGGTACACCGTGGCGGTGCCGACCGTCTGGCCCTGGTCTCTCAGGCGGCGGATGATGAGGTCTACCGACGGATGGTCGTCGGAGAGGAAGACGATCTGGGCGATGCGGTCGCGCTGGCGGGTGACCGGCTGGCGGTGATCGCGAAGATAGCGGCGGAAGCGGTCGAGCAGCGCGGCTCCCTCCGTTCTAGCGAGGGAGGGCATCGCCGGCCTCGGCGGGTTTCACCTCGGGGAACCAGGTCTCGGGTGACACGGGTGTCGGCGGCTGGTCGTCGTCGATCCGCTTGCGGGTGTCCTGGAGCAGCTGCGCGAGGGCGGTGAGCGGCCCGCTGCCCACTTCCTGGACCGTCGCCTCGAACTTGCCCCGCTCCTTGCCCTTGATCGCGAGCACGTAGCGGGCGGTGTAGATCCGGCGGCGGTCGCCGTCTACCCGGCTCAGGACCGCGGTGCCCCATTCCCTGCCCTCGCGGCGCAGCGGACTGAAGAGCCACACCCCATCCACCTCGGCCGGCGGAAGGATCTCGGCCACGGCGCCTGCCAGGCGAGCCCAGCCGGTATCGGAGGGGGCGGTCACCTGGCGCCCTGCTCCCAGCGCTCGGTGTAAAAGCGGAGCACGTGCATGAAGTCCTGCGCGTTGGTCACCACGCCGTAGGCCTGGTGCGTCCCGCGGTCCTTCAGCTTGTTCACCACGAACTCGGTCTGGTCCACACAGATCGTCATGAGCGGCGACGGCGCGCCGTCGCAGAGGTAAAACGCCGGCAGCATGTTGCCCACGGCGATCGCGTGGAGCGCGGTGGCCACGAAGACCGCGCCGGTGGCCTTCACCGTGTGCTCGCGCATCGCGTCCTGCGCCTGGAGGCTGTCGCTGTAGACCCCTGGGAGCGGGCCGTCGTCGCGGATCGAGCCGGCGAGGACGTAGGGCAGCTGGTTGGTGACCAGGGCATGCATGATCCCGCTCTTGATGAGCCCGGTCTCGACCGCGCGCTCGATGGAGCCGGCCGCGCGCACCTTGTTGATCGCCCGCATGTGGAGGCCGTGCCCGCCTTCGGTGGGCTGGCCGGTGTTGCTCATGCCGAGCGTGGTGCCGAAGATCGCCGCCTCGATGTCGTGCACGGCGACCGCGTTCCCCGCCAGTACCGCCTGCACGTAGCCATTGCGGATGAACCACTCGAAGTCCGCCCGGGCGCGGGAGTGTACCAGCGCCGGTCCGATGACCCAGACGAGATACCCACCGCGGCGCTTCTCCTCGCCCACCCGCGCGGCGAGCTCCTCGTAGTTGACCGGCCGCTCGCGGCTCACCTCGGTGGACATGAAGCGGAACTCGTTGGCCCCATGGGCGCCGCCCAGGAAGCCCTGGGCGTGAACCACGATCCCCTCGGTGCCATCCTCCGCCTCGCCCATCGCCACCAGATCGCCTTTCCGGAGTCGGCGAGGCTCGATCGTCTCCAGGACCGCTCCCCGCTTCACGATCACGCAATCCATGCGTGGGCGGGTAGGCGCGACCCAGCCGCCACCTACGTGGACGTAGGTGGGGAGGTTGGAGGTCGAGAAGAAGCCTTCGGGCAGGACTCCGTCGGCAGGCAAAGGCTCGAAGCGAGCCTCGGGCGAGCCGGCGAACGGCCGCTGGCCGAAATCGGGCAACGTGTAGGGGCTTGGGGACATACGCGGCTGGAAGGATAGAGGGAGCGTCGGGGGCTTTCAAGGATGCGCGGCGCGCGAGACGGATTAGTATCCAGGCAACCCAGGAGAGGTCCATGCGCCGACTCGTCGCCCTGATCGCCGTCGCCGTACTCGCCTTCCCTTTCGTGACCTCCGCCCAGGAGCCGGTCGACACCACCGGGCGGGACACGACCCGCGTCACCCAGCTTCCCGAGCTCAACGTGACGGTCACCCGGAGCACCGAGCCGCTCGAGCGAGTGCCGTTCGCGGTCGGCGTCCTGGATCGCGAGGATCTGGTCCGGGGACAGCAGACGGTAGGCATCGACGAGGCGCTCAACAACCTGCCGGGCGTCGTGGTGGCGAACCGGTACAACTTCTCCCTCGACCAGCGCATCTCGATCCGTGGGTTCGGCAGCCGCTCGAACTTCGGCGTCCGTGGGCTCAAGATCCTGGTGGACGGGATCCCCCAGACGCTGCCGGATGGACAGAGCCAGCTCACCAACGTGGACTTCGCCGACCTGGAGCGCGCGGAGGTACTTCGGGGCTCCAGCTCGTCGCTCTACGGCAACGCGTCGGGCGGGGTGATCTCCTTCGAGACCGAGCGAGCGGCGGACGGCCCGTTCGCCCAGCGGGTCCGGGTGCAGGGCGGCGACGGGAAGCGCGGGGGCGACGGCTTCTACAAATGGCAGAGCTGGACTTCGGCCCGCTCGGGAGACGTGAGCGGGACGCTCTCGATCTCCCAGTTCAAGGCCGACGGGTTCCGGCAGCACAGCGCCGGCGAGTTCCGGCAGCTCAACACCGGAGGCGACTGGGTGATGAGCGGCTCGACCATCGGGACCGTCCGGCTCAGCCTGGCGGACAATCCCGAGGCCCAGAACCCGGGCGCGCTCACCCGCACCGAGTACGATGCCAATCCGGATTCCGCCGCGCCGAACAATATCATCCGGGGCGCGGACAAGGATGTGCAGCAGCAGCAGCTCGCGCTGGGGGTGAAGCACTTCGACGCCGCGGGCAACGAGTACAACGCGACGGTGTTCGGTCTCCTGCGCGACCTGGAGAATCCGCTCGCCGCCCCGCCCGACGTCGGCGGCGGTCCGACCAACGGCACCTACGTGCGCATCGACCGCGCGGCCGGCGGTCTCAGGCTCACCATGGCCCGCGCGCTCGGCAGCCAGCAGGCGCCCCGGCTCACCGCCGGCGTGGACGCTCAGCGCATGCGCGACGACCGGCAGAATCTGGTGTCGGACGGCGGCGTGCCCACGTCCACCATCTTCCTGGACCAGCGGGAGCAGGTGACCGAGCTGGGGCCGTTCGCGCAGCTGCAGTGGAGTCCGAACGAGCGGCTGCTGGTGAGCGGCGGCGCCAGGTTCGACTGGGTCAACTTCAGCCTGGACGACAACTTTCTCTCCGACGGCGACGACAGTGGGGACCGGGACATGTCGGCACTGAGCGGCAATATCGGAGCGAGCTGGTCGTTCGAGGAGCAATTCGTTCCCTACGTCAACGTCTCCACCTCGTTCGAGACGCCGACCACCACCGAGCTGGTGAACCAGCCTGACGGCTCGGCCGGGTTCAATCAGGACCTGGGACCGCAGCGGGCGGTCACCTACGAGGTCGGCGCGCGCGGGCGGCCGACGCCCGCCGTGAACTACTCGGTCGCCCTGTTCCTCGGCCGGGTGAGCGACGCGATCGTGCAGGCCGAGGAGGTCGGCGGGCGCGCCTTCTTCCGCAACGCGCAGAAGACGCACAACGACGGCGCGGAGGTCGGGCTCACCGTCACGCCGATCGCCGGGCTCACGCTGAACGGCGCGTACACCTACGCGCGGTACCGCTTCGTGGAGGAGCCCGAAGGGACCGGGCTGGACGGCAACCGGCTGCCCGGCGTGCCGGAGCACTTCTGGCGGTTCGGCATCCGGACCGGGCTCACCAACGGGCTGTACTTCGACGCCGACCACACGCTCAGCTCCTCGGTCGCCTCGGACGACGAAAACACGCCGGAGGGGATCGTGGACTCGTGGGGCGCGGGGGTCACCAACGCGAGGCTGGGATGGCAGGGCGACGTGGGCGTGATGCGGCTCTCGCCCTTCCTCGGCGTGAACAACCTGTGGGACCGGGAGTACATCGGGTCGGTGACGCTGAACGGGGCGTTCGGGAGGGTGCTGGAGCCGTCGCCAAGAAGGGTGGTGTATCTCGGGACGGAGGTCGGGTATCGGACGCGGTAGGCGATATCAGTTATCGGTTATCAGTTGCCGGTTGTCGGGTACGCACGGGCTGCGGTCCCGGGGCTCTCGGACGAAGCGCTCGATCAGCTGATTGCGCGCCGAATTGACCGAGCACCTGGGCGAGGGCGAGCCGCGGCCGAGGGCAGTCCTGATGCCCGCAACGGCACCACCCGAAAACTGATAGCTGATAACCGATAGCTTCTTACAGCAACGACACCGGATCCCGATCGATCACGATCCGCGTCTTCCCCCCTCTGGGCAGGCGCCGGGCGGCGTAGCGGACGATCCTTCCCAGCACCTCCTGCTGCCCTTTGAGGAGCACGTGCCAGCGCCAGCGGTCCTTGATCTTCGCGAGCGGGCACGGAGCGGGGCCTAGCACCATCACCTCCAACCGGTGCCGCGCGACGAGCGTGCTGCACCAGTCGGCCAGCTCGGCGGTGCGGCTGGCGGTGAGGGCCTCGTCCTCCCCGGAGACCAGCAGGTTCACCAGGTGAACCTCGGGTGGATAGGGCGGCGCCCGGCGCAACTCCAGCTCTTCCCGCAGGAATCCCTCGACATCGTGGCGCGCGGACCAGACCAGCGCATGGTGCTGCGGATGACGGGTCTGGACGATCACCCGGCCGCCCTTGGGCCCGCGGCCTGCCCGGCCCGCGACCTGTGCCAGCAGCTGGAAGGTGCGCTCCGCCGCCCGGAAGTCGGGGAGATAGAGCCCGGTGTCGGCGTCCACCACCCCCACCAGTGTGACGTTGGGGAAGTCGAGCCCCTTGGCGATCATCTGGGTGCCGATGAGCAGGTCCACCTCGCCCCGCTCGACCGTCCCCAGGATCCGCTGATGCGACCACTTGGTGCTGGTGGTGTCGAGGTCCATCCGCGCCACCCGCGCGCCGGGATAGCGCTCCGCCAGCACCTGCTCCAACTGCTGGGTGCCGACCCCGCGCATCTGCTGCACCGGGTTGGCGCATTTTCGGCAGGTGAACGGGAGCGGCTCCTCGTGTCCGCAGTAGTGACAGCGGAGCCCCGGCGGCGCGCGGTGGACGGTGAGTGAGATGGTGCAGCGCGGGCACTGCCACACCTCCCCGCAGTCGGGACATTGCAGGAACGCGGCGTAACCGCGGCGGTTGAGCAGCAGGAGCGCCTGCTCCTTCCGGGCCAGGATCCCGGTGATCGCCTCGTCGAGGGCGACGGACCACGCCACCGGGCCAGAGCCCGCGACCTTCGGAGCCACGCGGAGGTCCACGATCTCGACCGGCGGCAGGGAACGGGCGCCGATGCGCTCGGGGAGCCTCAGCAGCCGGAGTCGGTCGCCCGCGCGAGCCATCGCCTCCAGCGACGGCGTAGCGCTGCCGAGCACCAGTGCGGCGCCCTCGATGTGTGCCCGGACCGCGGCTACGTCACGGGTGAGATAGCGGGGGGCCTCCCCGTTCTTGTAGCTCGCCTCGTGCTCTTCGTCCAGCACCACGATGCCGAGGTCGCGCACCGGAGCGAAGATCGCCGAGCGGGCGCCCACGGCCACCCGCCGCTCGCCGCGGCGAAGGAGCCGCCAGGCGTCGGCCCGCTCGCCGTCCGAGAGCGCGCTGTGCAGGACCGCGACCTGGTCGCCAAAGGCGCCGCGGAGGCGGCTCACCGTCTGGGGAGTGAGCCCGATCTCCGGCACCAGTACGATCGCGCCCCTGCCCCGCGCGAGCACGCGCTTCACCGCCTCCAAGTACACCAGCGTCTTGCCGCTGCCGGTGACCCCGAACAGGAGCGCCGCCGCGCCAGGAGCGAGCGCCTCGATCGCCTCCACCGCCTCCGTCTGGGCCGCCGTGAGCGTCTCGGGCGGCGGCGTCCCGGGAGAATCGCCGAAGGGATCGCGCACTCGCTCCGCGGTCGTGAGCTTGGCCAGCCGTTGTGAGACGAGGCCCCGGATCACCGCCTCGCTGAAGCCGAGCTGCTCCACCACATGGCGGACCTGCGCGCTCCCCCCGAGCGACTCGAGCGCCTCGTACAACTCACGGCGACGTGCCCTGCGCTTGAACAGCGTGGCGCGCTCGAGGAGCGTCGGCGGCTCGCCGTGGAGCGCCACCAGGCGGGTGGTGGCGGTCGAGCCCGCGGTGTGCGGCGGCTCCACCCGGAGACTCACCGCGCCCACCGACACGAGGCGGTGAACCGCGTCCCAGACCGGCCGCTTGAGCACGCGGGCGAGAAGCGGGACCGAGGCTTCGCCCCCGCGCTCTTCGAGCTCGGCGAGCACCTCGCCGGCGACGCCGCCGATCTGCCATCGGCCCGAAGCGCGCACGGCCACGACCTGGGATTCACCCCACAGCCCGGCCGGCAGCATGGCCTTGAGCGCGAGCCCGATCGGCGAGCCGTAGTACTCCGCCATCCAGCGGCCCGTCGCCAGCAGGCCCTGGGGCACGGCGGGAAGATCGTCGGGGGCGGCCAGGATCTCGCGCGCGGCCGCCTCCGGCGCGGGCGCGTCGGTCTCCAGGACGATGCCGATCAACTCGCGCCGGCGCACGGGCACGACGACCCGGGCCCCCGGGGCGACCCGGTCGGCCAGTGTCTCGGGAATGCGGTAGGTGTACGAGGAGGCGAGCGGGAGCGGGAGCGCGACGGTGGCGAAACGCTCGGTCATCTCCGCCGGAGGCCGAGACCCGGACCGGGGGGAAGCGCGACCTGTCCGCCCTCGATGGTCGCGCCAACGAAGGGATCCTGGGCCAGGAGCGCCGCGCCATCCAGGTCCACGATGTCCACCAGCGGAGTGAAGTGCGCCGCCGCGGTGATCGCGATCGAACTCTCGATCATGCAGCCGACCATCACCATGAGCCCGTGCGCCCGGGCCACCGCGATCATCCGGATCGCCTCGCGCAGGCTGCCGCACTTGGCCAGCTT
>DATBJH010000116.1:0-11159 GCA_036556505.1 Gemmatimonadales bacterium
GGATGCTCGGCGCCAATCCCGCGGCCATGATCAACCAGACGGTCCAGATCCGCGGCATCAACTTCGAGATCATCGGGATCCTGAGCGAGAAGGGCGCCGCCGGCGGATGGGGAAACCCCGACGAGCAGATCCTGATCCCGCTGCAGACCGCGAAGTACCGGGTGTTCGGCTCCGACCGGCTGCGCTCGATGTCGGTGCAGGTGGCGGACGGCGTGCCGGTCGAGCAGGGGATGGTGGACCTCGAGCGGGTGCTCAGGCGGGAGCACAAGATCCGTCCGGGGCAGGAGAACGACTTCACCATCCGCAACCAGCAGGACCTGCTCGCTACCCAGCAGCAGACCACCCAGGTGTTCACCACGCTCCTCGCCAGCATCGCCGCGGTGAGCCTCCTGGTAGGCGGCATCGGCATCATGAACATCATGCTGGTCTCGGTGACCGAGCGAACCCGGGAGATCGGCGTCCGCAAGGCGCTCGGCGCCACCCGGGGCAACATCATGCTCCAGTTCCTGGTGGAGGCCCTCGCGCTCTGCCTGGTGGGCGGCGGGCTCGGCGTGCTCCTCGGCATCGGCGCCGCCATCACGCTCGCCCGGGTCATGCAGTGGAACACACTGATTTCGCCGGCGGCGGTGACCATCGCCTTCGGCTTCAGCGCGCTGGTCGGCCTGTTCTTCGGCCTGTGGCCGGCGCGCCGGGCCGCGAGCCTCGATCCCATCGTCGCGTTGAGGTACGAGTAGGGTGAGCGACGGGCCGCCGATCAAGCGGCACCACTGGATCGTGCGGCTGACGCACTGGCTCAGCGCCATCCTTCTGGTGGGCCTGATCGCGAGCGGGCTCCAGATCTACGGAGCCTTCCCCCACTTCGGCCCCCGCGGCGATCCCTATCCGGTGCCCAATCCCTGGGCCGGCGAGAGCTTCCCCGAGTGGGCCCGGCTCGGCGGGTGGCTGGCGGGCGGACTCAACTGGCACTTCACCCTGGCGTGGCCGTTCGTCATCACGGGTCTGGTGTATCTCGCCTATCTCGTCGTCAGCGGCGAATGGCGCTCGCTCCTCTTTCGCCGCCGCGATCTCCGGCCCGCGGTGGAGATGCAGCTCTACTATCTCCGCCTCCGGCGGGAACACCCGCCTCAGGGAAAGCACAACGCCCTTCAGAAGGCCGCCTATACCGGAATAGTCGTTCTGGGCGCAATTTCGGTGTTGAGCGGGTTCGCGATCTACAAGCCCGTCCAGCTCTGGTGGCTGACGGCGCTCTTCGGCGGCTTCGAGCTGGCCCGCTACTGGCACTTCGTGACCGTGTGGATCTTCGTCGGGTTCGCCCTGCTTCACGTGGTGCTGGTGGTGACCGTGGATCCGGCCTCGCTGCGTGCCATGGTCACCGGCTGGTACCGCGGGAGGTTTCCGAGCCATGATCCACCGTCCGACGGCTAGTCGCCGCGACTTCCTCCGGCTCGGCCTCGCCGCCGGGCCGGCGTCGCTCGTCGCGGCCTGCGGCTGGGATGGCGGCGCGTTCCTGGAGCCCAGGCTGCGCGCGTTCAGCCGGCTCAACGACTGGGTGGGTGAGAAGATCCTGCTCTCCCGCTCCAGACTGGCCCCGGAGTATCCGCCGAGCGCGCGGACGGCGGAGCCGCGTTACCCCGCGTACTCGATCACCTGGAACCGGCGCAGGATCTATCCCGCGGCGCCGGCCGACTGGTTTCTGGACGTGGGTGGATTGGTTCGCGCGCCCCAGCGGCTTACGCTGGAGATGCTCGAAGGACTCCCGCGAGTCAGCTATACCGTCAAGCACCACTGCGTCGAAGGCTGGACCGCGATCGGCACCTGGACCGGCGTACCGGTGTCGGTGATCGCCGAGCTGGCGCAACCGCTCCCGGAGGCGGAGTACCTTCGCTTCGATTCCTTCGACAGCGGCTACTCCAACGGCTGGGACCTCGCGAGCGCGATGCATCCGCAGACCATCCTGGCCTATGCCTTCAACGACCGGCCGCTCAGCCGGGAGCGCGGCGCGCCGGTGCGTCTCTACGCTCCCATCAAGCTCGGGTACAAGATGACGAAATACGTCACCGCGATGAGCTTCACCCGCGACCGCCACGGCGGGTACTGGGAGGACCAGGGCTATCCCTGGCTCGCCGGGGTCTAGACTCCTCCCCCCGCTGGGGCTGACCCTGGCGCTTCTGGCGGCACGGGTCGCCGGGGCGCCGCCGCTCTCCGACCCCACCGGCCTGGCACTCCCACCAAAACTGCATCTGAAGGCGCCGTCGTCCTATGTCGTCCTGTCGCCGGTGTATTCCCTCTGGGACGGCGCGGCGATGCTGAGCCTCGGTCGGCTCCAGGGCTTCGTGATCGGCCTCGCCCTGCTCTTCCTGCTCTGGCGCGCCTGGCGCGCGTTCGTCCGCCGACGGGTGGTGTTGCGCGACGAGCTGCGCGCGCTGGTGGGCGCCGTGGTGCTCCTCCTCCTGTTCGTGGGGGGCGGTTCGCTCTCGCACCGCCCGATGCTGCGATTGGAGGGCCAGGGCCCCGACCTCGCCGCGGTGGATTTCCACAGTCACACCAGTGCCTCGCACGACGTGCGGGGCACCGCGATGGCGGGCTACGACACCAGGCACAACCTGGAGTGGCATCAGCGTGCCGGCTTCGACGCCGTGTTCATCACCGACCACAACACCACGGCGGGACTGGTGCCGGTGGACGTGCCGGTGGCGCTCTGTCGCGGTCGGGAGGTGAGCGCCTGGCGGTCGCACATCGTGCTGCTGGGCGGGGATGTGAACGCGGTGAAGGGGCCCTACAAGCGGGGCTGGTCGGGTCTGCTCCAGCTGCTCGCGGACGCCGACACCGCCTACGAGTCGCTCGCGGTGGCATCGCTTCCGGAATACGAGCGCAATCTCTGGGGTCGACTCGACTCCCTGGCCGCCGCGGGCCTCGACGGGTTCGAGATCGTGAACGCCTCGCCCAAGGCCAACGAGCTTTCCCGTTCCCGGCGCGATACGGTGATCGAGCTCGCCCGGCGCACCGGGAAGTTCGTCGTCGGAGTGAGCGACCATCACGGCTGGGGCGCCACCAGCATGGTGTGGAGCCTCGTGAGCGTGCCGGGGTGGGAAGTGGAGCCCGACCGCCTCTGCTGGGGCGTGATGGACGCGCTCCAGGCGGGCTTCCCCGCGGTCCAGGTGGTGGAGCGGCACCGTCTGCGGGCCGACGCCTGGTGGCCTTTGTGGCTCACGCCGATCGGGCTCCTGTGGGAGACCTGGCGCGGAATGGGCTGGGACATGACGGTGGCCTGGCTGGCGTGGATCTGGTCGCTGTGGGTGGTCGCGCGGACGAGGGACCTGCCCTCACCCTGATTCACCGGGGTGGGTACATTGGTGGCATGCCACGCACCCGCTTCCTCGGCACCGGCCTCGCCGTGCCCGACCAGGTCGTCACCAACGACGATCTCGCCCGAATCATGGACACCAGCGACGAGTGGATCCGAACCCGCACCGGGATCCAGGAGCGCCGGTACGTACGGGAAGGGGAGACCGGCGTGGACCTGGCGCTGGCAGCCACCCGCCGCGCGCTGGAGATGGCCGACGTCGCGGCCTCGGAGGTGGACGCCATCGTCTACGCCACTTCAACCCCCGACCATTTCGCCCCGGGCAACGGCGTGTTCCTCCAGCGGGCCATGGGCGTCGGCGCCATCCCCGCAATCGACATCAGGACCCAGTGCAGCGGGTTCGTGTACGCGCTCTCCGTGGCCGATGGCTGGATCCGCACCGGCCAGTACCGCCGGGTGCTGGTGGTAGGCGCGGAGGTGCAGTCCACGGGCATGCTGATGACGACCGAGGAACGCCATGTGTCCGTCATCTTCGCCGACGGCGCCGGCGCTGCCCTCCTGGGCCCGACCGATCGGGAAGATCGGGGGATCCTGGCGTTCGACCTCCACTCGGACGGCGCCCACGCGGAGAAGCTCTGGGTGGACAGCCCGGGTTCCATGTACCACCCGAGGGTGTCCGCTGAACACATCGACGCGGGGCGCCACCTCCTCGAGATGGACGGGAAGGAGGTCTTCCGCCACGCGGTGGCACGGATGCCCGAGTCCGTCCGGGCGGTACTGTCCGCCATCGGGCGCAGCCCGGCAGACCTCAAGCTGCTGCTTGCCCACCAGGCCAATCTTCGAATCAGCGAGATGATGCAGCGCGACCTCTGCCTTCGAGACGATCAGGTCCACAACAACATCATGTGGTACGGCAATACGACCGCGGCGACCATCCCGATCGCGCTGGACGAGTGCGTGCGGTCGGGTCGGGTGCAAGAGGGGGACCTGGTGGCAATGACGGCCTTCGGGAGCGGCTTCTTGTGGGGGAGTGCGGCTGTGGTGTGGTAGGCGGGCGGGCGGTCAGCCGGTCGGGCGGTCGGGCGGGCGGGCGGGCGGGCGGGCGGGCGGAACGAGGAGGAGGCAGCGAAAGGGACCCGGGCAATCCCGGGCCCCTTTTCTCTTGACCGCCTGACCCCCTGACCGTCTGACCGCCCGACCGCCTTACGGATACTTCCGCAGATAGTACTCCCGATCCCGCGTCGCCCTGGCGCGGTAAAGGTGTTCCTCTTCGTCCTCCGGATCGTGGACGAACAGGTGCAAGGACCCCGGCCAGAGCGTTGCCTGGAGTGACCAGTTGGTCGATGGCGCGTGCAGCACCCACTGGAGGGCCCCGCCGCCGGCGTCCGTGAGATGCACCTCACTGGCGCGCTCCAGGGGGACGCTCGCCGGGATGCCGGCGATCGCCGCCTCCACCGGGTCGAGCTGCAGCTCCGCGTCCCCCCAGGACCGAAACGTCACCGTGCCGTGGACCGGCGACTCGGATTCCGGGAGCTCGAATTCCGCCTGCCACTCTCCCAAAATGTCCCACGCATGATCCATCGGACCGATGTCCGGGACCTGCACTGTCGGATGTCGCAACGGCATCGCTGGCCTCCTCCCCTCGAGTGACCGGGCTAAGGACAGAGTCGCCACTGGTGAATCTTTCCCTCTGGTGTTCCGTACTGGAACGCGATCGGGATCACCCTCACTGGAGCACCACGATGAACGAGTTCTTCGTCACCCTCGCCGCCGGCCTTGCCGGCTACCTGCTCACCCGGCGCTTCGTGAGCCGTCGGCTGCGCTTCGTGGACGCGGTGCAGTCCCGGTTCGCCCCCCTGGTGGCGGCGGTCTTCGGGGCTCTCGCGATCCTGCCGCTGACCGCGCTCCCGCTTGTAACGCTCACGACCGCAATGGTTTTCGGCATCGGCGCCGGCTTTGGTACAGCCAGTGGGGCTCGACTGGTCCGACGGGCGGACATGGAGCTGAAGCGCCTCGTCCCTTGACCTGAACCTAGCCTCCAACCGGCCCGCGGCCCGTACACTGGATCACATTTCGGGAGCCGCCTATCTTGCCGCCATGGCGACTCTTCAGTGCCGCCGGTGCGGCCAGACCAGGGAAGGGATGGCCTTCCAGCCCTTCCCCACCGAGCTCGGCCGCAAGGTCTACGAACAGATCTGCGGCGTATGCTGGGCCGAGTGGACAAAGACCCAGCAACAGCTCATCAACCACTACGGGTTGAACCTTCGAGACCCCAAGGCTCGGGAGTTCCTGCTCCAGAACATGGAGCAATTTCTCTTCCAGACGCGCACCGAGGTCTGATGGTAACGACCTCAGAGCCCCGCCCCGAATCGGAAGGTCAGATCCACCGCGGGGCCCTTGGGCTCCAGATCCTCCGTCATCCCGATCCGCAACTCCCGCCCATGGCTACCGGCCAGAATCCAGCCGAAATCAAACGATAGATCTCGCTGGTCGAGTGCGGAGACACCGGTGTCGTGATAATAGGGGCTGTGCAGGAAAAAGTTCCCGTACAGCGACTGGCGTCCCCAGAATTGCCACCTGAGGCCGGCGTTCCCCGCCGCGAAGAGCTCCCGCTGCTCCGTCGCCAGCGTGCCCGTGGTGGGAGTGTACCCGCCGGCAAGGCCTGCCTCGAGCAGCAGTCGCGACGCGATCGGCAGGCTGAAGGTGTTGAGCAGGCCGACGGACACGACGTCACGACCGTAGCCGGGCGGGCCGCTGTTGGTCGGAAGGGTAATCGCGATGACCGATTGCAGCCGCGGGTGAATTCGGTATCCCGCGCCAAGCCGAAGGTCGCCGAAGAAGAGATCGCCTGGGCGCCGCAGGACCGGGCTTCGATCCGGCAGGTCGGCGGCGTAGAGGAAGTCGTTCTTCGGTCGGCGCTCGCGCTCGGGGATCTCGATGCCGAGCAGGTCGTGATACCACTCCAGGAACCCGTCGAGCACGCCATCGTACGCACCCAGCAGCTCCGCCTCCGCGAGGAGGAACGCCCGGCTGGAGAGATCCCGGTACACTTTGCCCCGGGCTCGGAAGAGTTCGGAGTCGAGATAGTAGGACGCGTCGTCGTTCTGATTGAACTCGATCGTGCTGGCGTACTCCAGCCCCAAGTCGGCCTGCCAACGCCCGGGCACCGGCGCGCGGAACGGCTCGAAGCCGAGCCCGCTGCGCGAGGCGGCCACCGGGTTGATGGGCCGGTAGGCGGGAAGACCCTGGGCCAGGGCGGCCGGGGCGAGGAGCAGGAGCGCGAGCGCCAGGAGCAACGGCTGCACGCCTGAAGATAAGCGCGGGTTGACAAACCCGAGCGCCGCTCCGTACCTTCGCTCCATGGTCCGTTCTCACAGCGCGTGGTTCTTCTACTTTACCCACGCCGGCGCGGCGATCCCGCCGTCCGGTGTCGGTAGCGTTTTGTAGCGCATACCGACCGGACCGCAGGCGCCCCGCCGGACCAGCCGGCGGGGCTTTTTGTTTTCTCTCCTTGGAGCGATCTGCGTATGCGCGTTGCGATTCAGGGCACCTATGGGTCCTTCAGCGAGGCGGCCGCCCGCCGCCGGTGGCCGGGCCTGGAGACGCTGCCCTGCCGCGAGGCGAAGGACGTGGTCACTGCGGTTCGCGAAGGCCGGGCGGAGGCCGGCTGCCTCCCGATCGAAAACTCCCTGATCGGCTCCGTTACCACGACCTACGACCTGCTCGAGGAGGCGTTCGGCGACGGCGCGCTCCGGCTGACCCACGAGATCCTCTATCCGGTGCATCACACGCTGATGGCTGTGCCCGGCGCGAAGCTGGAGGAGATCAAGCGGGTGCTCTCCCATCCGGTCGCGCTCGGCCAGTGCCGTGACTGGCTGAGCCGGCACCTGCCCGAGGCCGAGTTGGTCAGTGCTTGGGACACCGCGGGAAGCGCGGAGATTGTCGCCCAGGAGAACAATCCTACGACGGCCGCCGTCGCCGCACGTCACGCCGCCGATGCGCACGGCCTGGTGCCGCTGGCCGAGCGGATCGAGGACGACCCTACCAACCAGACCCGCTTCCTCACCTTTACCCGGGCCGGCGTGGAGCTGCCGTCGGCGACTGGCGGAGTCTCCCGTTACAAGACCTCGATCATCGTCCTCATCGATCACAAGCCGGGGATGCTGGCGTTGACGCTGCAGGCGTTCGGCGTCAGCGGCGTGAACCTGATGGCGCTCCAGTCCCGGCCCGAGCGCTCCGCGCCGTGGACCTACCGGTTCTACGTGGACGTGGACGGCGCGGCCACCGATCCGCGGGTGGCGGACGCACTGGAGGAGGTGGAGGCGTTGGCCGTGCGAGTCGTGGTGCTGGGGAGCTACGAGGCCTGGATCGAGGGCTCACGGCTCTCCGCGCCCCCGCCCACCCCTGCCCACCACACGCGGAAGCCGGAGATCCCGCTGGTGGATCGCCGGCGCGCGCCGGACGGGAGCCGGATCCAGGTGCGTCATCTCGTGTTCGGCGGCGAGACGCCGGTGCTGATCGCGGGCCCCTGCTCGGTGGAGAGCGAAGGGATGATCCTGGATACGGCGGATGCAGTGGCGAGGCTGGGGGGAGACATGCTCCGCGGCGGCGCCTACAAGCCGCGCACCTCGCCCTACGATTTCCAGGGCCTCGGCGTGAAGGGCCTGCGCTATCTCGCCGATGCGCGCGAGCGCACCGGGCTGCCCGTGGTCACCGAGGTACTGAGCTGGGAAGAGGTCGCGGTGGTGGCTCACTTCGCCGACATGCTCCAGATCGGCGCGCGCAACATGCAGAACTTCAGCCTCCTCCGAGCGGCGAGCCGGAGCGGCAAGCCGGTTCTGCTGAAGCGCGGGGCGGGCGCCACGATCGAGGAGTGGCTGATGGCCGCCGAATACATCCTCGCCGAAGGGAACCCCAACGTGGTGCTCTGCGAGCGCGGGATCCGCACCTTCGAGCGCGCCACGCGGCACACGCTGGACCTCAACGCGGTGGTGATGGTGCGGGAGCGGACCCACCTGCCGGTGATCGTGGACCCCAGCCATGCCGCCGGGGTCCGCTCACTGGTGGTGCCGCTCAGCCTCGGCTCGCTGGCGGCCGGCGCCTCGGGCCTGATCGTGGAGATTCACCCCGACCCCGCCAGCGCGATGAGTGACGGCGCGCAGAGCCTGGACCTTCCCATGTTCGCGGACCTGGCCTCTCGCGTCCATCCGGCGCGAGACCCCAGGGCGAGGCTGGCCGTCGGTTCGTAAGCGCGTGAACAGTAAAAGGCAAAAAGTGAAAGGGGTCCCGCCGATGGGCCCCCTTTCACTTTTTACCTTTGTCATTTCACCGCTGTCATGGCACCGTGGTCCGGCCCCTCCGCCCCACGAAGAAGCGATAGATCAACAGCAGGAGCATCGCGCCGATGATCGAGGCGATGATCCCAGGACCCTCGCCGGGATTGGCATACCAGCCAAGGGCCCGGCCGATGAACCCGGCCAGCAGCGCGCCCGCGACGCCGAGCAGCATGGTAATGAAGAACCCGCCGGGGTCCTTGCCGGGCATCAACAGCTTGGCGATCGCCCCGACGACCAACCCGATGATCAAGGTCCACAGGATTCCCATAATCCCTCCAAGGTGGGCCGAAGATATACCAGAGGTCCGCCGCGGACATCTGTGAGCAGGCGCACAGGAGGGAAAGCGGAGGTCAGGATTCGCGGTCGGCGATCCGGGCCGTCACCGTCTGCCTCTTCCGGTCCCGCATGATGTCCAGCTTGAAGCTTTCTCCAGCTTCGTAGCTGCGCAAGATCCGGAGGAGGTGCGAGGGGCCGGAGGGCTCCCGGCCGTCGACCTGGAGGACGACGTCCCCACCCCGGAGGCCCAGGGCCGAGTCCTTGGGGGCGTTGATCACCAGCACCCCTTCCTGGGTGCCGAAGTAGCGGCCCAGATCGGCGTTGAGCGGCGCCAGCTCCAGCCGGCCCAGGGGAGAGCCGCTGAAGAACTGCCAGTGGGGTCCCGCCATCTCGAACCGGTCCATCAGGCCGGGGGAGGGGACGACGCGAGCGCCCCCCACCACCTCGGGGCCGCGGTAGGAGAACGCGAAGCCATCCCCGTCCCGGGTGACCAGGTCGGGCTCGTCCGCGGTCACCACCGAAACCGTCCGCCGCTCCTTCCCGCGCCGGTACTCGATCGGCACCGTATCGCCGGGCTCCAGCCGGGCCGCCAGCTCGATCAGCCGGAGTCCAGGAAGCGACTGCCGCTCCCGGTCCCCACCTTCGGCAGCGCCGCCCGCGAGCACCGACTTCCCATTGAGGCGGGTGATGAGGTCGCCCGAGCGGATGCCCGCCTCGTCGGCCGGACCCCCCGGGGTCACGGCGTCCACATAGGCACCGATCGAGTCGGTTTCCCGGGGGCGAAGGTTCACCTTGATCCCCAGCCGGGCCCGCCGGTCCATCATGATCCGGATCAGCCGGTCGGGGGCGCGCTCGAGGTGGACCATCTCCGGCTCCTGGGCCGTGGTCACGGGGACCGGGCCAACCAGGCCGCCGAGCGCGAGCGCGGCACCGAGGATCGCTTGCTGTCGCATGGGGACCACCTCCGGGGCTAGAGCCCCACGTTGCTGGCACGAGTCACGTGCACATCCACCAGGGCATCGAGCAACCCCACCCGCTCGCGCCACAGCCGGAGGAGCTCGGCGTCCCGAGCCTGCTGCCCCATCAGCTCGGCCATCTCCAGCTCCCGGTCCACCCGGGCGATTCGGTCCTCCAACTCCTGTGCGATCCCGGCGGTCTGGCCGTCCATCATCCGGCTCTCGGGATCGATGCGATCCAGGGCCGACTCCAGCACCTGGGACCGCGCCATAGCCTGCTGGATCTCGGCCGGGTCCAGACTCGCGTTCTCGGGCCGGAGGCTGCTCACCCCCAGGGCCAGCGCCACCGAGGCGGCCGCCGCGAGCCCGGCCAGTCCGCCGGTCCGAAGTCGCCTCCGCCGACGCGCGACGCGAAGCTGGTTCAGCACCGACGGCCACCGCTCCCGCGAGGGCCGCAGGGCGGGCAGCGCCTTGAGCCGGGCCAGCCGCTGATGCAGCCGCTCGAACTCGGCCCGGCAGAGCGGGCAGGCTTCCAGGTGTTCCCGCGCGGTGGCCTCGCCGGGCTCGGTTCCCGGGTCCCGCAGCGCGACCAGGGTCTCGATTGACAGGTGACTCATGCGATCGCCTCCTCGCCGAGCCACCTCCGGAGCCGCGCGTGCGCCCGGGCCAGCTGCGACTTGGAGAAGCTTGGCGTCCTGCCCATCATGCCCGCGATCTCGTCGTGGGTGTAGCCCTCGACATCGTGCAGCCACACCACGGCGCGGGAGATCTCGGGCAGCCGCTCCAGCGCCGCCTCGAGGTCCATCCGGAGATGGGTGTCGTCCTTCCTCCGGCCGACAACCTCCTCGTGCAGCTCGTCGGTCTCGCGGTACTTGTTCCGGCGGAGCCGCATGAGCGCCTTGCTCGCCGCGATAGTCCGGATCCAGCCCCACAGACTCCCCTCTTCCCGGTAGCTGCGGATGCTCCGGCAGACCTCGAAAAAGGTCTCCTGAAGCACGTCCTCGGCGTCTTCGGTGGTGCGGCAGATCCGGCGGGCCAGGTTGTAGACTGGAACCTCGAAGGCCCGATAGAGCGCCTCGAGTGCCGTCTCGTCTCCCTGCCGAGCCCGGGCGACTACGGAGTCAGCGTCGGCAAGGAGGTACGAATCCATCAGGATGGTCCGGGACATGGTTGCCTAAAGATGCGCGGGTTCTCGAGATGGTTGCAGGCGGGCGAGCGGTCGGGCGGTCAGGCGGTCGGGCGGTCAGGGCGGTGAGGCCGCCAGGCGGACACGCGAAAGGTGGACCG
>DATBJH010000117.1:0-11268 GCA_036556505.1 Gemmatimonadales bacterium
ATCGCCGCCCGATCTGCCGGACCATGTTCCCGAACCGCGCGACGGCCGCCTCGAGGGCAAGTGAAAGTTGCTGCTCGGCTTCCGGCATCGTCATGCGGACGAATGTAGTCCGTCCCGGGCGCCTTGGCTCCCCCGCGTCCCTTCCACCCCGCGGGCGGGGCGTCATCGACCGGGAGGTCAGCAGTTTGCGCCGCGAGAAGGAGAGCTTCGATCGAGCCGTAGCCCATGGGACCCGGGAGCTCGATGGGAGGCCAGTCCCAGGACTTGTCGGGCTGCCCGATGAGACGGAAGCGCCCGCCCTCGTACTCATTCACCCAGCGACGAAAGGCGATCCACCGAGCGCGAGTGCGCCGGTGCTTCAGGTTCCCCTCGTTCACGACTACGTCCACGGCGCGGCCGGAACTGTGCTTGGAGGTGGCGGTGAAGGTGAGGCCGCCGCCGGAGACCAGGAGGTAGGCCTGCCGCTCCGCGGACCGGGGCGTCTCCGTCACTCTCACCCGGTATCCCGCTCGGCGTGCCGCGGCGAGCATGCGCTCGAACTCGGGGCGAGCTTCCGGATCCAGCGAGGCGAGCGCGGTGTCGGCCACCCTCGCCGACTCGGAAAAATCAGAGCGACGCAGGGTCGCGAGGCGGCGCTCCAGCTCCTCCCAGGTCTCACCGGCAAGCCGGACGGACCGCGCGCCCACGCGATAGGAGCGGAGAGGGCCGCGGGGAGACCCGTGTGGTGACGGCCCGGACTGCCGCCTCGGTGGCCAGCGCGAACGCCGTGGTGAACCCGCCCGTTGCCTGGGCGGCGCCGGATGCCGGACCGACTCCGACTAGCAGCGCCAGCCGGAGTGAGACTCCCAGCGCGCGGAACAGGGACGGCTTCGGGCCCATCGGATCCTCGTCGTCGGTGAAGGTTCACGCGTACGACGCGGCCGGAAGCCCCCCATTCTCACACGTTCATCGGCGGGTTTCGGCGGACCGGCAGATTTTTTCGGGTTGACAGTCGGCGTACCAGACCATAGAGATGTGATGCACGCCTGATGATGGAAGGAGGGTCAGCGGCGTCCGCCCAGGTCAGGGTACCCCCGAAGCGAACGCCGACGTATGGACCGACATCCCCAAATCGACACAGGATGAGAGGTTGATCCACACCGGAAGCAGCCCTTAGCAGGCCGCTCCGACGCATGAGCGATTCGTGAGCGATTCCGGTACAGACCAGCGGCACGACCGCCGCGAGCCATTCAGGCGCCGGGGGCCACCAGAGCAGGTGAGGTCCCCGGTTTCGCTTGTGACCGTTTCGCGCTGGACTTCGCCCCCCCCCGTCCTACCCTTCTAAAACGCATGGAGTCTACGTGATGTCGAGTCTCAGCAGGCGGGTGTGCACCCACGCCGTGGCAGTGATGGCCCTGTCCCTTCCGGCGGCCGCGGAAGCACAGCAGTCGGACGCCGACCTCAAGGCCGTGTCCGCCACCACCCTCACGATGCCGAGGTACAAGCAGTACCTCGATGCCACGGTGAACCTGGCCAACGCCGCGGCCAAGAACCCCGGCCTGGCCGAGGGGACGAAGGATGACGGGGGCGGGAAGTCCATCGCAGAGCAAGTCAAGGCCCTGGAGAGCATTCCGGAGGCGAAGGCCGCCATCACATCGACCGGCCTCAGCACCAGGGACTACGTCCTGACCCAGTGGGCCCTGCTCCAGACCGGCATGGCGTATTCCATGACGCAGCAAGCCGGCGCATCACAAGAGGACATGATCAAGCAGGCCGGCGTGAGCAAGGCCAACATGGAGTTCTACGCGAAGAACGAAGCGGAGATCAAGAAGCTCGCCGAGGAGGCGAAGGCTCGGACGCCGGCGATGGCCGATGACGAGGACGCGGAGGACGATACCGGCGAGTAGCTGCACCAAATCTCAAGGGCTCCCACGCAGGTGCAGGCACCGGGGTCCTTCGCGTCCCCAAACTCAGTCTGTGGCCTAGAAAGCCGCGACCTCCTCGATCGCCTGCCGGAGACCGGCCACCTGGGGCAGGATCACGTCCTCGAGCTCGGGAGCATAGGCAACGAAGGTGTCCGTGGAAGCCACTCGCTTCACTGGCGCATCGAGCCAGGCGAAGTGATCCTGCGCGACCCGCGCCGCGATCTCGGAGCCGTAGCCCCAGGACAGCGAGTCCTCATACGCCACGATCACGCGATTCGTCTTCCGCACCGACTCGCCGATCGCCTCCCAGTCCACCGGCGACAGCGACCGCAGGTCGATCACCTCGGTGCTGACGCCGAGCTTCTCCTCCGCCTCCTTCGCGGCCCAGAGCGCGCGCTGGACCAGGGCGCCGTAAGTCACGATGGTGAGGTCGGTGCCCGGACGCACCAGCTTCGCCTTCCCGAACGGGATCATGAAATTCGGGCCCGGGTTGGGAGCCTTGTTGTAGGTCTGGCGGTAGAGGTGCTTGTGCTCGAGGAACATCACCGGGTCGTCGCAGCGGATCGCGGTCCGCAGGAGGCCGTTCGCGTCCAGTGCGGTGGCCGGGCAGACGACACGCAGCCCCGGAACGCCAGTGAAGACCGCGGCCCCCGTCTGGCTGTGGTAGACCGATCCGCCCTTGAGATACCCCCCGTAGGTCACCCGCACCACGACCGGTGATGCCCACGCGTTGTTCGAGCGCCAACGCATCAGCGCCAGCTCGTTCCGGAGCTGCATGTATGCCGGCCAGATGTAGTCGAAGAACTGGACCTCGACCACCGGCTTGAGCCCGCGGGTCGCGAGACCGATGGCACGACCGATGATGTTGGCCTCCGCGAGCGGCGAGTTGTAGACTCGGTCGCTCCCGAACGCGCGCTGGAGCCCCCAGGTCACCTTGAACACCCCGCCCTTGCCCTTCACTTCGCCCAGCGCCTCCTCCCGGCTGCAGTCGGCCACGTCCTCGCCGAAGACCACGATCCGGGGGTCACGGGCCATCTCGTCCCGCATGCAGACGTTGAGCAAGTCCACCATGGTGGTCGGGTCGCCGGTGAAGCGGGGATCGTCCTCGGTGTCGAACTGCTCCGAGGTGGGATCCACGTCCGGCGAGTAGACATACCGGTACACCGAGCTGGTCGGCGGCTGCGGCGACGCGAGCGCAACCTCGGCCGCGACCTGCACCTCCTCCTCGACCTGCCGCACGATCAGGTCGAGCTCGGCCTGGGTGGCGATGCCCTGCTCCAGCAGATGCTTGGGGAATCGGACCAACGGATCCCGGTCGGCGTCGGCCTGACGCTCGGCGGGGGTGCGGTACTGCACCTCGTCGTCCGAAAGCGAGTGGCTGTAGGGTCGGATCACGTGGGCGTGCACCAGGGCCGGACCCCTCCGGGCGCGCGCGTAGTCGACCGCCTTCACCATCGTGTCGAACGAGGCAAGGACATCGCAGCCGTCCACTTCCTGGATAAACAGGCCGGGGAACCCGGTCAGCAGCTTGGAGATCGAGCCGCCCGCGGTGTTGATCTCGACCGGAACGGAGATGGCGTAGCCGTTGTCCTCCACCAGGAACACGACGGGCAACTTCAGGTTGCAGGCGGTGTTGAGCGCCTCCCAGAACTCACCCTCGCTGGTGGTGCCCTCGCCGGTAGTGCAGAGGATGACCTCGTCGGTCTTGATCGCCTCATCGCGGCCTTCGATGTTCTCGATCTCCGTGTACCGCAGCCAGGCCTCTGCCGCGCCTACCGCCTGGAGGAACTGGGTGCCCGTTGGGCTCGAGGCGCTGACGATGTTGAGGTCCTTGTGCCCCCAGTGGGACGGCATCTGCCGGCCGCCGGAGTTGGGGTCGTCGGCGGCGCCCACAGCCGAGAGGAGCTGCTCGGTCGCGGTCATGCCGAGGCCGAGGCAGAGGGCGCGATCCCGGTAGTAGAGGTAGAACCAGTCGTAAGCCGGCCGGAGGACCTTGGAGGCGGCAGCCAGCACGCCCTCGTGGCCGGCGCCGGAGATCTGGAAGTAGATGCGGTTCTGGCGCTTGAGCTGGATCTCCTTGTCGTCGATCCGGCGGGCCAGCAGCATCGTCTTGTAAATGTCGAGGAGGTCGGCCTTTTCGAGCTTGGCGGAGGCTCGGGCGCGGCTGGTTCTCGTGGCCATGTCGGTCCGGGTTGGGGCTGCGCGTTGGATCGATCGTCGTGGGTAAGATAGCGCACTCGCCGGGGTGCTGGGTGCGGGCGGTTCTCAGGGCCATTTCGCAGGCGCTTCATCGTCCCTTCACAGTCTCCCAACCATTGTGGTGGGAACTGGAGGCGAGACATGAGCAAGGTCCTGATTGCATACGGAACATCCGAGGGGCAGACGGCGAAGATCGCAGATTACCTTGCCGAGGTGATCCGCGCGCAAGGACATGACGTCTTTCCGTTGAACATCGAGTGGAAGGCGCCGGCACCGGCGGGGTACGATGCGGTCCTCATCGGCGCGTCGGTTCACAAGGGCAAGCACCAGCCCTGGGTCGTCGACTACGTCCAACGGAATCGTCCCGCGCTCCAGCTCCTGCCCTCGGCGTTCTTCTCGGTGAGCCTCGCCATCGCGGATGGGACCGAGAAGGGGCGGGTCGAGGCGGAGGGCTACGTCGAGACCTTCGTGAAGGAGACCGGCTGGTATCCGAAGAAGGTCGGGCTGTTCGGCGGGGCGCTTCTGTACACGAAGTACAACTTCCTGCTGCGCCAGGTCATGCGGTGGATCGCGAGGGCGAGGGGGAGTCGGGATCTCGACAGCAGGCGGGACTACGTGTACACCGATTTCGCCGTCGTCAAGCGCTTCGCGGAGGAGTTCCTGGCAAGCGTCGGTCCGGCCGAGGCGCGGATCGCGGCAGCAGCCGAGCACATGAGCTAGTGCCCGCGGCCAACATCAGCCGCTCAACTGGCGGGCCGACGCGCCACGACCATGTACCGGTCGGACCCCTCCCCCTTCTCCACGGTCACCAGCTCGAACCCCGCCTCCCCGAGCTCGCGGGCGACCGTCGCGGAGGTGACACCGTGCTGCTCACCCTCATCCCGCCCGTTGGGGTCGGCGCTCTCCGAGCTGTCGGGCGGAAAGTCGATGATCACGAGGAACCCACCCGGCTTGAGCGACGCCAGCATGCTCGCGTTCATCAGGCTCGGGCTCCCGATGTGGTGGTAGACTCGCCGCATCACCAGCGCGTCGCAGCACTCCTCCGGCAGATTCGTGCTCGTAGCCTTCGCCTCGAGCACATCGACGTTCTTCAGACCGGCTGATGTTGCCGCCTCGCGGATGTCGCGGCGGCGGTCCTCCTCCAGCTCGGTGGCATAGACCCGGCCCGACGGGCCCACCTCGCGAGCGAGCTCGACCGCGAGCTGCCCCCTGCCCGCCCCGATGTCCGCCACCGTCTGGCCCTCATGGAGCTGGATCGCCGGGACCAGTCGCCTGGCGTCGGATGTGAACTCGTCCTGCGCGCCGGCGGTGCCGGTGAGCGCTACCAGCGCGCAAACCACGATCGGCGCGAGGCGCTGCCGCGGTGCCATCATCGTTCCTCGTCGAATGAGTTCCTTCAGAGATCTACGGCGGGACCGGCGGCTTGGTGCCATCAGGCGGTCATGACCACCGGTGCATGGTCGCTGGTACCGACCTCGGCCTGCACCACGCAGCTCCGCGCTCGGGCGAACATGCCGGGCGAGGCGAGGAGATAATCGAGCCGCCATCCGATGTTGCGGGCGCGCAGGTTGCGCCAGGGTGCCCACCAGGTGAACAGGCCGGCGTTGTAGGGATCCATCGCCCGCCCAGCGTCGGTGAGGCCGGTGCCGAGCAGTTGCTCGAAGAGCGCGCGCTCCTCAGGACGCTGGCCGACCGCCATCGGCTTCCGCTCCTTCGGGTGCACGTCTATCTCGGCGCGAGCCACGTTGAGGTCGCCGCAGATCAGCAGCTCCCGGCCAGCACCGCGGATCTCGCGGGCCCACTCGATCAGGCGACCGAGAAACGCGATCTTGCCAGGATAGTCCTTCCCGCCGTTGGGAACGTAGATCGAGGCGAGCACCAGGTCGCCCAGCTCGGCCGTCACCACCCGGGACTCGAGGTCGAACGGCGGATGGCTGTACACCGGCGCTTCGGGAAACGTCCCCTTCCGCAGCTGGAGGGAGACGCCGGAGTAGCCCTTGCAGCAATGCCAGAAGGCGTGATAGTCCTGACGCCGAACGACTTCGGGCACCTGGATCAGCTCCGCCTTCAGCTCCTGGAGACAGACTACGTCGGGGCGCTCGCGCTCCAGCCATTCCTCGACCTGGGCGGCGCGGGCGCGGATACCGTTCACATTCCACGTGGCGACCTTCATGAGTAACAAGATCGCGTGGGCGCATCGGCATTGTCAGCGGCTGGCCACGGGACGTCTCTCCAGCCCCGAGGAGGTGGTCGACTGGCTCGGCGCGGTGCAGGCCCGGGATTACCCTTTGCGCCAAGTGGGGACTCGCACTCCGGCCCCGCCGGGCGAGCGACGCCTCGGTCGAGGGGGCCTTCGCGGCGGGGAGGATCCTCCGGACCCACGTGATGCGTGCGACCTGGCACTTCGTGAAACCCGCCCACATCCGCTGGCTGCTCGCGCGCTGGCTGCTCGCGGTGACGCCGCCGCGCGTGAGGGCGGGGGCGGCTTTTTACGATCGCCAGCTGTCTTGGCGAAAGGGTGATTGCGGTCACGGTTTGACTCTCGTTTCCGGCCCATCTTCGGCGTCCGCATCGTCACTTCGCCGCACGCAGCGGAGCACCGTCGTGCGGCCAACACTATAGCAGGGGCCGAAATCATGGGTTTTCTCACCAAGCCGATCAAGAATCTCGACGACCTTTTCGTGCATACCCTCCAGGACATTCTGTATGCCGAGCAGCGGATCACGAAGGCTTTGCCCAAGATGATCCAGAAGGTCGCCGATCCCCAGCTCCAGAATGCGTTGCGCACCCACCTGGAGGAGACCAAGGGCCAGATCAAGCGGCTGGAGCAGGTGTTCCAGATGCACCCGGCGGAGGCGAAGGCGGTCACCTGCCCCGCCATCGACGGGATCATCGAGGAAGCCGAAGAGATCATGGGCGACTCGAAGGACTCCGAGGTGCTGGACGCGGCAGCGCTCGCGGCGGCACAGGCGGTGGAGCACTACGAGATCGCGCGGTACGGCGCGCTGATCGCCTGGGCGCGGCAGTTGGGGCGATCGGACTGCGCCGGCGTGCTGGAGCCGACGCTGAAGGAAGAAAAGGCAGCAGACCAGAAGCTCACTACCATTGCCGAGGCGAGGGTCAATCGCGTCGCGGTCTGAGGTAGCGTAGCGGCAGGACAGCGGGGCGGCCGGGTGCAAGCTCGGTCGCCCTGTTGCTGCATCAACGCCAGGGGCGGTCCTCTCTGATCTGCGGCACGTCGATCTCCCGGACGCCGGCCGGCGGCTCTTCGGTCGCCCTGAGCAGCGCCCGAAGCATCTGCTCCAGGGTGACCAGCCCCAGTCGCCGTGCGCCCTCGCGAGTCCCCGGCAGCCGCCCCAGCAGCGCGTAGATCGGCAGTAGGAGATAGGGCCAGCGGTGGCCCGGGCCAACCACGTACCAGGGCCTGAGGATGGTGGCCGCGAGACCGCTCGCCCGGATCAGCCGCTCTCCTTCCTGGCGCACCGCGATGTAGGCGCGCATGACGGGCGCGGGGTGGGCGACGCTGACATAGATCAAGTGGCGCACACCGGCGGCACGGGCGGCATCCACCGCGGCGCGCACCGAAGGGAGATCCACCGCCCGGAACTCGGCGGCCTTCGCAGGGCTCGGCCGTGGGGTGCCGACGAGGTGAACCAGCGTGTCGGAGGGCCCGACCGCGCCGGCGAAGGTCTCCGCGCGGAGCGGGTCGCCCACGACCCGGAGGGCGCCGCCGGGCAGGCGGCTCGTGGAGCCGGGTCGCACGAGGGCGCTCACGACGTGCCCGCGGGCGAGCAGCCGCGCGACCAGCGGCCGGCCGAGGTAGCCGGTCGATCCGGTGAGGAAGACCTTCCGTGAGACGTGTGTCTTCAATCGAGTACGCTCCCCGGGGTCTACGCCGGCGGCCGGCCGGCGGATTGCCGTCCGACCGCGGGAGCTGGCGCAGTGGGAAAGCGCGTCGTCAAGCGGCTCGGCCGGTATGCTCCGTGATGGCGGCGCTCAGGTGGGTGGCCGTCTGCTGCACTTCGACCCACTCCGGGTGGCTCGGGTCCAGGTGGCCGGCGGACAACTCACTCGCCAGCGCGCGGCAGAACTCCGCCGCCCGCCGCAGCCGAAACCGCTCGGCCGCCTCCCTTGGGGCATCTGCGCTCGCGGCGGTGAGCAGTGCCCAGACCCGGAGTCGGATCTCGTCCACCATGCTCTTGAACTCCGGCAGGCCCTCCGGGGGGACGTCTCCGGCATCCAGGCGGCACTCCAGATCCTGGAGGATGATGCGCATCCGCGTGAGCTCCTCGTGCACACTCTCGGCCATGGGCAGATCTCCGACCTGAGAAGACCTCTCGAAAATGGTGGTATCCCATACAAAATGGCGCTGGTCGGCCTACCGGCGCAAAGCGACCGCCGGGGACGTGGCCGTTCTAGGCGCGGGGCACTCGAGGCGGCTCCCAGAGCTCCAGGCGGTTGCCTTCGGGATCCATCACCCAGCCGAAGCGGCCGAACTCGGAGCTCTCCACCCGATCGTCCACATCGCATCCTTCCGACCGCAGCGCGGCGAGCACGGCGTCCAGGTTCTCCACGCGATAGTTGATCATGAACGGGGACGTCCCGGGCTCGAAGTAGGTCGTGTCGCCGGGGAAGATGGACCACACGGTGGTGCCCGCACGCCCCGCCGGGCTCGCCGGCATGGGCTCGAAGACCGCGCCACCCCAATCGCTGATCGCCAGCCCAAGGTGCTCGCGGTACCACGCGCGCAGGCGGTCGGCGTCGCGAGCCTTGAAGAAGATGCCGCCGATGCCTACCACGCGAGCGGTCACGGTTGCCTCCGATGCAGGCGTCGCGTCAGGCCGAGTGCCGGGCCGAGAACCGCACCCCAGAGCGCGCCGTTGAGGGAGAGTGTCAGCAGTGGCGCCGCCACGCCCTGGTAGGTCCCGCCCTCGAGCCCCAGCCATTCCAGCGCCGGAACCACCGGGAACAGCGTGGGGAAGCCGACCAGGAGCAGTGAGTATCCGAGAGACTTGCCGAACTCCGTCGTCCCCAGCGCGCCGAGCCCGAGGTAGATGACGGCCAGACTCAGCCCGGCCAGCACTCCGATCCTGGCCCCTCTCAGCGCCCGCCGCGCGATGCTCGCCTGGATGAAGGGGCCTAGCGCCGCCACCGCGGGCTCAGGTCAGATTCTCCTGAATGAACCGCGGACTGAGATGCACGTCCACCTGCACCAGCGGCGTGTTCCCGATGCAGCGAAAGCTGTGGACCTCTCCGGCCTTGATGACCAGGATGTCTCCCGCCCCCACCTCGAACTCCTGCCCCTCCACCAGATAAAGCCCCCGCCCCTCGCGCACGAACTGAACTTCGTCATAGGGATGCCGGTGCGGCCCGGGGCCATTTCCTGGTAATGCCCTCAGGAGAAACGCCGAGATACCGACGTCGCCGTGTTCGGCGCCCACGAACTGGTGAGAGCTGCCTTGAAAGGGCAAGTCCTGTTGCCGGATCCGGTACATCGAAGATCGCTCCCTCCGCGACGCAGGGGGGCTCAATCCCAGCCGGCGGTCTGCACCTCCGCCAGCACACCTTCCAGATCGTCGAACGTCACCTTCTTCGGCTCCGTCGGCACCGGCGGCAGCTCGAGCTCGGTCAGCGGCCCCTCCACCTTCACCCGGAACCGCGCCAGCTGCTTCTTACCCAGGTCCAGCGTCACCGGCACGTACATCCGGAAGCTCCCCGGCACGTTCTCCTGGCGGACCCGGAGCTTCACCTTCCACTGTCCGTCCGCGGTCCTCTCCGCACGGTGCGCCACCCGATAGGTCGGAAGCACCGCTCCATAGACGAATTGGTCGAAGAACCAGCGCATGTCCACCCCGGCATGCTTCTCCACCACCTTGCGGAAGTCCTCGGTGGTCGCGCGGCGGCCTTCATACTTCTGGTAGAAGTCCTTCATCGTGGCGGTGAACCGGTCCTCGTTCATGGTCTTGAGGTCGAGCATGAGGACCCGAAGCATGTGCAGGACCCAGGCGCCCTTCTGATAGACGATCGTCTGATAGTCGTCGAGGTCGTCATCCCGAGTTGCGAATACGCGGTAGCCCAGCCAGATCGGCCCCGGCTCCGCGCCGCGCCGCAGGATGCTCGACTTCCAGCGGCGCAACAGGTCGAAGTACTGCTGGTTGTTGCCCCGCAGCTTCTGGAGGTACCAGAGGCCGGAGAAGGTCGCGAAGCCCTCGCTGAGCCACTGGTCGTGGTAGGTGGCGTAGTCCACCCCGATCCCCCACCACTGGTGGGCCACCTCGTGGGCGCGGAAGACCTGATCCCAGCCTTCCTCGGCAGTGCTCTGGAAGGTGACCCAGGAGAGGTGGACCATCCCCGGGAAGGCCTCCCCGTGGTAGTCGGGGATCTCGGTGGCGTAGAACCGGCGGACCGTCGTCGGACCGTAGACCTCCTGGAAGAATTTGAGGCTCTTGGACACGTCGGCGCCCACCTTCTCGCGCATCTTGCTCTGCTGGGCGTACCGCTTCGCCAGCTTCTTGTGGGCTTCCTCCGAGATCATCACCGTGACCGGGGGCGCACCCTGCTCCTGTACGTCGTAGCCCTTGAAGAGGCCCAGGTTGAACGACGCGTTCCGGATGCGGCCCGGGGTGACCCACCGGCTCCGCACGGTTCGGTCGGTGCGGGAGGAGTCCACCTTGTCGCCCACACTCGCGAGTAGGTACTGGAAGCCGGTGTGGAAGGTGAGGTCGAAAGTCGCCAGGCTCCGGCCCTCAAGCGACCGCGGGTACCAGGCGACCGAGGATTTGATACGGAAAAAGTCCACATATCGGTCGATCAGGTCGCCGTGGTAATGAAGCTTGAGCGTGCGGGTATCCCCGGGTCGGATCTGGCGGTCGAGCTGCACCCAGAGAAGCGGGCTCTCCTTGCCTCGCACGATGGTCGCCATTTCCCCCTTCTCCCAGCTCGCCGAGTCCACCTTGAGCTTCTCGAACAGCTCGAAGGCGACCCAGGGACCCACAGCGGTGTCGGCCACGATCCGCATCGTCGCCGTCGCGGCGAAGCCGATCTCGCCGATGCCGGTCGGCGGGAGGGAAACGTCGAGTGCGTAATGCTCGATCTCGGCCTGGCGGAGCCGCTCGCCCCGAGCCCCGCTTCGTCCTCTGCCCTTCAGCGGGAACTGGGTGATCAC
>DATBJH010000118.1:0-22835 GCA_036556505.1 Gemmatimonadales bacterium
CCCTGCTGTCCGCGGCAGCCTTCCTCGCCGCGTGCGAGACGAACACCAGCCCGGATCTCCCGCCGGACGAGCCCGAGCCCACGGTCCTCAACGTGGCCCCCAGCTTCGCGACGATCGAGGGCGAGCGCGTCATCAAGCTCACGGCGATCATGTCCGGATCGGCGGCCGAAGCACCCCAGGAGCTGGTGAGCTGGAGCAGCTCGGACACCAGTGTCGCGACCGTGTCCCGCGGGGGACTTGTGCGAGGGCGCAAGGCCGGGCGAACGCTGATCACCGCCAGCCTGAAGTCGGCGCGCGGGTCCGCCACCGTGCTGGTGCAGAACCCCATCATCATGAAGCCCGTCTCGCCACCGTGCCTCGCCAACGGGCCCACGGCCACGATGCGCACTCCGGACGGCGGGGGGAAGTGCTGAGTCGCGCGGGCGGGCAGTCTCGGAAGTCGAGCGGCCCTTCGGTCGAGAGACCGGAGGGCCGTTCGACAGGCGGCGGGGATGAGCGCCTGCTGAGCCCACGCTGAGGAGCGCGTGAGTGTCGCGGCCTATCGTGTCATCGGGTTTCGGAGCGGGCGAGCCGTCCCGAGCCCCACCTCAACCGGAGGCACTCATGCGCACCTCGCCGATCGTCTATGCCTCAATCGTCGGCCTGCTCCTCGCCTGCTCGGACAACACCGGTCCCTCAGGAGAGGGGACGCCGACACCACCCCCGGGAGGCAGCCTCCCGGAGGGCGCCTTCCAGGTCAGTCCGGGCTCGGCCTCTCTGCAGGCCGGGCAAACCTTCCGGTTCACCACGACGTACAGCGGCAATCCAGCCTTGGTGGGAGCGCCGGGAAACGCCGTCTGGTACAGCACCAACGAGAGCGTGGCCACCGTGAGCCGCGGCCTGGTTCGCGCGGTCGGAGTCGGGCAGACTCGGATCGTGGCGATATGGGGAGGGTACCAGTCCAGCGCCCTCCTCAAGGTGGTCGGGTCCGGGAAGAAGCAAGAGGATCTCGGTCCCGGGAAGAAGCACGAGGACAGCCACGCCTGCCTGATGCGCACCTACCGCCCCGGGCAGCGGCTGCTGAAGCAGTGCTGATGCACCGCCGTGCTGCTCACCGGTAACGGCCGAGCCTGCTCGGCCGTTACCGGCAACTCACTTCTTCACCACGAAGACCTTGGTATCCACCGAGTCGTCGTCGAGAAACACGACGACCTTGTAGGTCCCGGGCTTCAGCCCTTTCGGCTGCGACAGGCTGAAGGCCGTGTTCTCGCCCCCGGTCCGGGCGAACTCCGTGTTCTTCTGCACGATCTCGCCACCCTGCGATCGCCACGCGGCCATCAGCTGCCCCGCCCCGCTGCCCTCGGTCGCCACCGAGACGTGGACCGTATCGGTCGGAGAAAACTGAAAGGTCGGCTCGGTTATCAGGTTCCCCGTGCCGACCCTCTTTCCGATCATCACGCCTGCGACCTTGAGTCCCTCGGGCGCCGCCGAGGCGGCCAGTGCGGCCGAGTCAGTCGCGGCGCCGACGTCCGACCCGCGTGACTTTTCATCGCCGGAGCAAGCACCGGTGAGCACGCTTGCGGCGATTAGGGGTATTGCCTGTTGCCTGAGTCGTGCCATACACACCTCCGCGTGCCAGCGCTTCTTCTGCATGTACTCGGAGTCGCTCTGGTCAGCGCCTGAACGTTCGTCGCAGCTCCGGCGCCTTTTCAGAGGTAAAACGACGATGTGCTTTGGGGGTCTCACTGTCAACCTGAAGGGCGACGCCACGCGGCCGCCGGGGAGCCCGGGCGGCGCGCCGGGCCACGCATGGGTACCACATGGTCGGCCGCGCTCTGCGCCGGAAGCCGCCGTCGGATCCGCGGAGGGTCGCGCCTCCATTCGGAGTATCATCGCGACGTTCGATCAGGACATGCTCGCGCGGAACCAGCAGGCTCTCGTCGCCGTCTACGCCGAAGACGGCATCCTCATGCCGCCCAACGCCCCCATGATCCGGGGGGCGAGAGGCCATTCGCCGGTTCTTCGAGGAATTCCCCGAGGTGACCGACTTCGTCCAGACCCCCGCAGGCATCGAGGGTGAGGGCGACCTGGCCTGTCCCTGGGCACCTACGAGTTGACGACGGTGCCCGCGGGTGCGAGCGCGCCGGTGAAGGACCGGGGGAAAGTGCTCGCGGTCTGGCACCGGCAGGCCGATGGATCGTGGCTCGTCGAGCGGCTCTGCTGGAATTCCGATCTGGCTGCGGCGGGCTAGTCCTCCTCTGCCCACGGGATACATCCGCGGGGGCACAGCACCCGAGTCGCTCTCCCCCACCTCCACTGGCCCGATCGCCGAGATCTAGCGCGTTGCCCCGTGGCACTTCTTGTACTTTTTCCCCGACCCGCACGGGCACGGATCGTTGCGCCCGACCTCGGGCACGGTGGCCGCGGCGGGACGCCCCACCGGCCCGAGGGAGCTGCTGACGGCCGGCGCGGGACCCCGGCTTGCGGGCGCGACTGGCGGCGGAGGCGGCACGCGTGCCGCCGGTGCGGCCCCCATGAAGAGGTCGTCGGCGCTGCTGGGCACCGGCACCGGATCCGCGTTCGCCGTGGGCGCGCTTGGCGCCACCGCCGGCCGACCGCGCGGCCGCGGCACCTCCTGGCGTGCCGGCTCCGCCGTCACCTGGATCTTCAGGAACCGCTCGGTGAAGGTGGACCGAATGTCGTGGATCAGGTCCTCGAACATCTCGAAGGCCTCCCGCTTGTACTCCACCAGCGGATCCTTCTGGCCCCAGGCGCGATACTGGATGGCGTTGCGCAGCTGGTCCAGATCGTACAGGTGGTCCTTCCAGCGCTCGTCCAGCACCGCCAGCATCACCTGCGACAGGACCTGAGTGTCCACGTCGGGGATCCCGACCGTCTTCCCGAAGTCGGCGAGATACTGGACCTTGCGGCGGAACGCCTCCTCGCCATCCGCCTTCACCGCCGCGACGATGCCGTCCAGCGACGGCGTCGCCTCGGCATCGGTGACCGTGTCGGCACTCACCAGGTACTGGAGCATGAGCGCCTCGCGCAGACCGCCCCGGTCATATTCCTCCGGGCGCTCGGCCTCCGCCAGGAACTGCGTCGTGGCCCGCTCCAGCGCGGCCTCGATCATCCGCCGGGCCTCGGCCTTGAGCTCCTCGCCCCGCTCCAAGGCAAAGAGCCGGAGCGAGTAGATCACCTCCCGCTGCTGGTTCATCACGTCGTCGTATTCCAGCAGCCGTTTCCGCTGCTGGAAGTTCTGCAGCTCCACCCGCTTCTGCGCCTGTTCGATGGCCCGGGTCACCAGGCCGCCGGTGATGACCTCACCCTCTTCCGCCCCGCTCTTGTCCATCCAGCGCGCGATGCGGTCGGACCCGAAGAGCCGCATCAGGTCGTCTTCCAGCGAGAGGAAGAAGATCGACTGGCCGGGGTCGCCCTGGCGGCCCGAGCGGCCGCGCAGCTGGCGGTCGATCCGGCGGGACTCGTGCCGCTCGGTGCCGATGATCTGGAGACCCGCCTCCTCCTGCGCCAGGTCGAGGTCTTTGCCGAGTTTGATGTCGGTGCCGCGCCCGGCCATGTTGGTCGCGATCGTGATCGCCGCCCTCTGCCCCGCCTGAGCCACGATCTCGGCTTCCCTCTGGTGGTACTTGGCGTTCAGCACCTCGTGCTTCAGGCCCCGGCGCTTGAGCTGCCGCGAGAGCGTCTCCGACACCTCCACCGTCACCGTGCCGATGAGGATCGGCCAGCCCAGGCCGTGCAGCCGCTCGACCTCGTCCAGCACCGCGTTGTACTTCTCCCGGCGGGTCTTGTAGATCCGGTCCACCTGATCGATCCGGCACACCGGCCGGTGCGTCGGAATTACGTTGACCTCGAGTCCGTAGATCTGGTAGAACTCGGTCTCCTCCGTCTCCGCGGTGCCGGTCATGCCCGCCAGCTTGTCGTACATCCGGAAGTAGTTCTGGATGGTGATGGTGGCGAAGGTCTGGGTCTCCCCCTTCACCTGCACCCCTTCCTTGGCCTCGACCGCCTGATGCAGCCCGTCGGACCAGCGCCGCCCCGTCATCACCCGCCCGGTGAACTCGTCCACGATCATCACCTGGCCCTCCTGCACCAGGTAGTCCACTTCCTTCTCGTAGAGCACGTGCGCCTGGAGCAGCTTGTGGATGATGTGGAGCTTCTCGCTCTTGAGCGCGTACTCGGACTCGACCGTCCGCCGCCGCTCGATCCGGTCGTGCGGCGAGAGCTCGGGGTCCTTGTCGATCCGGTGGATCTCTTCCGAGATGTCGGGCACCAGGAACAGCGTCGGGTCGCCCGGCGACATCGCCTCCGCGCCCCGGTCGGTGAGGTGGACCGAGTGGCCCTTCTCGTCGAGCACGAAGTAGAGCACGTCCTCGGTGTCCCGCATCCGCTGCTGCCGCATCGGGAGCTTCCGGTCCGCGATCGCGTCCAGCTCCATCCGCTGGACCATCTGCTTGATGCCCGTCTCGTTCATCATCTTGAGCAGCCGCTTGTTCTTCGGCATGCCGAGATGGGCCTGGTACAGCTTCAGGGCGGCGTCCTGCCGGGTCTTCTCGTCCTCCAGCAGCTTCTCCGCCTCGGCCAGCAGTCCGTTCACCACCGCGGTCTGCTTCCGCACCAGCTCCGCCACCTGGCGGTTGAACTGGGCGTACTTGTCGTCGGTCTCGTTGCCGACCGGGCCCGAGATGATGAGCGGCGTCCGCGCCTCGTCGATGAGGATGGAGTCCACCTCGTCGATGATCGCGTAGGCGTGCTCCCGCTGCACCCGCTGCTCCAGCGAGAACACCATGTTGTCGCGCAGGTAGTCGAAGCCGAACTCGTTGTTGGTGCCGTAGGTGATGTCCGCCTGGTAGGCGGCGCGGCGGCCCGGTGACGAGGGCTCGGTGTCGTCGAGGCAGGCGACGCTGAGGCCGAGGTACTGATAGACGTGCCCCATCCACTGCGAGTCGCGCCGGGCCAGGTAGTTGTTGACGGTGACCAGGTGCGCCCCGCGGCCGGCGAGCGCGTTCAGGTACAGCGGCAAGGTGGCGACCAGCGTCTTGCCTTCGCCGGTCGCCATCTCCGCGATCTTGCCCTGATGCAGCACCACGCCGCCGATGAGCTGGACGTCGTACGGCACCATGTCCCAAGGGAGCTCGTGGCCGGTGACCGAGACGGTGGTGCCGACCAGTCGGCGACACGCTTCGCGCACCGTGGCGTAGGCCTCGGGGAGGAGCTGGTCCAGCGCCGCCTTCAGCTCGCGCTTGTACTGGACCTCGAGCTCCTGGTACCGTCCCTCCAGGCGGTCGCGCTCCACCGGATCCGCGCAGGCGTGTTTGGCGGCCTTGACCTGCTCCAGCTCGGCCTTGATGGCCCCGGTCCGCTCCCCGAGCCGCTCCCGGAACTTCCGGGTCTGGTCCTTCAGCTCGGCCTCGCTGAGCGACTTGAGCTTCTCTTCCTCGGCGTGGATCCGGTCCACCAGGGGCTGGAGCCGCTTGCGCTCGCGCTCGTGCCGGGTCCCGAGGACTGCGGTCATCAATGATTTGATCATGCTGGGTCCAAATATAACCGATGCCGGGTCACGTACTCCGCGACCGGATCGGGCACCCAGTAGCGGATGGAGCGGCCTTCACGAACCCGGCGGCGGATCTCCGTGGCGGAGATCTCGACGGCCGGCACCTCGATGGTCCGGGCGATGAGCCGGGAAGGAGGGATCGGCACCCCCGCGCGGCTGAACACCACCACCGTCGCCAGGTCCGGGATCTCCTCCGGCTGGTGCCAGGCCTCGATCTCGGAGGCCGCGTCGGCCCCCAGGAGCAGGGTCAGGCGGATCCCCGGCTCCCGCGCGTGCAGTGCCCGCAGGGTGTCCACGGTGTATGAGGGACCGGGCCGCTCCAGCTCGGCGCGCTCCACGGCGAATCCGGGCGCACCGGCGACCGCGAGATCGAGCATCGCCGCGCGGTGCTCGGCGGGGGCGCTGTGCTGTCCCCGCTTGAAAGGTTGCTCCCGCGCCGGTACGAACCGGAGCGAATCGAGCCCGAGGGTCTCGGCCGCGACGAGGCCGACGATCAGATGACCGTGGTGAACGGGATCGAACGATCCGCCGAGCAGGCCGACCATCTAATTGGCCGTCAGAAGGTGCCCGCCGGCTCCGAGGGACAGTGCCTGTCGCCTCGCAGGGCGTCGGGATGGAAGCGGCGCAGGTAGCCGCAGGTTTCCTTCACATCCTCCTGGTAGCCCAGCCGCCGGTAAGCTTCCACCAGCTTGAGCAAGGCATCGGGCGCAATCGAGGCACGGGGATAGGTGGCCACCACGTCCTTGAGGTAGAGGATGGCCGAGTCGTAGGCCTTCAGCTTGAAATAGTAGAGCGCGGCCCGGTACTCCTTGTAGGCGAACCGCTCCTGCAGCTCCGTGATCCGCGTCTGCGCCCGGGCCGCCGCCGGACTGTTGGGATAGCGGTTGAGCAGCTCCTGGTAGGTGGAGAGCGCGGTCTGCCCGTAGGTGGGATCCAGCTCTGGACGCCGCCACAGGTCCGAGTACACGTCGCCCACCCGCAGGAGGGCGTCCGGTGCGAGCCGGTCGTTGGGGGTCTCGTCCGAGACCCGGCGGAACTCACGCGCGGCTTCGAGGTGGGCGCCGGTCGCGAACTTCGCTTCGCCGAGCCAGAAGCGCGACTGGGAGATCCTCGAGTCGCCGGGGGAGAACTCCAGCAGCAGGCGCTCGAGCTGCTTGATCGCATCGTCCCACTTGCCCCGGCGGACGTCCCGCTCCGCCAGCCGATAGAGTGAGTCGAGCTGTTGGGGACTGGCGCCTTCGTAGCCGGGCGTGCCGGCGGGCGTGCTGCCGATTTCCGGCGAACGGCGCCCGCCGCAGCCCGCGAACAGCGCGATGGCCGCGGCGACTGCAGCCCTGCGAAAACCTCTCATGGGATCCCGGCCCCCGACGGGGGGCCTGACAGGGGTGTGAGTCCTATGGCCTCGAGCCTGGCGCGCGCCTTCCCGCTGAACGAGTCCCCCACCTCCGGCGCGGCCGCGATGGCCTGGAAGGCGAGAGCGGCGGCCAGGGTATCACCCTGCGCAAGCCGAGTCTCGCCGTAGGCGAACAAAGCCTGCCGCCCGGCGGCCGAGGTCGAATCCATGCGAGCGGCTTCCGCGAACCAGAGCGCAGCGTCCTCGTCCCGCCCGCTGGTGAGCGACCGCCTTCCCAAGGCGAGCGCGCAGTCCGCCGCGCCCTTCCGAGCGGCGAGGCGCACCGAGCTGTCCTGCGATCGGCGCAGGACCGCGCGGTACTGGAACATCGCCTGACCGCATCCGGTGGTCTGCTGAAGCAGGCGGGCGTGCAGGGCGAGGAGCGAGTCCACGGCCTGCTGATCCGGCGCCGCGGCGATCGCCCGGGGAAGCAACGTCACCAGCTCTGCGGGCTCGGCGCCCTCCTGCTGCGCCAGCCGGAGCGCGTAGCGGCCGGCCACCCGGTCTGGCGCCACCGTCTGGAGTCCGATTACCGCGCGTTGCAGGGCATCGGACCGGTCGGCCCGCTCGGCGGCCCTGGCCACCTCCTCGAGTCCCTCGGCGGCCTCCCGGGTCCGGTCGGGATCCTCACCGGCGAGATGCAGATAGGCATCGGCGGCCTCGCCCAGGTCGCCGCTGCGGAGGGCGGCGGCTCCGACCTTGGCCCAGACCCGCGCCGAGGCGTCGCCCTGCGCGAGCGAGCGGTACTGCCGGAGCGCTTCGGCGTACTGCCCCGCACCGTAGGCCTGGTCGCCCCGGCGCTCGGCATCGGCCCCACCTCCACAGGCGGCGCACGTCAGCGCGGCGGCGAGGGCCCACCGGATCACGTGCCGCTGCGTCCCAGCATCGCCAGGTAAGCCTCCACCCTGACGTTCTCCGGCCGGCGGGAAAGACACGATCGCCAGATATCCCGAGCTCCGAGCGCGTCACCCGAGAGGAAGTGCGCCAGGCCCAGGGCGGCAAGCGCGTCGAGGAAATTGGGGCGCAGGCGGATCACTTCCTCCAGCGCCTCGCGCGCCTCCAGCGACCGCCCGGACTCCAGGAGGAGCCTGGCCATCCGGTAGCGAAGGTCCACGAAGGTCGGGCCCAGCTCCAGCGCCCGCTGGTACTGCTTCACCGCATCGTCCAATGCCCCCGCCTCGGCGTAGGCGTCCGCCAGCTCGGCATGGTGATTGGCGAGCCGTGCCGCCACCGGCGAGGGAAGCCCGTTCAACGGCGGCGAGATGCTCGAGGCCGCGCGACGGAACGCGTCTTCCGCTTCAGTCTCCCGACCCAGCTCGGAGAGCACCAGGCCGAGGTGGATCAGGGCCTCCAGGTAGCGCGGATTCAGCTCCAGCGCGCGGGACAGCTCGGTCAGGGCCCGTTCCCGCTGACCCAGCAGCGAGAGCGAGACACCGAGCAGGTGGTGCACGTCGGCGAAGGCCCGGCCGGTGGCGACGATCTCCTCGAGCAGGTGGACGGTGCCGTAGTAGTCCTGCACCGCGAAGCGCTCGCGGGCCCGTTCCAGCGCACGATCAGTCTGGGCGGCCATAACTCTCCCGGAACCAGGCGACGAATCGCCGGATTCCCTCCGGAAATGGTGTGCGGGGCGCGTAGCCCAGCACCGCGCCCGACTTGGTCAGGTCCGCGGCCGTCTGGTGGACGTCCCCCGGCTGCATCGGTGCCCACCGGATGATGGGCGTGATGCCCAGTGCTTGCGAGATCTCCTCCACCATCGCCCCGGTCGGCACCGAGCGGTTTCCGCCCAGGTTGAAGTCCTCCACCCCGACCGGCGCTCCGGCCGACCATCGCAGCGCCGCCAGCACTCCGGCCACGATATCGTCGCAGTAGGTGTAGTCGCGCGCCTGGGTGCCGTCGCCGAAGAGGGTGATGGTCTCCCCCGCCAGCATCTTCCTGGTGAACGCGTGGATCGCCAGGTCGGGACGCTGCCGGGGGCCATAGACGGTGAAGAACCGGAGCGACGCGACCCGGAATCCGTAGATCGGCGCTACCGATCGGAGCAACAGCTCCCCCGCCCGCTTGGTCGCCGCATAGGGCGAGACCGGCTCGATCGCCCTGGCGTCCTCGCGGAACGGCACCGGGGTACTGTCGCCGTAAATCGAGGAAGACGAGCCGAACAGGATCCGCGTCACGCCCGCACGCCGCGCCGCCTCGGCCACGGACGCGGTTCCGGTCACGTTGGCGCGCGCGTAGCCGACCGGGTCCGCGAGCGAGGGCCGGACGCCCGCCTTGGCGGCCAGGTGGATGATGACCGTGTCGGGCGTAAGGTGGGATCGGAGCCCGTCGGTGTCGAGGAGGTCCAGCTCGTGGAAGGCGAAGCCGCGGTGCGCGCCGGCCTCGGCCAGATTGCGCTCCTTCATCTCCCGGGCATAGAAGGGATCGAAGTTGTCGATCCCGATCACTTCGTCCCCCTGGCGGACCAGCGCCTCGACCAGGTGCGAGCCGATGAAGCCGGCCGCACCAGTGACGAGGATTCGGGTCACCGACCGCCCCGGCCGATCCCGTGATACTCGAAGCCGAGTGACCGCATGCGATCGGGATCGTACAGGTTGCGCCCGTCCACCAGCAGGGGACGGCGCAGCAGCTTGAGGACCCGCTCGAAGTCGGGGTTCCGGTAGACCAGCCACTCCGTCATGACGCAGAGCGCATCCGCACCGTGTGCCGCGCTGTAAGGGTCGGCGGCGTACATCACCCGGTCCTCGAAGATGTGGCGGGCGGAATCGGTGGCCTTCGGATCGTGCGCCTGCACCCGGGCTCCCGCGGACAGCAACCCCTCGATGAGGGGGATGGCCGGACTCTCGCGCATGTCGTCGGTCTCGGCCTTGAAGGCGAGACCCCACAGACCGACCGTCTTGCCCGACAGGTCGGCGCCGAGGTACCGCTGCACCTTGTTCAACACCACCAGCTTCTGGCACTCGTTCACCGTCTCGACCGCCTTGAGCACGTCGAGGGAGAGCCCCAGGTCGTCCGCCGTCCGGATGATCGCTTTCACGTCCTTCGGGAAGCAGGAGCCGCCGTAGCCGGGGCCGGGATAGAGGAACGCGCGGCCGATCCGCTGGTCGGAGCCGATGCCGAGCCGGACGTTATTCACGTCGGCGCCCACCAGCTCGCAGAACAGGGCCATCTGGTTCATGAACGAGATCCGGGTGGCGAGCATCGCGTTGGCGGCGTACTTGGTCACCTCGGCCGACGCGATGTCCATGAAGAGGATCCGGTTCCCGCCCTGGCGGGTGAACGGCGCGTAGAGCTCCCCCATCACCTCGCGGGCCTGCTCGTCGTCCACGCCGATGACCACGCGGTCGGGCTTCATGAAGTCCTCGATGGCGGCTCCCTCCTTGAGGAACTCGGGATTGGAGCACACCGCGAAGGCGATGCTGGTCTGCGACTTCACGGCCGCACGGACCTTTTCCGCCGTGCCCACCGGGACGGTGGACTTGGTGACGACGATCTTGGGCTCGTTCATGTGGCGCCCGATCTCCCGCGCCACGCCGAGCACGTGCTGCAGGTCGGCCGAGCCGTCCTCGCCCGGCGGCGTACCGACGGCGATGAAGATCACCCGGGCGCCGCGCACGGCCCCGCCGATATCGGTGGTGAAGGTGAGCCGGCCCTCGGCCTGGTTCCGCTGCACCATCGGCTCGAGCCCGGGCTCGTAGATCGGGATCTCGTTGCGCTGGAGGCGCGCGATCTTCTCCGCGTCCTTGTCGACGCACACGACGTCGTTCCCGGTCTCCGCCAGGCACGCACCCGCGACCAGACCCACGTACCCGCTGCCCACCACCGCTACATGCATCTCAAGCCTCTTTCGGCATCGCGTTGCGAGTATCGACCACCACCCGGGCATGCCGCGCGACCGTGGCGTAGTCGAAGTCCGAGTGATCGGTCACGATCATCACACAGTCGGCCGCCGCCAGGGACTGCTGGGTGAGCGGGACCGAGCGGTACTCCTGGCCGTTCTCGGAAAAGCAGGGCACGTGGGGATCGGAGTAGGCGACCCGGGCGCCCTGCCCTTCCAGCAGCCGGATGATGTCCAGCGCCGGGCTCTCCCGGATGTCGTCGATGTCCCGCTTGTACGCCACGCCCATGACCAGCACGGTGGCGCCCTTCACCGCCTTGCCCTGGTGATTCAGGGCCTCGGCCACCTTGCGGACCCAGAACAGCGGCATCTCCGTGTTCAGCTCGCCGGCGAGGTCGATGAAGCGGGTCTTGTAGTTGAGCCCGCGCATCTTCCAGGCGAGATAGTGGGGATCGATCGGGATGCAGTGACCGCCCAGTCCCGGACCAGGAAGGAACTTCATGAAGCCGAACGGCTTGGTGGAGGCGGCGTCGATCACCTCCCAGACGTTCACCCCCAGCTTGTCGCACACGATCGCCATCTCGTTCACCAGGCCGATGTTCACGCTGCGGAAGGTGTTCTCCAGCAGCTTGACCAGCTCGGCCGCCTCGGTGGTGGAGACGGGGACCAGTCGCTCGATCGCCGGCTGGTAGAGCGCGACCGCCACCCGGGTGCAGGTGTCGGTGATGCCGCCGACCACCTTCGGGGTGTTATGCGTCTGCCAGACCGGATTGCCCGGATCCACCCGCTCGGGACTGAACGCGAGGAAGAAATCGCTGCCGACCTTGAGCCCGGTGCTCTCCAGCGCCGGCTGGAGAATTTCCCGGGTCGTGCCGGGATACGTGGTGGACTCCAGGATGATCGCCTGGCCCCGGCGGAGCGTGCGCTTGACCGCGTCGGTCGCGGCGACGATGTAGCTGACGTCCGGATCCTTGAACTTGGAGAGCGGTGTGGGCACGCAGATGGACACGGCGTCGGGCTCACCCATCCGCGACATGTCGTTCGTCGCCTCGAACCGGCCGGCCCCGAGCGCCTCCTGAAGCTGGGCGTCGGTGATGTCCTTCACGTGGGAGCGGCCCTGGTTCAGGCCGTCCACCACCCGCTCGCTGATGTCGAATCCGAGCACGCGATAGCCGGCCTTGGCCAGCTCCACCGCCAGCGGCAGCCCGACGTAACCCAGCCCCACGATGCCGAAGAGCGCCTCGCGGCGCTCCGCCTTCCCGATCAGCTCCTGTGCGAAATCAGGCATAGAAGTCCAATACCGCCTCGATGACGGTGTCCTGCTGCTCCCGCGTGAGCTCGGGGTAGATGGGCAGGGAGATCACCGAATCCATGGCCGCTTCGGTCACCGGCAACTGGCCCCGGCGGTATCCCAGGTGCTCGAAGCAGGGCTGCAGGTGCAGCGCCAACGGATAATAGATGGCATTTCCGATCCCCTTGGCCTTGAGATGCGCCTGGAGCTCGTTCCGGCGAGGAGCCCGGATGGTGTACTGGTGAAAGATGTGCTCGTTGGCCGGGTCCACCGCCGGGGGGCACACGTCGGCGTGGCCGGCGAAGGCCTCGCTGTAGCGGCGGGCCCGCTCGCCTCGCGCCCGGCTCCATCCCGCGAGGTGGGGAAGTTTGGCCAGCAACACCGCGGCCTGAAGGGTGTCGAGCCGGCTGTTGTAGCCCACCTCGTCGTGGTGGTATTGCCGGGCGCCGCCGTGCAGCCGGAGCTTCCGGAGCCGCTCGGCGAGCGCGTCGTCCTGGGTCACGATCATCCCACCGTCCCCGAATCCGCCCAGGTTCTTGCTGGGAAAGAACGAGAACGTGCCGACCGTGCCCAGCTCCCCCGCCATGCGCCACTGGCCACCGACTTTCCGCCGGGCCCCGATGGCCTGGGCCGCGTCCTCGATCAGCGCGAGCCCATGACGGTCGGCCAGGGGCAGCACCGACTCCATGGGCGCCATCTGGCCGAACAGGTGGACCACCACAATCCCTCTGGTGCGCGGGGTGATCGCGGCTTCGATGGCGTGCGGCGCGATGTTGAAGGTCGAGGGATCGATGTCCACGAAGACCGGCGTGCCGCCGGCGTTGTGAATGGCGCCGGCAGTGGCGAAGAAGGTAAACGGGGTGGTGATCACCTCATCACCGGGCTTCAAGTCGAGGGCGCGGAGTGGCAGAAGCAGCGCATCGGTGCCGCTGGCGCAACCGATGGCATGCCTGGCGCTCGAGAGCCGGGCCACTTCGCCCTCCAGCTGCGCCACCTCGGGACCCATGATGAACCCCTGGCGCTCCACCACGGTCATCATGGCGCGGAGAACCTCGTCCTTGATGCCGTCATACTGCGCCACGAGGTCGAGCAACGGTACGTTCACCGAATCCTGCCTCTCCCCTCTCCGGTGTGGGACCGGAGCATCATGTGGAACGCGCCCGGGCACCGGCAATGCCGGGCGAGCCACGGGCGCGTGAGATCTCGGAAGCCTCGGCAGCCGTGTAACTTAGCCAGCCCCACGGGGTGGGTCAATCTGCTCCAGGACGCCCCCACGCTCCCGGTAAGTCGCGCCGCAGGCTGCGCAAGAGGCGCGCCCGTTCTGGACCTGCACGCGGACCCCGCATTGGCACATCCACCCCACCTGGCGGGCCGGCACGCCGACCATCAGGGCGTAGGCCGGGACGTCGCTCCGGACCACCGCGCCCGCCCCGATGAACGAGTACTCGCCCAGGGTCACCCCGCAGACGATGGTGGCATTCGCGCCGATCGAGCTGCCCCGCCGCACCAGCGTCTGCCGGAACTCGGATTTCCGGGAGACGTGGCTTCGGGGATTGGTGACGTTGGTGAAGACACAGCTCGGCCCGCAGAAGACGTCGTCCTCCAGGATCACGCCCTCGTAGATGGAGACGTTGTTCTGGATCTTGACGTTGTTCCCGATGCGAGTGCCGCCCATCACCACGACGTTCTGGCCCAGGTTGCACCGCTCGCCGATGACGGCACCGGGGAGGACGTGGCAGAAGTGCCAGATCTTGGTCCCGGAGCCGATGACGGCGCCGTCATCTACATACGACGATTCGTGGGCGAAGTAGGAAGGCATGAAAGACCCGGTTAGGAACAGCGGGAAAGGTAAGAGTCAGGGTGAAAGGGAGGGACTGAGTTTCCTTTTCACTCGTTACTTTTCACCTTTCCCGCTGTTCAAGTCCACGTATTCCCCCTGCCTGCCGATGATTTTGACCTCCGGCTCCAGCCGCGCGCCGAACCGCTCCTCCACCCGCCCCTGGACGCTGACGATGAGCCCCCGCACGTCGGCCGCGGTGGCATCGCCGGTGTTCACGAAGTAGTTGGCGTGCATCGGGGAGACCTCTGCACCGCCGACGCGGAACCCCTTCAGGCCGGCTGCCTCGATCAGCTGCCCGGCGGTCTGCCGCCCGCCTTCCTTCTTCCAGCTCGGCCCGTGCGGGTTCTTGAAGACGCTCCCGCAGCAGGGCTGGTTGAAGGGCGTCCCTCGCTGGCGCCAATCGAACATCTCGGCGATCTCCTCGTCGAGGCGGTGCTGCTCCTCCGGCCGGAGCAGAACCGCGGTCTCCACCACGATCCGTCCGTCGAGGCCGCTCCACCGGTAGGTGAAGGGCACGCCGGCGCGGGGAAGGACGGCGTCCTGCCCCGATGCGTCCACCACCGTCACGGTTTCCACCACCTCGGACCAGTCGCCGCCATGGCAGCCGGCATTCATGTACACCCCGCCACCCACGGTCCCTGGCACGCCCACGAAGATGTGGAGCCCCGCGTACCCCGCCGCGGCGGTCCGCCGAGCGGCGAGCGGCGCGGGCAGCCCCGCGCCGATCCGCCAGAGGTCGCCGTCGCGGTCCAGGCGGTCCAGGCCTTTCCCCAGCCGGATCACCAGCGCGTCCAGCCCCTCATCCGGCAGCAGGATGTTCGACCCGAGCCCCAGGGTGAACCAGGGGATGCCGGCCTCGTACGCCATCCGCACCGCGGTGCCGACGTCTTCCGCCGACGCGGGCAGCACGACGGTGGCGGGCCCGCCGATGCGGTAGGTGGAATACCGCGCCAGCGACTCCGACTCACGGACCAGTCCCCGGATCGCGCCGCGGACCGCGGCCGCGAAGGCCGGGTCGCGCGCCGTCAACCGGTCCACTCGGGGGACATCTCGCGAGCGAGCACATGCCACTCCTGGAGGGAGCGCACTTCACCCGCGCGGCTTCGGAGGGCGATGATCGCGTCGCAGGCGGCGGACGCGGCGGAGAGTGTGGTGGTGTACGGCACCCGGTGCTGAAGGGCGGCGCGACGGATCGCGTAGTCGTCCTGCTGGGTCAGCTTGCCGAGCGGGGTATTGATGAGCAGCTGGATCCGATCCGACACCAGGAGGTCGATGGCGTTGGGCCGGCCCTCATGCACCTTGAGCACCCGCTCGGCGGGAATGCCCCGGGCGCGGAGATAGCGCGCCGTGCCCTCGGTGGCGAAGAGGCGGAAGCCGAGACCGTGGAAGCGGCGGGCGATCGGGACCAGGTTGGCCTTGTCGTGGTCGTTCACCGTCAGGAACACGCCGCCCTCGAGCGGCAGCGCGCCGTCGGCGGAAATCTGGGCCTTGGCGAACGCCATCCCGAACGAGTCGGCGATGCCCATGACCTCTCCCGTGGAGCGCATCTCCGGGCCGAGCACCAGGTCCACGCCGGCCAGCTTGGTGAAGGGGAACACCGCCTCCTTCACCGCGACGTAGGGCTGGAGCACGTCGTCCTGGAGCCCCAGCTCTTCCAGGCCGCGGCCCGCCATCACCGCCGCCGCCAGCGAGGCCAGCGGCACGCCGGTGGTCTTGGAGACGAACGGCACCGTGCGCGAGCCCCGCGGGTTCACCTCCAGCACGTATACCACGCCGTTCTTGATCGCGTACTGCACGTTGATCAGTCCCACCACACCCAGCCGCTCGGCGAAGGCGCGGGTGTGCCGACGCATCTCCTCGACCTGGGGCTCGGTGATCAGGTACGGCGGCAGCACGCAGGCGGAGTCGCCCGAGTGGATGCCGGCGTCCTCGATGTGCTGCATCACCCCGCCGATGACGCAGCGGGTGCCGTCCGCGATGGCATCCACGTCGGCCTCGAAGGCGTCCTCCAGGAAGCTGTCAATCAGCACCGGGTGCTCGGGCGCTACCCGGGCGGCGCGGGCGAAGTAGCTGCGGAGCGAGCCGTCGTCGTACACGATCTCCATGGCGCGGCCACCCAGCACATACGACGGTCGCACCAGGACCGGGTAGCCGATCCGGCCCGCCACAGCGAGCGCCTCTTCCACCGAGAAGGCGACGCCGCTGGGCGGCTGCGTCACGCCGAGCTCGCGGGTCAGCGCCTCGAAACGGCCGCGGTCCTCCGCCAGATCGATCGCCTCGGGCGAGGTGCCGAGGATGCGGACGCCTTCCTTCTCCAGCGCCCGCGCCAGCCGGAGCGGCGTCTGCCCTCCGAGCTGAACGACCACGCCGTAGGGCCGCTCCACGTGGACGATCTCCAGCACGTCTTCCAGTGTGAGCGGCTCGAAGTACAGCACGTCCGAGATGTCGAAGTCGGTGGAGACCGTCTCCGGATTGGAGTTCACCATCACGGTGCGGAAGCCCATCTCCCGGAACGCCATCGCCGCCCGGACACAGAGGTAGTCGAACTCCACCCCCTGCCCGATCCGGTTGGGTCCGCTGCCGAGGATCACCACGGTGCGGTCGCCGACGCCCCGAGCCTCATTCTCCTCGTCGTACGACGAGTAGAGGTAGGGCGTGGACGAGGGAAACTCGCCGGCGCAGGTATCCACCACCTTGTACGCCGGCCGAACTCCCAGCCGATGCCGCAGGGCGCGGATCTCTCCTTCAGTCGTGCCACGTAGCTCGGCGAGCTGCCGATCCGAAAACCCCAGCCGCTTCATCCGTCGGAGCAACGCCGCATCGCCTGCACTGTTCCCGTCCGCCTGACCGACCGCCCGACCGACCGCCCGCCCGACCGCCCGACCGCCCTCCCACTCGGCCTCCGCCTCGACCAGCTCCATCATCTGGTGCAGGAACCAGGGATCGATGCCGCTGCGCTCGGCGATCGCGTCCACCGAGGCCCCCAGCCGCAGCGCGCGCTTGATCTGGAAGATCCGCTCCGGCGTCGGCGTCCGGACCGCCACCAGCGCGCTCTCCAGGGACTCGTCCTCCAGCCGGTCGTCCGCGGGCGTGGCTCCCGCCGTCCAGCCCGCGCGATCGGCCTCCAGTCCTCGCAGCCCTTTCTGGAAGGCCTCCTTGAACGTCCGGCCGATGGCCATCACCTCACCCACCGACTTCATCTGGGTGGTGAGCGTCGGGTCGGCGGCGGGAAACTTCTCGAAGGCGAAACGGGGGATCTTCACCACCACGTAGTCCAGCACCGGCTCGAACGAGGCCGGCGTGGTGCGGGTGATGTCGTTGGGGAGCTCGTCCAGCCGGTAGCCCACGGCCACCTTGGTCCCGATCCGCGCGATGGGAAACCCGGTCGCCTTGGACGCCAGCGCGGAGGAGCGGCTGACCCGAGGGTTCATCTCGATCACCAGCTGCTCGCCGGTGGCGGGGTCCACCGCGAACTGGATATTGCAGCCCCCGGCCGCCACGCCGATCTCGCGGATGATCCGGATCGCGGCGTCGCGCATGACCTGGTACTCGCGGTCGCTGAGCGTCATCGACCGGGCGACGGTGATCGAGTAGCCCGTGTGCACGCCCATCGGGTCGAGGTTCTCGATGGAGCAGACGATCACCACGTTATCGGCCCCGTCGCGCATCACCTCGAGCTCGTACTCCTTCCACCCGATGACGCTGCGCTCCACCAGCACCGAGTGCACCGGAGATAGGTCCAGCGCCCGCTGCAGCATCGTTTCGAAGTCGTCCAGGTTGTACGCGATGCCGCCGCCGGTGCCGCCCAGGGTGAACGACGGCCGCAGGATCGCCGGATAACCGATCTCCTCCACCGTCGCCAGCCCTTCCTCCACGCTCCGCACGGTGCGACCCTTGGGCGTGGCGAGGCCGATCCGCCGCATCGCGGCCGCGAACTCCTCGCGGTCCTCCGCCGTCCGGATGGCGCGCTCGTTGGCGCCGATGAGCTCCACCCCGAACCGGGCCAGTGTGCCGTCGCGCTCCAGCGCCATCGCGACGTTCAGCGCGGTCTGGCCGCCCATCGTGGGCAGCAGGGCGTCGGGCCGCTCCCGCTCGATCACCTTGGCGACCCACTCCGGCGTGACCGGCTCGATGTAGGTGCGGTCGGCCAGCTCCGGATCGGTCATGATGGTCGCGGGATTGGAATTGACCAGGACGACCCGGTACCCCTCCTCTTTGAGCGCGCGCACCGCCTGGGTGCCGGAGTAGTCGAACTCGGCTCCCTGTCCGATCACGATCGGGCCCGAGCCGATGAGGAGGATCGTTTCCAGGTCAGTCCGCTTCGGCATCCACCAGTCCTCGTAAGGTCTGCTGTAGTGTGCGCGCGGGCGCCCAGCCGGTGGCGCGCCGCAATTTGGTCGAATCCCCGACAAGGTGGGGGATGTCGTTCCTGCGGGCCAGTGCCGGATCCGGCTCCGGCTCCGCCTCCACCCCGATCTGCTGGGCGAGCATGCGGAACAGCTCGCCCACCGACGTCCCCTCACCCCGGGACACGTTGTAGATCTCGCCCGGCTCGCCCGAGCGGAGCAGGAGCAGGTAGGCCTCGACGACATCCCGGACGTCCAGCAGGTCCCGCACAGGCTCGAGGTTGCCGGTGCGCACCCGGCGCGCACCGGTGACCCGGGCCTCCCGCAGCCGTGAGACGAACGAGGGGAGCACGAACCGGCCGTCCTGACCCGGCCCGGTGTGGGTGAACGCCCGGGTGACGATCACCGGCAGTCCGCTGCGTCGCCAGACCTCCAGTCCGGCCAGCTCGGCCCCCACCTTGCTCGCGGCGTACGGCGTCGCCGGTGCGACGGCGTCGGTCTCCTTCCGCGCGACCCGAGCGCCGGGGCCGTAGACCTCGCCGCTGGAGATCACCAGCAGGCGCCCCTCGCCCCCTCCCTGCTCGCGCCGCGTGGCGAGCGCCTGTGCCAGCCGAGCGGTGCCGCCCGCGTTCACCGCCCAGGCGAGCCCGGGGTCGGCGAGGGCCTCCGGGTTGGACGCGACCGCCGCGAGGTGCACCACCGCATCGGGACCGAAGTCCACCGCCTGCCGCACCGATCGGTCGTCGGTGAGCTCGAGCGGCAGGACCGTGACGTCCGCGCCCTGCCAGTCCACCGGCGCCGATCCCGGCCGGCACCCCGCGCCGATCCGGTGGCCGTCGCGGGCGAGGCGGCGGACCAGGTGTCGGCCCACGAACCCGTCCGCGCCGGTGACCAGGAGCTTCACGGCCGGCGTACCGCCGACAGCCGCGCCAGGTCCGCGTCCACCATCATGATGACCAGCTGCTCGAAGCTGACCTTCGGCCTCCAGCGGAGCTCGCGATGCGCCTTCGACGGATCGGCGAGGAGCTGCTCCACTTCCGCCGGCCGGTAATAGCGGGGATCGCTCACCACGTGCTGCCGGTAGTCGAGCCCCACGTGGCGGAACGCGATCTCCGTCAGCTCGCGGACGCTGTGGGTCTCACCCATGCCCACCACGTAGTCCTTCGGGGTGGACTGCTGCAGCATGAGCCACATCGCCTCGACGTAGTCGCCGGCGTAGCCCCAGTCGCGCCGCGCGTCGAGGTTGCCGAGGTGAAGTTCCTTCGCGAGCCCCAGCTTGATGCGGGCGACGCCGTCCGTGACCTTGCGGGTGACGAACTCGATGCCGCGCCGGGGGGACTCGTGGTTGAAGAGGATCCCGCTCACCGCGAACAGGTCGTACGACTCCCGGTAGTTCACCGTGATCCAGTGGCCGTAGACCTTGGCCACGCCGTAGGGCGACCGGGGATAGAACGGCGTGGTCTCGCGCTGGGGTGTCTCGGTCACCTTCCCGAACATCTCCGACGAGCTGGCCTGGTAGAAGCGGGCGTTGGGATGCACCAGGCGGATCGCCTCGAGAATCCGGGTCACCCCCAGGGCGGTGAACTCGCCGGTGAGCACCGGTTGGCTCCAGGAGGTGGGCACGAACGACTGCGCGGCGAGGTTGTACACCTCGTCGGGCCGCACGTCCTGCATGACCACGGTGAGGGAGTGCTGGTCCAGCAGGTCGGCCGCCACGATCTCGATGCGGTCGAGGAGGTGGTCGATCCGCTCGTAGCTGTGGTGGCTGGTGCGACGGACCATCCCGACCACTTCGTAGCCCTTCTCCAGCAGGAACTCGGCGAGGTAGGAGCCGTCCTGGCCGGTGACGCCGGTGATGAGCGCTTTAGGCATGGGGCGCGATCCGGTCGGGTTGTCTCATCCTGCTCGCCCGGTTAGATTTAGAGGTTTCCGGCGTATCGAAGTACGACGCAACGCAAACGAGGATGAAGCTATGGCGCGGGTCTGCACCGTGTGCGGCAAGGGGCCGGTCACCGGCAACAATGTCAGCCACGCCAACAACCGAACCAAGCGCCGCTGGTACCCGAATCTGCAGACCGTCCGCGTCCTGGTTGAAGGGTCGCCGAGGCGAGTGCGGGTGTGCACGCAGTGCCTGAAGAGTAACCGGGTGGTGAAGGCCCCTCGGACGCCTGTGCCCGCCGCCTGACACGCCGCAGTGCCACGCAGAAAAAAGGGGACCCGATCGGGTCCCCTTCATTCGTTTGGGCCTCTCGCAGCGCGCCGGTCACTCGGAGAGCAGCTCGATCCGGGCGATATCCGCCCCGTCACCGGGACGATGCCCCATCTTGAGGATGCGGGTGTAGCCGCCCGGCCGCGCCGCGAAGCGCGGACCGATCTCGCTGAACAGCTTGCCCAGGGTGTCCCGGTCCTTGATCCGCCGCTCGACCAGCCGCCGCGCGTGCAGGTCGCCCCGGCGCGCGAGCGTGATCAGCTTCTCGGCGAACGGCCGCAACTCCTTGGCCTTGGCCTCGGTGGTGGTCACCCGACCATGGGCGAACAGGCTCGCCGCCATGTTGTTCAGCAGCGCCCGCTTGTGGCTGGAGGTGCGGGAGAGCTGGCGGCCCTTGGCACGGTGGCGCACGTCAAATCTCCCCGGTGCCCGCGGAGGGCTGGGCCATCGGGGCGACACCGGGACGCACCACGCGCAGCTCGCCGTCGGTCTCCTCGAAGCCCATCCCGAAGTTGAGCCCTTCGCGCTGGAGCAGCTCGGCGATCTCGCTCAGCGCCTTCTCGCCCACGTTCTTGACCTTGAGCAGGTCGTCCTCGGAGAACTCGACCAGGTCCTTGAGCGTCCGGATGTTCGAGTTCTTGAGCGAGTTGAGCGAGCGGACCGAGAGCCCGAAGTCGTCGATGGGCCGGCTGAGCCGCTGGCGCAGATTGCTGGCGCCGGCCGCCGGCTGGGCGGCACTACCATCGCGCACCGTCGGCACCTTGCCGAAATCCACGAAGTACTGGAAGTGGACCTGGGCCAGCGCGGCGGCGTACGCGATCGCGTCTTCGGGGGTGATGGTGCCGTTGGTCTCGACCTGGACCGTCAGCCGGTCGTAGTCGGTGCGCTGGCCGACGCGGGTCTCGGCCACCGCGAAGTTGGCGCGGCGAACCGGATTGTAAATCGCGTCGATCCGGACCAGGTCCACCGGCAGCGACCGGTCGGCCGGGTGCATCTCGGCCTCCACGTAGCCGCGGCCCTTGTTCACGTACAGCTCCATGCTGACCTCGCGGTCGTCCTGGAGGGTGAACAGGAGGTGGTCCGGGTTCTTGATGGTGACGGAGCCGTGCTCCTGGATGTCGCGGGCGTACACCGGCCCCGCGCCCTCGCGCCGAATGTGGAGGACCGCGTCGTCCACGTCGGGAGCGAGGACCAGGGTGAGCGACTTGAGCCGCTGCACGATCTGGTGGACGTCCTCCAGCACGCCCTGGACGGTCTGGTGCTCGTGCACCACGCCGTCGAGGCGGAAGCCCCAGACCGCGCTGCCGCGCAGCGAGGAGAGGAGCAGCCGGCGGAGCGAATTGCCGAGGGTGTAGCCGAAGCCACGCTCCAGCGGCTGAAGACGGAATTCGGCGGCATTGGGGTTGTCGTCGCGCTTCGTCATCTCGACGAGATGCGGGCGGACCAACCCGGTCAGATCAATGGTCATGGTACCGTCAGTCAAGGGTTCGTTAGACCCGGCGCTTCTTGGGTGGGCGGCAGCCGTTGTGCGGGATCGGCGTGACGTCGCGGATGGACACCACGCGGAGCCCGACCGAGGCCAGCGCCTGGATGGCGGACTCGCGGCCGCTGCCGGGGCCCTGCACCCGCACATGCACCCGCCGGAGCCCGAGGTTCATCGCCTCACGGCCGCAGTTCTCGGCGGCGACGGTGGCGGCGAACGGGGTGGACTTCTTGGAGCCCTTGAACCCGGCCTTGCCCGCCGACCCCCATGCGAGCGCGTTGCCCCGCAGGTCGGTGATGGTGATGAGCAGGTTGTTGAACGTCGCCGAGATGTGGGCGATGCCCTCGGACTCGACGACCTTCTTGCCGCGCTTGGCGCTGGGCGCCTTGGCGGGCGCCGTAGGTGCGGCGGGGGGAGTCGTAGGAGCGGTCATTTACTTCTTGGTCACTTTCTTCTTGCCGGCGATGGCCCGACGCGGCCCCTTCTTGGTGCGCGCGTTGGTGTGGGTGCGCTGGCCGCGGACCGGCAGCCCCCGCCGGTGGCGGATGCCCCGGTAGCTGCCGATATCCATCAGCCGCTTGATATTCATGGCGACTTCGGTGCGGAGCGCGCCCTCCACCTTGACCGAGCGCTCGATCATCTGGCGGAGCCGGGCGACCTCGGCGTCCGAGAGATCGCGGACCCGGGTGTCGGGGTTGACGCCGGTCTCACCGAGGATGCGGCTGCTGGTGGGCCGGCCGATGCCGAAAATGTAGGTGAGCGCGATCTCGACCCGCTTCTCGCGCGGGAGATCCACGCCTGCGATACGCGCCATGATCAGCCTTGCCGCTGCTTGTGCTTGGGATTGCGCTTGCAGATGATGCGAGTGACGCCTGCACGCTTGACGACTT
>DATBJH010000119.1:0-38987 GCA_036556505.1 Gemmatimonadales bacterium
GGTAGGACTCGCCGAAGCGAAGCTCGAGGTCGGGCTCCTCCAGCAGCGGGATGTACACGGCATTGATCGCGAAGAAGGTGCACGCCCACATGAGATGGGGACGCGAGCGCAGCACCAGGGCCTCTCCCAGGAGAACGAGCAGCACGCCCGAGATCATCGGATTGCGCACGTAGCGATAGGGACCGCGCACCACCAGCCGGCGAGGAGGATCCCAGGGCGCGAGCGTGCCGCGACCCTCGGTCGCGAAGCGACGCAGGCTGGCGACGAACAGTGCCAGCCCGATGGCCAGCAGGCAGAGCCCCGCAGCCTGCAGCGCCAGACCTCCCGCCGAACTTGCGGGCCCCGGCGTGAGTCCCGCTCGACGCGCCAGCCACAGCGGAACGAGCACCGCCATCGTGAACGGCAGCACCGCGATGGCGAACGCGTGGCGAAGCGCGGTCAATGCCGTCACCGGCGGGCGACCGCCAGGAGGTGCGCGCTGGCGCCGATGACCGGAGCCTCGGTTTCCGTCATCCTCGCCAATCGCAGGAGCATCTCGCGCCGGGTGGGATCCGCCATGCGCTCGACCACGTCGGAGAGAATCCACCCCGGACCCTCGATTCCGAACACACCGGCGAGCTCGAGACCCGCGGCGTTCACCTCGACGCCCAGCTCGTCGGGGTGATGGAAGTAGGCGGTGGTGAAGTAGTCCGCCCGCCCGGTCGGATTGCGGTGCTGGCCGGTGCGCAGATCCTGCTCGACGATGGAGCCGAAGGCGGCGTCCGCCAGGAGCTCGCGGGCGAGTCCATCCAGCGCCGACGCCCAACGCGAGATCGCGGCGGCGAAGAGCAGCCCGCCGGGCCGCAGCACCCGGGCGGACTCCCGCAGTGCCCGGGCCCGATCGGCAGGGTCCGTCAGATGATAGAGCGGGCCCAGGAGGAGCACCACGTCTGCCGCCCCGGGCGGGAGGTCGAGGGCCCGGGCGTCGCCCACGCGGCAGGAGACCAGCGGACGACGGGCCTGCTGACTGCGGCGCCTGGCCTCGGCGACGAGCCTGGGCGTCCGGTCGACCAGATGCACAGTGTACCCTGCCTCCGCCAGCCACAGGGCGTACGCGCCGGCGGCGCCGCCGACATCCACGACCACCGCCGGGGGCGACGGCATGAAGCGCTGCAGCAGCTCCCGGGTCCGCTCCTGCTCCAGTCGAAAGGCACCCTGCTCCAGCCGGCTTTCCTCCGGAGTCCGATCGTAGTACGCAACGATCGCGGGATCGAAGCCTTCCGCATCGCACGCCATGCGCTCAACCGACGCCGCGAGCGTAGGACATGGCAGGCTTTCCCAGCTGGCGCCGGAGAAAGCCCATCTGCCCGATGTGATAGGAGTCGTGCTGCACCAGGAAAGTGAGGAGCCCGAGCTCGGTTGAATCTCCCAGCGGGAACCGGTGCGCGTCCGGCCGCCGCAACTGCTCCGCCGTCCGGCCGGCCACGACGTTGCAGAGATGACGGCTGACCGCGCGCCACCACTCGCGTTGCTCCGCGAGGGCGGGCCATTCGACGATATCCTCGATGCTGCTGGCCTCGGCCAGGTAGCGCGACAAGGGGTTGGCCAGGGGATGGCCCAGCCTGTGGGCGAGGAAGTGGCGCGTGTCGGTCAGATGCGCGGCGAGAAACGCGATGGTGTTGCCGCCTCCCTCGAGCTGCCGGAGAGCGTCCTCCTCCGACAGTCCGTCGAGGCAGTTGAGCAGCAAATCGGTGTTCAGCTCGAGGATCGCGTGCAGCGGCGCGACCTGAGGCTCCATGGCGTTCTCCCGGAGCACATCGTGTTTCGTCCCGCAGCGCTCAGGTGTGGCTTTTCCCCTCGTACCCGGTTCTGGTCAGCTCGAAGCGGATCACGCCCGGCTCGGAGCCCTCCCCGGTGAGCTCGAAGCCGCACTTCCGGAGCACGGCGATGGACGGCGTCAGCTCCGGCAGCGTCTCGGCGATCACGCGCCGCACCTCGGGCATCCGGAATGCGCGCGCGACGAGCCCACGCACCGCCTCCGAAGCATAGCCCCGCCGCTGGTGGTCGGTCACGATGCCGTATCCAACCTCCACGGTGCCCTCGGCCGGCGGCCCCTTGTACCCCGCCGTTCCGATCAGGACGGGCTCCCCGGCCGCGGCCGGGAGCACGATGAAGTACAGCCACCACCCGCCGTCCTGGGGAGCCTCCGTCAATCGAGCGCGGGTGAACTCGAGGGCCGGCGAATCGAGGAACTCCGGAGGCCAGGACGGCGGCACGCGAGCCTGGAGCGCGGCTGCCAGGGACGCCGGGCCATCGAGGGCGGCGGACACCAGATCGGAGGTCGCCGGGATCAGCTGGAGCCGTGCGGTAGGGATCATCGGCCGCTTCGGTGGACCCTCACGAGCGGGAGAACTTGAGGTGGGTCACACCCGGCACGGCCACCGTGCGGACCGGCCGCAGGCCCTTCAGGTCCTCGAGACCGGCGAACAGCCGCTCGCCGCCCCCGAGCAGCATCGGGACCAGGTGGATCTCCATCTCGTTCACCAATCCCGCCGAGAGGTACTGGTTGGCCACACTGGCGCCGCCGGTTACAAGGTGAACGTGGTCCCGCCCTTCAGCGCGAGCGGCGGGCGCGGATGATGGGTCAGGACGAACACCGGATGATGAAAGGGCGGATCGTCCCCCCACCACCCGTTCCACGGCTTGGCCGCGCTCCAGGGGCCGGGATGGCCGCCGAACATGACGCCATGCCGCCAAGGCTACGACCCAGTCGTGCAGACCCTCACCGCCGATCCCCAGCGGATTCTGCTTGCTCTGCTCGGGGCCGGCGACATAGCCGTCCACAGACATCGAGATTCTGAACCGCAGCTTCGACACGTGCCCTCCCGTATTCGCTCACCAGGGCAGTCGGCCCAGGAGCATGTCCTTGAACATCACGAAGTCGCCTGCCAGGCTGTAGAGCGGATGGCGGAAGGTGGCCGGACGGTTGCGCTCGAAGACGAAGTGCCCGATCCAGGCGAGTCCATACCCGAAAATGGGGGCGAGCAGCAGCCAGCGCGCCTCGCCCCGCCAGAGCGCCACCGCAACCGTGAGGATGACGAGCAGGGTCCCGACGAAGTGGAGCCGGCGGGTGGACCGCGCCTTGTGCTCGGCGAGATACGCGGGATAGAAGTCGCGGAAGCTGTGGTACTCGGCGTTCATAGGCTCCCTCGCGTTTGAGTCCTCAGGCCCGCAGGACCGGCCACCGTGCGATGCCCAGCCGGTGTTCGATCAACTCGACCGCTTCCTCCGGGCCCACGACCTGATGGAGCACCCTCTCGGGGTCGATCGTTCGAAAGAACGCTGCCGCCTCCGGTGAAGGAGCCAGTAGAATCGTGGGCCGGGCGAGCCTCAGCGAGAGGGCGACCTCCGACGCCGTGCCGGGACCCTCGACCCCGCAGGCCACGACCACGTCGCTGCTCAGCACGTTGATCGCGTTTCGCGCTTCCCCGATACCGGTGAAGACGGCGATGTCCACCGCCGCGCTCACCGGTCCATCGGGCCCGCTCGGGAGGATGCCGACCGTGAGACTGTCCGGCACCGACTTGGCTCCGGCTGCCGCCGCCTCCATGACCCCGGCTGGGCGCCCGCCCGTCAACACTATCCATCCCGCCGCAGCCGCCAGCCGGCCAAAGCGATGGGCCGCCTCGAGGGTGCGCGGCGCCGAGTCGCTGCCGCCCATGATGCCGACGACGGGGCGACGGGTGGACATCAGGCGAGCAGCGCGGCGAGCGCGTGAGCAGGGTCCAGTGACGCCGTGGCTCGCAGGACAACCGCGACGTCCATGGCGCGCACGTCCAGCAGCGCATCCGGGAAGGTGATGATCCAGCGACGTTCGTCCACGCTTGCGACAGCCTCGCCGGAGGGGACCTCGTAGAAGCTTCCCCGCGGCAGGTCGCCTGCAGCCTCGATGCCGAGCGCGGCGGGTGCAGAGCCCCAGGCGTACTCCAGGACCCGATGGAAGCGCACCACCGCGCAATGATGCGGATCCCGGCCGATCCGGTATGCCAACCAGAGCGTACCGTCGGTCGCGAGCACCGCGGGTGCTGGCGTGCTGGCGCACATCGGCGGCGGATCAGTCCATTCCTGCAGCAGGGAACCCACGCAGGAATCCTAGGGGGCCTGAATCCGGTCGGCCAGCGCTGACCCCCGGATTGCACCGCCAGTGGCGGCCCTCCATCATTGGTGTCGCGACCCTCAATCGCTCCCCGTCACTGGAGCCACCATGGATCTCGGCGACATCACCCAGCTCGCGTTTGTCGCGACCATCACCCTCGTCTTCGGCCGCATCGGCTGGTCGTTCGCTCGCCTGATCGACCGCCGGGCCTCCCGCCAGCCCGCGCTGCCCGACGCGGCCGCCGAGCGGATTCGGGCACTCGAGGACGAGCAACTCGTCCTGCGCCAGGAACTGGCGGAGCTTCAGGAGCGGCAGGACTTCACCGAGCGCGCCTTGCTGCGTGAGCAGCCCCGGCGGACGGACCTCGCTGCTCCCGAGCGGGTGACGACGCCGCACTGACCAGGGTCAGGTATCGGTGAGGGGCCGCTCGGCCATGAGAGCCAGAAGATGCTCGTCCGGGTCTCTGAGGAAGACCATCCAGAGCTCGTGGTCCTCGAGACGCGCGATTCGGTGGGGCGCGTCCACGAACCGCGCGCCCCGCTCCCGGAGCGTCGTATAGGCGGCATCGAGATCGGGGACGCGGTAATAGACGACGCCGACGGCCGGCTCGGTCGCGCCGGGGGGCACCTGGCTGAGCATCAGGCGGACCTCGCCGCACTGGAGAAACGCCAGGCCGGGCGGCGCACGAAACAGGAACCGAAGTCCGAGGACGTCACGGTAGAAAGTGACGGCGCGCTCCAGATCCGTCACCGGAATGGCGAGCTGGCCCACACGAGTCGGCCCCTCGTACCCACTCATGATGGCCGCCGCTCGGGTGAGAGGCTCCGCTCGCGCAGTCCGGCGGCCTCGAGCTCCAGGTAGCGCCGGTTGAGGTCCCGGGTGAGACGGGCGACGAGCGAGGCCAGCAGGCCTTCGAACCGGACCGAGAGGGTCACGCGGCTGCCTCGGTCGATCGGCTCCACCGAGTGCTCGGCGACGGCGCGGATGCCGGGGCTGCCGGTGACCCAGGTGAAGCGACGGCCCTCCGCGAGCTCCACGATCCGCCAGGTCGCCGGCAGCAGGCGGGGCTGATGGATCCGTGCGCGACTGCCGACCGCGAGCGGTCCAGGATCGAGCCGGGTGATCCGGGTGACGCTGGGCGTCCACTCGGGCCAGCGCTCGACGTCGGCGAGGATACCCCAGACGCGCTCGGGAGCGGCGGGGATGTCCGCGGTGATGCTGAAGTGATTCACAGGCGATCCCGGTAGGCGCGTTCCACCTCGGGGCCGAAGCACGCGAAGACGATGCGTTGCAGCCCGGATCCCTGTGCGCTGAACCCCCGCACCGCGCGCAGCGCGACCTCGGTGGCGCTGTCCAGCGGATAGCCGTAGATCCCCGTACTGATGGCCGGGAAGGCGATGCTCCGGAGGCCGTGCTCTTCCGCCAGGCGCAGCGCCGACCGATAGGCCGATGCGAGCAGCTCCGCCTCGCCTTCTCCACCCCCCCGCCAGACCGGGCCGACGGCGTGAATCACGTAGCCGGCCGGCAGGCGAAATCCGGGAGTGATGCGCGCCTCGCCGGTGGGACAAGGGCCGATCGCGGCACACGCGCGTGCCAGCTCCGGGCCCGCGGCCCTATGGATCGCCCCGCAGACGCCGCCGCCAGGCGCCAGCGACTCGTTGGCGGCGTTCACGATGGCGTCGGTGTCGAGCGTGGTGATGTCGACGACCCTGGCCGTCAGCTCCATGCGCTCCCGGGCCGACGTCGCTACCCTCCGCGCTTGAAGTACTGCACCGCCCGCTCATGCCGCTCGGCCGCCGCGCGAGTGGCGAACGTGCCCAGGTTGCGACGTTTTCCGGTCTTGGGATCCTTCTTGCGTGAGTAGAGCCGGTATTTGCCGGAAGCGAGCTTGCGAATCACGGGCCCTCCCCGCCTGCGCTCAGGCGAGACGCGCGGCGATCCGAGGTATCAACCTGACCGGCATCGTGACCGCGAGGACAGGCGGATGACGCGTTCGTGCTCACGGCGACTCCCGCGGGGCCGCGCGGCCCGGTGACGGCCGCAGTCGCCGTTCCAGCAGGTCCTCCCGGACGGCGAACCCGTGGCGCAGGTACAGGGACCTGCTCCGCGGAGTCGGCCAGAGAATCACGGCGTCCATCTCCTCCGCCTGACACGCCTCGAGACAGGCGCCCAGCAGCCGGCTGCCGAGACCCGAGCCTCGGCTCGAAGGTACCACGTATAGACTGCTCACGTAGCCGTGGCTCTCCGCCTCAGCCACAGGGTTCGGGAGCTTCTCGATCCGCTGGAGCCAGACCGTTCCGACCCCACGTCCCGCATCCTCCGCGAGCCAGCAACGCCAGGATCCTCCCGGACCGAGACGCGGCATCATCCAGTTCGCGCATCGGGGGAGGAAGTCGGCCTCCGGTTCGACCGGTGCGTCGTGCTCCGCGCGAAACTCGTATCGCAGTCGCGCCAGCGTCGGCACATCACCCCGCCCGGCGGGCCTGACGATGGCGCGTGATGCGCCGGTCACGCGCTCTCGCCCGCGGTCCGCGGGGCGGACGGGTCGGCCGCGCCGGGGCTCTCGCCGCGCTGGAATACGTCCTCGAAGTGCCAGCTCACGTCGCTGATATCCGGTGCGGCGCTGAGCACCTGGTGCAGGACCGGGGCGAGTTTCGGCAGCACGACCAGCTCGCCCCGGCCGCGTAACCGGTCGAGCAGCGATGGCCGCTCCTGGATGTGGGCGAGCCACTCCGGCTCGTCCTCGGGGATCAGCCCAACGCCGAGGAGGTAGCGCCGCCCGCCAAGCTCGCCACCCGTCTGCCAACCCCAGTCTTCCTGCCAGGGGTCGGCGAGGTCGGCCCAACCCCGCTCCCGCAGCTCGTCGATCAGCCAGAAGAGGCAATCCTCCCCGAAACAGCAGGGATTGATGAAGTGCGGCTGCACCTCGGTCTGGTTGAAGCGGGAAGTCCTGAAGGTGACGTGGCTGCGCATGCTGGTTCCTGCGACGGCGAGTGTGATGGGCCGCACTGCTCGCCTTCCAGTGCGGCCGTAATCTAAGCCGCAGAAGAGCTTGGATCTCTGGACGCTCTCGCAGGAGGCAGCAATGGCAAGTTCCAGCGAGTCTTCGCATTCGCGTCCCCGTCACGGCGGACGGGCACGGACGCGTCGGTATGCGCCCACCCCCGTCTATGCGCTCGCCGAAGATCTCAAACGCCAGGGACACGACCTCCGCAACTGCGAGGGCCCCTGGCGTCCCAGCCGGCGGCGCCTGCGGAGACCCGGGCGCAACGCCGAGGGCGCGATCCCCATCGTCACCAACGGCGTGGTAGAGATCGCGGTGGATACCGCGGAGCACGCGGTGGACCTGTCGGGTTTCCTCAACGCCGCAGGGGTCGAGCACCTCGATCCGATCCCGAATCTTCGGGTCCCGGACCAGGACATTCTCCGGGCCTAGGCCAGCGACACCGCAGGACGTACCTCACCGAGGTGTGCCGCCTCGCGACGCCGAGGTGCAGCGGAGTCCCGGAGCGCTGTCCACTACCGTCGTGACCAGCGGGCCGATTCCGCTGACATGGATCTCCGTTTCGACGGGGCTCCCCTCGAGGTGAACTTTGCCCGCCGGCACCGGCACGAAACTGCCGGCGGAATACTGCCGTACCTCGAGCGTGCCGGCGCTGTCCAGGAAGCCCATCAGAAGGATTCCGCGCAGGACCAGCCCATGCAAGTCGTGGTCATGGGTATGAAGCGGGCCACAGTAGTTCGCCGGGAGCAGCAGGCGCTGGGTGAAGAGACCGGGTTGATCCCTGGCGCCCGCCAGATTCGTCACTCGCGGCGCTGTCACCTGGCCCGAGTTCTGGGCGCCGAGTTCACCCGCGGTGGCGCCGAGAAGCGTGACCGCGAAGCCCAGAGCTCGAAGGGCGGACGGGACCGCAGCATTCAACACAAAACCGGCCACGATGAGATCGAATCCGATGCACGCAAGGGGGTACCAGGCGCCCACGACGGGTTGCGCTTGTTCGAGGTGAAGGGCCACGTCCCAGGCTACGTGCGCCGCCCATCCGAGCGCCAGCCAACCCGGCCGGCGCAGGCCGAGCCAGGCGAGGCCACCGAAGATCGTGACTCCAGCGGTCTCCACGACGAGCCACCGGCCGACCGCAGTCGGCAAGGCCAGGCCCAGGTAGATGAGGGCCGCAACGGCCAGCCCGACTGCGAATACGCGGAGCTCGCCGTCGCTTCCCAGTCTGCGGGCGGCGACGGCGAACACTGCGCCGAGAACGGCGCCTGCGAGGATCGGCTCGAGCATCAAGGCTGTCGGGGTAGACCGCTGCTCCTCATGTAACCCCGGCTCTCCACCAGGCGTAAGGCGGATGACGCCTTCCCCGGCAGGGAGATCCTGGTGCCACGCACGGCCTGTCTCATGATCGCACTACTCGGTCTGGCCTGTCGGTCCGGCGTCGATCGGAAGAACAGCGCCGCGGAGGTGCGCAGCCTGCGGGCGGTCAACGAAGCATACCGCGCAGCGTGGCTCGCCGGCGATTCGGCCGCCATCCTCCGCCTCTTCGCGCCCGACGCCGTCCTTCTGCCCCATCATGGCGACCCGCCGGTCGTCGGGCTACCCGCCATCCGGACCTTCTGGTGGCCGCCGGATGCTCCACCCACCACCGTCACCGCCCTGGACATCACCACCGACGGCGCGGAAGCGAACGGGGACCAGGGTGTTCTCTGGGGACGCTTCGCCCTTGCGTTCACCTTCGAGTCGGACGGGCGACAGCGCTCCATGCGTAACGCCGGCACCTACCTCATGATGTTGCGCCGGGCGCCCGACTCCGAGTGGCGGATCACGCACCGGATGTGGGACGACCCGGTCGCCCAGGCGGACTAGCGTCCCTTCCTCAGGGTGTGGGGAAATTCGTCGTCCTCCCCCCTGCCCGCACCGTGCGCGCCACTCGCTCGGCGAAGATGCGCGCGCCCGCCCGCACCATCGCCTCGGGCTCACCCTTCAGCTCGGTGGAATCGTCGAGCACGATGCTCCCTGAGGGGGCGTGTACCAGTTGAGCGGTCAGCAGCCAGATGAGGTTGCTGGTCTTGCTGACCTTGGCGAGGACCACCCAGGGAGCGTTCACCGCCCGCGCCACCGCTCGGGCGCAGGCGACAACCACGTTGCAGGGCCGCCCGCCGGCGAGGGCAAGGGCCGTATCCGAGCGCTCGGCCGCCCGAACGGCGACGCTATCGGCCAGCTGGCCGGACAGCAGCTTACCGAGAGTGGCCCGGAGAATGCCCGTGGCCAGCGTCGCCTTGTCCGCGTCGGTCGCCTCCTGGACGTTGGCCTGGGCGTTGTACAGCGCCACATCCAGCGCCGCTACCCGGGCGTCGGCCGATTCGCGGGGGCTCGAGCCAGCGCTCTGGGCCTGCGCCGGCCGAAGAACCAGCGATGCGAGAAGCAGGGAGACAACCGGAGTCCAGCCCGGCATCCACACCCCGGGGAAGATGGTCGCTACAAGGTTAACGGCAGAGCTGAAGTGCGAGGTAGAGGGCCAGGGCCAGCAGGAATGGCGCCGTAGCGAGACCCGGTGTGTAACTCCCCTGGCGCCTGCGCAAGCATGAGCGCCCCGAAAGCCCCGGGCACGCGCCTCAAGATCCGGCGGCGATCCTATCTCCACCACAGCACCGACATGACCTAGGAGGAACTCCCGGGCGGGAGCCGCGACAGGTGGGTCAGGACACACTTCCACCGCCCCTGCTGTCGCACGAAGACGCAGGAGACCCGCTCGACCTCATGAAACGCCTGGCCCTGGTACATGCCGCCGGAGACCCCTCGCGCCGTGGTCACCGCGGTATCACCGTACACCCGAACGTGCAGATCCTCCGTCGTCATCACCTCGTGACTCAGCGCTCCCGACCGCACCAGTCCCAGAAACGTCGCCTTGTCGCCGAGGCTGCCGTCCGAGCCGATGATCGTCCAATCGTCGGCCATGTACCGGCCGATGGCGTCGGGGTCGTTCTCGACCATCGCCCGATCCCATTCGGTGGCGACGGTCATCAGCTCGGCGTGAGTCCTACGGTCCATGGTTGCCGACTTTCTCCCAGAGACTTGTGCCCATCCGCCGGCTGGTGGCTCGCCCCCAGAATTCAACCGCAAGAATCAGAGTGCGCCCCCAGGGCCGGCTCAGTACACTCGGGTCAACACTTCCCAGACGGGGACTATGGGCACGTTTCGCCTCCAGGGCATTCCCGACTCCATCGCGGCGGCCGCGAGGGAATCCATGAAGTCACCCCAGTATGGTCATCCCGCCCACGCCGAAGTCGCAACCGGCTACGGTCCCTGTCGTCTGTGCCTGAGGACCTTTCGGGTGGGCGCCGAGGAACGGTTGCTCTTCACCTATCAGCCGTTCAGCGATCCGAACGCGCTGCCGGCACCCGGCCCGGTATTCATCCATCGTCAGCCCTGCGAGCGCTACGATGGATTCACGCTGCCGGCGGCCCTTCGACCGCTCCCGCTGGCTCTCGAGAGCTATGGTGCCGGCGGGAGGCTTCTCGCTCAGCGGCGGGTTGCTGCGGTGACATTCGAGGTGGTCCTGCAGGAGGTCTTGGTGCCCGCCGAGGTGCGGTACGTGCACCTGCGCAACGCCGAAGCCGGCTGCTTCATCGCCCGGATCGATCGGCACTAGCGCCTCACGACCCCACTGGCGCGTCGTTCCACATGTCGATGGCACACCGCCATTCGCCGTCGGACTCTCGGCGCCAGATCGTGACCGCCCGCCCTCGCGTCGTTACCGGCTTTCCGTCGGGACCCGGCACCGTCACGGCATTGGTGCTCAGCAGGTATGCCAGGTGGCCGTCGGGCGAGAGGTGCGCCTCCGAGGACGTCCAGGTGATGTGAAATCCAGGGACTGCCAGAGCGCCTTGAACATAGTTGCGCAGCGCCGGCTTGCCGCTGACGGGGGGCATACCCGGCGGATATACCCGGGCGTCATCCGTCCAGAACGCCAGGATGGCTTCGACATCCTGTCCCTGCGAGGACAGCGCGGCCCATTGCACATCGCGCGCCAGCAATCGCCGGCGCTCACTGTCGAGATCCATACGATGGTCACTCCAACCGCATCTCATTCGTGGGCACGAAACCAAGGCGCTGGTACAGCCGCCGACCATCGTCCGATGCGTGAAGGACGATCCGGGTCACCTTACGCTCGGCCAGTGCGCTCAGAACGGACCGCAGCAGCGCCTCGCCCACACCCCGCCGCCTCCACCCCGGCTCGACGTAGACGTTGAGGACGATCGCCTCGGGGCCGAGCTCGATCCCTGCAGGGGTGGGGCCGGGGCGAGGGAGCATCGGCCGCAGTTGCACGCCGGCTCCTCCTACCGGCTGCACTGGAAGCGACGCGCTTTCCGCGACCCAGCCCAGGTATTCGCCTCGCGGAAGAGCGCCGAGGAGATAGTCGGTGGTCGCCCGGACCAGCGGCGCCTCCCGGCTCGCCTCCAGCACCCCCATGTCCCGGAACATGCCGGCACGATGCTGTGCCAGCAGCGCGACATCTGCGACCGTTGCTGCGCGGATGCGGAAGCCCGGTTCGAGGTCCTTCAAACGACCGGTCCTACGCCGGGCGGGCAGGCGCTGAGATCTGAAAGACACAACTGGTCCGTCCGGAGGCACCGGTCCGCATTCCGACTCGCGTTGCCCCGATCTTCTCCACCGCCCGCTGCGAGCGATGGTTTGCGGGATCGATCAGGAAGACTACGCGACCGACATAGCGGAATGCGTGATCGAGCATGAGCCGCTTCATGTCGGCATTGTATCGGCCACCCCAATGCGATCGGGCGAGAAACGTCCATCCGATCTCGACCTCGTCGGTGCTCGCATCGTAGCCGTGGTACCGGGACGAGCCTATCACACGCCCGATGCCGGAGTCCATCGCGAGCAGGGCTCCGCCGGAGTCCAGCGACTCCTGGAAGAAGGCGCTGAAGCCGTCCGGCCGGCACCGGGTCTTGTCGGGATGCTGTTCCCAGATCAACGGGTCCTTCGCTACCGCGAAGAGCGCATCGCGATCGGCCGGCGTGAGTGGCCGAAGGGTCACGAGCGGACCCACGAGCGTGGGCTGCAGGTCGAAGGGCACGGCGTCGCTCAAGGCGCGATCAGACGCTCGCGACCGTCCCCGTTCACCACCCGTATGCTGCTTCCCTTGGATGTGGCCAGGAGATGGACCCCTGGCTCCGTCGCGTCGTTGGCCAGGAGCAGGCCCGAGCCGTCGGTGTCCGCCCCGAGCTTCACGCGGATCCGTCCCCGCTGGTCGATCAGCCGGAAGACCACCGCGCCTTCCGGCTCGACATTCATTCGCCCCCGGATCCGGCCGCTGCCATCGACCAGCTCGATCGCCGTGGCACGGACCACCGTGGGCCCAGTCGGAGCTGGAGGCCGCCGGGTGAAGGCCGCGAGAAGGAGCGCCAGGTTCACCGCGGTGACCCCGAGCGCGAGTCGTGTGCCGGTCATGCCGACCTCCTGCTATCCGCGCTTACTTCATGACCTCGAAAGTGCCGCGCAGCGGGTACCACTCCTTCGCCGAGGACGCAAAGCCGATCAGCTGCTGGTCCTGAAAGTTCAGGGCCACGGTGAGGGTGTACCCGGACGCCGCCAGGTAGGAAACGAGGAAGGTCCCGTCCGCCACTGGAACGGCAGCGTAAGCGGGCCGCTCATGCCGCTCCCCTTCACCAGTCCGCTTCCCGGGGTCGTGCCATTCCACCGTGCCGTCAGGATGGAAGACATGCTCGTGGGTCATTCCCTTGGTAGGCCCCTCGCTCCATCGGAACTGGACGGTCTTTCCCCGAATGGCCGGGTCCCGGATCGGTTCCGTCATCTGTTTCTCCTCGGGCGCGCACGTGATCGGCGCCGCTCGCGCTAGTCACGCTGACGTTTCTCGCGGATCTCTCGCCACGCTTTCGCGCGGGAAGCGGAATCCATCGCCATGGCGGTTGCCCACATCCCTCGGTAGTCGTGCCGACCGCCGGTCCGGGCGCTCTCCACCTCAACCTGATCGCGGGCGAACTCGGCGCCGTAGAGGGCCGTCCACACCTCGTACAGCCACAGGAACAAGGCCGGATGATCGTCCTCTTCGCCAGTGAAGAGATCGTTCTGCAGCCGGTGACCGAGCTCGTGGATGAGGGTGGCGCGCTTGGTGGGCTCGGGGTAGTTGCCTCGCATCCGCATGGGCCGGGTACCGTAGCCCGAGCTGCTCGGACCATTCACGACGCGCACGGGTATGTTCGTCTCCCGAAATCGGAGACCCGAGAACCGCTCCATCGCCTTCAGGATGCGGGCGCCATCCCGGGCCCAGATCGCGCGGTACTCCGCCGCGGCAGTTTCCAGGGGAGCGGAATCCGCTTGCACTGCCAGCTCCACCGTCGGCGTTTCCCCTTGTGCGGACAGGCGCGGGCTCGTGAACAGGAGCAGCGAGAGCCATCGGTGTGGTCGCATGGTGCCTATGATCCGGCTTCACTCCGGGTGGCCACCTGCGCGTGTCTGGTGATCGCGCGCCAGCGCCCATCCCGCAGCTGCCAGACGTTCGTGTAGCGCCGTCGGGTGACGGCGCCATCCGGAGGGTCCGTCACCCGATCGCGTCCCATCACGACCGCGACATCACCGTGTCGAGTGACCTGCTCGATCTCACACTGGTAGGTGCTATGCCGGATCCGCCCCGCGGCCAGCAGGCTCAGAACTTGCGCCTTGTGATGCACCCGCTCGTGCGGTGAGTTGACGGTAAAGTCGTCCGCCCAGAGCGCGGCCAAGGTGTCCGTGTCGGCCTGGAGGAAGGCGAGCCGTGCCTGCTCCTCGAGCTCCCGAATCTTCGTCTCCCAGTCGGATGCTTCAGGGATCGCCGAGGGGGGCACCGCCCGTGCCTGGCGCACCTCGTAATGCGCGGAGCGCGGGTCGAACCGGCACAGCAAGGCTCGCGCCGCGGCGGGGACGACGGCCATCTCGTGGTCGGCCCCGGCGAACGCGCGCACGGCGTCGAGCGAGTCGAACCACATGAGCGTGACGAATTCAACGCTGTCTGCCGCGGGTCGTCGAAGCAGCTCGATGCCCTCGTATCCGGGAATGTCCCGCGCTTCGATGCCCTGAAAGATCTCGGTCCGCAGGAGCCGTTCGTAGGCGTCGGCATCGGCCGGGAAGGTCCAGCCATGCCAGATTCGGCAGATCACCGGATGTCGCTCCTCTCACCAGCTCCTCGACAGAGAGGACACTCCAGCTCCATGCCGAGGTGATCCCTGCGGCCCGCATCGGTCATGACCCACGGACGCACCTGCCAGGGCGGATCATGGCGGACATGCTGGCCGTGTCCACATTCCAGCTCGGCCACCCAATGGCCCTCGTCGTCCTGATGGAAGCCTACGACCCGCACGACCGCTCTGGAGGCATCGGGGTCATCCGCGGGAGAGGCTCCAGGCAATGAGACCGGCCACGATGGCCGGGACGGCGAACACCACCAGAAATATCGGCGCCTCCTCCGCCACCGAGTATCCGGCTCTGGCCACGCCGATATACAGGTTGATGCCGGCACCGATGAGCCACACAGGGATGAACCACCGGGCGGCCGTCACCATCCCGGCCACTGGAGCGCCGGCGCTCAAGAGCCGCCCGGCGAGCACGAAGAGGCCCAACAGGACCAAACCGCCCGCGATCACCTTGATGGAGTGTGAAATGGTTGCCTCGCCTATCTGGGCCCTGGGCGTCTCCTCGAAGATATACGCGAAAGACCGCTCGACGGCGGGTACGACCGCAGCCCGGCGAGAGTTTCATCACCAGTCATAGAAGAGTGCGGTCAAGGCAATGCTGCACGCCATCTCGACCAGATAGGAGGCGAACCCGAGCCTCAGCAGCGACGCCTGGGCCAGGCCAGGATGTTGGTCGCCGTGGCCGCTGCGTCGCCGGGCAGGACGAGCCGGCCGTGAACGGACTCACCGACTCCGCCGAGCAGGACAGTCGGCAGGAAGGCCGCGCCGGTCATCCGGGCTTTGCCCCGCGGCGAACCTTCGGCCATCCGGCCGGCCGGGCCACTCATGCGGGTTCGGGCGACAGCCGTCGCCGCAGTCCCACGGCCTCCAGCACCAGGCTCACCCCGAACAGCGTCGCTCCTGCGAACGCCGGCGCCAGGTGGACAAGGTTGGTGTAGCCTTCGGCGTAGTGCACGCCGATCGCCAGCCCGAACCCTGCTCCCCCGGCGAAGAGAAGCGCCTGGTGGAACGCCCGCGAAGGCGATCCGTACCAAGCGCAGATCATGACCAGTGTTCCCGCCGAGGCGATGCCGCCGCCGAAGCCCGCACGGTCATGGGCAATCAGAGGAATGAGCCGAGGATTCACCTCCTCGAGTGCTGTCCGGGTGAGACCCATGAACGCAAGATCCTCGGCCACGAACACCTGAGTGGTCCCCACGGTCAGGATGACGACGCCGGCGGCGAGCATGCCGAAACCGGTGGCGATCAGCCCCCAGCGCCCAGCGCGGCGCAGTGCCGGAGCGGCGCGACCTTCGGCCGAACCGAGCCAGCCAGGAACTATCCGCGTGGCAAGAGGCCGGGTTCGCCACAGGCCGAGCAGAAACACAGGCAGCAGGGCTCCTGTCGCGAGGCCATGCCACATGTCCAGATAGCCGTAGCCCAGGTATGCCAGGAAGCTCGCGAATCCGAGCGCTCCGCTGATTGCCAGCGCCCGCCAGGCCCACTGCTCCCGGGCGCGCAACGGGTACGCGGTCAGCCAGAGGTAGAGCACGGCGATGGCGATCAGCGCGCCGCCGAAGGCCACCCGATCATGAAACATGAACCGCACCACCCGACAGTCGGCGAGGGTGCACAGGTCGCTCGCACTCATGCCCAGGTAGGCGATGTCATGGGGAAGGAACTCTCGGCGTGCGGCCAGCAGGACGGCGAAGGCCCCGGAGAGCAGCAGGGCGACGGCCGTCAGCATCAGCAGGGGCCGCCCGTCCTCGATCAGCCCTTCAAGAAGGCTATCCTCGTGGGGCACGGTCCGTGGCCCCTAATGAGTCCACCGGAGACCGTTCTGGGTGTACAAACCTATCCGCTGACCGCTATCCCGAAGCTCGAGGGCGGCCTCGCGGCGGTAATCCGTCGTCCCGCGATACGCGATGTAGAGGCGGCCAAGGTTGTAGTCCGCGGACGCGGAGGTGAACGCGCCCTCCGCCAGATCAACCGTCAGCGTGTCCGGCCGGAGTTCCTGGAATCCCGCAATGACCTTGGTTCGTCGTACATCGCTGACAGCCTGACGGAAGTTCACGCTTCGCATGAGCTCCTCATTGGTGCGAACGCGGGATGGCTGGCCCGTTGGCACGCCGTCCGAGCCACCCCGCGTCTCGGCCACCCCTGCGGAGTGGGAGCCCGCGGGAGACCCGCTGGAGTATCCCTGGGCGAGCTGTGGTGAGCCCGGATCGTCACCGGGCACCGGGGCCGATGCGTGAGCTGACGCCGCGTACCGGGGCGCCGCTTCGGCACGGGTCTTGACCTCATGCTCGAACTCGAGCTCCCAGGCATAGTTGCTGGTGCAATCCAGGTTTCTGTCGCCGCCAAGGTAGCTCCACCTCACCGTGGTCCGGACCGTAGAGCTCACCGAGTCACCGCGCACCAGGACGTTGTAGATCGCTGAATTGGGATAGAGGCGATCGCGGCCAGCCTTGCCGCAATCGGCCCACAGCTCTCCGTCCTCCCCTACGTTGAGGCCCTCGGTGGCAATGATCCCCGAGGCGCGCTCGATGGTTCGAATGGGAATGTTTCGCTGGGCGAACAGGTCGATCACGGCGTCCCAGGTTTGACCCATCGAGGCAGGGACGTGCGTGCCGTCGCGGGGCTGCGCCGGTGGCGGGGGCTGGTACTTGACACAGGCAAGCAACAGCAGAAGCAGCGCCGCGAGGTTGCGGTGCATGACGATCGTGCCTGAATTGAGGAGTAGGGGCCGGCCCTTCAGAGATGCCTAACGGTGCACACGATGTCAATGGCGCAGTCCAGCCTGCGATCCACCGCCCCCGAGCCTCCTTCCGCTGGAGCTCGCGGGAGAAGGCTCGAGCTTTCAGTGCCCGGGCCGGGATTCGAACCCGGACGGGGTTGCCCCCAAGGGATTTTAAGTCCCATGCGTCTACCAGTTTCGCCACCCGGGCGGGAAGCGGCCTGAAATATACCGTTCCCTACCCCGTCAGCGTCTCCCGCCGCACCCCCGCACCCGCGCGCGTGCTCCACGCCACCGGATCGCGCCCGAACCGCTCCCTGAACCCGCGCGCGACCTCCGCGATGATCCGGGCGCTGCGCTCCTCCGGCGCCAGCAATACGACCGCGCCACCCCAGCCCGCTCCGGTGAGCCGGGCGCCATAGGCCCCGTGCTCCGCCGCCAGCTCCACGATCGCATCGGCCTCCGGCACCGTGGACTCGTAGCTCAGCCGCAGCGACTCGTGCCCCTGGAGCAAGAGCCAGCCCAGCTGCCGTTGATCGCCGCGCGCCAGCGCGTCCGCAGCCAGGCGGGTGCGTTGCGTCTCGGTCACCACGTGCCGCACGCGCGCGGCCAGCTCAGGCGGCAGCCGCGCCTCCACGACACGGAGATCGTCGGTGGACAAATCGGAGAGGTATCGCAGTCCCGGCCACGCCTCCCGGCACCGGGCCAGTGCCTCCTCGCATTCGCGCCGCCGGCGGTTGAGCGCGCCGCCGACCAGCCCGTGCGCCACCCCGGTCTCCACGATCCACACCCGCCCCGTGAACGGCACCCGATGGATCGCGCCGGTCCCGGTCTCGAAGAGGAGCGCCGTTCTCCGCGCGGCCTGGGCTGCGATGGTCTGATCCATCCGCCCGCACGCGACGCCCACCTGGTCGTGCTCCGCCCGGTATGCCACGTCCACCAGCTGCGCCGGCGTGAGCCGCCGGCCCGCGAGCAGGCTCAGCGCCTTGGCCGCGGCCACCGTGAGCGCCGCCGAGGACGAGAGTCCCGCGCCGGTCGGCACCGTGCTCGCCACCGCGATCCTCGCTCCCGCCGGCGCCGCGCCCATCGCTCGCAGCTCCCGCACCACGCCCACGATGTAGTCGGTCCAGTCTCGCCTGAGCGGCGCCTCGATCTCGGCACCGCGCACCACGCCATCCAGCGCCGAAACGAAGAACCAGCCATCCTCCCTTGCGGCGAGTACGGCCGTGCGTCGCTCCACCGCCAGCGGGAGCACGGGTCCCCCGTTGTAGTCGGTGTGCTCGCCGATCAAATTCACTCGGCCCGGCGCACTGGCCGCTACTGCCGGGCGGCTGGCAAACGAGGACTCGAACAGCGAACTTGCGAGCCTCACGGACGACAATCGCGTTACGGAAATCGGCATCTCTCTGGAGGGACTGTGGGGTATGGCGCGCGGTGCCTGGGAGTTCTCGTCTGTCTGGTGGCGCCCCTGTCGGCGCCGCCGACGGCGCGCGCGCAGCTCGCCCCGGTCGGTGTGCCTCCCGGCGTCGTGCGAGTCGAGGTGGACGGCAACTTCGACTCCTGGGACCATGTCTTTCGGGACGGCACTCACGAGCCCCTCGGCGCCGCCTTCAGCAGCTCCGCGCTGGGCAGCGATCTCCTGCCCTCGCTCGCGACGTACGATACCCTGATCCGCAGGGTCACCGGGATCGGCGACTACCGTCTCAATCTAGGCTCGGTCACCGGGAGCGCGCTCGCCGACGTCGCCAGCGCCAAGGTGGGCCTGGCCCTGGGCGTTTTCAAGGGCGTGACGGTGTTCGGCCGACTGCCGCTCACCCGCGCGCGGATGCAGACCACGCTCACGGCCGGCGAGGGAGGCAACTCCGGCACCAACCCGGGGGCGGCGGCCCAGCAGCCCTTCTTCGACCAGCTCGCCGGTTCGCTCACCACCCTCGAGGACCAGATTGCGGCCGGCGTCTATGACGGCGATCCCGATCGCCGCGCGCTCGCCGAGGCGACCCTGGCGCAGGGGAGCCAGCTGTTTTCCGACCTCTTCACCCTGCTGGCCGATCCCGGCACCGCCGCGCCCTTCGTCCCTACCAGCACCAGTGAAGCCGGCACCGCGCTGGACACCCGGCTCGATGCGCTCCAGACGACGCTCGAGTCCGGCCTTGGCGTCACCGGCTTCGACGCGCGGCCGCTGCTCCCGGCCGAGCTCGCAACCCCGGCGGACGTGAGCGCGTACATCGGCGATCCGTTGGGGCCGGTCGGCGTGCAGCCGGGCAACGAGGAGATCATGTTCCGTGGCGATGCCGAGAGTGGTCTGGCGGTCACCTTGATCGACGGGTGGGATCGGGGCGGCAAGCGCGGCGGCTTGCGCGCGGCCGCCGAGGGGCTGGTCCGCTTTCCCACCGGCCGGAGCGCCCGCAGCGACCGCCTGCTCGCCATCGGCACCGGCGACGGTCAGACCGACATCGAGATCCATGGGGTGGTGGACCTGGGCGCCGGCAGCTTCGGGGTGCGGCTCGAGGGCGGCTACACCCGGCAGCTCGCCGCCGACGTGATCGACGTGGTGGCACCCCCCAGCGAGCCGTTTCCCCCGGACAGCCTGCGCACCGTCGTCAGCCGGGATCCCGGCGACGTCACCACCTTCGCCGCCCGGCCCTTCTTCCGACTCGCTCGCACCTTCGCCCTGATCGGGTCGGTGGAGCGGTGGTCTCGCGGCCAGGACGCGGTGGAATACCGGAGTCCGGACGACGCGATCCCCGGTGTGGACCCGGGCGTGCTGGCGCTGGACACCGAATCCAGCTCGACCGTGATGAGCATCGGCGTCACCTACTCCAACCCCGGCGCGCTGCGGCCCGGAGGCACCGGGCTTCCCGTCGACGCCGGGTGGACCTACGAGAGAGTCGTGTCCGCCTCCGGCGGGATTGTTCCCGACGTGCACCGGATTCGGGCCCGGCTCCGCCTCTATTTCGGGATCTGGTGATCCTGGCCGCGTCGGGAGGCGTTCCCCCATCGGGCTTCTCTCGACATATTCGGGGAATGAATCCAACCCTACGAGGGGCCGCGGGCACCGCCATGGTCGTCGCCGGCGGCGCCGCGCCCTCCTGGCCGGCGGCGCAGGCAGGGTAGCGCCATGATGGTCAGCCTGCGCGGCCCCGCCGAACACACCGCGGAAGACGCCACTCCCGGGGAGCTGCGTCGCTCGGTTCTCATCCTCCTGCTGATGCTGGCGGCGCTGGCGCTCCTGGTGACGCCGCTGCTGCGCGATCTCCCGCTGCTTGGCAAGAGCACCCGGACGGCGATCCTCGCGTGGCTGCTGGTCGGACTCGCACTCTACTGGATGTACGCGGGGATGGGCTACCGTCCGCTGCTGCTGGTGCAGCTGCTGCTCTTCTCCGCGGCCGCGGCGTTGCTCAGCGTCCACCTGTTGCTGGTGGTCGTGTCGATCGAGTCACTCACCATCATTCGATGGTTCGCGCGCTGGCTCATCATGGCGGGAGCGGTGGTCGCGGGCGCCAATCTCACGGGCATGCTGATCGCGCTCACGCTCAAACAGGCAGGACCGAGCGGACAGGCTTAGCGGCGGGTCGCCTTCTCTCTGCGGAGCAGCGCCTGGGCGTGGCGCCGCGCCGCCTCACCTTCGCCGTCGCCCAGCATCCGCGCGATCTCGCCGACCCGGTCCTCGCCGTGGATGGTCTGCACGTCGCTGGTGGCGATGCCGCCCTTGGCCTCCTTCGACACCACCAGGTGCCGGTCGGCGCGCGCGGCGATCTGGGGGAGGTGGGTGATCACCAGCACCTGGTGCCGCTCCGCCACTTCTGCCAGCGCGCCGCCCACCTGGGCGCCGACTTCCCCACCGATCCCCTGATCCACCTCGTCGAACACCAGGGTCGCGATCGCGTCGTGCCGGGCGAGCACGACCTTGAGCGCGAGCATGAGGCGGGAGAGCTCGCCGCCTGAGGCCACGCGGGCGAGCGGCTTGGCATCGAGCCCGACATTGAGTCGCACGGTGAGCTGCACGGTCTCTCCACCGTGCGACGCCGGCTCTTCCAGCGGCGTCAGCTCGACCCCGAGCTTTCCGCCCTGAAGACCGAGCTGCGGGATCAGCCGATTGACCCCCCGCGCCAGCCGATCGGCGCCCTCGCCTCGCCGCTCGCCCAGCCTCCGGGCCGCGGCGCCGAGCGCGCTCTCGGCGGCGGCGCGGCGGGCGCCCAGGGCCCGCAGATCCACGTCCGCGGTGTCCAGGAGGTCGAGCTCGGCCGCGGACTGGGCGCGGGCCTCGAGCACCGCCTCGACCGTGGCGCCGTATTTCTGGGTGAGCCGGAAGATCAGGTCGCGGCGTCGCTGTACCTCGGCCAGGCGCTCCGGGTCCTCCTGCACCTCCGACGCATAGGCACCGGCGAGCCGCGCCAGCTCCGACAGGTTGGCGTAGGCCGCGTCCAGCATCTCCCGCCAGCCGGCGACCGCGGGGTCCACCTTCTCCAGTGAGGAGAGGGACCGGTCCGCCAGGCTCACCGCGCCGAGCGCGTTGCCATTCTCTCCTTCCAGCGCGTCCGCGATCCGCTGCGCGTGCTCGGCCAGCGTTTCGGCCTGACCCAGTCGGCGGGCCTCGACCTGGAGCGCCTCGTCCTCGCCCGGCCTCAGCTTCGCCGCGTCGATCTCGTTGACCACGTGGCGGAGGTAATCGGCCCGGCGGCGCACCTCGTCCCGCTTCGCGGCGAGCCCCCGCTCCTCCGCCCGGAGCGCGTGCAGGATCGCGTGGGCCTCCGCCACCGCCGCGCGCTCCGCCTCGGCATGAGCGAACGCATCGAGGATGTCGCGCTGGGCCTCCGCACGCAGCAGCGACTGGGTCTCGTGCTGGCCGTGCAGGTCTACCAGCAGGGCACCCAGCTCGCCCAGGACCGTGGCGGTGGTCGGGCTGCCGTTCACCCAGGCGCGGGACCTCCCCTCGACCGACACTTCCCGCCGCACGATGAGGCGCCCGTCCTCGAGGTCGAGACCCAGCGCTTCGATGCGGCCGCGGGCGACCCGGTCCACCTCCTCGAAGACGCCCTCGACGATCGTCTTGCTCGCGCCGGGCCGCACGCTCCCGCTGGTCGCCCGCTCGCCGAGCAGCAGCGCGAGCGCGTCCACCAGCATGGACTTGCCGGCGCCGGTCTCACCGGTGAGCACATTCAGTCCCGGGCCGAGCTGGAGCGAGACGTCGGCGATGGTGGCCAGGTCGCGGACGCGGAGCTCGGTGATCAGGGTGAGGACTCGCGCTCGGAGAGATCCCCCCAGTGCAGCTTCTGCCGCATCCGCCCGAAGAAGCCGTCGCCGCCGAGGCGGATGAGACACACGCGGTGATCCGCGCGACGCACGTCCACGCTCTCGCCCGGCGCCAGGGTGGTGCCGGTCTGGCCGTCGAACGAGACCAGCAGGTCGTCGGCCCAGCCTTCCATCGGCTCGATCACGATGCGATAGGTGCCCGGCACCACCAGTGGCCGGACCGCGAGCGTGTGCGCGGCGATGGGCGTCACCACCATGGCTTCCACGCCGGGCACGACGATGGGACCGCCCGCGCTCAGCGAATAGGCCGTGGATCCGGTCGGGGTGGCCACGATGATGCCGTCGGCGCTGTAGGGCCCGACGTTCTCGCCGTTGATGAAGACGTTGACCCGCACTACCCGCGCCACGCCACCCTTGTGAACGGCGACGTCGTTCACCGCCACCTGGGTCGAGCGGTGGGCGCCGCTGCCGTCGCTGATCGAGGCCTGGAGCACCTGGCGCCGCTCGACGACGTAGCGGCCGGCCACCAGGCTGTCGAGCGCCTGATCCAGCCCATCGCGGGTGGCCGCGGTCAGAAAGCCGAGCCGGCCGAAGTTGATGCCGAGGATGGGGACTTCGCGGCTGCCCAGCATGCGGGCGCCGCGAAGCAGGGTGCCGTCGCCGCCGAACGTGAGCAGCGTTTCGAGGTCGACGCCGTCCAGGGAGGTGAGTTGGCCGGGCCAGAACGGGCCCAGCCGCTCTTCCCCGTACAGCGTCATCCCGCGGCCCGGCGCCTGGCGCGCGACGTACTCCAGCACCCCCTTGAGGTCGCGGTACCGGGGATTGCCGACGACGCCGACCTTCATCGCGCCTCGAGGCTCTCCTCGTGTTGCAGGGCGGTGATGCGTCGGGCGATGCCGGAGGCGGTGAGGCCGAAGAGCTCCAGCTGCTCCGCTCTGGGCGCCTGCTCCACCAGCCGGTCGGGCACGCCGAGGGCGACGACGCGGACCTCGGGGTGCGTGGTCTGGAGAGTCTCCGCCAGGTAGGCGCCGAACCCGTTCACGATGGTGCCCTCCTCCACCGTGACCAGGATCCGGTGCCGCTGCACCAGCGACTCCAGCAGCGCCGAGTCGAGCGGCTTGAGGAAACGGCAGTTCACCACGGCGCAGTCCACTCCGTCCGCCGCGAGCAGCTCGGCCGCCTGCGCCGCCGGCTGCACCATCGTGCCGACCGCGAGGATCGCGACGTCGCTGCTCGCCTCACGGAGCTGCTCCCAGGTGCCGTACGGCACCGCGGGCACGGTGGCCGGATCGCGCGGCTCGGCCGGCGCCTTGTCGCGGGGATACCGGGTGCAGAACGGCCCCCCGGTGTGCGCCAGCGCGGTCCGGAGCAGGCCCACCAGCTCGTCGCCGTCCTTCGGGGCGGTCACGGTCATGCCGGGGACGGCGAGCATGTACGCGATGTCGTACAGGCCCATGTGGGTCTGCCCGTCCTCGCCCACGAGGCCCGCGCGGTCCATGGAGAAGATCACCGGCAGCTTCTGCACCGCGATGTCGTGGATGAGGTTGTCGTAGGCGCGCTGGAGGAAGGTGCTGTAGATCGCCACCACGGGCCGGATGCCCTGGGTGGCGAGGCCGCCCGCGAAGGTAACCGCATGACCCTCCGCGATGCCGACGTCGAAGAAGCGCTCGGGGTGGTGCTTCTGGAAGACGCTGGTTCCGGTCCCGCTCGGCATCGCGGCGGTGATCGCTACCAGCTCGGGATGCTCGGTTCCAAGGGCGGTGAGGCCGTCGCCGAAGACCTGAGTCCAGGTCGGCGGACCGCTGGCCTTCTTCCTCGCCTCGCCGGTGACGGGATCGTATGCCGCCAGCCCGTGCCACTTCTCCTGGTTCGCCTCGGCGTGGGAGAAGCCCTTGCCCTTCTGGGTCATCACGTGGAGGACCCGCGGGCCCTGCATCCCACGCACGAAGTGGAGCGTGTCGCCCAGCTTGGCGAGGTCGTGCCCATCGATCGGGCCGAAGTAGCGGAAGCCGAGCTCTTCGAACAGCATGCCCGGGGAGAAGAGATTCTTGACGCTTTCCTCCACGTTCTTGGCGAAGTCCACCACCCCTTCGCCGAACACGCCGCCGAGGGCGAAGGTCATGCCCTTGATCTTCTCGCGCAGCCGGTTGGTGCGGGGGTCGGCCACGATGCGGCCGAGCATCTTGCTGATCGCGCCGACGTTGGGGGAGATGGACATCCCGTTGTCGTTCACGATCAGGATGATGTCGCGGTCGGAGTGGCCGGCGTTGTTCATGCCCTCGTAGGAGAGGCCACAGGTGAGCGCTCCATCGCCCACGATGGCGACGACCTTGTGCTTTTCACCCCGGAGGTCCCGAGCCGTGGCCATGCCGAAGGCGGCGGAGACCGCCGTGCCCGCGTGGCCGGCCCCGAACTGGTCGTGCTCGCTTTCGTCGCGCTTGAGGAAGCCCGAGACGCCGTTCCGCTGGCGCAGGGTTGAGAAGGCGTCGTTGCGCCCGGTGAGGAGCTTCCAGGCGTAGGCCTGGTGGCCCACGTCCCACACGATCTTGTCGGCCGGGGAATCGAATTCGTAGAGCAGGGCGATGGAGAGCTCGACCACGCCGAGGCTCGCGCCGATGTGGCCGCCGGTGATCGAGCAGCACTCGATCAGGCGGTCCCGGATCTCCTGCGCGAGCTGGGGAAGCTGCTCGCGCTTCAGGCGCTTGAGGTCGGCGGGCGAGTGGATGGTCGCGAGCAGGCTCATCGTCGGACTCGGGTGCAAGTGCCGGTCATCCCGAGCCAAGCGAGGGAGCTTGCCCGCGGGCACAGGAGCATGCCGGCAAGGTCCCTCGCTTCGCTCGGGATGACATCCCTGACATCAGGAACTCCTCGACGCAATATACCCGGCCAGGGCCCCCAGCGCCCCGCTCGGGACCCCCGCCACCTCCAGGTGTCCCACCGCCTGCCGGGCCAGCCGTTCGGCCTCCGCTCGCGCCGCGTCCACCCCCATCACGCTCACGTACGTGGACTTGGCGAGCTGGGCATCGCGGCCCGCGGGCTTCCCCAGCTCCTCGCTGGTCCCGGTCGCGTCGAGCACGTCGTCCGCGATCTGAAAGGCCAGGCCGATGTCCTCGCCGTACTCGGTGAGCGCCGCGACCTCGGCGGGGGTCGCTTCGGCTGCGATCGCGCCCAGGGTACAGGAGGCGCGGATGAGGGCTCCGGTCTTTCCCCGATGCACCGCAATCAGGTCGGCGAGGGCGAGCGTTCGGCCCTCCGCCTCCAGGTCCAGCCACTGCCCGCCCACCATCCCCCGGATCCCGCCCGAGCGGAACAGCTCGATGGCCATGCGTCCCAGGACCGCCGGCGGCAAGGCGAGGGCGGACGCGGCCGCGGCGAGGACCCGGGCGGCCACGGGCACCAGGAGGTAGCCGGCTCGGGTCGCAGTGGGGACGTCGAAGGCCACGTGGGTGGTCGGACGCCCGCGCCGGAGCGCGTCGTTGTCCATGCAGGGGAGGTCGTCGTGGACGAGGGAGTAGGTGTGCACCGTCTCGACCGCCGCCGCGACCTCGGCCACGGCCTCGGACTCGCCGCCGACGGCGCGATAGCTGGCGAGGAGAAGCGCGGCGCGGACCCGCTTGCCCGGCGTCGCGAGGGCATAGGCCAGCGCCTCACCGTCGCGGCCCGGCAACTCCTCCCGGAGCCGCCGGGCCCAGCGCTCCAGAATACGGTCGGTCAGCTCGCGGGCCTCGGACAGGAGGTCCGTGGCCGAGCGGGCCGCGGCCTCAGCCATCGAGATCGGTGAGCCTCAGGTCCCCGGCCTGCTCGAGCACGGTCTGGACCTTCACCTCCGCCGCAGCGAGTCGCTCGCGCGCGCCGCGCAGGCGGGCGACACCCTCCTCGAACAGCGCGAGCGCGGCGTCCAGCTCCACGTCGTCCGCCTCCAGCTTGCGGACGATCTCCTCCAGCCGGTTCAGATCCTGGGCGATGCTCATTCGGACTCCACCCGGGCGTCGACGTCACCGTCGGCCACCCGCAAACGGAAAGGGGCGCCGGGGCGGAAATCCGCCCGGCGCTTGAGGACGCGGCCGTCGGGACCCATTGGCACGGCGTAGCCGCGGTCGAGGATGCGCAGCGGGCTCAGCGCGTCCAGCTGCGCTCTCAGCCGGTCGGCGCGGTGGCCTTCCCGGCGGAGCCTGGCTTCGACGGCGCCCTGGAGCCGGTCGGCAGTGCGGGCCAGCCGCTCCGCGGCGAGCCGGGTCCGGCTCCCCAGGCCACCGGCGAGACGCACGCCCAGGTCGTCCAGCTGCCGGAGGACCTCTCGGCGGTCCGCGACGGCCATCTCCGCGGCCGCCGATGGGGTCGGCGCGCGCAGGTCGGCCACGAGATCCGTGAGCGATAGGTCGGTCTCGTGGCCCACCGCGGAGATGGTGGGCACCCGCACGGCGGCGAGGGCCCGGCACACCGCCTCGCTGTTGAAGGCACCCAGATCCTCCCGCCCTCCGCCCCCGCGACCGACGATGCAGAGCTCGACCTCGGGGATCCGGTTCACCAGCTCGAGGGCTCGCACGAGAGCGCGCACCGCGCCGTCGCCCTGGACTCGCGCATTCACCACGACCAGTCGGCAACAGGGCCACCGCTTGCCGACGACGGTGATGATATCGCGCAGCGCGGCGCCGTCGGTGCTGGTTACGACGGCCACCGTCGACGCAAGCTCGGGAATCCGCCGCTTGCGCGCCGGATCCGTGAGCCCGTCGCGGTGGAGCACTTCCTTCACCCGCTCCAGCTCCCGCTGCGCCGCGCCGATGGAGGCGGTCGGGATCATCCGGGTGACGCCGAGCTGGAACTCGCCCTTGGCCTCGTAGATCCCCGGCCGTGCCAGGACGAAGACCTCGGTGCCATCCTTGGGCGGCTCGCCCAGCCCCTGGTTGTATCGACTCCACATGCAGCAGCGCACCTGGGTCTGCCGGTCGCGGAGCGAGAAGTACCAGTGCCCGCTGGACCACGCCTTGCACCCCACCACCTCGCCCCGGATCCACACCGGCATGAATCCGCCCTCCACCAGCCGCTTGGTGGCGGTGACGAGCTGGGTGACGGACCACACCTCGTCCGTTGGGGCGATCATGCTGAGCTGGAAGGAGAGAGCCATCTCTGACCTGGAAAGAGGGCGGTCGGCCGGTCGGGCGGTCGGCCGGGCGGGCGGTCGACCGGTTGAGGTCACCCATGTCCCGGCTGGGCGGAGCCGACCGCCCGACTGCCTAGCTTCGGGTTTCGATCTGCTGCCACGCCTGCAGCGTATTCGACAACAGCATCGCGATCGTCATCGGCCCGACGCCGCCCGGCACCGGAGTGATCCAGCCCGCCTTCGCCGCCACCGGCCCATAGGCCACATCGCCGACCAGACGGTAGCCCTTCGCCTGCGAGGCGTCGTCCACCCGGTTGATGCCGACGTCCACGACCACGGCCCCCTCCCGCACCATCTCCGCCGTTACGAACTCGGCCTTGCCGATCGCGGCGATCAGGATGTCGGCCGAGCGGGCCACGGCGGGGAGATCGCGGGTCTTGGAGTGGCAGACGGTCACCGTCGCGTCGCCGCCGGAGCCCTGCTGGATCAGCAGGTTCGCCATCGGCTTGCCGACGATGTTCGACCGCCCCACGATCACCGCGTGCGCCCCCTTGGTCTCGATCCCGTTGCGGATCAGCATCTGCTGCACGCCGTACGGCGTGGCGGGACGGAAGGCCTTGCGGTCTCCCGTCACCAGCCGGCCGACGTTCACCGGGTGGAAGCCGTCCACGTCCTTCCTGGGATCGATGCGAAACAGCACCTTCTCGCTGTCGATGTGCTTCGGCAGCGGGAGCTGGACCAGGATCCCGTGGATCTTGGGATCGGCGTTCAGCCGGTCCACGATTCCCAGCAGCTCCGCCTCGGAGATCGTCGCCGGCTGGCGGATGGTCTCCGAGTACATCCCCGCCTCTTCCGTGGCCTTCCCCTTGGAGCGCACGTACACCGCGCTCGCCGGGTCGTCGCCCACCAGCACGGCCGCGAGGCCCGGCTTCCGCCCGCCACTCGCGAGTCGCGACACCTCCGCCGCCACCTCGGCGCGGATCGTCTTCGCCAGCGCCACCCCATCCAGGATCTTCGCGCTCACCGAGCGTACCCGATTGCTCTCGTCTCCCGGATCACTACCACCTTGATCTGTCCTGGATACTGCAGCTCGTCCTCGATCTTCCTCGCGATCGTCTCCGAAAGCTGGGTCGCGGCGCCGTCGTCGATCCGTTCCGGCGTCACCACCACCCGCACCTCGCGCCCCGCCTGGATCACGTTGCACTTCTCCACGCCGGGGAAGCCGTTGGCGATCTCTTCCAGCCGGGTGAGGCGCTTCACGTAGGTCTCGAAGGCCTCCCGCCGCGCGCCCGGGCGGGAGCCGCTGATCGCGTCGGCCGCCTGGACCAGTACCGATTCCGCGGTCTCGTGCGGTACGTCGTCATGGTGGGCCTGGATGCAGTTGATCACTGCCGCGCTCTCGCCGTACCGCCGCGCGACCTCCACGCCGAGCTCGACGTGGGTGCCTTCGCTGTCGTGGGTCAGCACCTTGCCGATATCGTGCAGCAGGCCGCCCCGCTTGGCGAGCTGCGGGTCCAGGTGCAGCTCCGACGCCATCATCCCGGCGAGCCAGGCGACTTCCTTCGAGTGCTCGTAGATGTTCTGGCCGTAGGAGGTGCGGTAGCGCATCCGGCCGACCAGCTTGATCAGCTCGGGATGGAGGCCGTGGATCCCGGTGTCGTAAGCCGCCTGTTCGCCCAGCTCGATCAGCTGTGCCTCCAGCTCCTTCTGGACCTTGGCCACGATCTCCTCGATCCGGCCCGGGTGGATCCGGCCGTCCTGGATCAGGGCTTCGAGCGCGCGGCGGGCGACCTCGCGCCGGATGGGATCGAAGCAGGAGACGATGACGGTGTCCGGTGTGTCGTCGATGATCACGTCCACGCCGGTCGCGGTCTCGAAGGCGCGGATGTTCCGCCCCTCGCGGCCGATGATGCGCCCCTTCATCTCGTCGCTGGGGAGCGCCACCGCGGCGACGGTGCTCTCGGCGGTGTACTCCGCCGCCAGCCGCTGGGTCGCGAGCGCGATGATCTTTCGCGCGTCCCGGTCGGCGGTCTTCTTCGCCTGATCCTTGATGTCGCGCACCAGCGCCGCGGCCTGGCCCCGGGCCTCGTCCTCGACCCGCTGGAGGATCTCGCGCCGCGCCTCTTCCGAGGTGAGGCCGGCGATCCGCTCCAGCCTGGTCTGCTGCTCCTGAGCCAGTTTCTCGGTCTCCAGCTCCCGGGTATGGAGCGCCAGCTCCTTCCCGCCCAGCGCCTCCTCCCGCTTGTCGAGCCCGCGCTCGCGGGCATTCATCTCCTCGACCTTGCGGTCCTGGCCCCGGGAGCGCTCCTCCAGCCGTCGCTCCGCGCGCTCGAACTCTTCGCGCCGGCGCTGGACCTCGCGATCGAGGTCCTCCCGCAGCTTCAGCGTGTCCATCTTGGCCGCGAGCACGATCTCGGCCTTCGCGGCCTCCGATTCCCGCGCGCTGTCGGCCCGCAGCCGTTCCGCCTCGCGCTTCGCCTCGACGCGGAGGCCTTCGGCCTCGCGCCGCGCAGTGGCGAGCACGCCGTCAGCGGCGTGACGTTGACTCCGGCGGTAGAGGAGGAGGAGGAGGAGACCGACGGCCAGACCGGCCGCCACCCCCGCCAGGGTGGGGAGAAGCAGCGACGCGGACATGGGAGGAAGGCCTACGATGCGGCCGCGCGCTTGCCGCGCTTGGCCGGCGGGAGCAGCCGGGCGAGTTCGTCGGCCAGGGACGCGATCCGGTCGGCGATGTCCCGGTCGCCCCGGCGGGCCTGGAACAGCTCGTCGGTGATCGCCAGCCCGGCGAGGATGGCGATCTTGTGCGCCTCCATGGCGGGCAGCGAGTCCCGCACCCGCTTGAGCGCGGCGTCGAAGTGGGCGGCGACCTCGCGGGTGTATTCCGGGGCCAGCTCGGAGCGGACGGTGTACTCCTCGCCGCCGATGGTCACGCGGACGGCGTTCTTGGTCATGGCGGTCACGCCGCGTTCCCTCCCCCGTGCTGCTCCAGGAACGAGAGCCGGGCCGCGAGCACCTTGAGCCGCTCGCGCGCGGCCTCGATCCGGTGGCGCAGCGCCTGGTTCTCGGCTTCGAGCTCGATCACCCGCTTGCGCGCCTCCTTGAGCTCCGGCCCGGCCACCTTGCCCCCGTGGGCTTCGGCCTCGGCGAGCTCGGCCTCCGCGCGCAGCGAACGCCGGCGCCAGCCCGCCAGCTCCTCGGTCAGGTGCTTGAGCAGGTGCTCGAGGTCGCCCAGCGCCTTCAGGTCCGGACGATCGTAGCTGTAGGCCATCGTCACTCTCCGCCGCGGGCCGCGCCGGCACCACGCCGCCGCACGCCCAGCTCGTCCTCGAGCGCGGCCAGCAGCCGCGTCTCGGCCTGATCCACCTCGGCGTCACGCAGGGTGCGGTCCGGCGCCCGGAACACCAGCCGGAACGCGACGCTCCGCACGCCGGCGGGCAGCTCGGGACCACGGTAGTCGCTCTCGACCTCGACCCGCTCGAGCAGCGCCCCGCCGACGCGCCGGAGCAGCTCCGACACCCCGCTCGCGGTCACTCCATCCGGCAGCAACAGGGCGAGCACCCGTTCCGACGCGGGCGTCGCAGGCAGCGGGATGAACTGGGGCGGCCGGCGGGGCGAGGGATCGAGCAGCAGCTCGAACCCGAACAGCGGTGCGGCCCAGGGCGGCGCGTCGGCGGCGAGCGGAGCGGCCTCGCCCACGATCCGGCCCTCGGCGTCCCGGGCAACCCACGCGCTCCGCTCAACTTGCACCACCGCTGCGGGAATCGCCAGAGCGACCGCGGCCTCGAACCGACCCTTCAGATCCCAGAGATCGAACCGCTCCTGCCCGGTGCCGGTCCAGTGCGGCGGCGCGCGGTGTCCGGTGAAGACCGCGGCGAGCCGCCGCTCCTCGCGGGGACGCTCGCCCGGCCCACCGCCCGACCAGGCGGTGCCGATCTCGAACAGTCGCACGTCCTCGACGTGATTGGCCCAGTTGCCCTCGACCAGGCGCAGCAGACCCGGAAGCAGCCGGCGGCGGAGCCAGGCATCGTCCGCGGAGAGCGGGTTGCGCAGGCGCACGCTCCCGTCGCCATCCGCGGGGCCGAGGGGGAGTCGGGAGACCTCGTAGAGCCCCTGCTCGACCATGCCGCGCCGCACGGCGGCGGCGGCGATCTCCTCGGGCGCCTCGGGCAGGCTGCCCATGCGGAACGGGCGCAGATCCGAAGGGAAGGTGTCGTAGCCATGCAGCCGGGCGATCTCCTCGATCAGGTCGATCTCCCGAACGAGATCCGGCCGCCATCCCGGCACGTCCACCGCGATGCGCCCGTCGTCCGGCTTGGATACGACCGTGGCGCCGACGGCGACGAGATACCGCTCGATCGCGTTCCACGGCACCTCGACACCGAGCACCTGCGCGACCCGTGCCGGGCGAAGGAAGATGCGCGGCGGGTGCGACGGCTCGGGCCAGAGATCGAGCGGCGGGTCGGCAAGCTCGCCGCCGCCGGTCGCGAGCACGAGCTCGATGCAGCGGCGCATCGCGTCGCCGCCCGCCCAGCGGTCGATGGTGCGCTCGAAGCGGTAGCTGGCCTCGGTGCTCATGCCGAGCGCGCGGCGGGTACGGCGGACACGCGGGGGATCCCAGTACGCGGCCTCGAGCAGCACGTCGCGGGTCTCGAGGGTGACCTCGGTCGTCGCCCCGCCCATGACGCCGGCGAGACCGATCACGCCCGCCGCGTCGGCAATCGCCACCATCTCGGCGTCCAGCGTGCGCTGCTCGTCGTCGAGGGTGACGAGGCGCTCGCCGGCGTGGGCCCGCCGCACCACCAGCGCGGGGCCGCGGAGCGTCGCCGCATCGTACGCGTGCATCGGCTGGTTGAGCTCGAGCATGACGTAGTTGGTCGCGTCCACCACGTTGTTGATCGAGCGGACCCCGACGGCCTCGAGACGGGTGCGGAGCCACCCGGGCGAAGCACCGACCCTGGTGCCGCGGATCAGGGCGGCATGGAAACGGGGACAGGCGACGCTGTCTTCGATGGTGACGGCGACCTGGCCCACCTTGCCGGTCGTCGTGGCGCGGCGCTCGGGCGGAAGGTCGAGCGATTCGGCGCCGGGAATGGACGGCAGCCGGAACGGCACTGCATACGACGCGCTCAGCTCCCGTGCGACCCCCTTATGGCAGAGGAGATCGGGTCGGTTCGGGGTGACGTCCACCACCAGCCGGTGATCCGACAGCGGCAGGGCCTCGAGCAGCGGTGTGCCCGGCGCGGCGTCGGTGGTCAGCTCGAGAATGCCATCGTGCTCCTGGCCGAGGCCGAGCTCCCTCGCGGAGCAGAGCATGCCCTCGGAGACCTCCCCGCGCAGCTTGGCGCGCTCGATCCGCGTCGGGGCGCCACCCTTGCCGTGCGGCACGCTGCTGCCGACCCGGGCGAACGGATAGCGCTTGCCGGCGGCGACGTTCGGCGCGCCGCAGACGACGTGCAGGCGCTCGGCGGTGCCGTCGTTGACGAGGCAGACCCGGAGGCGGTCGGCGTTGGGATGCTGGCGCACCTCCTCCACCAGACCCACGACCAGCTCGGCCAGATCGGTGTGCAGCGGCTCCACCGCGTCGACCGGCGCGCCCAGCATGGTGAGCCGCTCGGCCACGTCGCGAGGGTCGAGCTCGCGGCGGAGGAAGGCCTCGAGCCAGCGGAGGGAGAGGTTCACGCCTGCCTCCCCACCTGCTCCAGGAACCGCATGTCCCCCTCCAGCAGCAGCCGGATGTCCGGGATGCCATAGCGCAGCATGGCGATCCGGTGCGGCCCCATCCCGAAGGCCCACCCGGTGTAGCGCTCGGAGTCGAGGCTGCAGTTCTCCAGCACCGCGGGATGCACCATCCCACAGCCGAGGATCTCCATCCACCCGGTGCCCTTGCACGCCGGGCAGCCGCCGCCGTGGCACAGCTGGCACTCCACGTCCATCTCCGCCGAGGGCTCGGTGAAGGGGAAGAACGACGGCCGGAACCGGGTCTTCGTGGTCGGCCCGAAGAAGCGGTGGGCGAAGTGGATCAGCGTGGCCTTGAGGTCCACGAACGAGATTCCCTCGTCCACCGCGAGGCCCTCGATCTGGGAGAACGCCGGCGAGTGCGACGGGTCGAACTCGTCGTTGCGATAGACCATGCCCGGGATCACCACCCGCACCGGCGGGGGCGACTGCATCAGCGCCCGGATCTGCACCGGTGACGTGTGCGTCCGGAGCAGCAGCCGCCCGGCCGGCTCTCCTTCGACCGGCGGAGCGTCGAGATAGAGCGTATCGTGCATGTCCATCGCCGGGTGATCGGGCGGGAAGTTGAGCGCGAGGAAGTTGTACCACTCGGTCTCCACCTCGGGCCCGACGGCGACGGTGAACCCGATGCCCCGGAAGATCTCGACGATCTCGTCCACGACCCTGGTGACCGGATGCTCTGCCCCCACCCAGCGATGTCGGCCCGGCATCGTGAGGTCGGCGCCGACGAGCAGCGCATCGACACCGGTCGCTGCCGCCCGCTTCTGGACCAGGATGCTGTCGGCCTTCACCCTGAGCTCGTTCAGCCGGGCGCCGTAAGAGCGTCGCTCCTCCAGCGGAAGCTTCGCCAGCGACTTGAGCTTGGTCGTGATGAGGCCACTCTTGCGCCCCAGGAGTGCGATCTCCTCCGCCTCCAGCTCCTTGCCCTCGAGGGTGGCGAGTCGCTCGACTCGCTCGGCGAGGCTGTCTAGGTCCACGTATCCGGTCGTCTGGCTCATGCCATGCGTCGAGAAGGAGTTATGCGCCGTCATCCAGAGCGCAGCGTGGGATCTCGCGGCCCCGCGCCGAGCTCAGCGGAGAAGATCCCTCGCCGCGCTCGGGATGACAAGCGAGTGCGGTTGTCCCTGAACGTCGTGGGGCCGCCCGCGAGCGCGAACGGCCCCACCGGGCGGCAGTCGGCAAGAAAGGGCCGCCCCTTCGCTTGCGCTCAGGGCAAGGTTACTGATTGTTCTTGGCCACCTCGGCCAGCTTGCCGAAGGCGTCCGCGTCGCGGACCGCGAGGTCGGCGAGAATCTTCCGGTTGATCTCGACCCCGCCCTTCTTGAGGCCGGCGACCAGACGGCTGTAGCTCAGACCGTGGATCCGAGCCGCGGCGTTGATCCGCGTGATCCACAGCGCCCGGAACTCGGACTTCTTCTTCCGCCGGTCGCGGTAGGCGTAGCGCATGCCGCGCTCGACGGTCTCCTTGGCCGCCTTGTACAGCTTGCTCCGGCCGCCGCGGGCGCCCTTGGCGGCCTGCATGATCTTCTTCTTCCGGGCGTGGTGGGCGACGCCGCTCTTGACCCGAGGCATGGTGCGCTCCTTACGCCTGGAGGAGGCGGTTCACACGGGGGAAATCCGCCGAGCTCACGAGGTCCGCCTTCTTGAGCCGGTTCTTCCGCTTGCGCGTCTTCTTGGTCAGGATGTGCGTGTGGTTCGCGTGGAAGCGCTTGAGCTTTCCGCTCCCGGTCCGCTTGAACCGCTTCATGGCGGCGCGCTTGGTTTTCTGCTTCGGCATCTCGTCATTCCTCGGTAGGCGTCGTCATTTCGGCGCAATCACCATGGTCATGTTGCGGCCCTCCAGCTTCGCCTCCGACTCGATCTTGCCCACGTCGGCGAGGCTCGCGGCCACCCGGTCGAGCACGGCCTTGCCGAGCTCGAGATGCGCGATCTGCCGGCCGCGGTACATCATGGTGACCTTGACCTTGTTCCCCTCGCCCAGGAACTCGCGGGCGTGCCGGGTCTTGAACTCGAAGTCGTGGTCGTCAATGCCGGGCCGGTACTTCACTTCCTTCAGCTGAATGATGTGCTGCTTCTTCTTCGCCGCCCGCGCCGCCTTCGCCTCCTCGAACTTGAACTTCCCGTAGTCCATGATCTTGACGACGGGGGGGCGTGCCGTCGGAGCCACTTCCACGAGGTCCAGCCCGCGATCCTGGGCGGCGGCCAGCGCCTCCTCTACGGGCAGAACGCCGAGCTGCTCACCTTGGGGGCCGATGACCCGCACCGGACTGATGCGAATCATGCGGTTGACGCGGACTCGCTTTTCGCGCTCGTTCGTGGACAGTGGTCGTGCCTCCGACGTGAAAAGAAAACGGGCACCCTCGAGAAAACTCCGGGTGCCCGTACGCCCAGACCTGCCGTCGGTGCAGTGCCGACTCTTCGGCTGGGGGGTCAGGACCCGGTTGCACCGCGGCTCAGGCCGGCAGGCTCAGGGTGGGGGAGTCTTCTCCCCGCTTGACGAACGGGGCAAGCTAAGGGGGGACCCTGGTGGGAGTCAACTACGGCGAGCAGTCATCGGCTATCAGTGATCGGCCGTCTGATAGCTCATAGCCGTTATCTGCCGGCCGTCACTGCCTTCGGCGCCGCGATCACGTCCCGCAGCACGGTGTCCCTCCCCTCCCGCTCGAGTCTCCCCGCCGCCACCGCCGGATCGTGCTCGAACACGAGCTTCCACCCCTCCCGCACCGCCTCGTCCAGGAAGGCGCGCTTGCTCTCCAGCGTCCTCAGCGGCTCGACGTCATACCCCATGATCCACGGCAGCGGGAGGTGCGCGGTCAGCGGGATCAGGTCGGACATGAAGGCGGCGGTCTCGCCCCGGTCACGGACGACCACGGTCTGAAGCCAGGGCACATGCCCGGGCGTGACCCGGACCGAGATGCCGGGCAAGATCTCGCCGTCCCCCTCCAGCAATCGCCACCGGTTCGCCGACGCGATCGGCTCGTAGTTGTGCGGCAGATAGCTGGCCCGGGTCCGCTCGTTGGCCTGGCGGGCGAACTCCAGCTCACCCTTCTGCACGACATAGGTCGCGTGGGGGTAGGAGGGCCGCACGTGGCGGCGGGGGTCGTCCTCCAGCTCCGGATCGAGGGTGGTGTTGCCGCCCGCGTGATCGAAATGGAGGTGCGTATTGATCACCCACTTCACGTCCCGCGAGAGGAAGCCGGCCACCGCGAGTGCGTCCTCCAGCTGGGTCGCGCCCTCGAGGCCGTCATTCTCGACGCCGTAGATGTCGAGGAACTTCGCGTCCTCCTTGTTGCCGAGCCCGGTATCGATCAGCACCGGGCCGTCCGGGTGCTCCACCAGGAGGCAGCGCAAGGCGAGCAGGATCCGGTGGCGGTCGTCGTGCGGCACCCGCCTGCTCCAGAGCGGATAGGGAATCACCCCGAACATCGCGCCCCCGTCGAGCCGCTGGAGTCCGCCTTCCAGCAGGTGGCAGCGGAGGCCGCCGACCTGGAAGCTTTGCGAGAGCGTCACGAGAGCACCTCGGGCGCGGAGTCGGCGCGCGGCTCGGTCGGCATGGCGCTGCGGCGCCGACGGGGTCGGCGCGGCGCCCGGCGGCTCTCGATCGCGGCCAGGTCCTGGAGCGTCCGGGCGCCCTCGTCGCGGGCCAGCGCCAGGAGCCGCTCGAGCAGCTCCGCCGTCACCAGCGCGTCCCCGGTCGCGCGGTGCCGGGAGCCGTTGCAGAAGCCGAACCAGTGGGTGAGGCTGTCGAGACCGCAGGAGACGATTCCCTTCACCAGCCGGCGCGCCAGCCGTACGGTGCAGAGCCTCGGGCCGTCCAGCGCCAGGTCCCGCGCCCGCCGCACCTCGGCGTTGATGAAGTTCCAGTCGAACCGCGCGTTGTGGGCGACGAAGACCCGGCCCGCGAGCACCTCGACCACCCGGTCGCAGACCTCGGCGAAGCTGGGCGCGGAGCGCACCATATCGTCGCTGATGTTGGTGATCGCGCGAATAGCCGGTGGGATCGGGCGTCCGGGATTCACCAGCGACTCGAACGCCACCTCGCGCCGCCCGCCGCACACCACCACCACGGCGACCTCGGTGATCCGATCGCTGCCCAGGGCCCGCATGCCGGTGGTCTCCACGTCCACTACCGCGAAGGCGCACTCCTCCAGCAGCGGCGACCCCTGGACCTCCGGTACCAGTCCCCAGCGACCGTCCGGGATCCGCCGGATCCGCGGATCCGACCCCAGCAGCGCCACCGCGATCCGGTCACAGATGATGAGCGGCGCTTCGCTCAGACCGAGAACCTCGCGGCAGAGCATGGTGGACGTCTGCGGCCCCGTCCGGAGAACGCCGTGGACCCGCTGGACCAGCGTGGTGCTCGGGTGCGCGGAGAGCCCGATCACGGGACCGTCCGCCGGAGCGGCAGCGACATGCAGCGCGGCCCGCCGCCCCCGCGCGCCAGCTCCGAGCCCTCGACCGTGATCGCGGTCCGGTGCTTGGCCTCGCGCCAGTCATCGAAGGCGAGGAAATTGACCGCCGGCACCAGGCGGAACCCCGCGGCCTCCAGCTCGCACAGCGTGGCATCGTTGCGGCGGTAGCTGATGATCGTGCCCGGCCGCACCGCGAGGAAGTTGCAGGCCGAGCTCCACTGCTCCCGGTCCTGGCGGGTGCGGTTGCTCCCGCCGGCGAAGATCGGCTCCAGTGGCAGGCCCAGCTCCTTGGCCGCGGCGAAGAAGCTCGGCATTTCCCGCACGCCGTCCTGTCCCTTGCGGCGGTGGAGCACCGCCAGCCGCTCGGGCCCGATGAAGTGCGGGGGATACACCACGCAGAGCTCGTGATCTACGTGGCTGAAGATCATGTCGAGATGGATCGCGGTCGGCGCGATCGGCAGCACCACGACGAGCACGTCGGTGGCGAGCCCTCGCTCGAACGCGACGTCGCAGAGCCGATCGAGCGCGGCGGGCGAGGTTCGCTCGCTGAAGCCGACCACCAGGAGGTCGGGACGCAGGTAGTGCACGTCCCCGCCCTCGAGAGTGTAGTTGCTGCGCTTCTCCTCGGACCCATCGTAGAGCAGCCCGGCATTGGCCAGCTCGGGGTGGAAGACGAAGAGCGACTTGATCAGCAGCTCTTCCGTCCAGCGCACGCCGTAGCGCATCGAGCCCACCACCGCATGCCGCCCGATCACCATCCCGATGTCGCGGGGAAAGTAGAGGTTGGGGAGCGGCGGAAAGGCGAACCCCTCCTCGTTGAGCGCGGTCGTGATCGGGCCGGAGGGCTCCCGGGTACCCTGGATCAGCATCTCCACGATCTGCGCCGCCGGCATGGTGCCGAGCTGTTGTGCCAGATCGTCGGAGGGGACGACGTCCATGGTCTTGCTGATGAGGAAATCCCGCGCCTCGGGCTCCGCCAGGATCTCCGCCAGCAGGTCGCGCACCTGGTACACCCTGGCGAACCGGCGGAGTACGGAGACGAACTGCCGGTGCTCGCGCTGAGCGATCTCCAGATCGATGATGTCGTCGTAGAGGAAGTCCTCCCGGTTGCCGGGCGTGACCGCCTCCAGCTCGGGGCCGGGGGTGTGGACCAGGACGGTCTTGAGGGGGCCGATCTCGGAGGTGACTTCCACGGACATGTGCGCAAGGTACCTGGGAAGGTGGGAAGGCGGTAAGGCGGTGAGGCGGTAAGGCGGTAGGGCGGTAGGGCGGTAGGGCGGTAGGGCGGACGGAGTATGTCACCCTGAACGAAGTGAAGGGGACCTTCGCCGCATGGTCCCCTTCGCTGCGCTCAGGGTGACACCGCGCCCTACCGTCGTACCGTCCTACCGCCCTACCGCCGTTCCGCCGTTCCGCCGTTCCGCCGTA
>DATBJH010000120.1:0-24967 GCA_036556505.1 Gemmatimonadales bacterium
CAGCCGCCGGCTGAGCCTGGCGCCCATCTCGGCGACATAGCGATCGCGCGGCCGCGCCAGGTCGGGACGGAGCTGGAGATAGCGCGGGTTCTTGGTGGGCTTGTCGCCGATGATCCGTGGCCGTGCGGAGCAGATGGACCACCCGTCGCCCTCACGCGCGGCGTTCCGGTTGACGTGCTCCCGCATCGGCGTGGTGAAGGCGTCGTGGGTCGCCACGTCCTCCCGGATCCGCTGCATGTCGTCCCGCCGGAGCGGCTGGAAGTTGGAGCAGAAGAGCCCCGGGCCTGACATGTCCTTCTCGGTCTGCCGGTCGAGCCCCGGGTGGATCGCGTCGTCGGGCCGCTGGAACAGCCGGAACTCGCAGTTCTGCGCCAGCTTGAGACTGGGATGCCCGTCGTACTCGCCCGGGAGGCCCACCAGCCGGCGCGCGGGCACCACCACCGACGCGGTGATGTCGTCCTCCATCTGCACCTTGTCGGCCGCGACGAAATCCTGCCGCAGCTTGTAGGTCCGCCAGGCCCCGTGCTCGTCCCGCCCGATCCGGAGGAAGTTGGCGACCAGCTTGCGGCCCTCGTACTTGAGCTCGTGTCCCGGCGCCCCGTTGATGATGTCCACCCCGAAGTGCCTCAGCCAGTCGTCACCCCACTCCGGTCGGTAGAAGCGCTTGATCACGAACACCAGCGCCCGGACGTGGTTGGGGATCTTCTCCAGCCAGGCGTTGTATTCCGGGGTAAACTCGTCCGGGTTGGGCGTGAGCAGCTTGACCACCGAGCCCAGCGAGCGCTCGGGCGACAGGAGCGGCCGAGCCGGTCCGCGCCCGCCTTCCGCCCGCGCGTCGTCGTAGTTCCGGCTCAGGATCGCCTGCACCAGGGCCATGTCGTGGTCGAACCGCTGCACGAAGAAGGACCCGGGCAGCACCGCGTCCACCAGGCTCTTGCTGATTTCCGACTTGCCGCCGCCGGACACCGTGCACGGCTTGTGGCAGAACGCCCCCTCCGGCACCGTCCCCACCAGGCGCCAGCTCGGCGCCGCGTGGTGCTTCTCCATCCGCACCTTGTAGCCGCTGGGATGGATGTAGATCCGGCCGGGAAGGAGCTTCAGATGCCGGGTCTCGCCCTCCTTGGTCCAGGTGATATCCTGGCGGTGGATGTCGATCTCCATGTCCTCCGGCATGTAGTGGATCGATGGCCAGAGCGCGTCGGTCGCATAGCCCGACGGATGTCGCCGCGCGCGGTCGCCGAGGAGGTGGAGCACCTCGGTGAGCCGATGGCCCGCGGTCACGACCCGCACCTGGTCCCGGGTGAACCGGTCGCCGAGGTTGAAGGTGGGGAAGGCGAGCGCGCCGCCTGCGTGCTCCTCCTCGGCGAGGCCGAGGAGGTTGGCGCTGTAGCCGATCTGGGTCTTCACTTCCTTCTTGCAGTACCCGAAGTAGTTGTCGGCGATCAGCGTGACCATCACGCCCCGCGGCCCCCGCGAGGTGAGCTTGAACGAGCGGCCGTCGTTGTAGAGCTCCTCCTCGCGCTCGTAGGGCAAGCCGAGGTCCTTCTTGCGGACCCGGGTAAGGTGCGGCGCCAGGATCACGCAGCCGCTGTGGCCGGTCCAGCCGTCCACATCGAGTGCGGCGTCGTTCGCCGGCAGGTGTGGGTCGCCGGCATTGCCGAAGATGCTCTCTACGAAGTCGAGGTTGCTCACCAGCCCGCCGGGGGCGAAGAAGCGCACCTCGAGCCGCTTCTCGGGGGTCACTTTCGGCACCGCGGGGCACACCAGTGGGCGGAGCAGCAGGCTCACCATCGTCTCCACGGGCCGCTTCCAGCCCGCCGTGAACGGCAACCGCAGCAGCTCGGCCGGGGGCCGGAGCGATTCCTCCAACAGTCTGAGAAAGACCGCCAGCGGGACCGCGATCTTGTCGCCCGGGATCGGCAGCCCGCCCTCGGCCACGTGGAAGACACCCTGGGTGGTGCGGCGGTCGTTCACCGGATTGTGGAGCACGCCGTTGTCGAGGCGGTAGCTGGAGACCAGCTCGTTCTCGTAGCGGTCGCCGTCGAGCGGGAGACTCAGCTCGCGGGCGAGGCCGTACTGATCCAGGATCAGGGTCTCCGCGGGGAGTCGCACCTTGCCGGGGCCCTGCAGCTCGTCGAGGTAGTGCTGGATCCGGCGATCGGCGGGGCAGAGATGGTCGGCCAGGAGCCGGGCCTGCTCCCGGTAGCGGGCGAACAGATTGCCGGCGAGGTGGAACACGTCCTCGTCACCGGCGACTTCGTCACCGGCGACTTCCGCGGGGATCTCGATGCCCATCGCCGCCAGCTTGAGCAGGATGGAGCCGGCGGCGGCTCTGCGGTCGGGGAGCCAGACGCTGCCGTCGGGGCGAAGGCCGACGTGGTGTTGGAGGTCCATCGGACCAACGTTCCACACTATGCGTGCTCCGTCAACCTTGGCGCGGGTGGCGTGACGCCAGTCACCCCGCCCGGCGGGCGGCCGCGCAAGACTTCAAGCATGCTGCCCCGACGCTCTCCAGCCGCGGCGTTGTTCCTGCTCCTAGCGGCCTGCAGCCAGCTCAAGTTTCTCAAGGCGCCCTCGGTTCCCCAGCCCCGGGGGGAATCGGCGCTGGAGCGGGGCGCGGCGTTCGTGGCCGCCTCGCCGGCCAGGATCGACACCCTTGCCGACTGGCTCACCTACAACCGCACCCTCGAAGGCCATCGCGGCTCTCCGCTCGCCGACATCGACACCTCCAACGTCGCCGGCCTCCGCCCGGTGTGCACCTTCGCGCTCGGCGAGCGAGTTTCGTTCCAGAGCGGCCCGGTCGTCGTCGGTGGGACGATGTACGTCACCAGCGCCGAGCGCACCTGGGCGCTCGACGCCGCCACCTGCGCGCTCCGCTGGCGACACGAGTATCGCTACCACCCCCGTCCCGATTTCGACATCAAGGTGAACCGGGGTGTCGCGTATCTCGCGGGCCGCCTGTTCCGCGGCGCCAACGACGGTCGGGTCTACGCGCTCGACGCCCATACCGGCGAGGAGCTGTGGAACGTCGTCGTGGGTGACGTGAAGAAGAGCGAGACCTTCCCCGCGGCGCCGATTGCGTGGAACGGCCTGGTCTTCATCGGCAACGCCGGCGGCGACAACTTCGGCGTCACCGGCCGGATGATGGCGCTCGATGCCGGGTCCGGCGGAATCGTGTGGAGCACCGGGCTGGTGGCCGATGCCGGCAATGCTGCGCGGACCTGGCCACCGGCCACCGAGGAGATTCCCCGCGGCGGCGGCGCCACCTGGACCTCCTACGCGCTCGACACACTCACCGGTGGGCTCTTCGTCGCCACCGGCAACGCGGCGCCGGACTTCCTCGGCGAGGCACGGCCCGGCGCCAACCTCCATACCTATTCGGTGGTCGAGCTCGACGCGCGGCTGGGGACGATCCGCCGGGCGCGGCAGCTGCTGCGGGAGGACATCCACGATTGGGACCTGGCCTCCGCCCCATCGCTGATCACCACCGCCGGCGGACGGCGACTCATCCTCCAGGCCGGCAAGGACGGTCACGTCTACGGGCTGGACCGGGAGAGCAGGGCGGTCCTGTGGCGGACCGCGGTGACCCGACGGGAGAACGTGGAGGCGCCGCTCACGGCCGGGGGCACGCGGTTCTGTCCCGGAGTGAACGGCGGGGTGGAGTGGAACGGCCCGGCCTATTCCCGCGAGGCCGACGGCGTGTTCGTGAACGGGATCGACTGGTGCACCACGGTGAGAATCGCGCCTGTCTCGGAGTTGAAAGGCAAGGAAGGCCTCCCGTGGACCGGATCCTCCGAGCTGCGCCATCCCTTCGGCGTGCCGGACAGCGTCCGGAGCGGGTGGGTGACCGCGCTCGATGCGGAGACCGGAGCGGTCCGCTGGCGATTCCGGTCGTCAACCCCGATGGTGGCGGGCGTGACGCCTACCGCTGGAGGAGTGGTGTTCACCGGCGATCTGCATGGCGACGTGCTCGCGCTGGACGCGGCCACCGGCACGGTGCGCTGGCGCTGGACCACGTCGCTGCCGATCGGAGGTGGAGTGGTGACCTATCGGGCCGGCGGTCGGCAGTATGTGGCGGTCGCGGCAGGGATGCACGCGCCGGTCACCTGGCAGCTGGAGAGCCCGCCGGCAGAGGTGCTGGTGTTTGCGGTGCCGCCGCCCTAGAAGCGCGGCACCGCCTTGGCCGCCACCGCGGTGGCCTGCTTTCGGTCGGCGGCGACGATGCTCAGGACTCGTCCACCCTTGAGGACCACGAGCGTAGGGTCCACATAGTACGCCGGCTGCCCGACCTCCGGCACGGGGTCAACCGTCGTCGGCTTCACCGCGTCGCCCAGGTCCTTCTTGATCCGCGCGTTCATTTTCTCGGTGTCTTCGACTACGAATGCGTGAAACTCCTCTTCCGATGCGAACGTGAGCGGCAGCATGTGGATCAAGATGTCGTCGCCCATCCCCGACTGCGTCGCGTAGCTGCACGTGCTGCCCGACGGCTTCTGCGGAGCCTCGACCGCGGAACCGAGGATGGCGGCAGCTTCCTCCTGGGTGAGCAGCGCGCACACATCGACGGGCTTGGCGGGCGGGCCCTGAGCCCCGGCCGGCAGGGCCGCCGTCCAGGCGACTGCAACGACCAGTCCGCCCGTCGCGGCGCCACGCAGCTTGCGCGTCATCGGACTCTCCTTTCGCTGTGGATACGGCTTCAGCCGAGTTGGAGTCCCACCTCGAACCGCGCCGAGTAGCCATCTCCCGTCGCCTTGGGCGACAGCAGCAACTGTTGGCCCCCGCGCGCGAAGATCGCGTCATCCGCGTTCCGGTCCGGCTCCCCCTTCCTCCCGGCATACGGCATCCGCGAGAAGACCCTGTTCGTCAGCGCCTCGTCGAAGTAGAGCTGCGAAACGAACTCGTGACCCCGCTCCGATCCCGGATCGGTGCGGATCTTGAAGTGGATGTGCACCGCGCGCCCGGGGTACCAGCCGGGATAGATCGTCCGGAACCGGGCCTCGCCGGCATCGTCCGTGATCTGATATCCGCGAAGGAAGCTCCGCCCCACCGTATCGAATCCGGGATCCTTTACGCCCGAATACACGCCCATGGCGTCACAGTGCCAGATATCCACGTGTGCGCCGGCCAGCGGCGCGCAGGCGCCGGCGCGGAGCCCGGACACGGCCAGGACGAGGTCGAGCGGTGCGCCGTCCTTCACTTCGCCGCTGGCCGCGTCCGAGCGGATGTCGGACCGGTTGAGCTTCGCGTCCACGAAATAGGGGCCGGCGGTCTGCTCCGGGCGGGCGACACACGCCGGGGCACGCCGTCTCGGATCGGCCCAGGCCGGATTCTGATGCCCGCCGCCTACGAGGAGGCCGATGCCGGAAGCGCCGAGAACGGTCAGCGCCTCTCGGCGCGAGAGGACTCGCCCGACGGGGAGGTCGTCGCGATCCATGGTGTCTCCGACCTGGGGTTGTGGGGAGGATGCAGGACCAACGTGCCACGCGGAGTCCACTCCGTCAACCAAGGCGGGTGGCCGGAGCGGACGCGGTCGAGCATCTTCTCTCCTCATGGCGGACGAGCATCCTCAGGTCAGCGGCGGCCGGGCCACCCTCTACCGGCTGTACGACGCGGGCTACGACATCGATCTGGCGCGAGCGGCGCAGCTGGTCGCGCCGGACGCCTTCGAGCACCGGCGACCCCGGCGGGGCGAGGCGGCCGCCATCGTGACGCCGCGTCCCCCGCTCACGGTGACTCTCGCGGCGGAACCCGCGATCACGGCGGCGATCTTCGATTTCGGCGTGGTGTCCATGCGGCTCCAGCTCGCACCGGAGGGTGAGGGCTCGTGGGGGGAGTTCGTGCGGTTCGGCGCCGGGGTACACAACGATGCCCGGCTGCGCACCGAGCTCGACCGCCGCGTGCGGGAGCTGCTGGAGCGCCTGGGGCCGGCCGTCGTGCGTCCCGCGATCGCCGACGTGACCGAGGAGTACATCCTGTTCCGGGCCGGGAAGCTGTGTGGTCCCGACGGGGCGCTCTTCGATCCATCACGCCTTCCGGCGGACGCCCTCGCGCGCCTCCTGCTCAACGAGTCGCGCCCGCTCTCGTCCTCCGCGTTGCAGGACCTGCTGCCTCACCGCCTCAGCTATACCGCGGAGGACTTCGTCGCCCTCACCTGGGAGAGCGCGCTGGTGGTCGAGCCCGACCTCAACGACGAGGACGTGGAATACGTGCTCGAGTTCGCCAACGCCCAGCTGCTGGAGCTTCGAGTGTTCGACGCGCTGCTCGATGCCGAGCTGCCGCGGGTCTATGACCGGATCGCGGCCGTGCGCACGGCCTCGCCGGTGCAGGTGGCGCGTCCCTACCGGCGCCTCCTCGCCGATCTGCAGACCCAGGTGGCCGACGTGACGGAGATCATCGAGCGGGCGGAGAACGCGTTCAAGGTGACCGACGACGTCTACCTGGCGCGGGTCTACTCGGCCGCGCTGGAGATCTTCCGCGGCCCGGCCTGGCGGCGGGGAATCGACCAGAAGCTGGAGATCATGCGGGACACCTACGCGATGCTCAACGCCGAGTCGCAGGCGGTGCGGGCGGAGGCGCTGGAGATCGCGATCGTGCTGCTGATCGTGCTCGAAGTGGTGCTGTCGTTCGTGCGCGGGTAGCCGCGAGGATCCGATGAAGGCCATCACCGTAGAGCCGGGAAAGCCGGGCACCGCGCGGCTGGAGGAGGTGCCCGAGCCGGACGCGCACGGGGGGTCGGTGCTCGTCGAAGCCGTGGCGGTCGGGGTCTGCGGAACCGATGTCGAGATCGTGGAGGGGAAGTACGGCGCCGCGCCCCCCGGCAAGACCCGGCTGGTGCTGGGGCACGAATCACTGGGCCGGGTGGTGGACCCGGGGCCCGGCGGCGGCCTCAGGAAGGGCGATCTCGTGGTCGGGATCGTCCGGCGGCCCGACCCGGTGCCGTGTCCCAACTGTGCGGTGGGCGAGTGGGACATGTGCCGGAACGGTCTCTACACCGAGCGCGGCATCAAGGAGATCGACGGCTTCATGTCCCAGCGGTGGCGGATCGAGCCGGAGTACGCCATGAAGGTGGATTCATCGCTCGGCCTCCTCGGCGTCCTGCTCGAGCCCACGACGGTCGTCGCCAAGGCGTGGGAACAGGTCGGCGCCGTGGGCCAGCGGGCCTTCTGGGAGCCGCGGAACGTGCTGGTGACCGGGGCGGGCCCGATCGGACTGCTGGCGGCGCTGGTCGGCGTGCAGCGCGGCCTGGAGGTCCACGTGCTCGACCAGGTCACCTCGGGACCCAAGCCGGAGATCGTCCGCGACCTGGGCGCGACCTACCACACCGGCGCGGTGGGTGACGTCGGATTTCAGCCGGACGTGATCGTCGAGTGCACCGGCGTCGGCCAGGTGATCGCCGACTCGGTGGCATCCATCGGCGCGGGCGGGGTCGTGTGTCTCACCGGGGTCGGCACCGGCGGGCGTACGGGCACCATCCCCGTGGCCGACATCGCGGCCCACATCGTACTGGGCAATCAGGTGTTCGTGGGCAGCGTCAACGCGAACAAGCGGCACTGGTACAAGGCGGGCCAGGTGCTGGCGAGGGCGGACCGCGAGTGGCTCGCACGCCTCGTGACGCGGCGGGAGCGGCCCGAGGATTTCTCGCGGGCGCTCCGGCGGACGCCCGACGACATCAAGGTCGTGGTGCAGTTCGCTGAGGCGTGATCAGCGAGTCCCCACCGGGTGCTCCGCCCTAATCGATCGGAAGCCCGCTGGGCACCCGCGCCGGCACGACCCCGCTGAGATCACGCGCCGCGGGATCCGTCAGCGCCTTCATGAATTCCGTCACCTCGTCGATCACCTCGTCCGGGAAGACCACGCCTTCGAGCAGCGGATCCCGCGTCGCGAGGATCTCCTCCACGTTCGCCAGCAGCGTCCCCCGCAGGGCGGGCTCGAGCTCGTTCCCGGTGAAGGCCCGCAGCTTCAGGTGCGACTCGCTGTAGTGGGCCACAAAGTCGCGCAGACTGAAGAACGCTCCGTCGTGCCCGTAGGGCCCGGTCAGCTCCACGTTGCGCAGTGGAGGGGTGCGGAAGGCGTAGCGCTCGGCCGGATTCCCGGTCTCCCGCATGCGCCCGAAGTCGTCACGCAGCGAGGCACCGTCGCCTTTGCCCGGACCGAACTGCGCCACCGCGACGTTGTGGAAACCGTTGTCGGTGAGGGCGGGGCCATTGTGGCAGATGGAGCAGCGGGCGCTGAGGAAGTCCTTCGCTCCCCGAAGCTGCACTTCGGTCATCGCGAAGTCGTCGCCTGCCAGGAACCGGTCCCACGGCGAGTCGTTGAAGGCGAGACGGTCGATCAGGAACCCCCCGATCGCGTTGCTGGCGTGGCCGAAGGTCATCTTCTCGAACACCGTCCCCGGATACGCCGCCTCGAACATCCGGCGGTACTCCCTGATCCGGCCGAGCCGTGCCATCAGCAGTCGCCAGATCTGTTGAGTCTGTTTGTCGCTCACCCTGGCCAGCTCGTTGCCGCCCTCCGCCCGCATCTCCTCCCGGGAGAGCACGGGAAAGAGGGGCAGTGCCGAGAGCGACCCGAATTCGAACGAGCCAGTGATGCGCGGGTTGACTCGCTGGCGGGCCGGTGTCAGGAAGTGTCCGCCGGCGTCCACCACGACACGTCCGTCCCAGAACAGGGGCTGAAGGGCCTGAAGGTTGAAGAGCGCTGGGGCGTTCCGGGGGATGAACCGACCGTTCGGGTGGACCCGCCCGGGGCCGATACCGGTTGCGCCTTGCCCGATGGACAGGCTGCGGCCGTCGCCGGTGCCGAAGGCCGGCAGGTGACAGGTCATGCAGGAGATATCCCGGTTGCCGCTCAGCTCCTTGTCGAAGGCTAACGCCTGACCCAACCGCACCAGCTCGGGCCGGACCGGGGCCGGCCGCGCCAGGGGGCCGATGCCTCGGCCGGCGGCGAGGGTCCGCACCTCCGCCGCCAGGTCCTCGATTGAGGAAGCCGACGAGGACACCCGAGCGGCCTCGGGAGCGCTGGGCGCGTCGCCGGCACATGCGGCCAGCAGAGCCAGAGAGAGGAAACACGGGGCACGAAAGGCAGCCATGGGTGGACTCGGACTGTAGGGAGGTCTGGCAACGCTACCCACCACGTGTTACCCTGGTGTCGAGCTCCCGTTACTGCCACGGGCGACGGCACCAAATGCTTAGACTTCATACGCTTGGATCGTTCGAGCTGGCCCAGGGCGAGCCGCCGGCCGTGCGGCTCGTGCCCGCCCAGCCCAAGCGTCTCGCCCTCGTCGCCTTTCTGGCCCTGGCCACCCCCCGTGGATTCCACCGTCGCGACACGCTGTTGGCGCTCTTCTGGCCCGAGCTGAGCGACGAAGAGGCCCGCCGCGCACTCCGCCAGGCGCTCCACCACCTGCGCCGCGCCGTCGGCGAGGAAGCCATCGAGACCCGCCCGGACGACCAGGTGCGGCTTCGCCCGGGACAACTCTGGTGCGATGCGGTCGCGATGGAGGAAGCGGTAAGCGCGGGGCGCTACGAGGAGGCGCTGGCACTCTTTCGCAACGAGTTTCTGGCCGGCGTTCATCTCCCCGAGGTGAGCCCGGAGCTGGAAGAGTGGATCGAGCAGACGCGCGCCCGCCTCCACCGTCTGGCCGGCCAGGCCGCCGCCGCCGTCGCGGACCGGGCCGAAGCCGGCGGAGACCTCGCTCGAGCGATCGAGGCCGCGCGTGCCGCCGGCCTGCTGGACCCGGACGATGAGCCGGCGGCTCGGCGGTTGATCCGGCTCCTGGACCGAAGCGGCGATCGCGCCGGGGCCCTGCAGGTATACGACCGCCTCGCCCGCCGACTGGAATCGGAGTACCAGACGGTCCCGTCGGCCGAGACGGAGGCCCTGGTCCGCACACTGCGGGAGCCGCCCGCGATCGCAGCGGCGGCCGGCGGCGCACCCACTGGGGCTGACGCCTCCGAAGCGTCGCCCTTTCGCCGGTGGATTCCGGCCGCGGTCGCGGCCGCGCTCGCGGCCGTTGCCGTGCTGGCGGCGATCTGGCCTCGGTCCGAGCCGACGCTGCTCTCGACCGGGCGACTGCAGCCGAGCGATCGCGTCCTCGTGGCCGACTTCGAGAATCACAGTCGCGACTCGGTCCTCGCCGGCGTCGTCACGGCCGCACTCCGGCTCGAGCTGTCACAGTCTCCGCTGGTGCGCGTGTTGAGCGCGCCGGAGGCGCAGGCCTCGCGGCGCCGCATGGGCGATCCTGATCCCACCGCGCCGCTCGGCGACTCGGTCGCGCAGCTGTTGGCGGCCCGGGAGGGTCTCGACCTGATCGTCCGCGGGAACGTGTCGAGCGTCGGCCCCGGCTGGGTCATCTCGGCCCAGCTCGTGGAGCCGGCCACGGGTGGACCGCTCGCGACGGTGCGGGAAACGGCCGCGGACTCGCTCCGCCTGCTGGAAGCGATCGACGGGCTCGGCCGCGAGCTTCGCGAGCGACTCGGCGAGTCCGCCCGCGCGGTGCGTGCGTCGCCGCCGCTCAGGAAGGTCACCACCGGATCGCTCCCCGCGCTGCGACGCTGGTCCCAGGCCCAGGCCGCGTTGGATCGCGGCGATCGGGAGACTGCCCGACGGCTGTACGAGGATGCCGTCGCGCTGGACTCCACGTTCGCCATGGCATGGCGGGCGCTGAGCGTGCTCTACGGCAGCCTCGGTCCTCCCGATGCCATGGCGGACGCCGCCGCCCGGGGGTATCGCCATCGCGACCGGCTGACGGACCGGGAGCGCCACCTCGTCACTGCCCAGTACCACATCGCGGTGACCGGGGACTTTGGTCGCGCCTTCGCCGCGTTCGATTCCCAGCTGGCGGTGACGCCGAATGATCCCGGGATCGCGGGATCCGCCGCGTATCTCCACTTCCGTCTCCGGGAGTTCGACCAGGCGGAGGCGCTCTACCGGCGCTCGGTGCGGTTCGATTCGACGCTGACGCCGGTTTACTACGGACTGATCGAGTCGCTCATCAACCTGGGCCGCCTCGATGATGCCAGGGCGGCACTGGACCTGTTCCGCCGGCGCTTCCCCGACAACCTCTTCTCCGAGTGGGAGGAGATCTACCTCGCGGTCGGCGCCGGGCGCCTGGACTCGGCGGAGGCCCACGCCCGACGCCTGCTGGCGCTCGCGCCGGACGATGCCGACCACAGGGGCGAGGCGATCTCGAACCTTGCCAGTCTCGCGCTGCTGAACGGCCGCGCCTCGGAGTCGGAGCGGCTGCGGCGGGAAGGGATGCGGGTGTACGAGGCGGATGGCGACATGAGGGGCTACTTCTCGGAGGCGCTGAACTGCGCTTTCGGCCTGGCCGCGCTGGGCCGCCCCGATCGGGCGCAAGTGGTCGTCGCCGAAGCGATGCGGCGGCATCCGCTGGACTCGCTCCCCCCAGGAGCGCGACCCTATGTCCGCCTCGGCATCCTCTACGCCGGGCTTGGCGATCCGGAGCGCGCCGCCGAGATGCAGGCGGCAGTCGAGAGCCAGGGCCTCAATCGCGGCCGCTTCGCGGAAGCCGAGTGGCACCGGCTCCGCGGCGCGGTGCTGCTCGCCCGGGGCCGGTCCCTCGAGGCACAGGCCGAGCTGCGGCGAGCGGCGGCGGCAGACGAGTGCGCGTTGTGCAGCCTGCCGCTCCTGGGCCGCAGCTACGAGCTGGGTGGGCGGGTGGACTCGGCGATCGCCGTGTACGAGCGGTACCTGCGGACCCCCTGGATGAAGCGGGTGGAGCTGGACGCACTGGAGCGCCGAGGGCTGGTGGCGCGACTCGATGCGCTGTATCGGGTGCGAGACGGCCAGGTCGGGGACGGGCGGCGGTAGGCGTCGGTGCCGGCGCGCGCGCCACCTCATCACTTCACGTCATACCCTCCACCTTCGAGACACGCCGTCATCGCCTTGCGGAAGTTCTCCAGGGCCCCCGCCTGCAATCGCTCGGCTCGCGCCGACCGTCGTCCGTAAATGACGCCGGCCGTCGCGCCGCTCGCGGAGTCGGACTGCGCCGCTGCCGCCGAATCCGCAGCCGCAACCCAGGCCGGATCCGCCCCCGTCTGCACCCGGGCCCGGTCGTAGCACTCCTGCTCGTAATCCTGTTGCACCTCCTTCGACTGCCCCCACTTGGGAGTCACGCTGAGCCCGGCCTGCACGGCGGGACTGACCGCCGGCTGCTGCTGTGCTGCGAGGGTGGCGTGGAGCAGACTCGCGAGGACTACCAGTGCCGGTAGGCGCACGGATGCCTCCTGGGCGACCGTTTCCAGGTGGAGGTGGAGGGATGCCTGAAGCATGCCATCGGAGAACCCGCGTCACCACCCCAGCGCCGGTCGTTTGAACACCCGACTTTCACTGTTAGCTTCCGTTGGCCGACCCCGTCACACCCCCAGCCCGAGAGTTCGCCATCCCCCGCGTCACGCTTAGCAGGCTTGCCCGCCGCGCCCGCCCCGCCCTGGACGAGCTCCTGACCGGCCCGATCCGCGGCGAGCTGCTCGGCGCCGAGCTCCTGGCGGAGCGCGCGCGAGCGGTGGCCAGGTCGCAGCGGATCGCCACCCGGCCCACCCGCACCGGCCACCGTCTGCTCGAGCGCCTCGACCAGACCCGCCGGATCGTCGCCGACGCGCACGATCGGCTCGCCGCCGCCGAGGAGCGGGACCACAACGTCGGGCCCGCCGGCGAATGGCTGCTCGACAATCTCCACGTGGTCCAGGAGCACATCTCCGAGGTCCGTGAGAGCCTGCCCACCGGCTACTACCGCGAGCTGCCCGAGCTGGCGGGCGGTGCCCTCGCGGGCCACCCGCGGGTCTACGAGATCGCGATCGCCCTCATCTCCCATACCGAGGCACGGGTCGAGCTCGACGACCTGAACCTCTTCGTCGCCGCGTTCCAGGAGGTGGCGCCGCTCCGCATCGGTGAGCTGTGGGCCTTGCCCGCCATGCTGCGCCTGGGGCTCATCGAGAGCGTGCGGCGGATGGCGCTGCGCTCGGTCCGGCGGCTGGAGGAGCTGGAGTCGGCCGACGCGTGGGCCGCGCGCCTCGGGGAAGCCGCCGCCGACGGCGATGGTCGGCTGGAGAGGGTGCTCGCCGAGTTCCTCGAGCGCCCACCCGACCTCTCGCCCACGTTCGTCGCCCGGTTCCTCCAGCAGCTCCGCTTCCGGCACGGTGCCACGCCCCGGCTCCGCCCGCTGGAGCTGTGGGTCGCGGAGCAGGGCATGAGCGCGGAGGATGCCAGCGGGCGCGCCACCGAGCGGGTGGCGCTCACCCAGGTGATGATGTCGAACAGCATCACCAGCCTGCGCGCCATCGCCCGCATGGATTGGGAAACGTTCGTCGAAGCCCAGAGCGCGCTCGAGCGGGAGCTGCGCCGCGACCCGGCCGGCATCTACCCGCGGATGACGTTCGCGACTCGCGACCGGTATCGCCACGTGGTGGAGCGGATCGCCAAGCGGACCGGCAGGGACGAGGCCGCCGTCGCGCGCGAGGCGGTGGGCATGAGCGTCGGCGCGGCGGACCAGCGGGCCCGCCACGTCGGGTACTTCCTGGTGGACGACGGACTCCGCGACCTCGAGTCGGCGACCGGATATCGTCCCCCTCCACTGCTCAGGGTCCACCGGTGGGCCACCCGCCACCCGAACCTGTTCTTCGGCGGAGCGGTGCTGGTCGGCACGCTGGTCGCGCTCGTGGCGTTGCACTGGCTCGCTGGATCTGCGGCCCTCGCCGCGTGGCCCCTCGTCGTGCTCGTCGCGCTGCTCCCGGCGAACGACATCGCCGTCAACACGGTCAACCAGCTGGTCACCGCCTTCTTCCCGCCGAGGGTCCTGCCGCGGCTCGATCTCTCCGGCGGCGTGCCGGCTGACCTGCGCACCGCCGTCGTGGTGCCGACGCTGTTCGGCAGCGTCGCGTCGGTCGAGGAGGCGCTGGAGCATCTCGAGGTGCAATACCTCGCCAACCGCGAGCCCCACGTCCATTTCGCCCTCCTGAGCGACTTTACCGACGCCCCGTCCGAGACTCGGCCCGGAGACGACGCCGTTCTCGCCGCCGCGGTCGCGGGCGTCGAGGAGCTGAACCGCAAGTACGACACGGGCGGCAACCGGCCGTTCGCCCTCTTCCACCGTCCCCGCCGCTGGAACCCGGGCGAAGGGGTGTGGATGGGCTGGGAGCGCAAGCGCGGCAAGCTCGCGGAGTTCAATGCCTTCCTGGCCCACGGCCGGCGGGAGGGGTTCTCGACCGTCACCGGGGACCTCGAGCTGCTCCGCGGCACCCGCTACGTCATCACTCTCGACTCCGATACCGTCCTTCCTCCCGAGTCGGCGACGCAGCTCATCGGCACGCTGGCCCACCCGCTCAACCAGGCGGCGTTCGACCCGCTGCGCGGCCGGGTAGTCAAGGGCTACGGCATTCTTCAGCCGCGGGTCGGCGTCGCGCTGCCGAGCGCGCATCGCTCGCGCTTCGCCGCGGTGCACTCGGGCCATCCCGGCGTGGATCCCTACACCACCGCCGTGAGCGACGTCTACCAGGATCTGTTCGGCGAGGGGAGCTTCACCGGCAAGGGGATCTACGACGTGGCCGCGTTCCGGCTGGCGACCCGCGGCCGCTTCCCCGAGAACACGCTCCTGTCGCACGACCTGATCGAGGGGAACTACGCCCGCGCCGGCCTCGTCACCGACATCGTCGTCTACGACGAGTATCCGGCGCGCTACCTCAGCTTCACCCTGCGCAAGCACCGCTGGATCCGGGGAGACTGGCAGCTTCTGCCCTGGCTCCGGGCGCGGGTGCCGGGGCCCGACGGCCCCGAGCCCAACCGGCTCTCGCTGCTCTCGCGCTGGAAGATCCTCGACAACCTGCGCCGCAGCCTGGTCGAGCCCGCGTGGCTGCTGTTCTTCCTCGCGGGCTGGCTGGTGCTCCCCGGCGATCCGCTGCGCTGGACCCTGCTCGCGATCGGGGCCATGGCCGCGCCCCACATCGTCGCCCTCCTGCTGGTGGTGCTCCGCCCGCCGCAAGGCAAGTCGTTGCGCGCCTGGTACGGGCCGGTGGGCGGCGACGCGGCGACCAGCGTGCAGCAGCTCGCGCTCGCGATCGCCTTCCTGCCGCACCAGGCGTGGATCTCGGTGGACGCGATCGTCCGCACGCTCTGGCGGCTCCTGGTCTCCCGGCGAAAGCTGCTCGAGTGGCGCACGGCCTCGCAGACCGAGCACCTGGTCTCCGGCGGCGGTCACACCACCTGGCGCACGATGTGGCCCGCCGTCGCGCTCGGCGTCGGCCCGCTCGCCGTCGCGGCCCTCTGGCTGCTGACCCGGGGAGGCGCCGAGGCGCTCGACCCGCTGGTTGGCGCGGCCCTGCCGGTGGCTGCGCTCTGGATGGCGAGTCCCTGGATCGCCCGCGCGATCAGCGCGCCGGCCGCGCGGCTCGAGCGGCGGCTCCCGCGCGGCAGCCGGGGAGCGGCGATGCGGTACGCGCTCCTGCACTGGTGCTTCTTCGATCGGTTCGTCGGCGAGGCGACCCACTGGCTCGCCCCCGACAACTTCCAGGGCGATCCGGAGCCCGTCGTGGCCATGCGGACCTCGCCCACCAACGTGAGCCTCCAGCTTCTGGCCACGGTCAGCGCCTGGGATCTGGGGTTCCTCACGCTGGCCGACATGGTCGAGCGCCTGGAGCGGACCTTCGCCACGCTGCGGAGCCTCCGGCGGTATCGGGGTCACTTCTACAACTGGTACGACCTCACCACGCTGGAGGTGCTGGAGCCGGCCTACGTCTCCACCGTAGACAGCGGTAACCTCGCGGGCCACTTCGTCGCCTTGCGGCAGGCGCTGCTCGCGGCGCCGGAGCAGCCGGTGTACGACGGGCGGGTGCTGCGCGCGCTGGCCACCGGCCTCTCGCTCGCGGGAGAGCGGGCGCCGAAGGACTCGGCCATCGCCGAGCGAGCCCGTGCGCGGAGCGCGGCGCTCACGCGGACCGACCCGATGCGCCCCGGCGCCGCGCTCGGCGACCTGGCCCGCGCGCTCGAAGGCAGCGGTTCGTACTGGCTCGACTGGTGCCGCCGCCTCGCCGAGCGGCACGGGGCGGAGATCGAGGGTGTGGTGCTCCGCGTGGTGCGGGGTCGCGAGAACGAGGGTGGGGCGCTCTCGGAGACCTGGGCGGAGCTGGCCGCCCGCTCGCCTGCGGCGGCCGATGCTCTGGCCCGGCTCGGCGCGCTCGCGGAACAGTGCGCCGAGATGGTGGCGGGGATGGAGTTCGGCTTCCTCTACGACCGGACCCGCAGTCTGTTCGCCATCGGCTACCGCTCAGGCTCTCCGACGCTGGATCCCTCGTACTACGACCTCCTCGCCTCCGAAGCCCGCCTCGCGAGCTTCATGGCGGTGGCCCGCGGCGAGGTGCCGGTGGAGCACTGGTTCCGCCTCGGCCGCGCCCTCACCAGCGCCGCTGGCGGCATGGCGCTGGTGTCGTGGAGCGGAAGCATGTTCGAGTATCTGATGCCGGCCCTGGTGATGCGCTCCTTCCCCGGCACGGTGCTCGACGACACCTGCCACAGCGCCGTGCGGCGTCAGATCGCGTACGCCGCGCGATACGGGGTGCCATGGGGCGTGAGCGAGAGCGCGTACAACCTGCGGGATCGGCACCACACCTATCAGTACCGCGCCTTCGGCGTGCCGGATCTCGCGCTCAAGCGAGGGCTGGGACGCGACCTCGTCATCGCGCCGTACGCCTCGGCGCTCGCGGCCCTCGTGTCGCCCCGGAGCGCGATCGGCAATCTCGCCCTGCTGGAGAAGCTCGGCGCCCTGGGGCCGTACGGATTTCGCGAGTCGCTCGACTACACCCGCCCCGCGCCCGGCCAGCCGTTCGCGCTGGTCGAGACCTGGATGGCGCATCATATCGGCATGAGCCTGGTCGCGCTCACCAACGCGCTCACCGGGCAGCTGTGGCAGCGGCGCTTCCATGCCGACCCGCTGGTGCGCGCGGCCGAGCTGCTGCTGCACGAGCGGGTCCCGAGGCGGCTCGAGCTGCAGGAGCCGCAGACCGCGCGCGCCGGCGAAGCGCTTCCCGATCCCGAGCTGGGACGGCCGGTGGTCCGCGAGGTGGACACGCCCGACACCCCCGCGCCGCACATCGCCCTGCTCGGCCACTGGCCCTACACCACGATGGTGAGCCACTGCGGGGCGGGGTACAGCCGCTTCGAGCAGCTGGCGGTCACGCGCTGGCGGGCGGACGGCACCCGGGACGCCACCGGCCAGTTCTGCTACCTCCGCGACGTCGGGACCGGCCGGGTGTGGTCGGCGGGCCACCAGCCGGTCTGCGCCGAGGCCGACTGGTATCGCGCCTACCTCGCCACCGACCGCATCGGCATCCATCGCGGCGACGGCGAGATCGAGACCCGCACCGAGATGGTCGCGGTGCCGGCCGACGGCGCCGAGGTCCGGCGGGTGACCGTCACCAACACCGGCGACGAGGTGCGCGAGGTCGAGCTCACCAGCTACGGCGAGATCGTCCTCGCACTGCCCGACGCGGATCGCGCCCACCCCGCGTTCGGCAACCTGTTCCTGGAGACCGAGTGGCACGACTGGTGTACCGCCATCACGGCGACACGCCGCCCCCGTTCGGCGAAGGAGCCGACCCTCTGGGGCGTGCACCTGGTGGACGCTGGCCCGTATCTGGCGGGACCGGTCACCTGTGAGACCGACCGCGCTCGCTTCCTGGGCCGCGGGCGATCCGTCCGCGATCCTGCGGCGCTCGACCGGTCGGGCCCGCTCTCGGGAACGACCGGAGCCGTGCTGGACCCGGTGTTCGCCCTGCGGGTGCGGGTGCGGCTCGAGCCCCGGCACTCCGCCGCGGTCGCGTTCACCACGCTCGTGGCGCCGACCCGCGAGCGGGCCTTCGAGCTGGCGGACCGCTATCACCATCCCTACGCGGCGCAGCGCGCGCTCGATCTGGCCTGGACCTCGGCCCAGGTGGACCTGCGCGAGATGGGCATCAGCGCCGAGGACGCGGGCGTGTTCCAGGAGCTGGCCGGGCACCTCTTCTACGCCAACCCCGCGCTCCGCATCGATCCCGAGCAGCAGGCGCGGGGACAGGGACCGCAGCCGCTGCTCTGGTCGCTCGGCCTCTCCGGCGACTGGCCGATTCTGCTGGCCACCATCGAGTCGGAGGAGGGCCTCCCCACGTTGCGCCAGCTGTTCCAGGCCCATCACTACTGGCGGCGCCGCGGGATGACGGTGGACCTGATGGTCCTCAACACCCGGACGACCAGCTACAACCAGGACCTGGAGCAGCGGATCGTGGCCGCGATTCAGGGGTCGCCGGCGGCCGACGCGGTGGACCGTCCCGGCGGCGTTTTCCACCGGCGGCGCGACCTGCTGTCGGAGGAAGTGCTGGGGATGCTCCGCGCCACCGCGCGGGTGCACCTCGACTGCGACGGCCGCTCGCTGGCGCGCCTGACGCAGGTGGCCGCGCCGGAGGAGGAGGCGCAGGAGCTGGACCTCGAGCCGGTGCCGTCACGCCTCTCGGGGGCCGTCTCGCCCAGCATCCTGACCCAGATCCGGGTGCGCGCGGTGCGCGGCGCCAAGAGCCTCCTCGACACCGCCGCCTCGGTGGTGCTCGGCGAGGAGTCCGGCGACACGTTGCTGGGCGCCGCACACCACTCCGCCACCGAGCGCAACCGCGCGCACGTCGCGGGCGAGGGCAACGGTTATGGCGCAGCGACCGAGGAGGGCGATTACGAGATCGTGATCGACGGCGGCCGCCTGCCGCCCGCTCCCTGGTCGAACGTGATCGCCAATCCGCTGGGCGGCTTCCTGGTGACGGAGCGGGGCGCCGGCTGCACCTGGGCCGGCAGCAGCTACTTCTACCGACTCACGCCGTGGCACAACGACCCCGTCAGCGACCCGGTCGGCGAAGCGATCTACCTGCGCGATGAGGAGAGCGGCGCTTGCTGGTGTCCCACGCCGGCCCCGCTGGCCGGCGAAGGACGGTACCTGGTGCGGCATCGGCCCGGCGCCACCAGCTTCGCGCATCGGCGGCACGGGATCGAGACGGCGTTGGTGATGGGACTGGCCCGGGACGCGGCGGTGAAGCTGTCGCTGCTGAGAGTGACCAACACGGGCGATACTCCACGGCGCATCTCGCTCACCGCTTACGCCGAGTGGACCCTGGGCGTCCTCCGCGAGCATACCCAGCACCAGGTGCAGACCGGAGTGGAGCCGGAGCATCGCGCCCTCCTCGCGCGCAACCGCTTCGATCCCTATTTCGCCGGGCAGGTCGCGTTCTTCGCCCTGAGCGAGCCGCTGGCGGAGTGGACCGCCGACCGCCGCGAGTTCCTGGGCCGCAACGGCTCGCCGGAAACGCCGGCCGGACTCCACGCGCCGCTCTCGGGTGCGGCGGGTCCGGGCCTCGATCCCTGTGCGGCGCTCCGTGCCGTGCTGGAGCTGGCGCCCGGCGAGAGCCGCGAAGTCGCCGTGCTGCTGGGGGCGGCGGAGGGGCGCGAGGCGGCGCTGGAGCTGGTGGAGCGACTGGGCGACGCAGAGGTCGCGCGCGAGGCGATCGAGGGCAACGTTCACCGCTGGCGCGAGCGGCTGTCGGTGGTGTCCGTCCGAACGCCGGAGCCGAGCTTCGATCTCCTGGTGAATCGGTGGACGCTCTACCAGGCGCTCTCCTGCCGCATGTGGGGAAGGACCGCGCTCTATCAGAGCAGCGGTGCCTACGGGTTCCGCGACCAGCTCCAGGACGCGATGGCGATGGTCTACGCCGAGCCGGCGCTGGCGCGGGAGCAGATCGTGCGGGCGGCGGGACGCCAGTTCCTCGAGGGCGATGTGCAGCACTGGTGGCATCCCCACAGCGGCCGCGGGGTGCGAACCAGGTTCTCCGACGATCTGGCCTGGCTCCCCTATGTGGCCGACCACTACGTGCGCGTCACCGGCGACACCGCGCTGCTGGACGAGGCCGCGCCCTACCTCCGGATGCGGAGCCTCCTGCCGGAGGAGCACGAGGTCTACGACCTGCCGGAGCCGTCGGGCCAGATCGGGGCGGTCTACGACCACTGTCTCCGGGCGCTGCGCCGGGCCTGCACCGAGGGGCCGCACGGCCTGCCGCTGATCGGCGTCGGCGACTGGAACGACGGGATGAACCGTGTCGGTGTGGAGGGGAAGGGCGAGAGCGTCTGGCTGGCCTGGTTCCTGGTCGCAGCGCTCCGCGGCTTCGCCGAGCGCTGCGACGCGCGCGGCGATGCGGCGACGGCGGTGGAGCTCCGGGCGCGGGCGGATCGCTATGTCGAGGCGGTGGAGGCCCACGGCTGGGACGGCGAGTGGTACCGCCGCGCGTACTACGACGACGGGACGCCCCTGGGCTCGGCCCAGAGCGACGAGTGCCGGATCGACTCGGTCGCCCAGAGCTGGAGCGTCATCTCCGGCGCGGGCGATCCCGCGCGGCAGAGGCAGGCGATGCGCTCACTCGAGCGCTATCTGGTGCGGGCGGATGTGGGGATCCTGCTGCTCACGCCGCCGTTCGATCGGACGGCGCACGATCCCGGTTACATCAAGGGGTACCTCCCCGGGGTGCGGGAGAACGGCGCCCAGTACACTCACGCCGCGCTCTGGGCCGTGCTCGCCACGGCGATGATGGGCGACGGCGAGCGCGCGGTCGAGCTGTTTCAGTTGCTCAACCCGCTGGAGCGGACCCGCACGCCGGAGGGCGTGGCGACATATCGGACCGAGCCCTACGTCGTGGCCGCGGACGTATACTCGGCGGAAGGGCAGGTGGGCCGCGGCGGGTGGACCTGGTACACGGGGTCGGCGAGCTGGATGTATCGGGTGGCGCTGGAAGCGATCCTCGGCTTCACCCGGCGGGGCGACCGGTTCCGGGTGGACCCCCGGGTGCCGGCGTCGTGGCCGGAGTTCAGGCTGGAGTATCGCTTCGGGAGCACGGTGTACGAGGTGCTGGTCCAGCGGCCGTCGGCCGCGCGAGCAGGCGAGCAGTCGGCCGTGGTGGACGGGCGGGAGGTCGATGGGGAGTGGATTGACCTCGTGGACGACGGCGCGCGGCACGCGGTGGTGGTGCGGCCGCGGGAGTAATGGTTCCCGTCACTGGACCCCAGCCAGACAGAGTCAGGACTGTCTCAACGGTCGCGTTCCGACCGCGTCAGTTGTCTCACACCCGAAACCCATCCCGCATGTAACCTTGCGGCCTACAGCGGCACACCGTTAGCATCCCCAAGCGCCAGGACCCATAGCGAGCGGCGCCTCGCCTCCCACTCCTATTTCTCCGCCCCACTCCGGGACCCAGCGATACGAGTGCCCACCTTCGTTTCCGGGGTGCTCTATCGTGGTCCTGCCGCACGCTCCCGCCGCGTCCAACGGCTCGCGTCCCCACCGCCGAAAAGTCGGCATCCTCGATCTCGTCACCAAGAATCCCCGCCGCAGCCTCTATGGGCGAATCATGAACGCCAACCTGGCGAGCATCATGCCCCAGGTGCTGGCGGTGTGGTGCGAGGAGGCTGGGCACGACGTGCGGTACGTCTGCTATACCGGCGCGGAGGACCTGCTGAGCGAGATCCCCGCCGATGTCGAGCTGCTCTTCATCGGCGCGTTCACCGAAGCGGCCCAGCTCGCGTACGCGCTGAGCAACCTCTTCCGGCAGCGGGGCGCGATCACCGTCCTGGGCGGACCCCACGCCCGGTGCTACCCCGAGGACGCGCAGCGCTACTTCGACTACGTGCTCGGTTTCACCGACCGGCAGGTCCTCCACGAGGTGCTGGAGGAGTGCGCCCCGTCCCGCCCGCTCGGCCGCACCTTGGGCGCGGATCGCCACCCGGCGGCGCTGCCGAGCCTGGCGGCGCGATGGAAGTTCCAGGAGGCGACGCTGGCCAAGACCACGCCCGCGATCAGGCTCGTGCCCATGATCGCCAGCCTGGGCTGTCCCTACACCTGCAGCTTCTGTATCGACTCCACGGTGGACTACCAGCCGCTCGGCTTCGACGCCGTGAGCGAGGACCTCGCGTTCCTGCTCACGAAGATGCGGAACCCGATCGTCGCCTGGCACGACCCCAACTTCGGGGTGCGGTTCGACGACTACATGGACGCGATCGAGGCGGCGGTGCCGCCCGGGCGGGTGCGCTTCATCGCCGAGAGCAGCCTCTCGCTCCTGTCCGAGCCCCATCTCCAGCGCCTGCGCCGAAACGGGTTCAAGGCGCTCCTGCCGGGGATCGAATCGTGGTTCGCGCTGGGCAACAAGTCCAAGACGCGGCACACCGGGATGGAGAAGGTCCGCCAGGTCGCCGACCACGTGAACCTGCTGCTGCGCTATGTCCCCTATGTCCAGACCAACTTCGTGCTCGGCCTCGACAGCGACGAGGGGCCGGAGCCGTTCGAGCTGACCAAGCGGTTTATTGACCTGGTGCCTGGCGCCTTCCCGGCGTACTCGCTGCTCTCGGCCTTCGGCCGGGCGGCGCCGATGAACCTGGACTACCAGCGGGCCGGGCGCGTCCTCCCGTTCCCATTCACCTTCCTGAACAACAACCACGCCATGAACGTCCGGCCCGCGAACTACAGCTGGGTCGAGTTCTACGACCGGCTGGTGGATCTCACCAGCTACTCGTTCTCCTGGCGCGCGATCGGCCGCCGCCTCGGCGCGAACTGGGAGGCGATCCCGCGGTGGATGAACGTGGTGCGCGCGATGTCGTCGGAGGGGTGGGGCCGGATCGCGTATCACACCACGATCCGGAGTCTGCTCGGCACCGACCCCAGTGTGCGCCGCTTCATGGAGGGGGAGGACGACCGGCTGCCCGCCTTCTACGAGGCGCGGATCCGGCGAGACCTGGGCGAGCTGCACGCGCACCTGCCGGCGGGAGCCGTCATGCACGATCCCAACGCCTACTCGAAGAGCATGGGCGACACCCCCGTCACACTATTGCACGGCACCCGCCGCGCTCGCGGGCGGGCGGCAGTCACGACCCTGAACGCTCCACTTCCTAACTGACGAGGCTCTACTTCCCGAACCACCCCAGCGTCACCACCAGGGCCTGCTCCGTCCCGACCACGGGCTGCACCATGAGGAAGGTCTTCCCGTCCGCGGCTACGCTGTAGTCGTGATCCCGGAAGTTCCCCGACTCGAACTGCCCCGTGAACAGCTTGGACCGCCCCAGCACTTCCAGACTGGGCTGAGTCCGCACGCTGGCCGTCATCATGTCGTCGCCGTGCCGGTAGAAGATCTCGCCGCCGGCCGGAGACCAGATCGGCTCGGTCCCGCCTTCCAGTGAGACCTGCCAGCGACCTCCCGGCCCAGGATAGGGCCGGATGTAAACCTCGTTCCGACCGGACTCGTTGCTCGCGTAGGCGATATACCGGCCGTCGGGCGACAGCGAGACCGGGCCGTTGTCGAACGGTGTGGTCAGTACCGGCTGGGGCTTCGCTCCGCCGTCCAGGCTGATCCGTCGAATCTCGCTCTTCGCTCCCGGAGCGGGCCGGCCGAAGTAGACGATGGCGCGCCCGCCCGACTCTAAGCCTGCCGGCTGCCACTGGCCCGAGTCCGCCATCAGCGGCTCGGGTGTGCCGCTTCCATCCGCGGGAAGCTGGAAGAGCTGGCCCCTGAAGCCACCGCTGCCGTCCAGGAACCGTGAGTACACGATCCGCCGGCCGTCCGGAGACCACAGCGGCCACCCCGCTGAGGTGTCGAACGTGAGCCTCGTCTGGGTGCCCTGCACCAGGTCCAAAATCCACACGTCCCGGTTGGCGAAATTGAGGTCCGTGGCCCGCAGCACGGCGACTCTCCGGCCGTCGGGCGAGAGCCGGGGCGCGTAGTAGAACCCCGAATCTGCGCCAGAGGACCGGATGCCTCCCGTCTGGTCCACCAGCACCAGCCTCGCCCCGCCCGACGGGCTTGCCTGGTACGCGAAGTCTCCCTGACGGGATACGCCCGCATTCACGTCACCATCAGGGAAGACCGTCAACTTGTCGGCCATGGCACGCGCCGGACCGGTGACCTGCAGCCGATCACTGTCGAACGGCACGCTGGAGAGAAGGCCGGACGGATGGGACACCACCAGGTACCCGCCGTTCACGTATCTCGGATAGCCCCCTGGCTCGGCAAGGCGCTTCACCTCGCCGGTGCGCCGATCCAGTACCCCGAGGCGTAAGGAGCCCTCGCTCCGCCTTCTCACTCCAAAGACGACCGCACGCTCGCCAGGGAGGATGTCGGGGAAGCGGAAGACCTCGCCGGTGTCCGGCCGCGCGATCAGCCTCGCTGCGCCGCCCGCCGCCGGCACATCCATGAGGCCGGAGTCGCCCGCGAAAATGATCGTGTCCCCCCGGGTCCAAGTCGCGCCATAGGTGTCCGACGGGGCGGAACAGATCGGCGTGATGGGCCCGCCTTCGAGTGCCACCTTCACCAGCTTGTTGTCCTGGATGAACCCGAGCCACCGCCCATCAGGAGAGAAGAAGGGAAGGCTCGCGCCTTCCGATCCCGGGATGGGATAGGGATCGGGTCGATCCATCCGCCGGGCATACAGTCGCTGCCCCGACGGCGCCTTCCCGATGTACACCACCTGCGCTCCGTCGGGAGAGAACGCGATGATGGATCCCGTCGCCCCCACCGGCTCCGCGTCGCGCGGCAGCTGGATGTCGAACCGCACCACCCGGCGTGGCTCCGGTGCGGGAGCCCGGCCGGCTACCGCGAGGCCAGCCGCGCCGGCCACTGCGAGCACGGCGATCCCCCACGGCACCAGCCCCCTGACTCGCTCCCACCGACCCGCGACCGCCCGGCGCGCCGCAGGGCGCGCCTCGGTAGGCAGGTGGCTCGCCGCGGTTGAGGCAGCCGTGGACGGTAAGGCGAGCGCCTGAGCGAAGTCCGCCGCGGTGGCGAACCGGTCGGCCGGCAGCTTCTCCAACGCCGTCAGCACCGCGGCCTCCACCTGCGGCGGGATGGTGTGCCGCTGGGGCACGATCGGCCGCGGCGCCTCGGTCAGCACCCGGGCCACCACCGCCTGCGCCGTC
>DATBJH010000121.1:0-17412 GCA_036556505.1 Gemmatimonadales bacterium
CGCGTTAGCACTCGCCACAGCACACCGGAGCGGGCCAGGCGAAAGCAGCGAGTGCGGAAGCGAGCGGTGCCCGCGCCACCTCCCCCGCTCGCCCGCACCCGCCTCGCGGTCGAGATCATTTCTCCAGGCAGTCGGTGGTCCGAAGTCGAGGAAAGGGTGGCCGATCTGCTGACGGAAACGACACTCTCGACGGCGAAGACGACGTTCCCGGCTTCACGCTCGCCGTGGCGGAGCTGCTCCGCTGATAGTCCCCCCGCGCCCCTTCCCGCCGGGTGTGGACGGCCGGCTTGAGGGTCCCCGTACGCAGCCTTAAGGTAGAGCACTCCCACCGGCCACTGCTGCGGAGGTTTGCATGTCTCCGTCCACTTCACGGCTCCGCTTCGCCCTCGCGCTGGCGGCGCTGTCGCCGCTTCCCCTTTCCGCACAGGAGCACGACCACCCCCACGGCGGCGAGTTCGGGACGCTGGGCCGGGTCACGTTCCCGGTCTCCTGCGCGCCCGCAGCCAAGCCGCGGTTCGAGCACGCCCTGGCGGCGCTGCACTCGTTCTGGTGGCAGGCCGGCGACAGCGCCTTCGGGGCCGTGCTCGCGGTCGACTCCACCTGCGCCATGGCCTACTGGGGCCTCGCGCTCAACGCCTGGGGCAACCCGTTCGCGGGCGGACCCGTCGGCCCCGACCTGGAGAAGGGCGCCCGCGCCGCCGAGCATGGCGCCCGACTCACCGCCGGCACGCCGCGAGAGCGCGGCTTCGTGGCGGCCGCCGCGGCGCTCTACCGCGACGCCGAGCGAACCTCGAACGCCGCCCGGCTCCAGTCGTATGCCGACACGATGGCGCGGGTCTACCGCGACTTCCCGGGCGAGCCGGAGGTCGCGATCTACTACGCGCTCTCGCTGCTGGCGACGGCGCCCCGGACCGATACGACCTTCGCCCAGCAGCGGAAGGCGATCGGCATCCTCGAGCCGCTGTTCGCCCGTTACCCGGACCATCCGGGACTGGCGCATTACGTCATCCACGCCACCGACTCCCCCGCCCTCGCCTCCCTCGGCCTCTCGGCCGCGCGGCGCTACGCCCGCATCGCGCCCGCGGCGCCGCACGCGCAGCATATGCCGTCGCACATCTTCGTGCGGCTCGGGCTGTGGGACGAGACGGTCGCGTCCAACTGGCAGTCGTACCGCGCGGGGATGGCGTTCGTCCGGGCGACCGGACGGTCCCGCACCGGTCCCGAGGAGCTGCACGCACTCGACTACGCCGTGTACGGCTACCTGCAGCGGGGCCAGGACTCGGCCGCCCGGGCTGCGGTCGACGTGGCGGCGCGGGTTCCCGCGTCGGACCCGCGGCCGCTGATCGGGCTCTACAACGGCACGGCCCTGCGGGCCCGGATCCCGCTCGAGCGGAGCGACTGGGCGGCGGCCGCGGCATTCCCACTCCCCGACCCCGGCACGGCGCCGGTGACCGCGGCGCTCGCCCGGTTCACCCGGGCGGTCGGCGCGGCGCGGAGCGGGCGGCCCGACGCGGCGCGCGCGGATGTCGCCGCGCTGGACTCGATCGCCGCAAGGGTGGCGGCGGCGCCCGACGACTACTGGGCCCGGGTCGTCCGCATCAAGCGGGACGCAGCGACCGCCTGGATCCGCCTCGCCGAGGGCGACTCGGCGGGCGCGCTGGCGCTGGCGCGAAGCGCCGCGGAGGAGGAGGACGGGACCGACAAGCACCCGGTCACGCCGGGCGAGCTGCTCCCGGCGCGGGAGCTGGAGGCCGACATGCTACTCGCGACGGGGCGCCACGCCGAGGCGCGCTCCGCCTATCTCGCGACCTTGACGCGGGAGCCGGGTCGGGCGCGGAGCATCTTCGGCGCGGCACGGGCGGCGGAGCTCGCGGGCGACCAGGCTGCCGCGGCGCAGGGCTACCGGGAGTACCTGCGGATGATGGAGAAGGGCGATGGCGGGCGGGCGGAGCTAACGGTGGCGCGAAAGGTGAGTCTCCACCACTGATACCGCCGGCCGGAGCGCGCGGGTGTCGCTATCGGTGATGCGCCGGCGGCGACCCTTGCCCGAACTGGAAGAGGAGCGGCTCTCGACCGTGCGACGCGCGTTCGACTCCGCTACATCGCGCTCCCGATTCCGCTAGCTTGACTCATGCCCGCGAACGGTGTGACCGGCCTTCGGCACTCCCGTCTCCGGACTTCGGGAGGGAGTGTCCCCATGGCCAGGAGCAACTACGGCTTCGAGAAGCGACAGCGCGAGCTGAGCAAGGAGCGGAAGAAGGAAGAGAAGCGTCAGCGCAAGCTCGATCGGAAGAACGCCGACCAGATCTCCGACGGCGCGACTCGCGACCGCCTGGGACAGGACGCGCCTCGCGGCTCCGGCACTCAGGCCGTGAGGCCCAGCACCGTCAAGACGAGCAGCAGGACGCAGGCCAGTACCACCAGTCCCGCCAATCCCCAATAGAGCCGGCCGAGCGCTACATACTTGGCTCGAATGACACCCGCCATGCGGTGGGCGATGATCACGATTTCAGCATTGAGCTGCTCCATGCGGACTTCGCCCCAGGCCCGCCGAAACGCGTCGAGGTCGTAGCGGGCGATGGCCTCCCAGTAGAGGACGCCGAGAGGCCCCGGTCTCGTGTCGCGCCCGTCACCCAGCAGCTCCGCGTAGTGCAGCGGCCGCGGCCTCAGACAGTCCACGGCGTAGAACACGAAGACGAACGTCAATGCCCCATACACCCCGATGAAGCCGATCAGCCAGGTTCTCGACGTCGCCGGCAGCTCGCCCAGCAGGTGTGAGCGCGATATCACCAGAAACACGAAGGCGTTCAGCACGCTCATCACCACCAGCGCGTAACGGGCCCGGTGGTCTGCCAACTCGATCACCTGACGCCCTTCGTCCACCAGCTCGGAGAGGATCCGGAAGCGCTCGAAGCTTTCCGGCGGCCGCTCCGCGTCGCGCCGCAGCTTCGCCTCCCGTCTTCGCCGCTTGCGTGCGTGCTTCTCGTGGTCCACTGCTGTCAGGTCGGCCCCGGACAACGGGGCCCCGCCCAGCACGGCTTCCAGTCGCTCGGCGACAGAAGGCTCGGGAAGATCATGTCGAGTCGTCATGACGGAGCCCCCGGTGAAGAAATTCGTCCGGGTAAAGGTTGGCTCCGCCGTGATGAATTCAGGATGAACCACGCCTGAAGCCGGCTTCACCCTCCGTTCCGCTCCCCTCGCACCAGCGACACCACCAGGTCCGCGCATCTGCTCGCCGGGCTCGAAGTAATGGCGTCGTGGCGACCAGAGCGACGAGCGAATCGGGCGGCGGATCGAGGCGCCCGATCGCGTCGCGGGCGATCGAGTCGACCACCCCGGTCACCCGCTCCCGGCCGTGGGATTGTCTTGCCCTGTTCTGGGCGAACGCGGCGGAGGGCGAGGTGAGCAAAGTCAAGGTGGCGAGGGCGAAGTTGATCACCAGCACGCGCATAGCCGACTAGCTTGAAACGATGGACCCGAAACCCCTATCCCCCGCCGAGCTGCACGCGATCGACGCCTGGTGGCGTGCCGCCAACTATCTCTCCGTCGGCCAGATATACCTGCTGGACAACCCGCTGCTGCGGCAGCCGCTGACGCTGGAGCACATCAAGCCCCGCCTGTTGGGACACTGGGGCACCACCCCGGGGCTCAACTTCATCTACGCGCACCTCAACCGCATCATCCGGCGGGACGACCTCGACATGATCTTCATCGCCGGGCCCGGCCACGGCGGACCCGGCGTCGTCGCCAGCACCTACCTCGAGGGAACCTACAGCGAGCTGTACCCGGAGGTGTCGCGCGACCTCGCCGGACTCCAGCGGCTGTGCAAGCAGTTCTCCTTCCCGGGCGGCATCCCCAGCCACGCGGCGCCGGAGACACCCGGCTCGATCCACGAGGGCGGCGAGCTGGGCTATTCGCTGGCCCACGCGTTCGGTGCCGCGTTCGACAATCCCGGACTGATCGTGGCCTGCGTGGTGGGCGACGGGGAGGCGGAGACCGGGCCGCTGGCCACGGCGTGGCACTCGAACAAGTTCCTGAATCCCGTCACCGACGGCGTGGTGTTGCCGATCCTGCACCTCAACGGCTACAAGATCGCCAGCCCGACCGTGCTCGCCCGGATCAGCGGCCAGGAGCTGGCGAGCCTCTTCGCCGGCTACGGGTGGCGTCCGTACCTGGTCGAGGGCTCGGAGCCGGGGGCGATGCACCAGGCGATGGCCGAGTCACTGGACGCCGTGCTGGAGCAGATCCATACCATCCAGACGACGGCGCGGTCCACCGGCCGGGCCGCGCGCCCCCGATGGCCGATGATCATCCTCCGCAGCCCCAAGGGCTGGACCGGACCCGAGGAGGTGGACGGCAGGAAGACCGAAGGGTCCTGGCGCTCCCACCAGGTGCCGCTGGCCGAGATGGCCAAGCGGCCGGAGCACGTGAGGCAGCTCGAACGATGGATGAAGAGCTATCGGCCGGAGGAGCTGTTCGACGAGGGCGGGGCGCTCGCGCCGGAGCCGGCCGCCCTCGCCCCCGAGGGCGACCGGCGGATGGGAGCCAATCCGCACGCCAACGGCGGCCTCCTGCTGCAGGATCTCGCCCTGCCCGACTTCCGGGACTACGCCGTGGCGGTTCCGAAGCCCGGGACCGTGATCGCGGAGGCCACCCGAGTGCTCGGCGAGTTCCTCCGGGACGTGGTGCGGCGCAACGGCGAGCGGCGGAACTTCCGGATCTTCGGCCCGGACGAGACTACCTCCAACCGGCTGGACGCGGTGTTCCAGGCTACCGACCGGACCTGGGTGGCCGATCGGACCCCGGATGATGAGCAGCTGAGCCCCGACGGCCGGGTGATGGAGATCCTGAGCGAGCACACCTGTCAGGGGTGGCTGGAGGGATATCTGCTCACCGGCCGGCACGGCTTCTTCTCGTGCTATGAGGCCTTCGTGCACATCGTGGACTCGATGTTCAACCAGCACGCGAAGTGGCTGAAGGTGACCCGGGGGATCCCCTGGCGGCGGCCCATCGCCTCCCTCAATTACCTGCTGACATCGCACGTCTGGCGCCAGGACCACAACGGCTTCTCGCACCAGGACCCGGGGTTCATCGATCACGTCGTCAACAAGAAGGCGGACGTGATCCGGGTATACCTGCCGCCGGATGCCAACACTCTGCTCTCGGTGGCCGATCACTGCCTTCGGAGCCGCAACTATGTCAACGTGATCGTGGCCGGCAAGCAGCCGGCGCTGCAGTACCTCGACCTCGACGCGGCCATCAAGCACTGCACGGCGGGAATCGGCATCTGGGAATGGGCGAGCAACGACCGCGGCGCCGAGCCGGACGTAGTCATGGCGTCGGCGGGCGACGTGCCGACACTGGAGACGCTGGCGGCGGTCAGCCTCCTGCGCCGGCATGCCCCCGATCTCAAGGTACGGGTCGTCAACGTGGTCGACCTCATGCGGCTCCAGGCGGCCGACCAGCACCCGCACGGTCTCCAGGACCGCGATTTCGACGCCCTCTTCACGACCGACAAGCCCATCATCTTCGCGTACCACGGCTATCCGTGGCTGATCCACCGGCTCACCTACCGGCGGACGAACCACTGGAACCTCCACGTCCGCGGGTACGTGGAGGAAGGGACCACGACGACTCCGTTCGACATGGCGGTACGGAACCGAATCGACCGCTTCCACCTGATGGCCGACGTGTTCGACCGGGTCCCCAAGCTCGGCGCCAGCGCCGCTTACGCCAAGCAGGTGGTCCGGGACAAGCTGGTCGAGCACACCCAGTACATCGAGGCCTACGGAGATGACCTGCCCGAGATTCGCGACTGGAAGTGGGCCGCAGGGCCTACCGCTTCTTGACGTTCTCCGCCGCCGGCCAGGCGAAAGCAGCGCCCATCAGCCCCCCGCCCGAGCGCGAACCAGCAGCCCCCGGATGCTCCGGTCCAGCTCCTCCTCGGAAAACGGCTTCTGGATCAGCGGCGCGCCGGGACTCAGCAGGCCGCGACGCACGACCTCGTCGCCGGGGTAGCCCGACATGTAGAGCAGCGGGACCGAGGGGTCGAGGCGGGCCACCGCCTCCGCCAGCGCCCGGGCACTCAGACCCGGCATCACGACGTCCGACAGGATCAGGTCCACCGCCGGCCGACGCCGCTCTATGACGGCCAAGGCCGCATCGCCCGAGTCCGCCTCCAGTACCGAGTAGCCGAGCTGCTCGAGGCTCTGGCGCGCCAGCTCGCGCACCATGGGCTCGTCTTCCACGACCAGGATCGTCTCTCGGCCGCCGCGGGCCGGGAGGGAATCCCGAGCGACGGGCGACCGTTGCGGCGGCCCGGTCAGCGGCAGATACACCTTGACCGTGGTGCCCATCCCCGGCTCGCTGTACATCCACACGTAGCCGCCCGACTGCTTGACGATCCCGTATACCGTCGCCAGCCCCAGCCCGGTTCCCTCCCCGACGGCCTTGGTGGTATAGAACGGCTCGAAGACCCGTGCCAGGGTGGCCCGGTCCATCCCGATCCCCGTGTCGGTCACCATGAGCGCCGCATACCGCCCCACGGCCATGGCCACTTCGGGACGGGCGCGCGCATAGGCGGCATCCAGGACCCGCTCGGCGACTTCGATGGTGAGCCGCCCGCCCGTCTCCATCGCGTCCCTCGAGTTGGCCACCAGGTTCACCAGCACCTGCTCCAGCTGCCCCCGGTCGGCAAACACGAACAGCTGCTCCGCCGGAAGCCGCAGCTCGAGCGTCTTGTCCGCCCCCAGAAGCTGCCGCAGCAACGGCGCCAGGTTCTCCACCATCGGCTGGAGTGGGAGGTCGGATGGCTGGAGCACCTGCTGGCGACTGAAGGCGAGCAGCTGCTGGGTGATGCCCGCGGCGCGGGTGCCAGCCCGGACGATCTGCTCGACGTCCGCCCGCCGTGCGTGGTCCGGCGGAAGGTTCTGCAACACGTACCGGCCGAAGCCGATCACCACCATCATCATGTTGTTGACTTCGTGCGCCACGCCGCCGGTGAGCTTGCCCACCGCCTGGAGCCGATGCGCCTGCGCGAGCTGCTCCTGCATCCGCTTGTGCTCGGCGATCTCCCGCCAGGCCATGATCCCGCCGGTGACGTTTCCCCCCTGGTCCCGGATCGGTCCCGCGTCACACAGCAGCGGCACCCGCGCCCCGCTTCTGCCGAGCAGGATCCACTCCTCTCCCCGGACCACGGCACCGTCACGAACTGCGCGGGTCAGCGGAAGCTCCTCGGGCGCGGCCGGCGAGTCCTGGTCCGGCCGGCACATGGGCATTACCGAGGCCTGCCGCTCGGCGGTGAGCCCGCGCACCTCCTCCCAGGAGCGCCCGAGCAGCTCGAGGCCGAACCGGCTCACCAGGCGGATGCTTACGTCGGGAGCATCGGCGATGGTGATCCCCTCGGGTATGTGCTCCAGCACCGCCTGGAGCACGTCCCGCCGGTCATCGGCGACCAGTCTCGCCTCCCGCTCGGCGTGCTGCAGCCGAACGTTCTCGGCGAGGAGCTGCGCCTGGCGGACTTCCTCCGCCATCCGCGCATTCTCGATCGGAGCGGCCATCTGGTCGGCGAGCGCCGTCAGCACGACTTCGGCCGAGCCGGAGGGCTCGGCTGCAGGCTCCGGTGTGACGGCGATGACTCCGGTCACCCGGCCGCGGACGACCAGCGGGACGGCAAGCACCCCCTCCGGCGACGGCGCCCCGAGGACCGGGGCGAGTCTGGCGGGGAGACTCTCGTCCAGCGGCCCTGGAAGCCAGTCAGGGTCCGGCCGTTCCGGCCCATGCCAGGCGCGGATCTTGAGGCTGCCGGCGTCGTCCACCAGCAGGACGACCGATCGTGCGGCGTTCAGGAGGGCGGCCGCCTGCTCCGCGGCCAGGCGCATGATGGACTCGAGCGATCCGGCGTTGCTGACGGCGCGGCTTACGCGGGTCAGCGCCCGCAGCAGCTCCGCGGCGTCCTCGTCGATAGAAGGCAGGGTCATGGGCTGACGCTAGGTGATTCTGATGCCGGACGCGGTGATCTCCATCGCCCGCCGGTCCAGCGAATGGGCGCTGTTCCGTGCCTTCAGCACCCGGGCGGTGCGGCGGAACGACCCACCGATCTCCATATCCAGGAGGATGATGCAGTCCGTGAGTCCGCTGAAACGGAGCTCTTCGGTCAGGCGGTCGCGACCGGCGTCGAGCGCCATTCGGGTCTCGTAGGTGAGCAGGGACGAGATCCCGTTGCGGGCGAAATACTGGGTGAGCGCGTAGAGGTAGTCGTGCACCCGCTGCGGGTCTCCGGACGCGAGAAGCAGGTCACCGATCCCGTCCACCACCACCCGCCGGATGCCGGCCTCGCGGATCAGGGCGAACGCCTCTCCGATCAGGCTGTCGATCTGGAGCTCGACCGGCGAGGAGTACATCGTGTGCCACAACGGGGCGGGGCCGGCCCGCTCGTGGAGACCGGCGCCCAGCGACCGGATGAGCTGGCCGAGCTGGGTGGGATTCTCCTGGAAGTTGAGGTACAGGCCGGGCTCCCCCCGCCGCACACCCTCGAGGCAGAACTGGAGGGCGCAGGTGGTCTTGCCCGATCCGGTGGGTCCGGCAACCAGGGTGCAGGTGCCGCGCCAGAGGCCGCCGCCGAGGAGGGAGTCGAGACCCGCGACCCCGCTGCTGATCCGCTCGCCGGCCTCGGCGTACTCGAAGGGGAGCTCTGGTGAGATCAGCCGCGGGTAGAACTGGAGCCCGCCCGCGGTAATCCGGAACCCGTGGGTACCCTCGCGGTAGGAGGCACCGCGAAGCTTGGAGACCCGCAGGTACCGCTCGTCGCTGCTGGCCCGCTTGCGTCGGCCGAGCTCGACGATCGCGTCCGCCACCGCGAACTCCGGGTACCGGGCGATCTCCTCCTCGAGGTACTCGCCCACCAGGAAGGTGGTGGTATCGTACGCGCTCAGCAGGCCGGCGAGGTCGGCGACCAGCCGCCGCATCTCCGCCGGCGAGGACGAGAGGTCGTGCACCGCCTTGAAGGAGTCGACGATGATGATCTTGGGCGAATCGCGCCGGATGGCCTCACGCAGCCGAGTCGCCATCGCCCCGATCCCCTGATCCATCAACGCCGCGCCGAGGTCCTCGTAGCGGACCGAGCTCCCGATCTTGGTCTCGTCGTGAAAGGCCGTCTGCTGGAGATAGGTGACCACCTTGGCGAGCGGCTCCGACAGGGTTGTCAGGTAGAGGATCGGCCGGTGGCCATCGGCGTTGTGCAGCGCCAGCTGCTGGACGAACAGCGTCTTCCCGGTGCCCGGCGCGCCCATGATGATGTTGATGGAGTTGGCGGGGAATCCGCCGCCCAGGATGAGGTCCGCGCCCTCGCTGCCGGTGCTCACCCGGGACAGTCCCTCGCCGGTCGCGCTCACGGCGATCCGGTGGCCGCGGACGGCCTGGAGGGCTTCAGGAGATCGCGGACCACCTGCACCAGCCGGTGCTCCGCCAATGGCTTCTTGAGGAAGGCGTCGGCGCCGGCCTCGCGCGCCCGCGTGTCCGCCGCGAGCATGCTGAACACGACGACGGGAATGCCCCTGGTCTCCGGGGTCGCCTTGAGCTGCCGGCAGAGCGCGAGCCCGTCCAGGCCGGGGACCAGAATCTCGGTGAGGACGATGGACGGCTCGAGCGCACGGGCCAGCTCCAGCGCCTGGGCGCCGTCATCGACGAACTGCACCACGAAGCCGGCCTGCTCGAGGAAGAAGGACTCCAGCTCGCGGATGTGGGGATCGTGCTCGACGCAGAGAATCAGCGCGCGCGCGGCGGGAACGATGGAGGGACCTACCGGCGAGACACGATCGCGGGGGCTCACCATCCGAATGTACGGCGACGCCCCCGGTGGGCAAGGTCTGCTCCGGCTCACTCCGTGCGCCGGGATCGCTAGAGCTTCTTGACGTTCTCCGCCGCCGGCCCCTTCTGCCCCTGCACGATGTCGAACTCGACCTTGTCGCCCTCAGCCAGGCTCTTGAAGCCCTGCCCCTGGATCGCGCTGTGATGGACGAAGCAGTCCTTCTGGCCGTCCGACGGGGTGATGAACCCGAAGCCCTTCGCGTCGTTGAACCACTTCACCGTGCCGGTGGTGCGCATCTCACCTGCTCCTTGCCTGAATGTAGGAAGAACGAACTCGGCTACGCGCCGGCCGAGGCCCTGGGACGCTCACGAAACGCGCGTCGCGCCTGCTCGAGCATGTCGTCGAGCTCCTCCTTGAGCTCGTCGATCTGTGCCTCCATCTCCTGCAGCGAGGAGCAGACCGGAGTGACCGAGAGCATGCCGTTCGCGTGGCGGACGAGGCGCTGCAGGAAGATGGAGACCGAGGGAGCAGGCGCGTGCGCTTGCCACTGCACCCGCAGGCCGAAATGGGAGTTCTGTGCGGACGTCGACATGGTCGCCTCGTCAGTTCGGAAGTAGCGCGTTCGAACGCTTACGCTTGCGGCGCCGCGCGGCCGAGTCCTTGAGGCTGCGCGCCGCGCTTGGCTTGAGATAGTGCCGGCGTCGGCGGAGCTCCTTGAAGAGCCCCTCCTTCACCAGCTTGCGGCGGAAGAGCTTGAGGGCGCGCTCGACGCTGTCGCCCTCTGCGAGTCGAACTTCGGCCATGGCCCCTCCCGGGAGCGCCGCGGCGCTCAAGCAAAAAGGGGCCGGCGTAACGCCAGCCCCTTCCTGATCACGTTTGCGATGCCGGACGCGCGGCCGCTCCGGCTTGGCCGGAAGCTACCCGGCGGCAGCGAGCTTTGCAAGCAAACGTGGGTTCCCGGGAAACGGCTGAGAGCCCCAGCCTTTTCCTCATCCATCGCTGCGGGACCGAGCGGCGGAGACGAGCGTCCGCGCTCGCAACTCCTCCACGTGCGTCCGGTCCGGCGTGGCGCTGAGGCGATCGAACACGGCCGCCGCTCCCGCGAGGCTCATCTCCGCGCCGGCCAGGTCGCCCAGCTCACCGCAGGCGCGCCCGACGAGCACCCGAGTGCGGGCCGCCTCGTACGGCGCGTCCAGCTCCTGCCAGATCGCCTCCGACTGGCGCAGCTCGCCCAGCGCCGCGCGGGCATCGCCCTCGGCCAACCGCACGGCGGCGCCGGCGCGGGCCGAGAGCGCGCGGAGATAGGGCACGCCGAGGTCGGCCGCAACCGTGGCGAGCTCCTGGGACGAGGTCCGAGCTGTCGGCAGGTCATTCGCGGCGAGCGCCGCTTCCACGCTGGCGGCGAGGAGCATCGGCCGGAAGCGCGGCTCGGGCGACTCGTCCAACACGCGGCGCAGGGAGGCCAGCGCCGCGGCGGGATCGCCCTGCGCGATCCGCAGCAGCGCCAGGCCGGGCTGAATCCTCGCGCCGTGCTGGCTGGCCAGCCGGTAGGCTTCCTCCGCTTCCGACAGCTCACCGCGCAGCCGGTGCAGCTCGGCCAGCTGCACGTAGGCGTTGCCGACGGAGATCTGGCCCGGCGGGTCCAGCAGGCGGGCGAGGGCGCGCCGGGCCTCCTCCAGCGCGCCGTCCCAGTCGCCGCGGAGCTGGAGCACCTCGGATCGCCGCAACAGGCACTGCCCCCGGAAGAGCACCAGATCATGCTGGGGAGCGGTCCAGCGGCTCATCGCCGCCGTCCACTCCTGGGCCCGGCGCCAGTCGAAGACCTCCTGGCAGCCGGAGACCACGCTGCAGTACACTCCGCCCGCGACTATCGGCGTGACCTCATCGGTGGTGACCGCGACCATTGCCTCGTCCAGCAGCGCCAGGCCTTCCTTGACCTTGCCGGCGCGGAGCAGGGTCCGGCCCTGGGCCAGGCGGGTGGCGGCGAGCAGGTCCAGGTCGCCGAAGCGCTCGCCGATCGCGGCGACCCGGTCGAGGATCGGGAGCGCGGTCTGGTAATCGCCTTCGGCCAACGCGCGCCAGGCATCGGGGAGGAGCGCGAATCCCTGCCCGGCACAGTCGCCCGGCGCTTCGCCGATCAGCCGGCGCACTCGTCCCAGCCAGCCGCTGGCCTGCGCGATGTCGCCCCGCTCCATCAGGTCGAGCACCAGCCAGAAGCCCGCCCGCGCGGCCCGATCGCGATTGCTGCGACCGACGAAGCCCTGGTAGGCGCGGGCCAGGCAGGCGGCGCTCTCTGCGTCGCGGCCGAGCATGGTACAGGTGACCGCGAGGCGCTCCAGGTCCTCCGGCTCGATCGGGCCCTCCCGGTCGGCGGCGGAGAGCCGGGCGTAGGAGTCGCCCCACGCGCGGCGGCGGTAGGCGTCGCGGCCGCGCTCCAACGCGTTGGCCCCTGAGCCCTCGGGGAGCGGCGGGAACACCGGCGCCGCCGGTGCGGTCAGGCTCTCGTCCAGGCCCACGGCGACCGCCGATGCCGAGGGGGAGCGGTCGGCGGGCTCGGAGGAGAGGTTGCGGACGATCAGTGCCTCGAGTGCCTCCGGCACCTCGGCCCGGACATCCCGCACCCTGGGCGGCGGGCCCAGCGCGCTCCGCACGATGATCACGTGGGCGGACGGGCCGGTGTACGGGGCGTCGCCGGCGAGCATCTCGTAGAGCACGCAGGCAAGCGAGTAGAGGTCGCTCCGGAAATCCACCGACTCGCCGCCGGCCTGCTCGGGCGCCATGTACTTCGGGGTGCCGACCGCGGTGCCGAAATGGGTCAGCTCCTCGTCCGTCGTTACAGCCGGCCGGGCGATGCCGAAGTCGGCGAGCCGGGCGTGGCCCTGCACCAGCAGGATGTTCTCCGGCTTGATGTCGCGGTGGATGACATCGTGGCCGTGGGCGTACTCCAGGGCATCGGCGATTCCCCGGGCGATCCGGAGGGCATCGCGGATGGGCAGCCGGCTCTCGCGCCGGAGCCGGTCGCGCAGGGATCCGCCCTCGACGTAGGGCATGACGTACCAGAGGCGGCCGGCGTCTTCTCCGGAGTCGTAGACCGGCAGGATGTGCGGGTGGTCGAGCCGGGCGGCAAGCTGGATCTCGCGGAGGAAGCGCCGGGGCGCCACGCTGGCGGCGAGCTCGGGGGTCATGAGCTTGAGCGCGACCGGGCGGGCGTGTCGCAGGTCCTGCACCAGGTAGACCGTCGCCATGCCGCCGCGGCGGACCTCGCGCTCGAGCCGGTAGCGGGGGGCGAGCGATTTCCAGAAGGCGGTGAGATCGGAGGACAGTGGGGCCGCCGGCGGTGGGTTGACTCAACGCTAGTCGGGGAGTGTGAGGTCGTCCAGACTCAGGAGCGGGTTTCCGGTGACGGGGCGGCTCGGCTCAGCGTTCGCGGTTCGCCAGCCAGGGACCGGTCCAGACGAAGTCTGCGCCGCCGTCGGTATAGGCGCACCGGGCAGTCCCCTCGATGTGCTGGGCATCGGCCGAGAGGGTGCCGCGATACTCGCACAGGTCGCTGCGGAACGACACCTCGTCGCCGTCCTGTTCCCCGCCGGTGATCGCGTAGAGAACACCGTTGGCAAGCGGCCCGGTGTAGTCTCCCGCCACCGCGCGACAGTAGCCCCACTGGCGCCCTTCGCCGCCGAATCCGCTTCCCTCGCGCACGAACGAGAAGTATCCGGTGTGGACGTGCGTCTGATTGCGGGCCGCTTCCTGCAGGCTGGCGCCGTGGCTCCATTGGCCCACGACGGCCGGCGATCCGGGCGACGTGGTGTCGGCGTCGGAGGCGCAGGCGGCCGCCAGTGCGAGCAGCGGGAGCAGGAGGGCGAGGTTCGTGGGTGGCATCGGGCAGATTCCCTCGGCGTGGCCGTGCGATCGCCTAACATGGGACGGGAGCGGGGGGATGACAATGGTCGTGCGGGCAGCGTGCCGCATGCCGGTCCTTCCGCGACAAGCCATCGGACGCTAGCCTCGCAGCCGCACCCGAGGCCCGATGCGCAGCTCGTGCCCCTCGTGGGAAAGGAGCACATCGGCCACCGGACGCGCGTCCCGCGATCGCGGCCGGTGCATCGCCCACCATTCCTCCGCCCGCTCCGCGGTCCACTCCGCGGTCAGCGGAACCGAGTCCAATCGCGCACCCACGACCTCGGCACTGGCCGGACGGCGCGCAGGCTCCTTCTCCAGACATTGCATGATCAGATCCTCGAGCGCCGCCGGGATGGGCCGATCGGTCCGCTGTGACGGCCGTTTCGGCTGCGCCTGGGCGTGCTGGAGCATCACCTGCATGGCGCTCTCGCCCTCGAAGACCAGCATGCCGGTGAGAAGGAAGTAGGTGACACAGCCCAACGCGTACAGGTCAACCCGGTGATCGGTGTCGGCGGCGCCGAGCACGACCTCCGGGGCCATGTAGCCGGGCGTGCCGCTCCAGCTGTCCTCGCCGCTGAGATTGATGGCGTTCTTGTCGGCGACGCGCGCGCTGTCGAGCTTGACCAGCCCGAAGTCGAGCACCTTGACGAAATCGAAGGTGGTGCCCGCGCGGCTCACCACCACGTTCGCCGGCTTGATGTCGCGGTGGACCAGGCCGTTTGCGTGAGCGTCCTGCAGCGCCGAGCAGGCCTGGCGCAGGAGGTGGACGACGCGCTCCGGCGGGAGCGGTCCGTGCTGCTTGACGAGGGTGTCGAGGTCGAGACCGTCGAGCAGCTCCATCACATAGTACAGGCGGCCGTCCTCGGTGATGCCGAAATCGTAGAGCTGCACGGTATGCGGCGACGTGAGCGCGGCGGTGGCGCGTGCCTCGCGCTCGAACCGCCGCACCAGCAGCTCGGGATCGCCCGACATCGGACCCAGCGCGCCCTGCCGGATGAGCTTGATCGCCGCCGGCCGGATCAGCAGGCGGTGGCGTGCGCGCCAGACCTCGCCCATCCCGCCCCCGCCGATCCTCTCCTCCAGCAGGTACTGTCCCAGCTCGCTGGCCTCGGCGACCTGCCGGCGGAGTCCGTACAGGACCCGCGAGACGATCGTGGCCAGCGTGGTCCCCAGCACGCTCCAGAGCACGGTGTTGAGGGTCATGTGCAGCTTCTGATAGCCGGGGCTGAAGCCGGGCAGGAACGCCGTGGGGTGATGGCGCGCGATGCACACGACGACGGTCGGAACGAAGACGAGCGCCGACAGCAGAGCGGTACGGCCCGGCCTGGACGGCAGCAGGATGGAGCGGACCATGACGGTGACGGTCAGGGCCAGCAGCGTCTGAAGGATCTGCCCTTCGTCGTTGACCGTCATGAGCGAGAGGAAGGCCCCGGCCAGGACGAAGCTCACGGCATCGAGCGCGCCGAGGCTCCACAGCGAGAGCCTGGCCCGGCCGGCAAGCAGCCAGAGCAGGGCCATCGTCAGGCTGGCGCAGAGGTGCCCGAGCGCCACCGGTCCGCGCACCACGGCGACGAACGGCGCGCCGCCGATGAGCGTCAGGCTGGCGAGGAGGAAGAGATAGAACCCGAACGAGACGAGGAAGAGCGTCTTCCCGAGCAGCGCCAGGCGCTCCCTCACGAATCCCAGGCCGCTGGAGCTGTCGAGGCCGCGCGCGAGGAGCATGGCCGGAAGCCTACGCGCGCGGGTAGCCGATCGCCGACAACCCGGCCGAGATCTCCTCGAGGCTCGCGGGATCATCGATCGTCGCCGGCACGGTCCACGGCACGCCGTCCGCGATCCGCTTCACCGTTCCGCGGACGATCTTTCCCGACCGCGTCTTGGGCAGCCGCTTCACCACGATCGCGATCTTGAAGGACGCTACCGGGCCGATCCGCTGGCGCACCAGCTCCACCAGCTCCGCGACCAGCTGGGTCCGGTCACGGTCCGTTCCGGCCTTGAGCACCACCAGGCCGAGCGGCACCTCGCCCTTGAGCGCGTCGGCCACGCCCACCACGGCGCACTCGGCGATGTCCGGGTGCGCCGCCAGCACCTCCTCCATCCGGCCGGTGCTGAGCCGGTGCCCGGCGACGTTGATCACGTCGTCGGTGCGGCCCATGATCCAGAGATAGCCGTCCTCGTCCTGGTAGCCGGCGTCGGCCGTGAGGTAGTAGCCGGGGTAGGGGTCGAGGTAGGTCTTCCGGAAGCCCTGGTCGTTGTTCCAGAGCGTCGGCGTGGCGCCGGGCGCGAGCGGGAGCTTGATCACGACGTTGCCCTGCTCGCCCGGCGCCGCCTCCCGGCCCTGGTCGTCCAGCAGCCGCACGTCCCAGCCAGGCACCGGCACCGCGCAGGACCCGGGCTTCACCGGCAAGAGCCCCAGTCCCGGGCAGTTGCAGCCGACCGGCCAGCCGGTCTCGGTCTGCCACCAGTGATCGATGACCGGGACGCCGAGTTGGCGCTGGGCCCACTCGAGGGTCGGCGGGTCGCAGCGCTCGCCGGCCAGGAACAGGGTGCGGAGCTTCGACAGATCGTATCGGCGGATGTGCTCGCCCTCGGGATCGTCGCGCTTGATCGCGCGGAACGCGGTCGGCGCCGTGAAGAAGGCGCGGACCCCGTGCTGCGCGATGACCCGCCAGAACGCGCCCGCGTCGGGCGTACCGACCGGCTTGCCCTCGTACAGCACCGTGGTGTTCCCGTGAAACAGCGGGCCGTACACGATGTACGAGTGACCCACCACCCAGCCCACGTCGGAGGCCGCCCAATACACCTCGCCCGGCTCGACCCCGTAGACGTTCCGCATGCTCCAGGTGAGGCCGACCAGGTGTCCGCCGTTGTCGCGGATGATGCCCTTGGGGTTACCGGTGGTGCCCGAGGTGTAGAGGATGTAGAGCGGGTCGGTGGCGGGGACCGGCACACAATCCACCGGCCGTGCGCCGGCCGCGAGCTCGTGCCAGTCGTGATCGCGCCCCGGCAGCATCGTCGCCTTCGCCTCAGGACGCTGCAGCACGATGCAGCAGTCGGGCGCGGCGACGGCCAGCTCGATCGCCTCGTCGAGCATCGGCTTGTAGGGAACTACCCGATTGATCTCGATGCCGCAGGACGCGGTCAGGACGGCCTTGGGCCGCGCGTCGGTGAGCCGGCTGGCCAGCGCGGCCGACGCGAACCCGCCGAAGACCACCGAGTGAATCGCGCCGATACGGGCGCAGGCCAGCATCCCGATCACGGTCTCGGGGACCATCGGCATGTAGATCACCACCCGGTCGCCCCGGCCGACGCCCTTCGCCGCCAGCACGCCCGCGAACCGGGCAACCTCGTCGCGCAGCTCCCGGTAGGTGTAGGTCCGCACGGTCGAGGTGACCGGGCTGTCGTAGATCAGGGCGACCTGGTCGGCGCGCCCGCTGTCGACGTGGCGGTCGAGGGCATTGTAGCAACTGTTGGTCTCGGCGCCGGGAAACCAGCGGTAGAAGGGCGCGCGCGAGGAATCCAGCACGGCGTCCCACCGGCGGTACCAGTGCGCGGCCTCCGCGGCTTCGGCCCAGAACGCCTCGGGGGCCGAGCGCCAGCGGGCGTAGACGTCGTGATATGCGGGGGACACAGCCTTCAACCTTTCTAGGCGCTCAACGTGGCCGCGCCGCCTGGAATTCGTGAGTGAGCCGGTGCGGGGCGAC
>DATBJH010000122.1:0-13544 GCA_036556505.1 Gemmatimonadales bacterium
CCTGTTCCTCGAGCGCGCGTTCCAGAAACTGCTGCTCAACTTCACCTGGTGGGTGAATCGGAAGGACCCCGAGGGGCGGAACCTCTTCGCCGGCGGATTCCTGGGGATGGACAACGTGGGCGTGTTCGACCGCTCCCAGCCGCTGCCGACGGGCGGGCATCTGGAGCAGGCCGACGGCACCGCCTGGATGGCATTCTACTGCAACACCATGCTCTCGATGGCGCTGGAGCTGGCCTCGGAAGATCCCGCCTACGAGGACCTGGCCTCCAAGTTCTTCGAGCACTTCATCGCCATCGCCGACGCCATGAACAACCTGGGCGGCTCGGGACTGTGGAGCGAGGAGGACGGGTTCTATTACGACCAGCTGCACGTGGACAGCCAGCACATCCCGCTCCGCGTGCGCTCCATGGTGGGGCTGATGCCGCTGATCGCAGTGGAGGTGCTGGACGAGGCCAAGTTCGCCCGCCTCGAGGGGTTTCAACGACGGATGGAGTGGTTCCTCCGCAACCGCCAGGACGTGACGGGCAGCATCGCGTGCATGCGGCCGCGGGAGGAGAACGGGTACGTCAAGCGTCTGCTGGCGATCCCGACGCGGGATCGCCTGGTGCGGGTGCTGCGGTACATGCTCGACGAGACGGAGTTCCTGGGCCCCCACGGCCTCCGGTCGGTGAGCAGGGTGCACCGCGAGCATCCCTACGAGTTCGACGTCATGGGAACGCCCTACCGGGTGGACTACGTGCCCGCCGAGGGGAACACCGGGCTGTTCGGGGGCAACTCCAACTGGCGCGGGCCGATCTGGTTCCCGGTGAACTTCCTGGTCATGGAAGCGCTGGAGCGCTACCACCACTTCTACGGCGATGAGCTGACGGTCGAATGCCCCGTGGGCTCGGGGCGGATGCTCACGCTGAAGCAAGTGGCCCGGGAGCTGGAGAGCCGGCTCGCCCGCATCTTCCTGGCCGATGCCTCGGGGCGGCGGCCCTGCCATGGGCAGGACCGGCGGTGGGCTCAGGATCCGCACTGGAAGGACCTCGTCCTTTTCCACGAGTACTTCGATGGTGACAACGGTCGCGGCGTCGGAGCCAGCCACCAGACCGGCTGGACCGCGCTGGTGGTCCGGTGCATCGAGGACATGGCCCGGCAGCGGGAGAGGCGCGAGAAGCCGGCTGCCCGGCGGGCGCAGCAGCTCGCGGCCGCTCCCCGATGACCACGCCGCTCCCGGTGGACGAGCGCACCGAGTGGCTCGAGGCCGACGGGCTCGGCGGCTTCGCCTCGGGCACCACGAGCGGGGTTCGCACCCGCCGCTATCACGCCCTGCTGCTCCCGGCCACGACGCCGCCGACCGGGCGCATGGTGCTGGTCAACGGGCTGGATGCCTGGATCGAGCGCGAGGGTAGACCGCCGGAATACCTCACCCGGCAGCGCTACGTGCCGGACATCGTGGCCCCGGCGGATGGGGCCGCGCTGGAGCGATTCGAGGCCGAGCCCTGGCCCACCTGGCATTGGCGCCTGGCGGACGGCACCGCGATCCAGCAGGAGCTCTTCGTCCCCCGCGGGCTTCCGCTGGTCGCGCTGCGCTGGCGGGTGGCGACGGGGCGCGGTAGGGGCGTTCTCGCAGTGCGACTGTTTCTTTCGGGTCGCGATTCCCACGCGACCCACCACGAGAACGGCGCCTTCCGGTTCGACGCTGAACAGGACGGCGCGCAGATCACCTGGCGGCCCTACCCCGGCGTGCCGGGCATTTCGGCGTTGAGCGACGGCAGCTACCAGCCGGACGCGCAATGGTACCGCGGGTTCCTCTACGCGGAGGAGCGGGCGCGCGGCCTCGACGATGTCGAGGATCTCGCCGCTCCGGGCGTGTTCCGCTGGGATCTCGGCTCCGGCGACGCGGTACTGATGCTGAGCGTTGCGGGGACCCTGCCCCCGGACTCTGCCGTGGCGCCGACGTTCGCGCGCCTGCGTCGTGCGGAGCGCGTCCGGCGAGAGCGCGCCGCGTCGCCGCTCGAGCTCGCGGCGGAGGCCTATCTCGTGCGCCGCGGTGAAGGCCGGACCATCGTGGCCGGGTATCCGTGGTTCACCGACTGGGGCCGCGACACCTTCATCGCGCTCCGAGGCCTGTGCCTCGCGACCGGCCGCCTGGCGGAGGCGCGCTCGATCCTCCTCGAGTGGGCCGGCCACGTCTCCGAGGGCATGCTCCCGAACCGCTTCGCCGACCAGGGCGACACCCCCGAGTACAACACCGTGGATGCGTCGCTGTGGTACGTGATCGCGGTGCACGATTATCTCCGTGCCCTGGAGCAGCGCGGCAGGCGGGTCCCGGCGCGCGACCGGCATGCCCTCGCGGACGCCGTCCAGGCCATTCTCGCCGGCCACGTCCGCGGAACCCGGTACGGTATCCGGGCCACGGAGGATGGTCTCCTGGCGTCGGGTGAGCCGGGGGTCCAGCTCACCTGGATGGACGCGAAGGTGGGCGACTGGGTCGTCACCCCTCGAACGGGCAAGGCGGTCGAGATCCAGGCGCTGTGGCTCAACGCGCTCCGAGTCGCGGAGGAGTTCACTCCGGCGTACCGGAGCCTCCGGGAGCGGGGGAGCCGTACGTTCGCCGAGCGGTTCTGGAACGCCGATGCCGGCGGGCTCTACGACGTGGTCGACATGGATCACGTGCCGGGCCGAGTGGACCCGGCCATACGACCCAACCAGATCTTCGCCGTCGGTGGACTGCCCTGGCCGCTGCTCTACGGGACGCGCGCCCGCCAGGTGGTCGACCTGGTCGAGGCGAGGCTCTGGACCCCGCTGGGCCTGCGCACGCTGGCCGCGGGATCCGACGGGTACCGCCCACGGTACGAGGGCGGCGTGCGCTCCCGCGATGGTGCCTACCATCAGGGCACCGTCTGGCCCTGGCTGCTCGGCGCCTTCGTGGAGGCGTGGGTGCGCGTGCGGGGCGGCGGCACCGAGGTACGCCGTGAGGCCCGCGACCGCTTCCTCGCGCCGATCCTCGAGCACCTGCGCACAGCGGGCCTGGCCCACGTCTCGGAGATCGCCGATGCGGAGGCGCCACACGAGCCCAGAGGGTGCCCCTTCCAGGCCTGGTCGGTGGGCGAGACGCTGCGCCTGGTGCACGGGGTGCTGGCGGAAGAGGAGGTGGCGCGCCGGCCCGCCGTCGCACTGGCATGAAACGCGCCTCGCACTGGCCGGAGTACACCATCGAGGCCGCACTGCTGGGCCTGTTCATGCTCTCGGCGTGCGGCTTTACGGTGCTCCTGGAGCATCCGCGCTCGCCCGCGCACCTAGCCATTCCCGATCCGACCCTCCGGCGCGCGCTCATGGGCCTCGCCATGGGCGGCTCGGCGGTCGCTCTCATCTATTCGCCCTGGGGCAAGCGGTCGGGCGCGCACTTCAATCCCGCGACGACGCTCACGTTCTTCCGGCTGGGGCGGGTGGCGCGACGGGATGCGGTCGCCTACGTCGGCGCCCAGTTCCTCGGCGGGGCGCTGGGCGTGCTGATGGCAAGCCTGGCGCTCGGTGGGCTCATCGCCGATCACGCCACCAGATTCGCGGCGACGCTTCCGGGGCCTGCCGGTGTACCTATCGCCTTCGCCGGGGAGGTGGTGATCACGTTCGTGCTCATGAGCGTGATCCTGTACGTTTCGAATCATCCCACCCGGGCGCATCTCACCGGTCTCTGCGCCGGCGCGCTGGTCGCGCTCTACATCACCGTCGAGGCGCCGCTGTCGGGCATGAGCATGAACCCGGCGCGGACGCTCGCCTCCGCGCTCTTTACGCGGGACTGGACCGCCCTGTGGGTCTACTTCACCGCCCCGCCGCTGGGCATGCTGCTGGCCGCCGAGCTGTACGTGCGCCGCCGCGGCAGCGACGCGGTCTTCTGCGCCAAGCTGCATCATCAGAACGAGCAGCCCTGCATCTTCTGCGAGTCTCGCGCTACTCTGCCACGGTTATCAGGCCAGGGGAGGTGGGGGCGAGCGGCGGTGCCCACCGCCGCAGACCGAGATGCTCGTGCCCGAAGGTGAGGGGGAGATCCGGCGGGTGGCGAACTCTCTCCCTCACCCTCGGGCCGGCACACCCCGTTCGGGAACGCGGCAGAGCAGCACAGGAACCTCTTCCGCCGTGAACGGAACCTTTCTCCGGCAGCCGTCATTATACCCGCCATCACGTCACCGTCACGCTGCCATCTAGCAAGGAGAGAGGATGAGACGCCGTACCTGGATCGCCGGTCTGGCCGTCGTGGGCGCGGTCGGCTGGTATCTGTTCCGGCCCGAGCTGCTGTTCGTCAGGACCAGGGTCAACGAGAGCCTCCCGGCGGAAGTGGCCGCGCAGACGGCCACGATGGGGAGCGCCGAAGACGCCGCAGCCGGTGTGCTGCTGTCGGGGTCGTTCCACTCGGTCGCGCACGAGACCAGGGGTACCGCCACCGTGCACGAGCTCGGCGGCGGGCGGCGGGTGCTCCGATTCACCGACTTCACCACCTCGAACGGGCCCGACGTGCGGGTCTATCTCGTGGCCGCGGCCGACGCGTCGGACGACGAGACCGTGACCAAGGCCGGCTTCGTCGAGCTGGGCAAGCTCAAGGGCACCGAGGGCGACCAGAACTACGACATCCCCGCCGGCCTCGATCTCGAGAAGTACCGCGCGGCCACGATCTGGTGCCGCCGGTTCAGCGTCAACTTCGCCACCGCGCCGCTCACGCCGGCGTCCTGAGGAGAGACGACATGTCGCTGATTCGCGCAGCCTCCTTGTCGGCCGCCATGCTGGCCCTCGCGCAGGGCGCCTCCGCCCAGGGCGCGGCGAACGATGCCACCACCTTCATCATCCGGGTGGAGAACATCTCCAAGGGCGAAGCGCTCGCGCTCTCGAACGGCGGGACCGCGCCCTTCGTGTCGGCGCCGGTGCTCTGGGCCGTTCACACCGGCGCCGGCAACCCCATCTTCACCCGCGGTCGGCCCGAGTCCGGCAACGGTCTCGAGCGCCTGGCCGAGACCGGGAACCCCGGGGGGCTGGTCAAGTCTCTCTCAGCGGCGTCGGGACTCTTCTCGGTCGGCGCCGAGGCGCGGCCGATCGACGCGACGAGCGACGGTCCGCTCACACCGGGTCAGGCCTACGAGTTCGAGATCTCGGCGCGGCCGGGGCAGGCCCTCTCCCTGGCATGGATGTTCGGTCAGTCGAACGATCTGTTCTACGGCAACGAACGCCCGATCGCCCTGTTCACACCGGGCGGCAAGCCGGTGAGCGGCGACATGACGCCGCAGGTGAGTCTGTGGGATGCCGGCACCGAGCTGAACGAGGAGCCGGGCCTGGGCCCCAATCAGGGTCCGCGGCAGAAGGCGGAAGATGCTGGCACGCCGGAACGGAACGTCATCTCCAACGTCCGCGATCGGTGGAGCTATCCGAACACGGGAGCGGTGCTGAAACTGGAGATCACGCCGAAGACCACGGTCAGCGCCAAGTGAGAAGCGTGAACAGTGAAAGGTGAAAAGTGAAAAGGAAGAACCGATCCCCCTTCGCCTTTGACCTTTCACCGTTCACGCGGTTCCTATGGAGGTCTCCATGAATGACTTCGACGTCATCGTCATCGGTTCCGGCGCCGGGGGGGGCACCCTGGCGCACCGCCTGGCTCCCTCGGGGGCCCGCATCCTCCTGCTGGAGCGGGGCGAGTACGTCCCCCGCGAGAAGGACAACTGGAGCACCCGCGCGGTCAACGTCGAGGGCAAGTACGCCGCCAAGGAAACCTGGCGCGACCGCGCGGGGAAGGAGCTGCACCCCCACACCAACTACTGGGTCGGCGGGAACACCAAGTTCTACGGCGCGGCGCTCTTCCGGTTGCGGCGGGAGGACTTCGGCGAGCTGCGGCACGCCGGCGGCATCTCTCCCGCCTGGCCCATCGGCTACGACGAGCTGGAGCCGTACTACACGGAAGCGGAGCACCTGTACCAGGTGCACGGCGAGCGCGGGGCGGACCCCACCGAGCCGCCGGCGAGCGGGCCCTATCGCTACCCCGCGGTGAGCCACGAGCCCCGGATCCAGCAGCTGAGCGAGGACTGGGCCGCGCTGGGTTACCGGCCCTTCCACGTGCCGCTCGGCGTCATGCTGGACGAGCGCAACCCGCGGCAGAGCCGCTGCATCCGGTGCGACACCTGCGACGGCCACCCCTGCCTGGTGAACGCCAAGTCCGATGCCCAAGTGATCTGCGTCGACCCCGCGCTCCAGTACCCGAACGTCACGCTGGTGACCGGCGCCTATGTGTCCCGCCTCGACACCGACGCGTCGGGCCGGCAAGTGACGACCGTGCACGTGACGCGGAACGGCGCGAAGGAGGTTTACCGGGGCGACATCGTGGTCGTCTCCTGCGGCGCCATCAACTCGGCGGCGCTGCTGCTCCGTTCGGCAAACGACCGGCATCCCCGCGGCCTCGCCAATGGGTCGGACGTGGTGGGACGCCACTACATGGGCCACATCAACTCGGTGCTGATGGCGCTGTCCAAGTGCCCCAACCCGACGGTCTTCCAGAAGACGCTCGCGCTGAACGACTTCTATTTCGGCAGCGAGGAGTGGCCGTACCCGATGGGGCACATCTCGTTCGTCGGCAAACTCGACGGCGTCACCCTGTCGGCCGGAGCGCCGGCGATCGCGCCGGGCTGGACCCTGGAGCTGATGGGGCGGCACTCGCTGGACTTCTGGCTCACCTCCGAGGACCTGCCGGACCCGGAGAACCGGGTGACCCTCGACCGCGACGGCCACATCGTGCTCGCCTATCGTCCCAACAACGAGGAGGGGCACCGCCGGCTCATCGCGAAGCTCGAGAGCCTGATGCAGCGGCAGCGCGCGTGTGCGGTGCACGGGCACGAGTGCCACCAAGGGCTCTTCTCGCGCAACCTGTTCGTAGGGCAGCGCATTCCACTCGCCGGCGTGGCGCACCAGAACGGCACCATCCGGTTCGGACGGGACCCGCGCGCCTCGGCGCTCGATCCCAACTGCCGGGCGCACGAGGTGGACAATCTCTACGTGGTGGACGGCAGCGTCTTCCCCTCGAGCGGCGCGGTGAACCCGGCGCTGACCATCATGGCGAACGCGCTCCGGGTCGGCGACCACATTCTCGGCCGCCTCGGTTCCCGGCGGAGTGACGCCGTGGCGACCGCGGCCCTGGGAGCGGCGGTATGAGCGCGCCTCGGCGCCGCGCGGCGACGCTGGTCCTGCTGGGACTGATCGGCGCCCGCGAGCTGCCGGCGCAGTACCAGCAGCCGTGGCAGGGCCGCGGCGTCACGGCACCATCGGCCGAGCGCGACAGCACGACCACTGTCGCGGCGGAGGCGGTGGCCATGGTGGGGCTCACCGTGTCCGACATGGACGGCTCGGTCGCCTTCTACACCACCGTGCTCGACTTCCAGAAGGTGAGCGACCGCGAGCTGACCGGCGAGTCGTACGAAGCACTGCAGGGCGTAGGCGGTGCCCGGCAGCGGGTGGTGCGGCTCCGTCTGGGCGAGGAGCTCCTGGAGCTCACCGAGTTTCTGGCGCGGCGCGGGCGGCCGGCGCCGGCCGACGCGCGGAGCAACGACCGCTGGTTCCAGCACGTCGCGATCATCGTGAGCGACATGGACAGCGCGTACGCGCGGCTCCGCCGGTTCGAGGTGCAGCCCACGTCCATGGGGCCGCAGCGTCTGCCCGAGACGATCCCGGCCGCCGCGGGGATCCGCGCGTTCTATTTCCGCGACCCCGACGGGCACCCGCTGGAGGTGCTGCAGTTCCCGCCGGACAAGGGCGACCCGAAGTGGCAGCGCGGCGAGGGCCGCCTGTTTCTCGGCATCGACCACACGGCGATCGTGGTCGGGAACACCGCCGCGAGTCTCGCCTTCTACCGCGACGTTCTCGGCTTCCATGTCGCGGGCGAGAGCATGAACTTCGGCCCCGAGCAGGAGCGGCTGAACGGCGTCCCGGGCGCTCGGCTTCGGATCACCGGCCTCCGGGCTTCCACCGGGCCGGGAATCGAGTTCCTCGAATACCTGAATCCCCGCGACGGTCGCTCGTTCCCGGCGGACGAGCGGGCCAACGACCTGGTCCACTGGCACACCACCATCCTGGTGCCGGACGCGACAGCCGCGGCCGCGGTACTCCGCCGCGGCACGTTCCACCTCATCTCGTCAGGGGCCGTGATTCTCCCGGACACCGCGCTCGGGTTCGAGCGAGGGGTACGGGTCCGCGATCCCGACGGCCATGTCGTTCAACTCGTAGAGCGCTAGGAGCTATCGATGCCCAGCACTGACGGCGCCACCGGTCTCGCCACCCCGAGCCGGACCGCATCGCCCGATCGAAGCGCGCCGATGACGATGAAGGCGATCGCCGTGATCCCCGGGAAGCCGGACTCCATGCACCTGCGCGAGGTGCCGCGCCCCAGGGTGGACGCGATACCCGGCGGGCGCGGTGTCCTGGTCAAGGTGCTCCGGGTCGGCGTGGACGGCACCGACAAGGAGATCAACGCGGCCGAGTACGGCGCCGCGCCGGAGGGCTTCGACTATCTCATCACGGGTCACGAGAGCTTCGGCCGGGTGGTGGAGGTCGGCCCGAACGTCTGCGAGCTCGCCGTGGGCGACTACGTGGTCGCCACCGTCCGCCGCCCCGGCTCGAGCATCTACGACCGGATCGGCACCTACGACATGACCACGGACGACATGTACTACGAGCGAGGCATCAATCTCCGCCACGGGTATCTCGCCGAGTACTACGTGGACGATCCGGAATACATCGTGAAGGTGCCGCCCGGGCTCAAGGACGTCGCCGTCCTGCTGGAGCCGACCACGGTGGTGGAGAAGGGGATCGCCCAGGCCTACGAGATCCAGCGGCGGTTGCGGGTCTGGCGTCCGAGGAAGGCGGCGGTGATGGGCGCCGGAACGATCGGGCTGCTGGCGGCGCTCGCCCTGCGGCTCCGCGGGCTGGACGTGACCGTGTTCGGCCGCACCGCCGCGCCCTACCTCAACTCCGATCTGGTCCACGATCTGGGCGCGCGCTACCTGTCCACGGCCACGACGCCCATCCTGGACGGTGCCCGTCAGTACGGTCCGTTCGATCTCATCTTCGAGGCCACGGGAGCGTCATCGGTCGTCTTCGAGAGCATGCAGGCCCTGGCCAAGAACGGCGTGCTGGTCCTCTCCAGCGTCACCGGCGGCGACCACATGATCACGGTGCCCGCGGACCGGATCAATCTGGAGTTCGTGCTGGGGAACAAGGTCATGGTTGGGACGGTGAACGCCAATCGGGAGTACTTCGAGATGGGCGTGAAGGACATGACCCACGCCGAGTCGCAGTACCGGGGCTGGCTCGAGCGGCTGCTCACGCATCCGGTCAGAGGATTGGAGAACTGGAAGCCGCTGCTGGAGACGTTGACGCACGCCAGAGGGGCGATCAAGGTGTATTGCGAGGTGGCGGAGGACGTCGGATAGGCGTCACAGCATGAGGTGGGCCAGCTGCTTGCCCCGGGGCGGCCCGGAGTCCGCGTCCATCGGCTCGACCGTGAGCGCGGCGCCCAGCACCGCGCCGCCTCTTTCCGGCATGCCGGTGGTGAACATCATCGGACTGTCCCCCGCCTGGAGCATCCTGGCGCCGCGCACCATTCCATCCGAGCAGATGAACCAGAACTGGTACGCCGTGCCTGCCGGAGCCGGCGGAAGTCCGTGGACCACGACGCTCCAGCGATGGGTGGTCTCATCGGTGAAGATGACCAGGCCTCCGCGCCTCTCGCCGATGTCGATACCGGCCTGAAGGACTCTGCCGGCCTGCCGCATGACGGACAGGGTGTCCTCCAGCGCTGCCGAGCGTCGCTGCAGCTCGGCCACCCTGGTCTCCAACAGGGGCACCGTGCGATGGCCGGCAACCCAGCCCGCCGCAACCAGGAAGACCGATGCCGCGAGCGCCGCCGGGAGCAGCCAGCGACGACCCGACGTACGGCCCTCGAGCACGGAGCTCACGATCCGGCGGGAGAGTCCGGGGTGCGGAGCGACCGGAGCCACCTTCAGGGGAAGCCACCTGAGGTCATGCTCGATCCGGGCGATCTCCTCACGGCATTCCGCACAGTTCGCGAGATGGGCCTCGAACGTGGCGTTGTCGTCGCGCCCAAGGATCCCGGTCGCATAGTCGAGCCGGTGCTCGAGGAACCAGTCGTGTGGATTCACAGTACCCAGTCTCTCAGGGCGGCCAGGGTGACCCGCAGCCGATCGAACGCGAGTCGCAGCCGGGTTTTCACCGTGCCGAGGGGAAGACCGAGGCGCTCCGCGATCTCGGAGTGGGTCAGTCCCTCGAAATAGGCCAGCTGCACCACCGCCCGCTGCTCGGCCGGCAGGGCCTCGAAGGCGTCGTGAACCTGGGCGTGAACCCGCCAGCCCGGATGCCCGGCCTCATCCGGCTCCACCGGAGCGACCTCCCTGCCGCGCCACTCGGACGCCGCCGCCGCGAGCTTCCGCTCACTTCGACGACGGCCGCGGAGGTGGTCGATGGCCCGGTGTCGGGCGACCCGAAGCAGGTAGGGCATGAGCCCCCCGCTGCCCCCGGTATCCGGGGTGACGTTCTGCCAGAGTGTGTGGAAGGTATGGAAGACGACCTCCTCCGCCTCGTCGCGATCCTGCAGCATGGCCTGGGCGACGCCGAGCAGCCACGGGGTCGCCAGCTCGACGACTTCCACCAGGGCCCGTTCATCCCGTGCCACGAGGCGCTCGCGCAGCGAGTGCTCCCTCTCGCGGCTGAGATGCCGCCCAGCCTGCATCGGCCCGCCCGGCTGACGCCGGAAGGGTCCCGTCATGGATCCGGGTTCATCGGCGAAGATCGACAGCGACCGCAGCAATGCGGCACAGGGCCTCGTCCGTCCGGCAGACACTGGCTCGCAGTGTGCCCCGGAGGCGCGCACTCTCGGGGACACGGGCCCAAGGGGGCTCGTCGAAATAGGCCGAATCGACAGAGCGTCGTCCGCGGTCCAGCCGAATGACCTGTCCCGTCGTCAGCTCGAGAGCGGGTGACACCCGGCCGTTGATCCGATAGCCGGCGGCAGGAACGGCGCTCAGGATCGGCTCCCCGGCACGCATTCCGAGCTGAGGCCGCACCGGTTCCTCCGACCCGTGCCGCTCGCAAGCCGCCGCCAGCAGCACGCCAAGCAGCAGACGCATCGCACGGCTACTCCGCCAGCAATACACGGATCCGCCGGTCCCATGTGGCGTAGGTGGCGTCACCGACGTGAAACTCCCCAACCCCCTCGTAGCGGACCCGCCCCCGCCTGTCGATCAGCACGAAGCTGGGCCAGTAGCGTATGCCATAGCGATTCCAGGTGCGACTGTCGTTGTCCTGCGCGTTGGGATAGCGGATGCCGTACCGGGCCAACGCTCCGGCCACGTTCGTCCGGTCGTGTTCGCCGGCGTAGGGCGGAAACTCCGGGGTGTGGATGCCGAGGAGCGTGAGGCCCTGCCTGCGGTAGCGCCGGTCGAAATCTACCAGTGACGGCACCGTCCGGGTGCAGTTCCCACAGGTGAAGACCCAGAAGTTGAGCAGCACGACCCGTCCCCGGAGCTGGTCCAGCCGGATCGGTGCGTCCGTATTGAGCCAGCTGGCGTTGTCCCAGGCCGGTGCCGGCCTCGGCAGCTCACCGCTCCGGCCGTCAGCCGCCATCTGGCCCGCGGCAGAGCCGCCACAGGCCAGAGAGAGCAGGGCGGCGGCGCCGTACGCTGCAGTCCTCGCTGAGTGCATCGTGGTACCCCTCCGGTGGGTGTCATCCGTGCCGAGGCCTCTGCATTGAGGACGCCTGGAACGCGACCCTGGATCTCGGAGGGAACTGGATCGGCGTTGGCGTCGTTCCACTCCGGGGGCCGGCTCAGGACGTCGTGACGCCCTCGTCTGATGAGAGGCAGCATGGTCAAGCGCCATCACGGCATCGTCCGGATCACTCACTGGCTCAATGCCCTCCTCCTGCTCGGGATGATCGCGAGCGGGCTCCAGATCTACGGCGCGTACGCGCACTTCGGTCCGCGCGGCGAGCCCTACCCTTTGCCCAACCCGTGGGATGGGACCGGCTTCCCCGAATGGGCACGTCTCGGCGGCTGGCTGGCCGGTGGGCTCAACTGGCACTTCGCCCTGGCCTGGCCCTTCGTCCTCACGGGGGTGCTCTACATCGCGTTCCTGGTGGTCTCCGGCGAGTGGCGCTCGTTGCTCTTTCGGCCCAGGGACCTTCGGCCCGCATGGGAGATGCAACGCTACTACCTGGGTCTCCGCCAGGAGCACCCGCCGCAGGGCAAGCACAACGCGCTGCAGAAGCTGGCCTACACCACCATCGTCGGGCTCGGCGCGCTGGCGGTCGCGAGCGGATTCGCGATCTACAAGCCGGTACAGCTCGCCTGGCTGACCGCGCTGTTCGGCGGATACGAGCTGGCGAGATACTGGCACTTCCTCCTCGTCTGGGTGTTCGTCGCCTTCACGCTGCTGCACGTCCTGCTCGTGCTGCTGGTGGACCCGGCGTCGCTGCGGGCGATGGTCAGCGGCTGGTACCAGGGGAGATTCCCCAGCCATGACTGAGCATACTCCCGGGCTCGCCCGTCGCGATCTGCTGAGGCTGGGTGTCGCAGCGGGACCGGCCGCGCTGCTGGCGGCGTGCGGCTGGGACGGAGGGCCCATGCTGGAGCCCAGGCTTCGGCTCTTCAGCCGGGTCAACGACTGGGTGGGAGAGAAGCTCTTCCTGCGGCGCCAGCGGCTCGCGCCGGAGTACCCGGTGAGCGCCCGCACCGAGCCGGGTCGCTTTCCGGCCTACTCGATCACGTACAACCACACGCGAAAGTATCCTGACGCGCCGGCGGCGGACGCCTGGGCCCTGGAAGTCGGAGGCCTGGTCCGGAATCCGCTCCGGCTCACCCTGGCCACCCTCGAAGGGCTTCCGGCAGTCACCTATACCGTCAAGCACCACTGTGTCGAGGGATGGACGGCGATCGGAACCTGGACCGGCGTGCCGGTCTCGACCATCGTCGGCCTGGCGCAGCCCACTCCCGAAGCACGCTACCTGCGGTTCGACAGCTTCGACCGCGGATACTACAACGGCTGGGATCTCGCGAGCGCCCTGCACCCGCAGACGATCCTTGCGTACGCCTGGAACGACAGGCCCCTGATGCTGAACCGCGGCGCCCCGCTCCGGCTCTACTCACCGATCAAGCTGGGGTACAAGATGACCAAGTACCTGACGAAGATGACACTCACCCGCGATCGGCCCGGTGGGTACTGGGAAGACCAGGGCTACCCATGGTTCGGAGGAATCTAGAGGTCCCCGAGCGGACCGCGGCCAACGGCTGCGAGCTCGTGATCAGCTCCGAGCCGAGACCGGAGGAGGTCCAGTACCTGGAGGATCGGCTCTACGAGTTCAATTCCGCTGAGACCGGCATCACGGACGGCGAGTGGCTGGCGATCTTCGTGAGGGATGAGGACCAGCGGATCGTCGCCGGGATCTGCGGGAGCACCTGGGGCGGCTGCGCTGAGATCCGACAGTTCTGGGTGGAAGAGAGCTGGCGCAGGCAGGGCTT
>DATBJH010000123.1:0-42520 GCA_036556505.1 Gemmatimonadales bacterium
CGGGCCGACGGCGGCCAGCATCGGCCCGGAAAACATGCTCTCGAGCAAGTCGGTGGCTGCGGCCGGATCCGCGCCGCATAGCCGGCGGCCGGCTTGCGTGCAGCGGTGAGCGTGGCGAGCGCCAGGAGGCCCGGTATGAAGAGCATCATCCCTATGAAGAGGAGGAGATGGGCCGTGTACCACCGCGAGGCCTGACCGACGAGAATGGCCATCTGCTCGGATGGGTCCATCCGCTCCTCCGGGTGGAGGAGGTCCCCGATGGACATGAGCAGCGGACCCGCGAAGAGGCTGGCCGCGGCAACGAGGGTCCGGAAGTCACGAGGAGAGGAAGAGAGTGCCATGCCGTCCTCCGTGGCCCCGGGTCGTCGTCGTGCGGCGTGGGTGTGGACGACGAGCCTACTTGGCGATTCCGATGAACAGTGCAGCGGTCAGCTTGCCATCGTCACTGACCAGGCGTGCATAGTCCGCGTCGCAGTGCTTTCGAAGACCGTGGCGTCGCCGATGTGCGTCCCCATCCAGAGAAGTCGGATTGCCGACCCCAAGGTGAGGGTCGGTACCGGGCCGGTCAAGCAATCGTCCCCCGGGGTCGGAAACCTCCCGACCCGAGAACCGTACGGACCGGCGCCGTCGAGTCTCGTCTCCCAAGAGGGCCCGATGAATACGACGTTCCGGGATCTTCGCTACGCCGCCCGCCGCCTCCGGAAGGCGCCCGGCTTCACTCTGGTCGCCCTGCTGTCGCTGGCGCTGGGCGTCGGTGCCAACACCGCCACCTTCAGCCTGGTGAACGCCATCCTTCTCCGGCGGCCGCCGCTCGCCCAGCCCGAGCGGCTGGTGGAGATCCATCTCACCGGCGACGACTTCCCGTTCACGCCCTTCTCGTATCCGGACTATGAGGACCTGCAGCGGGCGAGCGAACCAGTCTTCGCCGGCATCGCGGCATCTCAGCTCCTGCCGGTGCCCCGCGATCTCGGTGGCCGGGTCGAGAGCGTCCTGGCCGAGGCCGTGAGCGGCAGCTATTTCCCCGTGCTGGGGCTGCGTCCGACTCTGGGGCGGCTGCTCGGGGCGGAGGACCACGTCGTGCGCGGGGGGCATCCGGTCACGGTGCTCGCCTATGACTACTGGAAGAGCATGTTCGGCGGGGACCCCGGTGTCATCGGTCGTGAGATCCGGATCGCGGGGCGGCCCTACACGATCGTCGGAGTCGGGCCCAGGGAGTATGCCGGAAACCTGCGCGGCCTCGCTCCCTCGCTGTATCTCCCGATCCTGATGCTGAATCAGCTCCAGCCATCCACCTCGGAGCTCGACGAGCGGGGCAACCACGCGGTCTTCCTGACCGGTCGTCTGCGGGACGGCGCGACGCTGGCCCAGGCGCAGACGGTGGTCGCCGGGTTCGCGGCCGCCATGAGGAAGGCCGAGCCGGACGAATGGGCGGGGAACATCCGGGTCGTGCTGACGCCGGTGAATGACATCCACGTCAGCCCGTCGATCGACGGGATCATCGGCTCCGCCGCCGGACTGCTGCTCGGGGTCGTGGGTCTGGTCCTGCTGATCGCCTGCGCCAATCTGGCGAGCTTCCTCCTCGCACAGGCGCGCACCCGGCGGCGGGAGATTGCCGTCCGACTCGCCCTGGGCGCCCGGCGCCGGGTGCTGGTCCGACAGCTTCTCACGGAGAGCATGTTGCTGGCGCTGCTCGGCGGCGGCGCCGGCGTCGCGGTCGCCGGTGTGCTCCTCCGCCTGGTCACCCGCGCCGACCTGCCGCTCCCGATTCCCATCACCCTCGACTTGAGTCTGGATCCTGTGGTGCTGGGATTCGCCCTGGCGGTGTCGCTCGCGGCGGGGGTCCTGTTCGGGCTCGTGCCCGCCCTGCAATCGACCAGATCCGAGGTCATGGAGACTATCAGGACCGAAGCGGTCGTCGCCCCACCCCAGGGAGGACGTGGGCGAATCTCACCCCGTGCCGCCCTGGTGGTGGCCCAGGTCGCGGTGTCGCTCGTGCTCCTGGTGACGACCGGCCTGTTCCTGCGGAGCTTCCGTGAGCGCGCGACGGTGGACCCGGGCTTCGGCCGGGATCCGTCCGTGGTGGTGACCTTCGGCCTTCAGGGCGACCGGTACACCCAGGCCCAGGGGCGACTCCTCGTTCGCAGCCTCGAGGAGCAGCTCGCCGGGATGCCGGAGGTCACGGCGGTCGGCGTCGCCAGCAACATCCATCTCAACCCGCTGAGCACCAGTAACCTGCCCGTCAACGTCGAGGGGCTCACACCACCCGAGGGCCAGCTGGGATTCTCGGTCGATGTCGCCCGGGTCGATCAGGGGTTCTTCGAGGCGATGGGGATACCCCTCCTGCACGGCCGTGGCTTCGGTCCGCAGGATGTCAGCGACGGACCTCCGGTCGCCATCGTCAACGAGGCCATGGCCCAGCGGTTCTGGCCGGGCCGGGATCCGGTCGGCCGGGTCTTCCAGGCCGATGGTCGCGAGCTCACCGTGGTCGGCGTGGCACGAACCGCCAAGATCAGGACTCTGGAAGAACAGCCCCGGCCGTTCGTCTACCTCCCCTTCAGCCAGGACTATTCCTCGCTGCTCTGGCTGGTCGCCCGCACTCGAGGCGACGCGGACCGCGCGGTTCCCGAGGTCCTGGCCCAGCTTCGCGCCCTCGATCCAGACCTCATGATCTTCCAGACGAACACCATGGCGCGTCACCTCGCGACGATGCTGCTGCCGGCCCGACTCGGCGCGCTGGCCTTCACCGCCTTCTCCGCGCTGGCGCTCACCCTGGCAACGATCGGCGTCTATGGGATCGTGGCGTACGCGCTGCGCAGTCGGACTCGAGAGATCGGGATCCGGCTTTCACTCGGCGCCGAACCCGCGGCGGCCGTGCGGCTGATCATGGGATCCGGGCTGCGGCTGGTGGCAGCAGGCGTGCTGATCGGACTCGCTCTCTCGGCAGCAGGTGCCAGGCTGCTCGGCAGCTTCCTGTTCGGAGTCTCGACCTACGACCCGCTGACCTTCGTGGCGGTGCCCCTGGTTCTGGTGACGGTGGGAGCGCTCGCAGCCTACCTGCCGGCGCGGCGCGCGACCCGGGTGGATCCCACCGTGGCGCTCAAGGCGGAGTAGCCCTCACCCCGGTCTGGAGGCTTATTCTTAGAGTCATGACCAGCACCGACGCCGAGAAGTTCCGCGATCCGATGGGCCTCTATCGCTTGGGCTACGCCGGTCCCCTGCTGGAGGCCGATGCCATGCGCTGGGAGGGTGGGGCGTGGGCGGCGCAGCACGAGCAGATCGTGGAAGAGACGCCGGTCGCCATCGTGTACAACCGCATCCCCCACGTGGTAATGATGGCGACGCCGACCGATCTGGAGGACTTCGCGCTCGGATTCAGCCTGACCGAAGAGCTGATCGAGTCGGCCGACGACCTCAGACACCTCGAGATCTCCCGGTACAGCCGGGGAGTGGAGATCCAGGCGACCGTGGCGGAGCGATGTGTCGCGGCGATCTCGGAGCGCAGCAGGCGACTCACCGGACGCACCGGCTGCGGCATCTGCGGGGCGGACAGTGTCGATGCGGTGCTCAAGCAGATTCATCCGGTGGAACGAGACGTCGCCATCAGCGTGCCGGCGGTTCAGCGCGCGCTCGAGTCCCTCGCCGCCAATCAGCCGCTCAATGCGGCCAGCGGGGCGGTCCATGCCGCGGGCTGGGCCCAGCTGGACGGCGCGGTTTCAATAATCCGGGAGGACGTCGGGCGCCACAACGCGCTCGACAAGCTGGTAGGGGCGGCCACGGCGGCCCGGGTGGTGCCTTCGGCCGGCTTCATCGTGGTCACCAGCCGCGCCAGCTTCGAGATGGTGCAGAAGGCCACCGTGCTGGGCGCGCCTCTGCTCGCGGCAATCTCGGGGCCTACCGGACTGGCTATCCGGGTGGCGCAGCAGGCGGGGCTCACCCTGGTCGGATTCGCCCGCAAGGATCGGCTGACCGTCTATACCCACCCCGAGCGGCTACGCCGCTAAGGCCGAGGTCGGCCGTCTCCCTCCACGGCGGGTGGCCGATTCTGCACGTACCGCCACCCGAATCGTCCCTTGATACAGAGATTGCCCCGGGTGATCTCGTGGTCGAAGGGCGAGGTCACCTTGACGATCTCGTTGTCCTGCACGTGGAGCTCGAGGGTGCAGCCGACCCCGCAATAGGGACAGACGGTGCTGGTCACGGTCTGGCGCGACTCGTCCCAGGTCCCGGCATCGCGGTGATCCCGCTCGCTCTTGAACATCAGGGCGCCCGTGGGGCAGACCGCGATACAATTGCCGCAGTACACGCACGCTGACTCGGGGAGGGGAACGGCGAACTCGGTGGAGATCCGCGCGTCGAAACCCCTGCCGGCCACCGTCAGGGCGTAAGTGTTCTGATAGTCCTTCCCGCAGGCCTCCACGCACTTGTAGCAGAGCACGCACTTCCCGTAGTCCCGGACGTACAGCTCGTTGTCCACCTTGACCGGCTGCGCCACCGTCGCCGCGTACGCTGGATCCGGGGGCGCGTGATGGCCCGGCTGGTGGCTGTCACGGACTCCGGCGGGCGATGGCGGGGCGGGGGGACCATAGCGCTCCGGCCGACACCCGTAGTCGTCGAGCCAGCGGTCGACATCGGGAGTGGTCGAGAGGTCGACCGAGGAGGCCAGGAACTCGAGCACCATCCTGCGGCTGTGGCGGACCCGGTCGGAATCGGTGCGCACGACCATGCCGGGCTCGACCGGGCGGGAGCAGGAGGGGACCAGCACTCGCGATCCTTCCACCTCTACGACACAGACCCGGCAGACATTGACCGGGTGCAGGGTCTCGAGGTAGCAGATCGTAGGGGTCTCCTTCCCCTGCTCGCGGATGGCGTCGAGGATGGTGCTGCCTTCGGGCACCCGCACCGGCGCACCGTCGATGGTGAGCTCGACGATTCGGGGTGGCGGCCGCAGCGGAACGAGCAGGGTGCCGGACGCGATCATGGGGCGCTCCCCGGTCAGAGGGCGTTCCAGGGTCATCGTACACTCCTATCGAACAAGCGCAGCCGCTTGATCGCTGACTCGACCGCGCTGTAGGCTGTCTGCCCAAGGCCGCAGATGGATGCGTCCTTCATTGCCAGGCCGATCTCGTCGAGCAGCGCCAGCTCGCCGCTCATGTCCCCCCGCGTGCGCCCCGCATGGATGCGATGGAGCGCCTCTTCCTGCCGGACAGTCCCGACTCGACAGGGTACGCACTGACCGCAGGACTCGTCGCGGAAGAAGGCCGCGATGCGAAGTAGGATCGGCACCAGGTCGATCGTGTCGTCGAAGACCATGATGACGCCGGAGCCGAGGGTTGCCTGGGCGGCCCGGGTGCCCTCGAAGGTGAGCGGCATGTCGATCTCGTCCGCCCGCACGAAGACGCCGGCGGCCCCACCCAGGAGAATGCCCTGCAGCGGACGCCCGCCGGCCACGCCGCCGGCCAGACTCAGCATCTGCCGCAGGGTGGTCCCGAACGGCACCTCATAGACACCGGGGCGGGTGACACATCCGGACAGGCAGAAGAGCCGGGGTCCGGATGACCCCGCCGTGCCGATCGCGGCGTAGGCCGGCCCTCCGATGAGGAGGATCTCCAGCACGTTCACCAGCGTCTCGACGTTGTTGATGAGCGTCGGCTTTCCGAACACGCCCACGTTGACCGGGAAGGGCGGCTTGTTGCGAGGCTCGCCGCGCAGCCCCTCGATCGAATTGAAGACCGCGGTCTCCTCTCCGCAGATGTAGGCCCCGCCACCGCGCCGGATCTCGAGGTCGAACCGCAGCCCGACGCCCATGATGTTCCTGCCCAGCAGACCGCGCGCCCTCGCGACGTCGATCGCGTTCTGCAGTCGCTCGGCGGCGAGCGGGTACTCGCCGCGGATGTAGATATAGCCCTGCTCGCAGCCCGTCGCGAAGGCGGCGATCGTCATGGCCTCGACGAGGCTGAAGGGATCGCCCTCCATGATCACCCGGTCCTTGAACGTGCCGGGCTCCGACTCGTCCGCGTTGCAGATCAGGAAGTGGGGCCGGACCGGCTGGCGGGCGACCGCCTCCCACTTGCGACCGGTGGGGAACGCCGCGCCGCCCCGGCCCATGAGCTTGGCGTCGCTGACCTCGCGGATCACGCCCTCGGGACCGATGCTCAGCGCGAGGCGTAGCGCCTCGTAGCCGCCGTGGGCACGATAGTCGTCGAGGCTGGTCGGGTCGGTCACGTCCACCCGTCGGAGCAGACGAAGCATCGGGTCGCCCGCCTGCCACAGGCGGGTCCGCGGCTCCAGCGACGGCGCCAGGTCCCCCTTCAGCACCCGCGACAGACCGGCCAGGTCCGCGTGTCCGAACAACCGCTCCACCGGCTTCGGCCCGGCCACGGTGACCATCGCGGCCGGAGCCTGTTCGCAAAGCCCAAGACAGGGACTGCGCAGCCAGCCCGAGGGGACCTCATCCAGATCCACGTGCTCGCCCTGTGGGGCGTGATAGGCCGGGCCGACGGTGCGCTCCAGCTCGGCGCACAGCTCCTCGGCCCCCTTGCAGCGGCAGGCGATGTCGTCGCAGACGTGGAGCATGCGCGCAGGCCGCGGCACGGTCGACAGCAGGGCGTAGAAGGTGGCCACGCCATAGGCGTCGGCGGGAGGAACGGAGAGCCGCTGGCAGACGTAGTTCAGCGCGCCTTCGCTCACCCAGCCGACCCGCGCCTGCACCGCCAGCAGCGCGGGGAGCAGAAGGTGGCGAAGGGCCCGCACCTCCTGGCCGCCCGCCGCGGTAAAGGCATCCCGGCTCTCGTCTCTGACGCCGCCTTCCCACCCGGAACGAGGCTCGCCGAGGAGGGCGTCGACCGCCTCGCGCTCCTCGGCCGTGGGCGCCGCATCGAGCAGGTGAAGATCCACCTAGCCTCCGTGTCCGACGGCGCCGTGGGCGGATGTCGTGGCCGGCTCGGAAACACTCACCGGTTCCACCCGGACGGCGCAGGCCTTGAACTCCGCCGTTCCCGACTTGGGGTCGGTCTCGTCGATGGTGAGCTGATTGACCCTCACCTCGTCCTGGAAGTGCAGGGTCATGAACACGAGGCCAGTCCGGAGCGACCGATCCAGGCGTGCCGGCGCGACCACGCTGCCGCGCCGGGAGGTGACCCGCACCGGATCGCCATCGAGAACACCGAGACGCTCGGCGTCCTCCGGCGAGATGTCCAGCGATTCCCCTCGCCGCAGGGGCGAGGTGAAGCCGCCGGTCTGCACCCCGGTGTTGTACGAGTCGAGCCGGCGGCCGGTCGTGAGGGTAAAGGGGTACTCGGCGTCCGGCCGTTCGACCGGTGGATCGTGCTCGACGACCGAGAACGGCGCCGAGGGCCCGACGATGGGGTCATTCCAGAGCCGGCTGTGGAGGAAGAGCTCTCCCGGATGGTTCTCGTGGAAGCAGGGCCAGTGCAGCCCGCCCTCGCGCTCGAGCCGCTCGTAGCTCATCCCCGCGAAGATCGGCGCCATACTTCTGACCTCGTTCCACACCTCCTCGGCGCTCGGGTGGCCCCAGTCGTGTCCCAGCCGGCGGGCCAGCTCGGAGATGATCCAGAGGTCGTCCCGCGCATTGCCCGGCGGCTCCAACGCCTTGCGAACGCGCTGCACCCGTCGCTCGCTGTTGGTAACCGTCCCTTCGGCCTCGCACCAGCTGGACGAGGCGGGGAACACCACGTGGGCCAGCCGGGCCGTCGCGGTCAGGAAGATGTCCTGCACCACCAGGTGATCCAGGCCCGTCAGGAGGTGCTCGGTCCGGTGCTGATCGGCCTCCGCCTGGGCCGGGTTCTCGCCGATGGCATAGATGGCGTGAAGCTCTCCCCGCTCCGCGGCGTTGAACATCTGCGTCATGTTCAAGCCATACTGCGGCTTCAGCTTCACCCCCCACGCCTGCTCGAACCGAGCCCGGACCTCGGTGTCTTTGGTCCAATCCTGGAACCCGACGAGTCGGTTCGGGATGGCCCCCATGTCCCCGCCACCCTGAACGTTGTTCTGGCCCCGAAGAGGATTCACCCCCGACCCGTACTTGCCCACATGCCCGGTGAGGAGCGCCAGGTTGATGAGCGAGAGCACATTGTCGACCGCGTTGTGATGCTCGGTGATGCCCAGGGTCCAGCAGATCACGGCGCGATCGGCACGGGCGTAGGCGTGTGCCGCGTCGCGAATGACGTCGGCCGGGACCCCGGTTTCCCGCTCCCCGACTTCGAGTGTGTAGCGCTCGACACACGCCGCGTATTCGTCGAAGCCGGTGGTTGCCCGCTGAATGAAGGTCCGATTCGCGAGGCCCGCGTGGATGATCTCCCGCGCCATCGCGTTGGCCAGCGCGATGTCGCTCCCCACGTTGAGGCCCAGCCATTGATCGGCCCACTGGGCGGAGGCGGTTCGCCGGGGATCCATGGCGAACATCCGGGCGCCCCGGTGAATCGCCTTCAGGACGTGGTGGAAGAAGATCGGGTGATTTTCCCGGGCGTTCGCTCCCCAGAGGAAGATGACGTCCGTCTCTTCCACCTCCCGGTAGGAGCTCGTGCCCCCACCGGCACCAAACACCGTCGCCAGACCGACGACGCTAGGAGCGTGTCACGTTCGGTTGCAGCTGTCGACGTTGTGGGTCCCGAAGCCGATCCGGACCAGCTTCTGGGCCAGGTAGTTGACCTCGTTGCTCGCCTTCGAGCAGCTGAAGGTCCCGATGGCATCCCCCCCGTACCGCTCCTTGGTGCGGCGGAACCCCATCGCGGCACGGTCCAGCGCCTCTTCCCAGCTGGCGGGACGCAGCTCGCCCCCATCGCGGACCAAGGGCTCGGTGAGACGGGTGTATTTCATCCCCATGGAACATCCTCCTGAGCGCGATCTTCCGACTTCACCCCGCAGGTCAGGCCGAGTTGCCGGCCGACGAAACGGGTCACCGCAACCGGATCGTTCAGGTCCAACAGGATCAGCGGGCCGGTCGCCAGAGGAACGTCACTCGCGACGGCGATCACCGAACGATCATGCGGCCAGCATTGCGGCGCCCGTCGGTGAGACGGGCGATACACCTCGATCTTGGGATAGTGCTCATGCCCGAAGCCTTCCACCAGCACGCCGTCCAGCGAGGTGGTGTCCAGGCGACGGAGCATGTCGAACAGCGACGGCTCCTGCAGGGGATCGTCCTGCTGAGCCATCAGGGCCCACCGGTCGCGGGAGGCCACCAGAACCTGACCGGCGCCGGCTGAGCGCAGGCGGTGGCTGTCCTTGGCAGGGTTGCGATCCAGGTCGAAGCCCGGCTTGGCGTGCTTCACCGTGGCCAGCCGAGCTCCGGCGTCGGTCAACCGACCGACGACCTGTTCCAGCAGGGTGGTCTTGCCACTGCCGCTCGAGCCCACGAACCCCACGACGGGGAGTTTCGACACCATGCCGGCGATTCCTTCCTGCTGATGTAAGCCCGCTTGCTGAACCTAGCTCCTTCGCGCAAGTGCGGGCCAATCCACAATTTATATCGGATGATAGGCGGCGTCTATCAAACGGTAGTCAGCGGCGCTGCGACTGTGGACCAGTCGAGACCGCTCAGAAGGTCGAGCAGAGCCACCACGGTGGGCTGGAGGGGATCGCGGTCGGGTACGACTACGCCCACCGTGTGCGGCGCGGGCGGCCCCTCGAGCTCCACGATCGCGACGCCGTCATTCCCGGACAGCAGCGGCAGGAAGCCGTGGGGCAGGACGCTCGACCAGTATCCAGATCTGACCAGGGCGCACAGCGTGAAGACCGAGTTGGTCTCCAGCGCCGGCTGCACCGTAGTACCGGCCGCGGCGAAATGGGCGTTCACGATGCGCCGGTTCTGCATGTCGGGCGTCAGCAGGCAGAGCGGGAGGGTCGCCGCCTCCTGCCAGCTCACCGCCGCACGCCCGGCCAGCGACCCATCGGCTGGGGTGATCAGGAAGTACTGCTCGCGGTAGAGGGGCAAGCTCCGGACCCGCGAGAGTGGCTCGTTGTCCAGGTAGGTGATCCCGGCCTCGAATCGGAACTCGTCCAGGCCGGCCTGGATGTCCACCGACGGGTCCGAGATCACCGTCAGCTTCACGCCCGGAAAGCGAGTGGCCATCGGAGATGCCAGGATGGGAACCGCCGGGAGCGCCGTCGGCACAACCCCTATCCGCAGGCGGCCGACGAGCACCTGGCGGAGCCGGCTGGCCTCCTGCTCCAGGCTCTCGGCATCTCCGGTGATGCGCTGGGCCCAGACCAGGACTTGCTCGCCTTCGGCCGTGAAGCCCACGAACCGGTGCCCCCGTTTGACGATCAGGAGCCCGAGCTGGTCCTCCAGCTGCTTGATCCCGGCCGACAGGGTCGGCTGGGTTACGGCACAGGCGCTGGCCGCGCGGGCGAAGTGTCGTTCCCGCGCCAGCGCGGTGAGGTATTGGAGGTGCTTGAGAAGCATCGCTCGGCGGTCGGTGGAAGGGCCTGATCGCCGAAGGTATCCTCCGTCAGGTCGGCCGGGCAAGTAGATGCATATCGTTACGGTGACGGGAGATGCCGATGAGCAAGTCGAAGGCCAGGCAGGCCGCCCATCCGGCGAGCGGCGCCCACGGGCTTGATGCGTTATGGGTTCCAGCGTCTGCGGACTGGAATCGGGGTGGAGGCCCCGCTTCCCCGGCTCATCGGGGAGGCGGGGCGGCAGTGTGATCAGGGCAAGGCAGATGCGGCCACGGCGGCCGGCTGCTCCGCGAAGGTGGCAGTCGATTGCAGGATCGCGACCTCCTCAGGCGTCATGTCCACCGGGATGTCGGCGAACAGCGGGGTGGTGAGATAGCGCTCACCGGTGTCGGGCAGCATGCAGAGGACGGCCGAGCCCTTGACCGCCCCCCTGGCGACCTCCATCGCCGCCGCGAAGGTGCCGCCTGCCGAGATGCCCACGAAGATTCCCTCCACCGCCGCGAGCTGTCGGCTCCACCGCATCGCGTCCTCCTTGGGCACGGTGATCACCCGGTGGATCTGGCCCGCGTCCACGGCATCGCCCGCGAGCTTCGGCAGGAAGTCCGGGCTCCAGCCCTGAATCGGGTGCGGCTTCCACGCCGGGTGCCGGGACGCGGGTGACCCATCCGGATTCCGCTCCTGCCGGGTGCCGCTCGTCACGATCGGCGCATCCGCGGGTTCCGCCAGGACGATCCGCGTGTCCGGCCGCTCCTTCGCGAGCACGCGGGCAACGCCCTTCAGCGTGCCGCCGGTCCCGAAGCCGGTAACCCAATAGTCCAGGCGCTCGCCGGCGAAGTCGGTCACGATCTCACGCGCGGTCGTGCGGGAGTGGAAGTCGGCGTTCGCCTCGTTCTCGAACTGCCGAGTCAGGAACCAGCCGTGGATCTCGGCCAGCTCCACCGCCTTGGTGACCATCCCCGTCCCGCCGGCCGCCGCCGGCGTCAGCACCACCTTGGCGCCCAGGAAGCGCATCAGTTTCCGCCGCTCGACGCTGAACGAATCCGCCATGGTAACGACGAGGGGGTACCCCTTCTGGGCGCACACCATGGCCAGACCGATACCGGTGTTGCCGCTGGTGGCCTCGACCACGGTCTGGCCGGGCTTGAGGGTGCCCCTGCGTTCGGCGTCCTCGATGATGCCGAGCGCGAGACGATCTTTGACGGATCCCAGAGGATTGAACGCTTCGATCTTGACGTACAGGTCGATGCCCGCGGGCGCGAGCTTGCCCACCTTGACCACCGGTGTATTCCCGACGGTCTCGAGGATGTTCGCGAATCTGGCCATGTGGTCACACCGCCGGAGAGAGGGGTCTGGTGCACCGTGATGCGGAAATCTAGTCTCTGAGCGGTCATCGGTGCCGGTCCCAGGTGGCAGGCTGGACGACTCGACACCGGTCCGGAGCCGTTGTCGAGCCCCTCCTACAGGCCCTGATGGAAGAGCCGGCGACCCGGAGCCAGGTCCGTGCACGGCCGAGGGTTGCGCGCCCATGACTACCGGCATGTGACTTGCCACCCACCTTCCGAATTTCCGTCGTGCATGGCGTAGGCATCTTCTGAGGTTCCCATGACCCGCGTCCGCCGAGCGCGTACCGTCCTCGCCGTCGCCACGGCGAGCATGCTGATGCTCCTCCATGCCTGCGGTCAGGAGCCGACCGAGCCTCCCGGATTTACACCCGATGACACCTACCGGCTGACGGTCGGGACCGGCAGCAGCTCGGCAAGTGGCGTGGTCACCTCGAACCGGGGTGGGATCGAGTGCTCGGTCACCGGGGGCACGGCCGGCGCCGCCGCCAGCGGGATCTGCAGCGGGACATTCGCTGCCGGCACCGTGGTCAGCGTGACGGCTACCGCCGTCGGCGGAGCGGTGCTGAAGCTCGACGCCGAGTGGGGCGACACCTGCATTCCACTGGTCGAGGCTCCCCAGGTCTGCCAGATCACCATGGACCGCGACCGGTCGGTGGCCGCCACCTTCGTTCCCGCCCCGACCACCTTCACCTTGACCGTCGCGGGAGGCGCCAGCGGAAGCGGCACGGTGTACTCCACGCCCAGCGGCATCACCTGCACCATCGCCGACGGCCAGGCGGTCTCCGGCAACTGCAGCGCGGGATTTCCCCGCGGCACGTCGGTCAAGCTGACGGCGACCGCGGCGAGCGGGCGGGGGATCAAGGCGTGGGCCGGCGGCCAGTGCGAAAAGTCCGCCGAGGGCGGGTGGAGGAGCCTCGGGTCGTGCGTCATGACGCTGTCGAGGAACCTGAGCGTCGTCGTCAGCTTCGAGGCGCTCGCGGCGGCCACCGATGCCGGCACGATGGGGCAGTGGTCCGCGCCATTCGCCTGGCCCGCGGTGGCGATACACGCCGCCCTGCTTCCCAACCGTCAGGTCGTCACCTACGGCAGGCACCACCGTCAGCCGGTGCTCTGGAACCCGGCCAATCCTGCAGGCTTCACCACGCTTCCCCTGCCGGCCGACTTCTTCTGCAGCGGGCTGACGCTGCTGAGGAACGGCAAGCTCTTCATTGCGGGAGGCCATGCCGGCGTCGACAACTTCGGCCTCAAGACCTCGTACCAGTTCGATCAGGCGAGCAGGCAGTGGATCCGATCGGCGGACATGCGGAACGGGCGCTGGTACCCGACGCTCACGACCCTGTCCAACGGCCAGGTCCTTGCCATTTCCGGCGGCGATACCGCGGCCGCGCTGAACCGGGTCCCCGAGGTGTTCCTCCCGGGCCAGAATCGGTGGCGCGCCCTGGCCGGTGCGACGAGAAACGTGCCCTACTACCCGATGATGTTCGCCGCGCCGGACGGTAAGGTCTTCCTCGCGGGACCGGAACAGGCCACCGCCTTCCTCAGCACTTCCGGGTCAGGCTCCTGGACCGCCGGACCGCCGCGCCAGTTCGGCTTCCGGGACTACGGGTCCGCCGTCATGTACGACGCCGGCAAGATTCTGGTGGTGGGAGGCGGCGCACCGACGGCCACCGCCGAGGTGATCGACCTGCTCGGGGCACGGACCTGGACCTTCGTCGGCTCGCTGTCCGTGCCACGGCGCCAGACCAACGCGACCTTGCTCGCGGACGGCACCGTGCTGGTGACCGGCGGGACCAATGCCAGCGGCTTCAACAGTCCGCCTACCAGCAGCGCTGTGCTCGCCGCCGAGCTATGGAACCCGAGCACGCCGGCGACATGGACCAGGCTCGCGAGCATGAGCCATTACCGGCTCTATCACACGACCGCGCTCCTGCTGCCCGACGGGCGGGTCCTGGTGGCGGGAAGCGGGGAGCCGGCGGCGACCGGCCTTTCCGACGACCTGACAGCGGAGATCTTCTCTCCGCCATACCTGTTCAAGTCCGACGGCACGCCGGCAACGCGGCCGGTGATTTCCAGCGTGCCCACCAAGCTCACCCACGGAACGACGTTCACGCTCGGGACCACCAGCGCGGCCGAGATCAGGAAGGTGATCCTGGTCCGGCTCTCCGCCGTCACCCATGCGTTCGACATGAACCAGCGGGGCATCGTGCTGAGCTTCTCGGCCGGGAGCAGCTCGCTGACGGTGACCGCACCGTCGAACAACCGGCTGGCTCCCCCGGGGCATTACCTGTTGTTCATCGTGAATTCGAGCGGTGTGCCGTCGGTCGCCAAGGTGGTGAAGCTGCCCTAGGAAGGTCCAGCTCAACCTCGTCGCTTGGCGCATGCCGCGAGGAATGTCTCCCGGAACTTTTCCAGGCCGGCCAGGGGAAACTCAGCCGTGGTGTGCGAGGAGCCTGCGCCGTCGGCGTATTCGACCACCGCGCGCTCGTGTCCGCTGAGCGCCGCGAGCAGTGAGTCCTGTCGGACAGTCAGGACCACCTGGCCGCCCGACGGCGTCGTACCGGCGAAGCCGGGGAGCTGAAGCGCTGATCCCCCGTCCACGGTGATCCGGGCCTCTACGCTCCCCTGGCGGAGCGCCTGCTCGGTCATGATGGTGCTGCTCGCCTGGTCGGGCAGGCAGTCGAAGCTGAGAATGACCGATTTGGTTTTCGGCTCACTCTGGGGCCCCTCCTGCCCCACCACCCGGAGAAACGATCGCTGACGGACCCCTTCGCCGCCCTGCGAGGGCGTCGTGTCCACGTTGAACTGCCATGCGCCGGCGTGGAGCGTCGAATCCCCCTCACCGCAGCCGGCCGCGGTCCCCAGAGCACCCAGGACGACGGCCAGGACCACCGAGCCGAGGCAGCCGCGGCCTCCCGCCTTCGGCTCGGCCGGCGTCGGTGCCGGGGCGGGTGGGGCAGGGGGTCTCCCCGCCAGGGCATCGGAAAAGGCCGCGGCGGTCTGGTGGCGCTCCTTGGGGTCCCGCGCCAGCGACTTCAGCACCGTCGCCTCGAGCGTCTCGGGCACATCGATCAGGGGGCGTAGCGCGCGGGGCGGCCCGGTGAATCGGCGCATGAGCGCGGCCTGGGGCGTCGGCCCGTCGAACGGTGCCTCGCCCGCCAGCAGCTCGTAGAGCACGCACGCCAGGGCGAAGACGTCGCTCCGGCCGTCGATCTCCCGCTCGCCGCTGGCCTGCTCCGGACTCATGTAGGTCGGCGTCCCGACCACCATGCCGGTGGCGGTGAGCTTCTCGTGGGCCTCACTCACCGCGCGGGCCACGCCGAAGTCCGCCACCAGGACGCGATCCTCCTCCAGCAGGATGTTGTCGGGCTTGATGTCGCGGTGTACCACGCCCTTCTCGTGGGCGAACGCCAGCGCATCCGCCACGGCGCGGCCGATGCGCACCACTTCGGCCGGGGCGAACGCGCCGGTCTGCTCGAAGCGCTCCCACACGTTGACGCCACGGACGTACGGCATGGTGAACCAGAGGAAGTCCACCCCGGGGGCGATGGTTGCGACCCCCGAGTCCAGGACGCCCAGGATGTTCGGATGCTGGAGCTGGGTGGCGACCCGGATCTCGCGACGGAACCGGTCCGCGCCGATAGTGGAGCCGAGGTCGGGATTGAGAAGCTTGAGGGCGACCTCGGCGCCGTCGCGGTCGTGGGCGAGGAAGACGGTGGCCATGCCGCCGCGGCCCAGCTCGCGCTCGATGGTATAGCGGCCGGCCAGCGCGGACTGAAACTGCGCGACGAGCTCGGGTTTCACCGCGCGATGGATCGGGGCATCAGAGGGTTTCGAGAGGGATGCTGCAAAGATACGCCCGCGGGGGGCTCACGGAAGCTCCACCAGCCGCTCGTTGGCCTCCCCCAGCGTAAGCCTCGCTCTGGGCCCGCCGCCCAGCACGTAGATCGCCTCACCGAACGACGCCGCGCCAAGGCCGTGCCGGCCGGTCGGCATCGGGGGGAGCCGTTCCCAGCGGCCGGTTCCCGGATCGAACCGCTCGGCCTGGTCGAAGGTCTTGGAGGAGAAGCGGCGAACCGTCTCCCCACCGAACACATAGAGACGCCCGCGATGGGCGACCACCGCGATGCCGCTGCGCCCGGTCGGCATCGGCGGCCCCGTCTCCCACGAGTCGGTCGCTGGATCATAGATCTCGTGGGTACGGAGCTCCATGTTGCCCGGCACCCGGCCTCCGACCACATGGATCTTTCCGGCGAGAGTCGCGGCGCCCAGGTGATTGCGAGCGGTGAACATCGGCTCCAGCCGAGTCCATCTGTCCTGGGCGGGATCGTAGACCTCGTGGGTTCCGACCGACCGGTCCCGGGCGGCGACGCCGTGCTCGTGTGTCTCCAGACCGATGCCGCTCGCCGCGTTTCCGCCGACCGCGTGGATCTTTCCGTCCAGTACCGCCACCGCCAGGGCTCCCCGGGGCGTCGGCATGGGAGCTCCGTCACGCCAGGTTCCCCGGGCCGGATCGTAGATGCGCACGGCGCCGGTGGCTCTCCGGCTGCTCCCCCGGAAGCCGCCGATGATGTAGAGCGTGCCGTCCACCGCAGCCAGGGCCGAGTGGTTCAGTCCCTCGGGGATCTCTCCCGCGTCAGTCCACCGGTCCGCCACCGGATCGTAGGCCAGCATGGCCCGGGGCGCGGATGGCCGGCGACCCTCGCCCCGGCCGTACCCCCCGATCAGGTAGATCAACGAGTCATCGGCCGCCACACTGACTTCGGTACGGGCCTCGGGCACCGGTGCGCGCTTCTCCCACCGGGCCGGGACGGTCCGGTGGGAGTCGGCGGCCGTGCCGCAGGCGACGAGAAGGAGCGCGATCGCGGGGCGGGATCTCATCTCCACTAGGCTACCATCGGCAATTCGAGGCAGCCAGAGGAACCGCCCCGTTGAGAATCGGATCGCGACGGGTATTCTCCAGCCCATGCCCGTTCTCGACGCCAGCGCTTCCGTTCTCCTGGTCCTCGGCACCGGTCTCCTCGGCCTCGCTCTGATCCCGCTCGGCCTCCCCGGTCTCTGGGTGATCGTCCTCGGGATCCTCGGTTTCGGCTGGCTCACCGACTTCCGCACCCTGGGCGTGGGCGCGATCGTGACGATCCTGGCTCTCGGCCTGCTGGGTGAAGCGGTGGAGGCCTACGTCGGGTTCCGATTCGCCCAGCGCTACGGCGGCTCGCGGCGCGCAGGCTGGGGGGCGCTGGTCGGGGGCCTGATCGGCGCGATCGTCGGCGTGCCGGTGCCGGTGATCGGGTCGGTCATCGGCGGCTTCCTGGGGGCCTTCCTCGGCGCCGCCCTTTTCGAGTACTCCAAGGCACGGCGGTCCGAGGGTGCCGTGAGGGCCGGCTGGGGCGCGGTGCTGGGCCGCGCCGTTGCCGCCGGCGTCAAGATGGGCGTCGGGATCGTGATGGTCGTGATCGGCGTGTTCGCGGCGCTCCGGGCCTAGCCCCTTTTCGCCCAACCCATGACTTGAGGAGGCACCGATGAGAGCCCTGGTCTCGCTGGGAATCCTGCTGGTCGTCCTGTGGCTGGTGGCCTGGCTGGTCTTCAAGGTGGCCGGCTTGCTCATCCATCTCCTGCTCGTCGCCGGGGTCCTCATGCTGATCGTGGGGCTGGTCAAGCGGGCGGGCCGGGCGGTTTCCCGGGACGTCTAGGCGCTACCAGCTCACCTGTCTTGCCAGACGCGTCCCGCACGTCATATATGTGGTACGCGTATGTGGTAGGCGCCGGATCGCGGTCCGGCGCTCCCGGCGGCCTGCATGCACATCACCCTCACGGAATCCCATCGAAGCCTGCTCCAGGCGGCGGAGTGCACTTTCGCCAGCCTGCTCGCCCACGCGTCGGTGGTGGTCGCGGTGGTCGCCGCGACCGCCGGCGGCCGACAGCTCCCCAAGGATGAGCGCGAAGCGAGGGTGTTCTTCCTGCTTCCACCCGACCGGGTGGACGTGCGGGCCCGCCAGACCGATATCCTCCAGTGGGGGAGGCCCGGCGGAGACCTGGAGGACGGCAAGCTGCTCAAGGCGAGCGAGGGGATGCGGGTCCGGGTGGAAGCCTTCGGCGCCCGTGCTCGAGGCAAGCGGAGCGGAGCCCGCGGGGAGCTGCCCTTCGGGCCGGTGCCATACCTCATCCCGGACACCGTCTTCAGCGTCCTGGAGGTGGACGAGATGGTGGAGCGGTACGACGGCAGCGCCGCACCGGCCTATCCGCCCGACCTGCTGGCGATGGGCACGGAGGGCTCGGTGCGAGCCCAGTACGTCGTGGACACGACCGGCCGGGTGGACACCGCCACCATCGAGGTGGTGCGCAGCGATGACGGCCGTTTTACCGAATCCGTCCGCACCGCACTGGCCGCCATGCGGTTCCGCCCGGCAAAGAGGGAGGGCAGACCCGTACGCCAGCTGGTTGAGCAGAATTTCCACTTCCGGATCCGGCCCCCGACGGGGCCAATCGACCGCATCAGCTGAGTCTATCGCGCTGTCGCGAGGTGGCCACTCTCCGGTTGCCATTTTCTCGGCCGGGCGTAGCTTCTCCCAGGTTCGTTCCAACCGATGGGTCGATAGCTCCACCCTTCCACTGTCACTCCAGAGGTGCCCATGCGGGTTTCCACCGTCGTGCGCGCGGGAAGCGCTCTTGCCCTCGCGGGGCTGGCGGCGTGCGCGGACCAGCCGGCCACAGCTCCCTCCGAGCTTCGTGCCCCGGCCATGACGAAGTCGTTCAACACCGAGGCTGCCGTCGTCGGCCATCCCATGCTGGCCCGGATGAACCGGCGGCTGGCGGCCGCAGGATCGAAGGTCCGGGTTGGAAAGGCCGAGTTGTTGTACGCGGCAAAGGGATTCAATGCCCAAACCTCGACCGAGATCTTCGCCAACGATCGTACTCACCAACTGCCGTACGACTGGGTCCCCGGGGATCCGCGTCGGGAGGGCCGGACCGGCGTCACCTACGCGGTGGACCCCGTTCTTCGGACCACCGCGTTCGGCATCCCCGACCTCCCGGCGATCGAGATGACTGGCGGCGGCTTCCGGATGTCCACTCAGGCGGAGCTCGACGGGTACATCGAGGAGGCGATGCAGGCTTGGCGGGACCGAAGGTGCTCCGATGCGCCGATCGAGCGGGTGGCCGTACCGGCTCGCGTCGATCCCGATCAGCTCGACGATCTCTTCCTGGGCCGCCCGTCTCCCAGCCAGACCTACGCCCAGGTGGCAGACATCATCCACGCCGGATGGCAGCCGCCCGAGTTTTTCGAAGCCATCACGCCGGGTGGAAGCGACGCGATTCTCGGCATCACCTTCACCTTCGTGTTCACCGACGATGCAGGTGTCAACACCGATATCGATGGCAACGGCAAGCTCGACGCCGGCCTCAAGGAGATCTACTACAACCCCTCGTTCATCTATACCAACCGTGGGGCAGATGGCTTCATCGATTTCTACTCGGTCCTGGCTCACGAGACCGGCCATGGGCTGAGCCTCGCGCACTTCGGCAAGCTGTTCGTCACCAAGAAGGACGCGGCCGATGGCATCCAGATCGAGGACATCAAGTTCGCACCGAAGGCCCTGATGAACGCGGCGTACGTCAACGGCCGTGATGAGATCCGGGGCTCCGACAACGCCTCCTTCTGCCAGATCTGGGCGAACCGGTAAGCTCCCGCGATGACCGCCGATCAGAACGGGGGAGCCGGCCGGCTCCCCCGTTCTGTTTCGGACCCGTTCCACCGGGGGTGTGGCCACCCGCATCTTTCGGCGCCAGGAAACAGGCCGGAGAGCCTCTTCGTAGATTGCACGGGGGCCGGCGGCCGCCGGCCCGACGTTTTCAATGCTCCATCACGACCAACGGGCCGTGCTCGCGCTCCTCCTTCTGCTCCAGTCTTCCGCCTCGGGCGTCGCTGTCGAGGGCAAAGGGTCACCGACCGCCGAGATCCCCCGGCTGGAGTCGGCTGTCCAGATCGACGGCGTGCTCGACGAGGCGGCGTGGGCCGAGGCGACCCGGCTCACCGGCTTCTGGCAGTACCAGCCGGTGGACGGCCGACCCGCCGAGGAGCGGACGGACATCCTGGTCTGGTACGCGCCTGACGCGATCCACTTCGGTATCATCGCCCACGACCGGGCGCCTGCCGCCATTCGCGCCACCGTCGCCGACCGCGACAACATCGACCGCGAGGACCAGGTGGTCCTCGACATCGACACCTTCCACGACCGCCGGCGCGCCTTCTTTTTCGGCGTGAACCCGCTGGGGGTGCAGACCGACGGGGTCCGCAGCGAGGGCGCGGGCCAGGTCAGCAGCCTGGTCCCCGGGAGCGTGGACAAGAACCCGGATTTCGTCTGGGACTCGAAGGGACGGCTCACCGAACGGGGCTACGAGGTCGAGGTCCGGATTCCCTTCAAGAGCCTGCGCTATCCCGGCGGCGAAGTGCAGACCTGGGGCTTCAACGTCACCCGGATCGTCCAGCGGACCGGCTACACCGACACCTGGACCGACGTGCGACGCGCCAACGCGAGCTTCATCGGGCAGGAGGGCGCGCTGGGCGGACTGCACGATCTCCGTGCCGGCATGACGCTGGAGGCACAGCCGTTCGTCACCGCCACGGCCAACGGCAGCCGCGATCCGGCCAGCGGCGAGTTCGGCCGGGAGGACGTGGATCCCGAGGCGGGCCTCAACCTGCGGCTGGGCTTCACCCGCTACGCGCTCGACGCCACCCTCAACCCCGACTTCAGCCAGGTGGAGAGCGACGAGGGCCAGGTGACCGTGAACGAGCGCTTCGCGCTCTTCTTCCCGGAGAAGCGGCCCTTCTTCCTCGAGGGGATCGAGCTCTTCGGCACCCCGCAGACCCTGGTCTACACCCGCCGGATCGTGGACCCCAAGGCCGGTGCCAAGTTCACCGGCAAGTTCGGGCAGCTCGGTGTGGCGCACCTCACCGCGGTGGACGACGGCGGCGCCGCGGCGAGCGACGCCTGGTTCAACATCACCCGGCTCCGCCGCGACTTCGGCCGAAACTCGATCGCCGGGCTCACCTTCACCAATCGCGACCAGGGATCCGCGTTCAACCGGGTGCTCGCCGGCGACTTCCGTTACGTCTGGGGGATCTACTACGCCCAGCTGCAGTACGGCGGTTCGTGGACCACCCAGGAGGGCGGCGACACCAAGGGGGCCCCGATCTGGCAGGCGGAGTGGGACCGCACCGGGCGGACCTGGGGCTTCAACTATCTGCTCCGCGGACTGGGCCAGGGGTTCGATGCCCAGGCGGGGTTCGTCAATCGGCTCCGGAGCAACGTGGTGAACGGTCACCTGTTCAACCGGATCTCGCTCTATGGCGAGCGCGGCGCCCTGCTGGAGAACCTCACGGTCTTTCTGATTCCGGACCGCACCTGGCTGTACGACGATTTCGGCTTCAAGGACGGGATCGAAGGCTTCGAGAATCTGGACGCCACTTTCCAGCTCCGCGGCGGCTGGAAGCTGCATGGCATACTGCGGCACGAGTTCGTGAAGTTCCAGGACACGAGCTACGCGGGCTACACCTCGGGGGCGGCCGACGGCCCCGCCTATCTCCCGCCCGACGACTACGACGGCGTCAACTGGACGGCGCAGGTGACCACGCCGACGTGGCAGCAGCTGGGCGCGGACGTTTCGTACACCCGGGGGCGCGCCCCCCTGTTCGAGGAGGGCGGCACGGGCACCGTACGACAGCTCGTCGGGAGGGTCGAGCTCCGGCCGACCACGACCCTCAGGATCACGGCAAGCGGTACCATGCTCCACCTCTTTCGCCTCGACGACAGCGAGTTCGCCCGGGCGATCATCCCGCGGCTCCGGACCGAGTACCAGCCCAACCGCGCCCTCTTTTTCCGGGTGATCGGCGAGTATCGCTCCGAGCGCCGCTCGGCCCTCCTGGCTCCGGACACGGGGGAGCCGCTCTACATCGACGGAGCGGCGCAACCGGCCGAGCGGGCCAACCAGTTCCGGGTGGACCTGCTCGCGTCATACGAGCCGACGCCGGGGACGGTGGCTTTTGCGGGATACGGTAGCTCGATGGAGACCGAGGAGGACTTCGACTGGTCGGGGCTGGAGCGGGTGAGCGACGGGTTCTTCGTCAAGCTGGCGTATCGCATTCGGTACTAGACTGCTCGATCAGACGCCTGGCAGGCCGGCAAGTGGCACGGCGCAGGCAGGGCATGCGTCGCTGTGCAGCCGCCACGTCGCTGCACACCTCGGACAAAACGAGACTCCGCCCGCGCCAGCTCTGGGCGGTGAGGCTACGATCGCCTCGAGGGTCGCCCTATCAGCGGCGGCATGGAGATCGGGGTCCTCAGCCCCCTGGAACACCACGTCGTAGGCGCGGGAGCGGCACCAGGTCGCGAACACCGTCTCGCCCGCCAGCGCACGCACGGCCTGCGCCGGCGAGGCCCCGGTGAGCGCGGCCTCGAACACGCCTTCCAGCACGCGTCCTGCGGCAAATGGCGAGCACCAGGCCAGGATCCGGGCACGATGGGGTGCCGGGCCCAGGCGGCGGAGGGCGGATCTTCCGGCAGCGCCATTGATGACGGCCAGGGCCAGTACGACGGCGGTGCCGGTGAGGAAGCCGACTGCGCCGAACCGAGCCGTGACGACGGGCAGGCCGAAGATCAGCGCCAGGAGCGTGGCGGCCGCCGAGACCGTGAGCCACGGGGCGAGGCGGCGAACCAGGTGGAGTCGAGCCTCGATGTCTCCGCGTTGCAGCAGGGGAGCTCCTTCCAGCGGCGGAAGCAGCAGGGCGGGAGCGACCGGCGACCACCAGGAGATCAGCCGCCAGCGGGGGCGCAATTCCGGCTCTCCCTGAGGGCGCCAGCCTCCTGGACCCGACCCCGTCAGGACGAGGGCTCCGGCGGGAACCCGCCGGAGCCCTTCGAGCAGCACCAGCGCCGCGAAGACCGCGACGATCTCCCAGTTCACCCCATCCAGCAGTGCCCCGGTCACGCGCTGGCCGGCGCGTCCTTGCCCTTGCCGAAGATCAACTTCCGGATGGCGGCTACGCCCGCCGCCAGAGCCAGCACCATCGCCTTGCCGAACTTCTGGAGCAGGCCGGTCTTGGCCAGCACGGCGCCGGCGCCACCGGCCACCAGAGCCGTCAGGCCGTAAGCGGCGATCTTGTCGCCCTGCCGCCACTCGGCGTAGGTGTGGCCGGTCTTGTACTCGAACTTCCCGATCACGGCGTTGAAGGCGGGCAAGGCCCGCTGGTAGTGCTCGGGCGAGACCACCAGATCGACCGACATCACGCCGCCGCGGCCGAGGAGGCGAACCGAGTGATTGAGTACCCGGGCATCCTCGTCGTCATGGAGACGCGTGGCCCAGGTGAGGTTCTTGGTCTGGTCATCGTAGTGCGGCGCGGCTTCCCAGCCGTCGAGGTAGATCGCGCTCCAGCCGCGCTTCTTCCGCTCGCGGTTGCCGTGCTCGTTGCCTTCCTTGAGGGTCGCGAGGATGGCGTTGCCGTCGAGCGAGCTCTTCTCGTCGTCCTTGACGTACCCGCTGTCGTCGAACTCGAACACCGCGAACCACGTGGCCTCGGTCTCGCCGTTTCCATCCACCATGCGGCAGAGCACCGTCCCCCGCTCGATTCCCGAGGTGGGGTTCTCGTTCAGCTCCATGAACTGACGGGTCCCCTCCGCGCCGGTGAACACGCAGTCCTCCGGCACCGCCACCTTGGCTTCGGAACCCAGGTCACCCAGCACCGGGCCCGTTTCCCAGGGAATCTTGCTGAACGCATTGCGCTCGGACTCCTGGGCCAGGCCGGAGCCGGCGGCGCCAAGCAGCAAGGCGAACGTCAACGTCATACGGGGAGCGGACATCGGTCCTCCGGTTCCGGGTGACTGCAGAGAATGGCGTCCGAGACCGGGAGGGATGGGGCAACAAGTCTGCCGCGTGGGAAGCCGCGGGGAAGGAGTCAGCCTCCGGCAGCGACGACCAGGAGCGCGGTGCCGACGGCGACGAGGTCCTCGAGGAGGGCGACCGGGAAGTCGGCCACACCGAGCGCCCGCACGAGTCCGGTGCGAGCCCGGTACCCGCCGAGTGTGCCGGCCACCGCGCCGAGCCCGCCGGCCGCCGCGCCCACGACGAGCGAGCCGCCGAATCCGACCGCGACGGCTGCTCCGGAGAACGCGCCGCTGACGATCCGGGCGGTGAACGGGCCGGCACCGGTGCGGGCCGGCGTGAAGGACAGCTTGTCGCTCACCAGCTCCGCGAGCATGGCCACGAGGAAGATGTACCTGGCGGGGGCGGATTCGAGAAACGCGAGCGGTGTGTCGCCAAGGCGCAGCCAGCCGAAGTGCGCCGCCCAGGCCACGACCGCGGGAGGAGTCATCGAGCGGAGCCCGGAGGCGATGCCGAGGATAAGGGCGAGCGCGGCAGTCACCCTCGTCAGTATCCGCCCCGGGGGCGATCTGTCAACCCGCGGGTTACGCCACGATCGTGAAGATCCCGGTGATGATGAGCGCGGGGCCCCAGATCAGGTCCACGTTGACCCACACCCGCCGCACCACCCCGACCCCGAACCGCTCGTACACCACCACGGCCGCCAGCATCGTCGCCGCCAGGTAGCCCACGGTGTGGAGCGCCGTGGCCCACCACGCACCCGCGCCGCCGGCACCCATCACGCCCGCCATCGCCAGGCTGCCCGTGTGCGCGGCATGGGCGGATTGGGGCACCGCCAGCACCACCGGCAGCACCATGAGGCCGGCGCCGTGCGCCGTCGCCATCGCGAGCGACCAGAGTGCCAGGTCGCGGGGGCCCACCCGCATCCCGCCTCGCGGGTGCCGATGCCGCAGGAGCCTGAACCCTCCCAGCACGATCAACATGCCTCCGACGACCCACTCCACCACCGTTAACGGAAAGGCTCGGCCCAGCAGCGCGGCGGCCACGAGCGCGGCGAGGATCGCCGCGGCGTGGCCCAGCGCCAGCGGAGGCAACGCGCCCCACAACGCGCCCCGCCGGCGCTCCTGCAACCCGAGCGCCACCGCGAAGAGCCATCCCATACCGGGATTGAGGCCGTGCACGGCGCCCAGGAACAGCAGCGCCGTGCCGGATTGGAGATTCATGCCGCTCATGCCGCGAAGCAGAACGAGTCGGACGAGGCGTCGCCACCGCCCAGCTTGAGCTGGTGCGGCCGCTGCCGGTCGCTCGTCTCCATGAGGAACCGCGGATCCAGCGCGATCCCGCCGCCGGGCGCCGCATCCAGCTTCGCCATCCAGCCCCGGATCCCGTCGGGGTAGAACTGGGCATCCCAAGGGGTGAACAGCGCGTTGGTGACGTACACCCGCCGCCCGTCCCGGCTCACTTCCACCATCTGCGGGCCGCCGTTGAGGGGTCTGGACGCGTCGTGAGGGTGCGCCGTGCGCGTCACGATGCCGCCGAGCCTGACGGAGCCGGCCAGCACCGGATTGAAGGGATCGGACACGTCGTACTGGCGGAGCTCACCCGTGCCCCAGCAGGAGACGTAGAGGTGCCGGTCGTCCAGCGACAGGTTGATGTCGGTCACCAGCGGGGGCACGGCCTTGAATCCCTGGAGCAGGGGAGGCAGGTCGGCGGGATCCGCCGGCTCCGCCGGAATCGTGATCACCTTCTTCGCCTTCCACTGTCCGTCCGCGGCGTCCAGGTACCACACCCAGATGGACGAGGACAAGTCCTCCAGCGAAATCACCACGCCGGCGAACCCGTACGTCTTGCGCGGATCGCGCGCGGGCCGGAGCTCGAGCACCATCTGGTGCTGCGCGCCGAGATCGATGGTCTGGAGGTGGCGGCGCCGCCGCAGATCCCAAACGTGCAGGGCGTGGCCGTACTTGCCGCCGAGGAGCAGCTCGGGATTCACTCCGTCCTTCACCATGTTGGGGGTGCCCCACTCGCTGCTGACCATCACGTCCTGACCGAGGTGCCAGGCGAAGTCGTAGGCGAGGTGCTGTGGCCCGCGCTCGCGCTCCCAGCGTCCGCGCACGTCGAAGGAATCGTGGTCCAGCATGAACAATCCCCCGGGCCCATCACCGCCGGTCGACCCCAGCGCGTTGAGGTAGATGCCGTCGGGACCGCAGTGCACGGTGTGGGGAGCAACGTACCCGGTGCGGCGGGCCAATTCCTCGGGCTCGATGACCTTCACCAGCACCGGGCGGCGCGGGTCCGGCTTGGTGTCGATGACGTGGATGCGGGAGGAGCCGGTGCCCGGCACGATCAGGTAGCGGCGCTCGGCGTGGGCGTTGGACGCCCAGGGACAGAGATGGGAGCTGCAGGCGTTCCAGCCAAGATGGTGGAGCTCGTTGCCCACGTCGGGGAGGTCGACCTGGCCGATGAGCCGACCATAGGAGCGCGAGCCAGGGTTGGTGTCCACGACACCGAGCGCGTCTCGGGTGATGCCGTCGGTACCGAGGAGCGTGACGTACGCCAGCTCCTCGGCGGGGGCCCGCATGGCGTCTGCGGGCGTGGGGTAGAAGGTCGGGTCCGGCGTCCAACGGGGCATGGTTTCCTCCCGGGGTGGTTGGGGAACTACCCGTAATGGCGGAAACCGCCGGCAGGAGAGGCCATGCCTTGCCATAGTCCCTCGTCCGGCCCTATTCGTTCCCTGCCTCCCCATCTCTCCACTACAACCTGGCCGGGCCATGCTGAACTACATCTGGGCAGGTCTGATCGTCTCCAGCTTCCTGTTCGCCCTCGGCTACGATATCCGCGATATCCACACGGATCGCTATCGAAACGGCGAGGCGCTGCCCCTGGCGCTCTCCTTTCCTCAGAGCTACGACCCGGCGCTTCGCCGCGTGACGGTCGAGATCGGGGTGGATTCGGCCGGATACGCGGGCTTCTACGGCGTTTCCGGCGGCTCGGCCAAGCGATATACGGGCTACCTGCTGCAAAGCCGGGCGGGCATCCAGATCCGCTTCGAGAAGGCCTCGGCCTTTCCGGAGCCGCTGGCGACGATCGCGAAGGTCTCCCGCTCTCGGGACGAGGAGCTGCAGGGCACGCTCACCGGTCCCGCTCCGGCGGCGGGCGCAGCCACCGCGAACATGGGTGTCGTCTTCGAGCCGGTGCGCTTCGTCAAGCTCAATGCGATCGCCGGCGCCGCGCTCGACTTCGCCAAGACCGCGGCCGAGATCGCGCTCGGCCTGATCGGCGTGCTCGCGCTCTTTCTCGGCCTGCTCAAGATCGCGGAGGACGCGGGGATCGTCTTCGCCCTGGTCAAGCTGGTGCGGCCGATCCTGCGGCCGCTCTTCCCGGAGATCCCGCCCGATCATCCCGCGCTGGGCATGATCGCGCTCAACCTCACCGCCACGCTGTTCGGGCTGGGGAACGCGGCCACGCCGTTCGGCATCAAGGCGATGGAAGAGCTGCAGACGCTCAATGGCTCGGAGGACACGGCCACTAACTCGATGGTGATGTTGCTCGCGATCAATACGGCCAGCCTCCAGCTGGTTCCGCCGGTGCTCCTGCTCGCGCTCATGGGGACCCAGATCAACACGCTGATCTTTCCGATTCTGACGACGACCGTGCTGGGACTGATCGTCGCGATCGCCGCGGCGAAGCTGCTCGGCAGGCTGCCGGGATACCGGGCGTCCGATCCCAACCGCCTCCCGCAGGCGTGAGGCGGCCATGGACACCGTGCGCGACGCCATCAGCCTCGTCTCCTACTTCGTCCTGCCCCTCATCCTGGTGGGGTTCCCGCTCTACGGCGTCATCAAGCGGGTCCCGGTCTACGAGAGCTTCGTGGAAGGCGCCAAGGACGGCTTCCAGGTCGCGGTCCGCATCATCCCTTACCTGGTCGCGATCCTGTTCGCCATCGCCATGTTCCGGGCCAGCGGGGCGATGGAGGCGCTCACCCGCGCCTTGGACCCGGTGCTCGGGCTGATCGGATTCCCGGCCGAGCTGCTGCCGATGGCCATCATCCGCTCGCTCTCGGGGTCGGGCTCGGCGGCGCTGGTGGTGGACATGATCAACCAGTACGGCGAAGACTCGATTCTGGTGAAGATGGCGGCGGTGATGTACGGCTCGAGCGAGACCACCTTCTACGTGATCGCGGTGTACTTCGGGGCCGTGGGCATCAGGAAGACCAGGCATGCGGTGCCGGCGGGGCTGATCGCGGACGCGGCGGCGATGGTGATCGCAGTCTGGACGGTTCGGCTGCTCTTCGGCTGAGGGGGAGCGGCCGATTCTGAAGCAGGTCTCAGAGCGGGTTCACACCGGCGTCACACCGGCGGCGGTATCGTGAGGCGGCATCTGCCGGAGCCGCCGCATGAGGTCCGCCTGTCTTTCGATCGCCGCGCTGTGCCTCTGCTCGGCCTGCGGCTCGTCCATCGTCTCCACTCCCGTCACCGCTCCGGCTCCCGGCAGCCACATCCGGTACGCCACCGGACCGGACAGTTCGCGGCTGGCGAAGGCGCGCCTGGTCTCCCTCGACGCCGAGCGACTGATCTTCGAGCGGTTCGAGATGGACCCCATGGGCCGGACGGGAGACTGGATCCAGGACTCGGTCCCTACCCGCTCGCTCGCCACACTCCAGGTGCGGGTGCGACGGCGGAGCCACGCGGCTCAAGGTGCGCTGGTCGGCATGGCCCTCGGAGCCGTCGCAGGAGTCGCCTGCGCCGCCCAGGAGGATGAGTGGCTGACCCCCACGGACGGGCAGTGCATGGTCGGTGGCGTTCTCGGCGGCGCTGGCTACGGCGCGCTGATCGGCCTGCTGATCAAGAGCGACGTCTGGGCTCCGGCCGTCGCGCCATCGCCGCCTCCGGAGCAGGAGCCTTCAGTGACGCTGCGTAGGTGATTGATCTCCCGGAGCCGCCACGTGAGATCCGCATTCCTGCCGGTCTTGCTGCTCGGTCTCGCGGCCGCCTGCGGGCCCCGTGTGACCACGACCCCGGTGCCCGTGCCATCGGCCGGCACTCCCATCCGTTACGCTGCGGCGCCCGACAGTACACGGTTTACGAAGGGTCGCCTCGTTTCGCTCGATGCCCAGCAGCTGGTTTTTGAGCGCTACCAGATGGATCCTGCGGGTCGCCGTGGAGTGTGGACCCCGGGCACGGTGGCGACCCCGTCGCTCGCAAAGCTGCAGGTGCCGGTGGGCCGGCGGGGTAACGCAGGGCGTGGGGCGCTGATCGGCTTTGCGGTAGGCCTGGGCCTGGGGATCGCCTGTGCCAGCGAGGAGGGGGGTATCGGGGCGCCCAGCGACGAGAGTTGCGCGGCGGGCTACATCGTGATGGGTACCGCCACCGGCGCCCTGATCGGCCTGGTGATCAAGAGCGACGTCTGGGCGCCGGCCATCCTGCCCTCCCGGCCAGCCGAGCGGGAACGCCCGGTGTCCCCGCTCCGGTAGGTTATCTTTCCCGCCCATGGCAGCCCCCAGAACCCGCGTGCTGGCCGCAGCACTGGTCATCGCCGCGATCACCGCCTGTGCCGGCTCCAAGGACCCCACCGAGCAGCCGTCCCCCAAGCTCCACAGCCGCTATCCCTATACCGAGGCCGACGTCCGCTTCATGACCGACATGATCGGTCACCATGCCCAGGCCCTGACCATGGCCGCCCTGGCGCCCGCCAACGGCGCGAGCCCCGAAATCCAGCGGCTGGCCGACCGGATCACGGCGGGTCAGAAGGACGAGATCGCCACCATGGAGCGCTGGCTGCGTGCTCACGGGAAACCCCTCCCCGACGTCCGGCATGCGATGCACGACCATCTGATGCCGGGCATGCTGACCCAGGCGCAGATGCAGCAGCTGGAGCAGGCGAAGGGTCCCGAGTTCGACCGGCTCTTCCTCACCTATATGATCCAGCACCACCGGGGCGCGGTGACGATGGTGAAGCAGCTCTACGGCACGCCCGGCGCTGCCCAGGACGACACTGTTTTCAAGTTCGCCGACGACGTCGGCGTGGATCAGACCACCGAGATCGCCCGGATGGAGCGCATGCTCGACGCGTTGCCCGCCGGCGAGCCCGCTTCCTGAACACCATTCGAGGACATCGCATGATACGCGTGAGACCCCTGCCGCTTCTCCCCGCGGCCGCCGTCGCCCTCCTGCTCGGCTGCGCCGGCTCGACCTCGTCGGGCAACGGCACACCGTCGCCCGAGAACGCGAAGTCGGCCCAGGCGCCCAGCCCCGATCCGCGGGTCGGCCTCAAGGCCGGCCTGCACGACGCGGGCGAGGCGGTGTGGAACCTGAAGGTGGTCTCCGAGAACCCAACGCCCGAGCAGTTCGCCGGGATCACCAACTCGGATATGGCCTTCACCGGGAAATACCTGATCCAGGGCAACTACAACGGCTTCCAGGTCTGGGACGTCGAGAAGGCGGGCAAGCCGAAGCTGGTGACCGGGTACGTCTGCCCGGCCAGCCAGAGCGACGTCTCGGTCTACAGGAATCTGCTCTTCGTCTCCGGCGAGGACCTGGCGGCGCGGCTGGACTGCGGCACCCAGGGCGTCGCGGACACCGTGAGCAAGGAGCGGCTGCGCGGACTCCGGATCTTCGACATCAGCGACATCCACCACCCGAAGAACGTCGGCAACGTGCAGACCTGCCGCGGCTCGCACACCCATTCGGTGTTCGTCGATCCGAAGGACTCGGCCAACGTGTACGTGTACATCTCGGGATCGAGCGTCGTGCGCTCGCCCAGCGAGCTGGCTGGCTGCACCGCGGCGATGCCGAACGTGGACCCCAACACGGCCTGGTTCCGCATCGAGGTGATCAAGGTGCCGGTCGCGCACCCGGAGCAGGCGGCGATCGTGAGCTCGCCGCGGATCTTCGACAACCTGGCCGCGCCCCCGTCGCATGGGGATACCCCCGAGGACAGCGCCGCGGCGAAGAAGGAGATCGCCGATGCCAAGGCGCGGGGCGCGTTCGTCTACCCCATGGGTGGCGAGGAAGAGGTCCTCGACGACGAGGATGCGGACATGATCCTCAGCCACATCGTCGACTCCCGGGGCGGCACCGGCGCGCCGACCGCCGCCGACAGCGCGGTGCTTCGCGACGCGCTGCCCCACGTCATGGCCATGATGATGGGTGAGAATCCGGACAGCACCGCCGGTCCTACCCAATGCCACGACATCACGATCTATCCGGGGATCGGTTTCGCGGGCGGCGCCTGCGAGGGCTACGGGCTGCTGCTCGACATCAGCGACCCGATCAACCCGCAGCGCATTCACGAGGTCTCCGACTCCAACTTCTCCTACTGGCACTCGGCCACGTTCAACAACGACGGGACCAAGCTCCTCTTCTCCGACGAGTGGGGCGGAGGCTCGCAGCCCAAGTGCCGGGCCACGGACAAGAAGGAGTGGGGGGCCGACGCGATCTTCACCATCGCGGATCGCAAGCTGCAGTTCCAGAGCTACTACAAGATGCCGGCCCCGCAGACCTCGCAGGAGACCTGCGTGGCCCACAACGGCTCGCTGATCCCGATTCCGGGCCGCGACATCATGGTGCAGGCCTGGTACCAGGGCGGACTGTCGGTGTTCGACTGGACCGATCCCGCCAAGCCGGTCGAGATCGCCTACTTCGATCGCGGGCCGGTGGACGCGACGGAGCTGGCAAGCGGCGGGTACTGGTCCACCTACTGGTACAACGGCCACATCTACGGCTCGGAGATGGCGCGCGGACTGGACGTCTTCTCGCTGACCCCGAGCGGGTTCATCTCGCAGAACGAGATCGACGCCGCCAATTCGGTGAAGATGGACTACTACAACGTTCAGGGTCAGTCGAAGTTCGTCTGGCCCGCGACCTTCGCGCTGGCGCGGGCCTACCTCGACCAGCTCGAGCGGTCGAGCGGTCTCGCCGGCGAGGAGATCACCGCGGCCCGCGAGGCGCTGGCCTCGGCGGAGAAGGCCTCGGACACGGAGCGACGGGATCAGCTCGGCAAGCTCGCGTCCAGGCTGGAGACGGCCGCGGGCTCGGCCGGCGACGCGGCCAAGGTGCGGACGCTGACCGAGACGGTGCAGCGGTTGGCCGCGGTACCGGGGGCCGCGCACGCCGCGGGGAGCGAGTAGCGAGCGCGCAACTCGGTTATCGGCTATCAGCTATCGGCCATCAGCCACTCCGCCGATAGCCGATAGCTCACACCACCTTGGGCCCGTGAGCCGGCTCACCTCGTGAGCCCGGTCACGACCTGCCATGACCACGCGCGGTATCATCCTCGCACGGGAACAACGACTTCCAACCACTGCCGGACCATAGAGGAGCGATCCCATGAGGGCGATGAGCTGGATAGCCGCTGCGCTCGTGCTCGCGTTCGCGACGGGCTGTAAGGACCGCGATCGTGACGACACGGCCAGCCGGACCGACAATACCGCGGAAGAGACGACCGCCGAGGCCCGCGACGCGGCCGATGACGCCGGGGACGCCACGGCGGATGCGGCCGACGATGTCGGGGACAAGACCGACGACGTCGCGGACGATGTCGGCGAGGCGGCGAAGGATGCCGGCAAGGCGGTGACGAACGCGGCCAAGGACGTGGGCGATGCGGTGGACGACGCGCCCGACAACCTCGACAACGAGTCGTTCGAGAAGCGGGACGAGTTCGGCCGCGAAGTGCGCGAGCGGCTCGCCACGGTCGACCGGGAGCTGTCCGAGACCGAGCGCAGCATCGGCAAGGATGCCTCCGAGGCGCAGACGCAGGCGGTCGCGGCCGCACGGGAGGCCCGCGATGCTGCGCAGCGGAGCCTGGAGCGGCTCGGCTCCGCCACTCGCGAGAACTGGAACGCTCTACGGGACGAGATCGACGACGCGGTAGATGCGGCCGAGGTGCGGGTGCGCGAGCTTCGACCCGACGTGAAGCCGATGGGAGGCACCGGCGGGCCGAGCTGACGGTAACAGCCTGATCACGTGCTTCCTGGTGTCACCTCCGGGTCTGGACGTTCGTAGTACGGGAGGTACCTTCCCCTTCCCGTGCTCGGCGCACGGCCATCTCAGGAGGCGACACCATGGACAGCACGATCGTGCATTTCGAGATCCCCGCGGATAATCCGGAGCGCGCGGCGAAGTTCTACCGCGACCTGTTCGGCTGGGACATCGACAAGTGGGACAATCCCAACGGGATCGAGTATTGGATGGTCAAGACGGTTCCGACGGACGAGCAGGGGATGCCCCAGCGGCCGGGCGTGAACGGCGGCCTGATGCCGCGCATGTATCCCAGCCAGCAGCCGGTCAACTACATCTCAGTCGAGAGCGTGGATGAGGCCGTGGCCAAGGCGGAGCGGCTCGGGGCCAAGGTCATGATGGGAAAGACGCCGGTGCCGGGCATGGGCTGGTTCGCCCAGCTGACCGATCCCGAGGGCAACGTACTCGCGGTCTGGGAGACCGACCCCGCGGCCGCCGGCGAGAAGGCGGCGGTGGCACAGGCGGACGGGGCGGCCCGGTAGGATACAGGTCAGCAGCTTCCGGTGCCGCCCATCGGATTCCGACACTCGGCGGCGGCTCGGCGCGCCAGCTGCCGGGCCAGGCAGGAGGGCGAGCCGTAGCGCACCTCGAGGGGCCGTGCCAATTGCTTCGCCAGCGCGGCGAGGTCGGCGCGGCCCCGCGGGATGTTTTCGTGGCCGCGACCATCCGGCTCGATGGTCACGGTCCCGGTCTTCGAGATCCCCAGCATCACGTTGACCCGTCCCCGCCAGACCTGCCAGTAGTCCTTCCCCACGGCGATCCTGTTCTCCTTCAAGTCAGGCCTGCCGACGAGCGCGAAGATCGCGGACAGAAAGCCGAGCGGCTTCACCGAGATGCCGGATACGTCGTCGTACAGCAGCAGGCTGTCGTACGCGAGCATACGGAAGCGGACTACGCGGTTGTTGTACACCTCCATCTTCGGGACCGACAGGGTGTCCTTGTAGCCAAACTCGCTCGGGCCGGCCGTGTCGGTGGAGAAGAGCGTGATATCCAGCGCCATGCGCGGTGCGGCGCCTTCCTTGACCTCCTGCACGACCTGCGGTCCATAGTCCACCAGCAGATTTTGCCGATTTTCATAGGCGGCCCGCGCCGATGGGGACATGGCGGCATAGTCCACGCCGGCCGTCTCCTGGTGGGCCTTGAACCAGTCCTCGTGATCGATCAGGAACTGCGTGGCTCCCGGCGCCTCGCGCTGACGCCGCCGCACGATGGCGAGAAGCGCCTCGGATCCAAAGACCGCGGCCGTGGTCGTTCTAGTCAGGCTGTAGGGCCCGTGCGCGCGCATGGCCTCGGCGATGACCTTTCTCGGTATGCGAGGCGGCGGTTCGCAAACCTGCGCGGCCGCGGCGGTCGGCCAGGTCGCGACAAGCGCGAGGAGCCACAATCTCATGGGTGTCTCCGGTTCCATCAGGGGATAGCGGCGCCGAAGATCTGGTCCACTTCTTCCTCGCCGAAGCCTGTGTCGCCAAGCGATTCGATGACGGGCTGTCGCATCGGTCCGGTCTGCGCGATTGCGGAAGCGGGAAACACTAGAATGATGCAGGAAACTGCGACGGCAAGGAGGGGAACCATGGATGGCTCCAGGCGTGAGGTACCTTCATGTTGGCACCCACCCGTGACCCTCGCGTGACCTGCCGTGATCGTCCACCTCATCGACGGCACCTACGAGCTCTTCCGCCACTTCTACGGCCAGCGCCGCTTCAACCAGGGCAAGGATAAGCCTTACGGCGCGGTCGCGGGCGTGCTGCATACGGTCCTGGAGCTGATCGAGACCGGAGCGACCCACGCCGGGGTCGCGACCGACCACGTCATCGAATCCTTCCGTAATGAGCTTTGGCCGGGTTACAAGACCGGTGAGGGCATCGAGCGCGCGCTGCTCGCCCAGTTCCACCCCCTGGAGGAGGCCCTGGCGGCGATGGGCGTGGCGGTCTGGCCCATGGTGGAGCTGGAGGCGGACGACGCCCTCGCCTCGGCGGCGCGGCTCGCGGGGGCCGACCAGCGGGTGGAGAAGGTCTGCATCTGGGCCAACGACAAGGACCTCGCCCAGTGCGTCCAGGGCGACCGCGTGGTGCAGGTGGACCGGCGGAACCGGGAGATCCGCGATGCCGAGGGAGTGCGTCGCAAGTTCGGGGTGCCGCCCGCGCTGATCGCCGATCTGCTGGCCCTGGTCGGCGATCCGCAGGACGGGTACCCCGGCATTCCGGGCATCGGCAAGACCACCGCGGCCAGACTGCTGACCCAGTACGGTCCCATCGAGGCGTTCCCGGCCACCGTGCTCGGCGAGCAGCGCGAGCAGGCGCTGCTTTTCAAGGATCTCGCCACACTGCGGACGGACGCCGCCCTGTTCAGCGGCGTTGACGAGCTGCGCTGGCGGGGGCCGACCGAGGCGTTCGCAGGATGGGTGGAGCGCATCGGGGACTCGAGGCTCCTGGCGCGATGTACCGCCCTGTCGTGGTGACACCGCGCCGGCTGGTGCTACCCCATCACCGCTCCCCCCGCCACGTCAAGGACGACTCCGGTGATCCAGCCCGAGGCATCGGAGGCGAGGAACAGCGCCGCCTCAGCCACGTCCTCGGGTGTGCCCAGCCGCCGGATGGGATGCTGCTCGGCCAGGGCCTCCCGCTGGGCCGGAGGGATGTACCCGAGATTGCGCTCGGTGAGGATGGTCTCCGGCGCGAGGCAGTTGACCCGGATCCCGAACGGGCCGGCCTGCGCGGCGAGATGCTGGGTCAGCATCTGTATGCCGGCCTTGGCGGCGGCATAGGGAACCGGTGAGCGGGGGTGAGGCCGGCGGCCCGCGGCGGACGACATGGTGATGATGCTGCCGCCGCGCCGCGCCTTCATGCCCGGCAGCACACTCTTAATGGTGAGGAAGGTCGCGGTGAGGTTGGCATCAACCGAGGCGTGCCAGCCCTCCTCGTCGATCTCCTCCAGCGGGCCGGGGGGCACGGGGTTGCCGCCCGCGTTGGCGACCAGGATGGCGATCGGCCCCAGCTCCCGCTCGATCCGCTCGCGCATCGCCTCGATCTCGCCGGAGCGGGTGACGTCGGCCTCGACCTGAAGCGCGCGGCCGCCCGACCGCGCGATCGCGCCCTGCACCTCGGCCAGCGCCGTCCGGTCCCGCCCATGGACGGCCACCAGGGCGCCGTCGGCGGCGAAGCGCCTCGCGATCGCCGCGCCAATGCCGCGCGAGCTGCCCGTCACCAGGGCGACCTTGCCGTCCAGCGTGCCCATGCTCAAGCCCTCCCGGCCGTCGTCGCGCCCATGGTCGTGATCTAACCAAATAGTTGAAGGAGCTCCACACCCCGCCGGCCGAGCTGCTCCAGCTGAGCCGGCGCGATCTGGAGGCGCAGGTACGAGCCCTGGACAAGCCCTCGCATCCTATGCGGATTCTTGCACGCTGCCAGCGCGATGGGGAAGGGGGGGCTGGGAGGGACCGGTCCCGGTGCCTCACATCTCTCGTGGGCAGAACCACTTAGAGCTTCGATCGTCGAGTGCGGTTCCGGGGCACGGTAGCTGCCCATGCGGCCGCGGGCACGGCGGCGCCGCCGCCTCCCATCCCGATCCCGTCCCACCCACGACCGGAAGGAACCGATGGCTCACGCACCCAGACTCCTTGTTCCCGTGCTGGCTCTTGGCCTCGTCGCCGCCTGCGGCGGCAAGCAGGTCGAGGACACTCCCCCGCCGGCTCCCGAGATGACTCCGGCTCCCGCGCCCACACCGCGGCCTTCCCCGGTCGCCGTGGACACGGTCCGGTCCACACCGGACACCCGCGGCACCACCCTCGCGGAGCGGATTCACTTCGCCCTCGACCGCGCCGACCTCTCGCCGGAGGCCCGCACCACGCTGGCCGCCAAGGCCGAGATCCTTCGGGGCTCGCCGAACGTGATGCTGCGGATCTCGGGTCACGCGGACGAGCGTGGCTCGGACGAGTACAACCTTGCGCTCAGCAAGCGCCGGGCGGCGGAGGCCAAGCGGTTCCTGGTGCAGCAGGGCGTGGACAGCACGCGGCTGGAGACCGTCGGGTACGGCGAGGAGCAGCCGCTGGACACGGGGGCGACCGAGCCGGCGTGGGCGATGAACCGGCGGGCGGAGTTCAGCATGATGGGAGGCGCGCTCTCGCAGCGCTAGTCTCCATGTCACTCTGAGCGGAGCGAAGGGGACCATGACGGCTCATGGTCCCCTGTTGTTTGCGGTGCAGGCGAGCGGTGACGGCGCGCATCCTTCAAGTTCGCGGGCGGCCGCAGGCGCCGCCGCCCGGCAGCTCGATCTCCCGCCCGCGCATGAGCGCCTCCACCCGATCCATCTCCCGAGGCGAGCCCTCCGAGAGCCACTCGAGGCCTTTCTCCGTCAAGGCGTAGTCGTCCTCGAGGCGGACGCCGATTCCCTTGTAGCGCTCCACCGCGGGGCGGATCTTGGTCAGAAACGCCCGGTTCCTCGGGGTGTCGGGGAGGCTCTGGAGCAGGTCGGGACTGACGTAGATGCCCGGCTCGACCGTGAAGACGTCGCCCACGCCGAATCGCCGGCCCTCTTCGTAGTACTGGGCCGGGTCGTGCACCTCCAGGCCGATGCCGTGCCCGCCGTACCCGTGCAGCGCGAACATCCGGACCTGGAGGCAGCTGCCGGGCTCGCAGCGGGCCCCTTCAGGTGGATCGACCGTCGCCCCTGCCGACTCGATCAATCCAAGCCGTGCCAGACCCTTGGCCACGACCGCCTGTCCCGAATCGCTGGCGACTTCGACGCTCACACCGGGCTTGATCTGCCGCACGAAGGCGTCCTGCGCGTCGAGGACGATCTGGTAGATGTCGCGCTGGGTGGCGGTGAAGCGGCCGTTCACCGGGAGGGTGCGGGTCACGTCGGCGGCGTAGTTGTCGTAGGACGTGGCCGCGTCGATGAGGAGCAGCTCCCCGTCGCGCATCACCCGGCTGTCTTCCATGTAGTGGAGGATGGTCGCGTTGGTGCCCGAGCCTACGATACTGCCGTAGGCGGGGCGGTCACCACCGAACCGCCGGAAGGTCCCCTCGAGCAAAGCCTGGATCTCGTATTCGCCGCATCCGGGCGCCGTGGCCTTCATCGCCTCGCCGTGGGCGCGGACGCTGATCTCCACCGCCTTGCGGAGCAAGGCGATCTCCGCCGGACTCTTCCGCGCCCGGAGGTGGCGCACCGTGCGGTCGAGTGAACGAGTCTCCAGCCAGGGATGGGCCAGCCTGAGCTGGGCCAGGAACCGGGCGCCACGCGTGAGAGAATCCTGCTCCGCGTAGTCGGCGGTCTGCACGTCGGGGATGACGTAGAACGGAAGCCCGGCCGTGGCGAGCGAGTCCACCGCACCCTGGAAGTGGGCGAGGTCGCGGCCGCTGATCCCGATCCCGGCCTGGAGATCGGCCGGCCGAGTCCGTGCGCCCTGCCAGCGCTCCGCGATGGCCGTGCGGGTCGGGACGAACATGGTCGAGGTCAGGCCGCCGCCCCGCTTGACCATCACCAGCACGGCGTCCGTCTCGTCGAAGCCAGTGAAGTAGTAGAAGCCGGGAACCTGGTGGAAGGTGGGCCAGTGGCTCACCGTCTCGACACCGCCGAACGCCACCACGACGCCGGAGTCGATGCTTGCCGTCAGCGCCGCCCTCCGCGAGGCGTACTCCGCGTTGCCGATCTGGGCAAGACCGGCACTGGACGCGGTCAGGAGCACCGCCGCGGTGGTGCAGACGACACGGGCTGCTCCGGTGAGCGGTTTGGACACGATCAGCTCCAGTGTGAGTGGTGATGGATCGCGAACCAGCTACCAGGCAATCCCGTAGTCCTCCCCGTGATTGCTGGAGGCGCCCCACATGGTGCCGTGGGCACGGTCGAACAGGATGCCGTTGATCGGTCCCGAGGTGCGCTCCGCGAGCTCCAGCGTGTAGCCCATCCGTTCCAGCGCCCTGCGGACGCTGTCGGGCGTGGACGTCGCCACCAGAAGGAATCCGGGCCGTGCCTCGTGGGCGCCGAAGGTCGAGCGCATCTGGGAGCTGTTGATGTTCGGCGCCTCCGCGGCCTGCTGCGGCGTCATCCCGAACTCCACGATGTTGAGGAAGAACTGCAGCAGGTTCTGGTCCTGGGTGTCGCCGCCCTGCACCGCGAAGGAGAGGAAGGGCAGGCCGTCGCGAAGAGCGAGCGTGGGTGTGAGCGTCACCCGGGGACGTTTTCCGGGCTCGATCACGTTGTAGGGGCCATCTTCCGCGCGGGTGACGAATGCCTGCATCCGCTGGCTGAGCCCGACCCCCGTTCGGCCCGCGATCACGGCGGGTATCCATCCGCCGCTCGGCGTGATCGAGACGACCCAGCCCGTCTCATCGGCCGCCTGAATCGAGGTGGTGCCGCCCTCAGTGGAGAGATCGTCCTGCTGTCCGCTCCGCTCCAGCGTGTCGGGTGCCGGCTCCACCGTCCAGCGCGCAAGGAGGTCGGCGAACGGATTCGTCCCGCCCTGGAAGGGGTAGGGATCGCCGGGCTTCACCGCGGGGTCGTTCCGCGTCCAGTTGATCGTCGCGAGCCGCGCCTTGGCATACTCCTTCGACAAGAGCCCGAAGATCGGCTCCTGGGGCGGGAAATACGGGTCACCGTAATAGAAATCCCGATCGGCGAACGCGAGGCTCATCGTCTGGTAGAGCGCGTGGATGTAGGCGGGCGAGTTGTAGCCCATCGACTTGAGGTCGGCCTGCTCCAGGATGTTGAGGGCCTGAAGCATCACCGGGCCCTGTTGCCAGAAGGGAAGCTTGTAAACGGTGATCCCCTTGTACGTGGTGCTGACCGGCCGCTCGATTCGCACCCTCCAGCGGGCCAGGTCCCCCATCGTGAGGAGACCGCCTTCTTCCTGCGTCCCGCGCACCAGCTCGCGCGCGATGTCGCCGCGGTAGAATCGGTGGTAGGCGGCGAGGATCGCGTCCTCGCGGCTCTTGCCCTCCCGGCGTGCCGCCTGCTCGGCGGCGACGAGCTTCCGCAGGGTGACGGCGAGGTCGGGCTGCCGGAAGATCTCGCCCGGTTCGGGCGCCTCGCGCACGGCGCCCTCGTGGGGCAGGTAGACCTCGCGCGAGTAGCGCCACTGCTTGATCTCGGCCTTGCGCCGCTCGATCGCATCCGCGGTCTGGGCCTCGATCGGATAACCATCGGCCATCTGGATCGCGGGCGACAGCACCTCCGCCAGCGACAGGGTGCCGTACTTGGACAGCATGGCCAGCAGTCCGCCGGGCGTGCCGGGCGTGACCGCCGCCAGCGGCCCGTACTCGGGCGGATAGCGATACCCACGCGAAGCGTAGTACTCGGCCGTGGCGCCGGACGGAGCCACGCCGAGGGCGTTGATGCCGATCACCTTCCTGAGCTTGGGGTGATAGATGAGGGCCTGGGTCTCCCCACCCCAGGAGAGCACGTCCCACATGGTGGTGACCGCGGCCAGCATGGCGCAGGCGGCATCCACCGCGTTGCCGCCCCGCGCGAACATCAGCGCCCCCGCGGTCGCGGCGAGCGGCTTGCCGGTGATGGCGATCCAGTGGCGGGCGTGGAGCGGAGGCTTCTGGGTGGTCTGCGCGGCGAGAGGGATGGCGAAGGCGATGAGCATGGCCAGCGTCACACGGGCATGCGCGCGCGGGTGCGTCGTCATGTATGTGAAAGTGCGCCCGCCAGGGCAGCGGCGCAAACCGCCCGGCGAGCCCGCGTACGCGGGGTTCGCCGGACGGCCGTCACATCGCGGCTCGGCTCAGAAGAAGCCGAGCTTCTTCGGGCTGTAGCTCACCAGCAGGTTCTTGGTCTGCTGGTAGTGCTCCAGCATCATCCGGTGGGTCTCCCGACCGATCCCCGACTGCTTGTACCCGCCAAAGGCGGCGTGCGCGGGATAGGCGTGATAGCAGTTGGTCCACACCCGGCCGGCCTTGATGCCGCGGCCCATCCGGTAGCAGGTGTTGACGTCCCGGCTCCACACACCGGCACCCAGCCCAAAAAGCGTGTCGTTTGCGATGGCGAGCGCATCATCGGCGGTCTTGAACTTCGTGACGCTCACCACCGGCCCGAAGATCTCCTCCTGGAAGATCCGCATCCGGTTATGTCCCTCGAACACGGTCGGCTGGACGTAGTAGCCGTTCGCCAGCTCGCCCGGGTGGACCCGGCGGGCGCCGCCGGTCAGGATCCGGGCTCCCTCCTGCTTCCCGATATCGATGTAGCTCAGGATCTTGGCCAGCTGCTCCGCGGAGGCCTGCGCGCCGATCATGGTCCTGGGATCCAGCGGGTCACCTTCCACGATCTGCCGCACTCGCGCGACCGCTCGCTCCATGAACCGGTCGTAGATCGACTCCTGCACCAGCGCCCGCGAGGGGCAGGTGCAGACCTCGCCCTGGTTCAGGGCGAACATCGCGAAGCCCTCCAGCGCCTTGTCGAAGAAGTCGTCCTCGGCGTCGAGCACGTCGGCGAAGAAGATGTTGGGCGACTTGCCGCCCAGCTCCAGCGTCACCGGGATCAGGTTCTCGGCCGCATACTGCATGATCAGACGGCCGGTCGTGGTCTCTCCGGTGAAGGCGATCTTCGCGATCCGCGGACTCGTGGCGAGCGGCTTGCCTGCCTCCACCCCGAAGCCCTGCACCACATTCACCACGCCGCTGGGCAGGATGTCGGCGATCAGCTCCATCAATGCCAGGATCGACACCGGTGTCTGCTCGGCCGGCTTGAGCACGACGCAGTTTCCGGCCGCCAGGGCGGGGGCCAGCTTCCACGCCGCCATCAGCAGCGGAAAGTTCCAGGGGATGATCTGGCCGACGACGCCGAGCGGCTCCTGGAAGTGGTAGGCCACCGTGTCGTCATCCAGCTGCGAGATGTGCCCCTCCTGTGCCCGCAGGCAGCCCGCGAAATAACGGAAGTGGTCCACCGCGAGCGGCAGATCGGCGGCCCGCGTCTCACGGATCGGCTTCCCGTTGTCGAGCGTCTCCAGGAAGGCGAGGGTCTCGAGGTTGGCCTCCATCCGGTCGGCAATGCGGTTGAGGATGTTGGCCCGATATGCCGGCGACGAGGCGTTCCAGCTGATCGCGGCGGCGTGGGCGGCGTCGAGCGCCTTGTCCACGTCCTCGTGGGTGCTTCGGGCGACCTCGCACAGCGGCTCGCCGGTGATGGGCGAGAGGTTGACGAAATACTGGCCGCGTGTCGGGGCGAGGGGCTCACCCGCGATCCAGTTGTCGTACCGCTGGCGGAGGGGAATGGCCGGCTTGAAGGCCGCGGCGGACCGGGGCAGGACGCCTATCGGGAGCCGGCAGGTGGCGGTCATCGGAGTGCTCCTGGCTGGGGACGGTGCAGCCTAGCGCTCCGTGAGTGATCCGGTGATGAACCGTCTATGAGGAAGACTTTATGCGACCGGGAGTTGTGATCCGACTGGTCAGGGCGTGCGCGGCCCGTTCCTCCATCGCGGCCTCGTCCCCGTCGCCCAGCGCGGCATGCGCCCTGGCCATCAGCAGCCGGGTCCGCGCCAGCTCGAAGGGCAGGTCGATCTCGGTCCAGATCCGCCGCGCCCGGCGGAGCTGGTGCAGCGCATCCTGGGGCTTGCCCCGCGCGAGCTCCACCGCTCCCCGGGCGAGCGCCGCCGAGGCGACCAGCGCCGGGGAGCTGTACGTCCGGGTGATCGACTCGATCTCCTCCGCCGCCGCTGCCGCCGCCTCGGTCGCGCCACAGGCGACGGCGATCTCGACCATCGCCGGCAGCAGCTTGGCCCGGTCCAGCGTCAGCAGGCTCGGCTCCGCCAGCGAGCCCTCGATCATCGAGTGCGCGGCCTCGGGGCGGTCCTGAGCCAGGCGCAGCAAGGCCAGTCCGGGCTGCGGCTCCCGTCCGCGGGCGTGGGCCTCACCGAACATCGTCTCGGCGCCCGGA
>DATBJH010000124.1:0-7477 GCA_036556505.1 Gemmatimonadales bacterium
AAGACCTCTTCCAGGGGGGTGACATCGTTGAAAGGCACCACCTCGATGTACTTGGCGGCGTCCTTCACCATTCCCTTGGAAACCGGCGCGCTGGCCGGCCGTTCCCGTCCCCCCATCACGTCGGCGTTGGGGATCACGGAAAACATCACGGCGTCGTGGTGGCCGTGATAGGAGCCCTCGATCTTGCAGACCACGTCGCGCCCCGTGGCGGCGCGGGCCACCCGAATGGCATCCATGGTGGCCTCGGTGCCCGAATTGGCGAAGCGCACCAGCTCGAGATGGAACCGGCCGGCGATCTCCTCCGCGAAGGCCACGGCCGATTCGGTGGTCACTGCGAAGTGGGTGCCGTGGGAGGCCGCCTCGCTGATCGCCTCGACGATCCGGGGATGGGCGTGACCCACCACCATCGCGCCGAAACCACAATGGAAGTCGAGATACTCGCTGCCGTCCTGGTCCCAGACGTGACTGCCCCGGCCCCGGCTCAGGTAGACGGGATAGGGCTGCATCTTCTGAAACGAGGAAGCCACCCCGAAGGGCAGAATCCGGGTGGCGCGGTCGAAGAGCCGGGCCGAGCCCGTGGTGCGGGCGAGGAGCCGGGTCATCTCCGCCTCCCCGATCTGGCGGGCTCGGGCGAGGAGGCGGTCGCTCGCCCCTCGCGCGTTGGGCGTGAGAGTGGTGCTCATGGAGAGCCGTCCTGATATTTCCTGGAGTGAAGGATGCTATCGCCTCGGAGGGGTCGCACGATCCCGGGTCGGCTCTAGCTTGCGCCGCCACCACCCGGTTGTCAACTCCACGGCGCGGTGCCACATTGGGTTTTGCTCACCTCCTCCCACCTCGAAGTCATGATGACGACCACACTCGCAGGGAATGGCGTCCCGCGCGACGCCGTGATTCAACTCGACCGGGTGGTGAAGCAGTTCGGCCGCTACGTGGCCGTCCACGAGGCGCATTTCACCATCGGGCGAGGCGAGTTCTTCTCGCTGCTCGGCCCCTCCGGGTGCGGCAAGACCACGACACTGCGGATGATCGCGGGGTTCGAGCAGCCGACCGACGGCCGCATCCTGCTGGAGGGACACGATGTCTCCCGGGTGCCGCCCTACCGCCGCAACGTCAACACCGTCTTCCAGCATTACGCCCTCTTTCCCCACATGACGGTGTACGACAACGTGGCCTTCGGCCCCCGATGCCGGAAGCTGGAGCCCGCCGAGGTCGAGCGCCGGGTCCGGGCGCTCCTGACCGTGGTGCGGCTGACTGACTTCGCGGAGCGCAGGCCGGCACAGCTCTCGGGGGGGCAGCAGCAGCGAGTGGCACTGGCCCGCGCGCTGGTCAACTATCCCAGCGCCCTGCTGCTGGACGAGCCCCTCGGCGCGCTCGATCTCAAGCTGCGGCAGGTGATGCAGATCGAGCTCAAGCGCATCCAGCGCGAGGTCGGGATCACCTTCATCTACGTGACCCACGACCAGGAAGAAGCGCTCACCATGTCCGACCGGATCGCGGTGATGAACGAGGGACGGGTGGAGCAGATCGGGCCTCCACAGGAGATCTACCATTCACCCGCCTCGGTATTCGTCGCCAATTTCATCGGCACCGCCAATCTGCTTCCGGGCGTGGTGACCCGAGTCGCCGGGGATCGGGCCAGCGTGAAGGTGGCCGGAGACGGCGAGGTGAGCCTGCCGGCGGGAGCCGATCCCATGGCGCCCGGCGCGGCCGTCACGGTGATGGTTCGGCCCGAACGGCTTCGACTCGCGGGCAAGGACACCGGCACGAGCGGAGTTCCGGTGACCATCCGGCACGTCGTCTTCCAGGGGCCGGTGATCCGCTGTATCCTGGTCGCTCCGGACGGCACCGAGATCGTGGCCCATGTCGGGCCGGAGCAGGCGATTCCCGACCTCGCGCCCGGCCTCCAGCTGCGGGTGAGCTGGGACCCCGACGCCGCGCGGCTGCTCCCGCCGGCCCAGCCCGGCCCGCCAATCGAGGCCGACCTCAACACAACGGTGGAACGCGCGGCATTTCCCATTCCGAATCTCGGAGGGCGTCCATGAGCGATAAGCATCCCGACGATCGCAACCACGAGATCCACCAGTTGATTCGCCAGGCGCTGAGCCGGCGCCGGTTTCTCACCAACTCGGCCCTGGCGGCGGGCGGCCTGGCCATCGGCGGAAACCTGCTGGCCGCGTGCGGAGGAAAGGAAGCCGGTGGAGGCGAAGCGGCCGGCGGCGGTGCCGGTGGCGCCGGCGGCGGGGGTGGAGCGGTGCGGATATCCAATTGGCCGCTCTACATCGATCCCAAGACCGTGCCGGACTTCGAGAAGGCCACCGGGATCAAGGTGGAGTACAACGAGGACGTCAACGACAACAACGAGTTCTTCGCCAAGATCGACGAGCCGCTCAAGCGGAACCAGCCCATCGACCGGGACATCGTGGTGCTGACCGACTGGATGATCGGCCGGCTCATCCAGCTCGGCTACGCCGCCCCCCTGGACGACAGCAAGTTTCCCAACAAGGCCAACCTGGTGGACAACCTGAGGGACGTGAGCTTCGACCCGGGCCGCAAGTACAGTGTGCCCTGGGTGTCGGGCATGGCCGGCCTGGGGTACAACCCGAAGAAGACCGGGCGCGAGCTCACCAGCATCAACGACGTCTTCGATCCCAAGTTCAAGGGACAGGTGACCATGCTGACCGAGATGCGGGACACCCTCGGCCTGGTCATGCTGGCCCTGGGGAAAGATCCCTCCAACGCGACCAAGGCCGACGCGGAAGCGGCCTGCGCCAGGATCAAGAAGGCCCGGGAGAGCGGACAGATCCGCAAGTTCACCGGCAACGACTACGCCGAGGACCTGGCCGCGGGCAACATCGCCATCGCGTTCGCCTGGTCGGGGGACATTCAGGGACTCGCCGCCGACAACCCGGACCTGCGGTGGGTGGCGCCCAAGGAAGGCGCCATGCTCTACTCGGACAACATGCTGATTCCCAAGACCTCCGACCGGCAGGCCCAGGCGCTGGCGTTCATGAATTACGTGTACGAGCCGGCCCATTCGGCCCAGATCATCGTGGAGGCGCCCTACATCTCCCCGGTGAAGGGGGCCGGCGAGGAGCTGGCGAAGCTCGCGCCCGAGCTGGCCAAGAGCCCACTGGTGAATCCGCCGGACGATCTCAGGGCCCGGCTCCGGGTCTTCAAGTCGCTGAGCGACGCGGAAGACACCGACTTCAACCGGATGTTCCAGGACGCCATCGGCGCCTAGGTGAGCGATGGCCGGGACCGCCGCCGCGAGTGAAAGGCACAGCCGGCTCGCACCATATCTACTGATCGCGCCAGGGATTCTCTGGTTGATCGTGTTCTTCGTCGTCCCGCTCATCGCCCTGGCGCAGAACTCGGTGGCGGCGAGCGGGGAGCCGTGGTGGGACGGCTACGTCCGGGCGCTGAGCACGTATGGCACCCACTTCGTGCGTTCCTTCCGCTACGCGCTCATCGCGACGCTGCTGGCCCTGGCGTTGGGCTATCCGCTGGCGTACGTCATCGCGTTCCGGGGCGGCCGGCTCAAGAACCTGCTGCTCGGGCTGGTCATTCTTCCTTTCTTCACCACCTTCCTGGTCCGCACCTTTGCCTGGAAGACCATCCTCAGCGACGGCGGCCCGGCAGTCTGGCTGTTACGGCAGATGCACCTGCTGGCGGAGGGCGGCAGGCTGCTCGACACCACCCTGGCCGTGATCGGGGGGCTGACCTACAACTTTCTGCCGTTCATGATCCTGCCGATCTACGTGAGCCTGGAGAAGATCGACCGCCGGCTGGTGGAGGCGGCACAGGATCTCTACTCCACGCCGCTGGGAGCCTTTCGCAGGGTGGTGCTGCCGCTCTCTTTGCCCGGGGTTTTTGCGGGAAGCCTGCTGACCTTCATTCCCGCCTCGGGTGACTTCATCAATGCCGAGCTGCTGGGAAGCCCCAATCAGCAGATGATCGGCACCGTGATCCAGAACCAGTTTCTCGAGGTGCGCGACTACCCGCTCGCCGCCTCGCTCTCCTTCGTGCTCATGGCCATCATCACGGTGGGAGTGATGGCCTACACCAGAGTGCTCGGCACCGAGGACCTGAGCTGATGCGCGCCGGCAAGCTGGGAGCCCGGATTCTCGACGGATATGCCCTGCTGGTGCTGGGCTATCTCTTCCTGCCGATCCTGGTGATCGTGCTGTACAGCTTCAACAAGCCGGCGGGCAAGTTCAACTTCGTCTGGAAGTCGTTCTCGCTGGACGCCTGGGCCGATCCGTTCCGCTACCCCGCGCTGGTCGATTCGATGATGCTGAGCCTCCGGGTGGCGGCGGTCTCCACTTTCGTCGCGATCATCTTTGGGGCGATGATCGCGCTGGCGCTTTCTCGCTATCGCTTTCGGGGAAGCGGGCCGGTGAACCTGCTCCTTGTGCTGCCGCTGACCACGCCGGAGGTGGTCTTGGGGTCGTCGCTGCTCGCGCTCTTTCTGGATTTCAACGCCCGCAGCGGGTTCGGGACCATCGTCATCGCCCACATCATGTTCTCGGTGAGCTACGTGGCGCTCACCGTGCGGGCCCGCCTGCGGGGCTTCGACTGGACCCTGGAGGAGGCCGCCATGGACCTGGGCGCGACCCCCTCCCGGGTGTTCCGCAAGGTGACCCTGCCGCTGATTGCGCCCGGCATCGCGGCCGCCGCCATGCTCGCCTTCGCGCTGTCGCTGGACGACTTCGTCATCACCCTGTTCACCGCGGGCAGCCGGCTCACCTACCCCCTTTATGTCTACGGCGCCCGCCGCGCCGCCTTCCCACCGCAGATCAACGTGTTGGCCACCGCCATCCTGATGACCAGTCTCCTGCTGCTCGGTGCCACCGTGATCTGGCAGCAACGGGTGCTGCGTCAGCGAACGGCCGGGGGGCTCCTGCCCTGACGCCTAAAGCAGTCCCAGGGTGGCGAGGCTGACGAAGCGGTCTCCACCGATGATCACATGGTCGTAGAGCGGGAGATCCAGTAGCCTGCCCGCCTCTGCAAGTTGGCGAGTGACCGTACGGTCCTCGGCGGAGGGCGTGGGATCCCCACTGGGATGGTTGTGCACTACGATGATGCCGGCCGCGGCCTCGGCGATCGCCGCGCGGAAGACCTCGCGCGGATGCACCAGCGAGCTGTTGAGCAGCCCGCGGGTGACCAGAACCTGACGCAGCACCTGGCTCTGGCTGTCCAGCGCGAGCAAGTGGAACTCCTCGACCTGCAGATCGCGCAGCCGGGCCTGGAACAGACGAGCTACGTCTTCGGGCTCGCGGATGCGCGGCGCCGCGGGCCTGTCCTCGCCGGCAAGGCGAGCGCCGATCTCGAACGCCGCCAGCAGCCGGGCACCCTTTCCCGGCCCGATTCCCTCGGTCTGGAGCAGTTCCGCGCGCGGGCGCATGGCGACCCGGCGGAGCGACCCCTCGCCGATCTCGAGCAGGTGACCCGCGAGGTCGAGCGCCGTGCGGCCGCCGGTGCCGGTCCCCAGCAGGACGGCGAGAAGCTCCACGCTGGTGAGCGCCGCCGGCCCCAGGGACCAGAGACGCTCCCGCGGGCGCTCCGCGTGAGGCAGCGCGATCACGGCGCACATCCTGCGAAGGTATGCCGGGGAGCCGGCGGAGCCGTGTTCTATTCCTGCGGCGAGGACGAGGCTTACTCGCGCAGCGCGGCGGCGAACTCGGCGGCCGTGCGGAACCGGTCGGCCGGTCGCTTGGCCAGCGCCTTGATCACCGCGCGCTCCACGCCGTCGGGGACCCTTGGGCACACCGTACGCAGCGGCGGTGCCGGCTCCGCGACTTGCCGGGCCAGCACCGCTGCCGAGGTCGCGCCGGTGAACGGCGGCTCACCCGCCAGCGTCTCATAGAGCACGCAGCCGAGGCTGTAGATGTCGGTGCGGGTGTCGAGGTCCGACGCGCCCCTCGCCTGTTCCGGGCTCATATAGGCCGGCTGGCCGAGCACGACACCAATCGCGGAGATCTGTTCGCCGACCGAGACTTGCAGTGCCCGCGCGATGCCGAAGTCCGCCACCAGGGCGTGTCCCGACTCGAGCAGGATGTTCTCCGGCCGGATGTCGCGGTGGATGACCCCCTGCGCATGGGCGTACGCCAGGGCGTCGGCCACCTCGCTGGCGATGTGCACCGCATCGGCCACAGGCAGCGTTTCTTCGCGCACCAGCTTCTGCCGAAGGGTTTCGCCGCTCACGTGCGGCATCACGTAGAAGAGCCCCTCGCGGCCATCGGACAGCGTCAGCACTCCGGAGTCGTACAGCTGGAGGATGTGCGGGTGATGCAGTCGCGCGAGGATGCCGATCTCCCGCTCGAATCGCCTGCGGTCGGACCCGGCCGCGATCTCCGGCTTGAGGACCTTGAGCGCCACCTCACGGTTGTGTTTCCGGTCGCGCGCCAGGTAGACGGTCGCCATCGAGCCACGACCGACTTCGCGCTCGATCACGTATCGATCGCCGCCCTCGCCGCCGGCAGGAACCGGTGTCGGCCGGGACGGCCGCTCACCCCCCATCCGCCTCACCAACTCCATGAGGTCGGTCACCGATGCGCCCGGGACTTCCTCCCGGACCCGGGCTTCGTACTCGCGGGCGTGTCGCAGGGCGCCTGCCCAGTCCCCCGCTTCCACCAGCGCCCGGACGAGCCCGACAGCCGCGCGCTCCCCTAGTGGATCGGCGGCGGCGAGCCGGCGCCGGAGATCGATCTCCACCGTGCGGCGGCCGAGCGCGTGGGCCTCCGCCGCCAGCCTTCGGAGTGCCTCGGCGTGCTCGGCTTCGAGCCGGGAGCGTTCGGCTTCGGTCCAGCGCTCGAACTCCGGCGCGCCGGCGAGATAGAAACCGTCCAGGAACGGACCGCGGTACACGCTCACCGCGCGGGCGGGATCATTGGCGGCGATCGCTCGGGCGAACTCCACGACGTCGGCCTGGACCACCCTGCTATCGAGTCGCAGCGGGTCGGTGCCCTGAAACAGCGGCTCGGCCACCTGCTTCCGCATGGAATAGAGGAGCTGCTCCAGGGCGTGACGAGCGTTCTCGGATGAACTCTCGGACCAGAGATAACCGAGCACCTTGTCACGACTTATGCCGCGCTCGCCCGCGGCCGCGAGCAGGGCGAGGAACGCCAGTCGTCGCCGCTGCGGCATGACCACGTCACCTGCGGCGTCGGTGAGGGCCAGACCCCCGAAGGTCTCGAGCCGGAACATGAGCGCCCGCTGAGGAGAAAGTGAGGAGCGCGTGAGGCTCCCCTCCTATTGTGGCCGCGTGGTTCGAGGCGGGCAAGCCGCACCGGACCGCACCACTCAACCGGAGGCTGCCATGCGCGCCCAGTACCCATTCACCGCCCTGCTGTCCGCGGCAGCCTTCCTCGCCGCGTGCGAGACGAACACCAGCCCGGATCTCCCGCCGGACGAGCCCGAGCCCACGGTCCTCAACGTGGCCCCCAGCTTCGCGACGATCGAGGGCGAGCGCGTCATC
>DATBJH010000125.1:0-70089 GCA_036556505.1 Gemmatimonadales bacterium
GATCGCTTCCAGCGCGAGATCGCCATCGCCGCCCGGCTCCAGCACCCCCACATCCTCGGTCTGTTCGATTCCGGCGTCACCGAAGGGGTGCTCTGGTACACGATGCCCTGGGTGGACGGCGAGTCGTTGCGGGCACGGCTCAGCCGCGAGGTGCAGCTGGAGGCAGCGGCGGCGGTGCGGATCGCCGGCGAGGTGGCCGACGCGCTCGCCTGTGCCCATGCAGCCGGCGTCATCCATCGGGACATCAAGCCCGAGAACATCCTGCTGACGGCGAGCCATGCCGTCGTGGCGGACTTCGGGATCGCGCACGCCCTGGACGTGGCCGGCGGCGAGCGGCTGACGGAGACCGGTTTCGCGCTCGGGACGCCGCAGTACATGAGCCCGGAGCAAGCGACCGGGGGCCGGGTGGTGGATACCCGCAGCGACGTCTATGCGCTCGGCTGTGTGCTCTACGAGATGCTGGCCGGCGAGCCCCCCTTCGGTGGACCAACCGCTCAGGCGATCCTCGCCCGGCATGCGGTTGACCCGGTGCCGCGGTTACGGACGATCCGCCCGACTATTGGCCCGGCACTAGAGACGGTGGTCACCAAGGCCCTGGCCAAGGTGCCGGCCGACCGCTATGCAAGCGCGCAGGAGTTCAAGCAGGCGCTGGCGACGGCCCTCGAGGCGCCGCCGGAGCGATTCCACAAGAGGCCTGGGCGTCGGGTCCTGATCGCGGCGCTCGCCCTTTTTGCCCTCGCCCTGACGGGGCTCGGCAGCCGCCTCCTCGGCGGGCGAGCCAGTAAGTCAGTATCGGACTCGGGGATCGGGTCACTCGCCGTTGCGCCCCTCAGCAACCTCACGGGCGACTCGACTCAGATCTACCTCGCCACCGGCATCACCGACCAGCTGGTAACGACGCTGGCCCAGATCGGCGGTCTCCGGGTCATTGCGTTGAAGGGATCGCAGGCCGACCTCCCTGGCGACCTGCTGGCCCGGGAGCACCGGGTCGAGGCGGTGCTCACCGGCGCCCTGCAACGCGCGGGTGACAAGATCCATATCACGGTGCGGCTCACGGAGGCACCGACGGGGCGCTCCATCTGGGCGCGCAGCTACGACGGCGAGATGAGTGGGATTCTCGGGCTGCAGGACCAGGTGGCTCGCGGTGTTGCAGAGCGCATTCGAGTGGACTCGCCAAGCGGGCTATCGGAGGGCACGGCTCGGCGGCAAGAAGTGACTCCGGCGGCCTACGAGGCGTACGTGAGAGGGAGGTACTTCCTGGGCAAGGTGACGGGAGCCGACTTCCGGAAGGGCATCGGGTACTTCACCAAGGCCATTGATCTCGAGCCGACATACGCGGCCGCCTATGTAGGACTCGCTGCATCCTATGCCGAACTGGGGTACTACACCCTTGGTCCGCCACACGAGCTCTTTCCCAGGGCACGTGCCGCTGCGCTGAAGGCGCTGGAGCTCGACCCGACGCTCGCAGAGGCGCATGCTGTGCTGGGGAGGGTGGAGTTTCTCTACTCCTGGAATTTCGAAGCGGCCGACCGCGAGCATCGGCGAGCAATAGAGCTGAACCCCAACTCGGCGCAAGCACGACTCAGCTACCACCCTTACTTGGTCGCCATGGGACGGGGTGAAGAGGCGATCGCGCAGGCGAAGGCCTCCGTGGATCTGGACCCCCTGTCGCTGCTCCTTCACGCCGCCGCGGCGCGGCCCTACTACAACACCCGCCGGTATGAGGAGGCCGTCGCCCAGGCCAACAAGACACTGGAGATCGACTCGACCTTCAGCCGGGCGCTCTTCTGGTTAGGCCTGGCGCAGGAGCAGCTACACCGCTCGGAGGAGGCGATCGTCGCGCTTCAGAAGGCAATTGCGAGCGCGGGTCGGACTTCGGTGTACCTGGCCGCGCTGGCCCATGCCTACGCCTCGGCGGGACGCCAGTCCGATGCGCTCGCGATTCTGGAAGAGTTGCGACGGCGATCGGCGTCCGAGTACGTCTCCCCGTTCGACGTTGCTACGGTGCTCGTGGGGCTGAACCTGCGTAACGAGGCGTTCAGGGCACTGGAGCAGGCCTATGAGGGCCGGGCGTACGGGCTCGTCTTCCTGGTCGTAGATCCTCGCTTCGACCCGATCCGTTCCGATCCGCGTTTCACCGACCTCGTCCGTCGTATCGGCCTGCCGACATCGTAGCGGTCCCCGTGAGCGACCCCGCGCCAAGGCAATAGGCCTGCTCATACCAGCTAAGTGTCTTTCCCGCCAGGAGATAGAGCCGGATCACCTGATCCGGCGGCTTCGGAACGAGCCGCTGTCGCGTTGACGGAGGGCGGGCCGGTCGCCATCGTGTATTGAGAGACGGCTGCGGCCGGACCCGGCCGGCAGCACTCCAACCAAACAGTCGCGAGCCGAGCCTACGCCGCCACCCCATGCGCGGCGGGGAATACTGTCGTCTTATTCTTCGTAAGGAGCCTTGGAAGGGAGCCCGTGACCTCGACCTTGCCCGAGCTCGCACCCGAACTGACCGTCGTGCTGCAGCGGCACGCCGATCGGCTGGACCTCGATCTCATCGATCGGGCCCTCCGCTTCAGCGCGTCCGCCCATCGGGGCCAGAAGCGGATGTCGGGCGAGGACTTCGTCTCCCACAGCATCGCGGTCGCTCACATCCTGGCCGAGCAGTTGCTGGACACGGCCACCATCTCCGCGGCCCTGCTGCACGACGTGGTGGAGGACTCCGACGTCCGCCAGGAGGACATCGCGCGCGAGTTCGGGCCCGAGATCGCCGGAATCGTGGACGGGCTCACCAAGATCTCCAGCCTCACCTTCCGCAGCTCCGCCGAAGAGCAGGTGGAGAACTACCGCAAGCTGCTGCTCTCGATCGCGAAAGACGCGCGGGTCATCATCATCAAGCTGGGTGACCGGCTGCACAACATGCGCACGCTGGAGCACCTCTCGCCCGAGCGGCGGCAGCGCATCGCCACCGAGACGCGGGAGATCTACGCACCCCTGGCGCACCGGTTCGGCATGGCGGGCATCAAGGCGGAGCTGGAGGACCTGGCCTTCAAGTTCCTGGAGCCCGAGGACTACCGTGACCTGGTGAACCAGGTGGCCGCCAAGCGCGCGGCGCGGGAACAGACCATCCTCAAGCTCCGGGGGCCGCTCGAGACCGAGCTGAAGCGCGCGGGGATCGAGTGGTTCGAGGTCACCGGCCGGCCCAAGCACCTCTGGTCCATCTTCCAGAAGATGCGGAAGCGGAACAAGGGCTTCGACGAGATCTACGACCTGATGGCCATCCGGGTCATCGTCCGCACCGTGCCCGAGTGCTACCACGTCCTCGGCGTCATCCACCACAACTGGACGCCGATCCAGGAGCGGATCAAGGACTACATCGCCAGCCCGAAGTCGAACGCGTACCAGTCGCTCCACACCACGATCTTCGGCCCCGGCGGCCAGCTCTTCGAGGTGCAGATCCGCACTCAGGAGATGCACCGCACCGCCGAGTTCGGTATCGCCGCCCACTGGCTCTACAAGCGCGACGGCAAGCCGGACGAGCTGGATCAGCACCTGGGCTGGTTCCGCCAGCTCATCGAGCTGCAGCAGGACACCCACAGTCCCGAGGAGTTCCTCGAGTTCCTGAAGGTCGACCTGTACCAGGACGAGATCTTCATCTTCACGCCGCACGGCGACGTGAAGCGGTTGCCGAAGGGCTCCACGCCGATCGACTTCGCCTTCCACGTCCACACCGAGGTGGGCCTCCACTGCCAGGGCGGGAAGATCAACGGCCGGATCGCGCCGCTGCACCGCGAGCTCAAGAGCGGCGACACGGTCGAGATCCTCACCAGTCCCTCCGCCAAGCCCAGCCGCGACTGGCTGAGCCACGTCCGGACCGCCCGCGCCCGGCACAAGATCAAGCAGTGGATCAACCATGAGGAAGAGAAGGTCAGCGTCACCCTGGGCAAGGAGATCCTCGCCCGGGAGGTGCGCCGGCGCCGGCTCGACCCGCCGGACGACGCCAGGCTCGCCCGAGCGGCCCAGTCGCTCTCGCTCGCGGACGGGAAGGGACTGGAGATCGCGGTCGGCCGGGGGGACGTGCCGATCGGCCAGGTGATCCGCGCGCTCTATCCCGAGCTCCCGACCGACGAGCTGCAGGAGCCCAAGCCGACGGTCTTCGGCCGGGTGATCGACCGGATCCGGCTCGGCCGCGGCATCAAGATCCAGGGGGTGGACGGACTGATGGTGCGGTACGCGCAGTGCTGCCAGCCGGTGCCCGGCGACTCGGTCGTGGGCTACGTGACCCAGGGCCGCGGCATCTCGATCCACCGCTCGGACTGCCCCAACCTGCTCACCCTGTCCGCCGAGGAGCGGCGGGTGGAGATCGACTGGCAGGAGAGCCAGGGCGAGTCCTTCGCGGTGCGACTGGCGGTGACCGGGGAGGACCGGCGCGGGCTCTACGCCGACATGATGGAGGCGATCAGTCAGACCGGCACCAACATCCGGGCGGCCGACATCCGCACCCGGGACGGCACCGTGTTCGGCACCATCTTCGTCGAGGTGGACAACCTTCCCCACCTGGCGAAGGTGCTGAAGGCAGTGCGACGTGTCAAAGGCGTGACCGAGATCGAACGGAGGGAAGCGCCGCCCACCTGAGCTGGCATGCAACCTGCCCCATCACCCACCGTTCACCGATCAACTTCGCTCGACAGCCGTACTTGCCTTACCCCCTGGGGCCGGCCGTGCTGCGTTCTGCCAGAGCCGACCGGCGCCTTCCGGGACGTGCCAATTGTCGCACGCAGGAAGGAGCACAGTGATGAGTGGGCCGTCGGTCGTCGTGGGCCGCAGCGCCATCGGGCGCGGCGTCTTCGCCTCTCGGTACTTCGAGCCCGGCCAGCCGATGCTCACCCTCGGCGGGCCGGTCCTCGCCACGCCCGAGGTGCTCTCGCTCGGTGCCGATCGCGCGTATGCGCTGCAGATCGGGGCCGCGGAGTTCCTGGATCTGACGCCGCCTGGCCGCTACCTGAACCATTCCTGCGATCCCAACGCCGGCATCCTGGACGATCGGGTGCTCATCGCCCTCCGCCCGATCGTCCCCGGGGAGGAGATCCGGTTCGACTACTCCACCGCCATGCGGGAGGACCACTGGACCATGGAGTGCCGCTGCGGTGAGTACCTCTGTCGCCGGGTCGTGCTCGACTTCCACCACCTGCCGCCCATCACCCAGAACCGCTATCTCCAACTCGGCATCGTGCAGCGTTTCATCGTGAACGAAGTTCGCCGCCGCTCCCCCGCGCGACGGCACGCGGTGGCGCGGCGGCGTCCGCTCTATCGCCAGATTATTGCCTGAAGGTATCACAGGCATCGGGGCGGCCGGCCTCCATGCCCCGCTGGAACCACTCCTGACGCTGGGCGGAGGTTCCGTGGGTGAACGACTCGGGGGCGACCCGCCCCCCTCCCATCCGCTGTAGCCGGTCGTCACCCACCGCCGCGGCCGCTCCCAGTCCCTCCTCCACATCACCCGGCTCCAGCCGCTGCCGCTGCGCGGCGGCGTGCCCCCAGACACCGGCGTAGCAGTCGGCCTGCAGCTCGAGCCGGACCGAAAGCTCGTTCGCCAGGTCCGCGCGCCGGGTGCGCGCCTCGCGGACCCGTGCCTCGGTGCCGAGCAGGTTCTGGACGTGGTGGCCGATCTCGTGCGCCAGCACGTAGGCCTGCGCGAAGTCGCCGGGCGCACCGAAGCGCTGCTGGAGCTCCTCATAGAAGCCCAGGTCGATGTACACCTTCTCGTCCGCGGGGCAGTAGAACGGACCGGTGGCCGATTCGGCGAAGCCGCAGGCCGACTGCACCGCGTCGCGGAAGAGCACCAGCTTGGCGTCGCGGTACGGGGTTCCTGTCTCCGAGGACAGCTGGCGCCAGGTGCTCTGGGCGTCATCCAGCACGAAGGAGACGAACGAGACCAGGCGCTCCTCCTCGGGCGTCGTCTCCGCCGGCGGTGCCTCGCCGCTCTCGGCAGCCGGTGCCCCGCCGCCGGCGCCCACCAGGGAGAAAAAGTCCCGCTTGAAAATCAGGCTGAGGATCAGAAGGATGATGAGGGTGCCGGCGCCCATTCCACCGGCGCCGCGCATGAAGCCCCCACCCGCTCCCCGACGATCCTCGACGTTGGCACTTCGGTGACCCGGTGACCAGCGCATGGCGAGCTCCTGGCGGAATGAAATGGCGGATTCATAATAGGGGACGGATGGCCCACCCGCGAGCGGCCGGCAAGGGGTCCCCGCGCGTGACTGTTGTCACCGCCGCCGGCCCCGGGCAGGCCTATAGTGCGGGCTTCGTATCCCATTCCCGGAGGCCGAGATGCCGAACCCGAAGGAGCCACTGCCCGATTTCTCCAGTGTCCAGAGCGGCGGATCCTCAACTGCTCCAGCCGCGCCGGCCCGTGTGCAGCAGGAGGAGACCTATACCGTCAAGAAGGGCGATAGCCTCTCCAAGATCGCCAAGCGGATCTATGGCGATGCCCAGCAATGGCGCAGGATCTACGAGGCCAATCGGGAGATCATCGGCGACAACCCCGATCTCATCCACCCCGGCCAGGCGCTGAAGCTGCCTCCGGCCTGAGCACATCCCCCTCACGAGGAGGACGCCAAGATGACGCACGCTGCACGGGCCCTCACTGCGATGGCCCTGCTGGCCGCGGTCGCGTGCAAGGGACGGGACAGCACTCCCGCCGCCGGCGCGGAGACCGGTACCACCGCCACGGCTGCTGCCGACACCGCCCCGAAGGAGTTCAAGGTCGCGAGCGTGATGATCGGCAAGCGGATCGGCGAGAGCAAGATGGTCACCGAGCCGACCTTCCAATTCGCGCCCGGGGATACGATCTATGCCTCCATCAGCACCGAAGGCGCGCGGGACAACGCCGAGTTGAGGGCCATCTGGCGATTCCAGACCGGGCAAACGGTGGACTCTTCGACCCAGACCATCTCCCCGCAGGGCGACGAGAACACGGAGTTCCATGTCTCCAACCCCAAGGGCTGGCCGGCGGGCACGTACAACGTCACCATCTACGCCAATGGCGATTCCGTGGACTCGAAGAACTTCGCGGTGAAGAAGTAGCCGCAGCGCGGGACTTCGATGTCACGCCATTGGGTGCTCAAGACCGAGCCCTCCGAGTACGGGTTCCCCGATCTGGTTCGCGAACGGCGGACCCGCTGGGAGGGCGTCCGCAATCCCGTCGCCCTCAAGCACCTTCGCTCGATGCTCGAGGGCGACGACGCGCTGATCTACCACACCGGCAACGAGAAGGCGCTGGTGGGGCTCGCCCGGGTGGTCAGCGCGCCGTACCCCGATCCCAAGGACCCCGAACTGGTCGTGGTGGACATAGCGCCGGTCAAGCCGCTGCCGCGTGCGGTGCCGCTGGCCGAGATCAAGGCGGAGCCTTCGTTCGCCGATCTGGGACTGGTGCGGGTGCCGCGGCTGTCGGTGGTGCCGGTGGAACCGGCGCAGTGGAAGCGGATGCTGGCGATGGCCGGCGGATGACAGTCAGCTGGAAAACCCGATTCCCAGACGATCCAGCAGGCGCAGCAGAAGGCTGGGCGACTCGCCCGAGTCCACCCGGCGGAGCGCCCGGGTCACGCCGGCCACCGCCCACGATCGCAACGGCTCGGGCGGAAATGGAAGGGGCCGGCGCCGGACCAGCGCCAGGTCGAGGAGGTCGGTCCGCCGATCCAGCGCGAGATGAGCGAGAATGCGACCCGCGAGGCGGGTGGTGCCGAGCCCGTGGCCAGTGTACCCGAGGCCGTAGTGGACCCGGCCACCGAGCGCGCTGCCGAAGAAGGGCGTAAGCCTGGTCGTGGAGCAGATGGGCCCACCCCAGGCATAGGGAAACTCGAGCGAGGCGAGTGCCGGAAAGTGACGCCGGAAGCTCGCCCGAAGCGCCGTGTAATGCGGCTGGGAATGGTCGCACTCCACGGCCACCCGGTTGCCCGGGAAGTAGGCCGCCTCGCTGGTGCCCCAGAGAATCCGGTCGTCGCGGGTGAGGCGGTAGTAGTTGAAGAAGTTCCGGCCGTCGGTCACACCCTCCCGCCCGCGCCAGCCGATCGCCGCGCGCTGAGCGCCGGTGAGTGGCTCGCTCACCAGGATGTAGTCGTACAGCGGGATGAAGCGGCGCAGCACGCTGGGCAGGAGACCGTGGGTGTAGGCACTGGTCGCGAGCAGCGCTCGTCGCGCGCGGACGGTACCCGCCTTGGTCTCGAGCTCCACTCCGGCGCCAGCCGACCGCAGCTTCTCGACGCCGCTCCGCTCGTACACGCGCACCCCGCGCCGCTCGGCCTCCTGGCGGAGACCGTCCACCAGCTTGACCGGATCGAGAATCCCCCCGCCGCGCACCCGCACGCCGCCGAGATAGAGCGCTGAGTCGATCCGCTCGCGGAACCGGTTTCGGTCCAGCCACTCGTGGCCCTCGAGACCGAGGCGTCGAGCGGTGGCGACCGCGCGCCGACCCTCCTCGACCTGCGCCGCGGTCAGCGCGGCGAGGAGCCGACCGGTCGGCTCGTACTCGCAGTCGATGCCCCGGGCGTCCAGCCACCCGACCATTTCCTCCACGTTCCGCTCACCCAGCGCCGCGAGTCGCCGCGCCTCCGTTTCGCCGAAGTGCTGGATGGCGAGCCCGTGACCGTGGTCCACGGTCTCGGAGAGCATCCCGGCGTTCCGACCGCTCGCCCCGTAGGCCGCGATCTCCCGCTCGAGCACCACGACCTCCGCGCGAGGGTCCAGCTCCCTGAGGAAGAGCGCGGTCCAGAGCCCCGTCAGGCCGGCGCCGACGACTGCGACGTCGGCCTCGACCCGGGACTCCAGGGCTTGGTGATCTCTGGGTGGGCGGTGGGCGAGCCAGTAGCAGGCGCGCTCGATCGGCTCGGTCAGCTCTCTCCTCCGGGAGGGACCCGAACAAACTCCGGCAGCGGTGCTATATTCCAGGCACCATGGCGACGACCCGATTCGAAGTCCAGGCCCCGTTCCAGCCCGCCGGCGACCAGCCCAAGGCGATCGCCCAGCTCACAGCGGGGCTCGGTCGGGGCGACCGGTACCAGACGCTGCTCGGAGTGACCGGTTCCGGCAAGACGATGACGCTGGCGCACACCATCGCCAACCACGGAAAGCCCACCCTCGTCCTCAGCCACAACAAGACCCTCGCCGCGCAGCTCTACGGCGAGCTGCGGCAGTTCCTCCCCCGGAACGCGGTCGAGTACTTCGTCAGCTACTACGACTACTACCAGCCCGAGGCCTACGTCCCCTCGACCGACGTCTACATCGAGAAGGACGCCTCGATCAACCAGGACATCGAGAGCATGCGGCTCCGCGCCACCACCAGCCTGATGGAGCGCGAAGACGTGGTGATCGTCGCCACCGTGAGCGCGATCTACGGCCTGGGCGATCCGGCGGAGTACCGCAAGCTGATGGTGACCGTCCGGCGGGGGGAGCAGCGGGGCCGGGACGAGGTGCTCGCCGAGCTGGTGCGGATCCAGTACTCCCGCAACGACGTCGCCTTCGAGCAGGGCACGTTCCGGGTGCGGGGCGACTCGGTGGAGATCTTTCCCGCCTACGCGGAGCAGGCGATCCGGATCGAGTTCTGGGGCGACGAAGTGGAGCGGATCAGCAAGATCAACCCGCTCACCGGCGACACCATCGCCCAGGTCGACCAGTGCGCGGTCTATCCCGCGAAGCACTTCGTCACCGAGCGCCCCAAGATCGAGCGCGCGGTGCGGGAGATCCGCATCGAGCTGGCGGAGCGACTCGCCGAGCTGAAGGCGGCGGGCAAGCTGCTCGAAGCGCAGCGGCTGGAGTCGCGCACCAACTTCGACATCGAGATGCTGCTGGAGGTGGGGACCTGCGCCGGCATCGAGAACTACTCCCGCCCGCTGAGCGGACGGCGGCCAGGCGAGCGCCCCGCCTGTCTCATCGACTACTTCCCGGCGGACTTCCTGGTGGTCGTGGACGAGTCACACGTCTCGCTGCCCCAGATCGGCGGGATGTACAACGGCGACCGCGCCCGCAAGCTGACCCTGGTCGAGTACGGCTTCCGGCTGCCGTCCGCGCTCGACAACCGCCCGCTCCAGTTCGACGAGTTCATGTCACTGGTCCCTCAGATGATTACGGTCTCGGCCACCCCGGGCGACTACGAGCTGAATCTCTCGAGCGGCGTGGTGGTGGAGCAGATCATCCGTCCCACCGGTCTGGTGGATCCCGAGGTGGACGTGCGTCCGGTCCGGGGCCAGGTGGACGATCTCCTGAGCGAGATCCGGGTGCGGGAGGCGCGGGCCGAGCGAGTGCTGGTCACCACGCTCACCAAGCGGATGGCGGAAGATCTCACCGACTACCTGCAGCAGACCGGCGTGCGGGTGCGCTACCTGCATTCGGACATCGACGCCATCGAGCGAATGGACATCCTGCGCGGCCTGCGGCTGGGCGACTTCGACGTGCTGGTGGGGATCAACCTGCTCCGCGAGGGTCTCGACCTGCCTGAGGTCTCCCTGGTGGCGATTCTCGACGCCGACCAGGAAGGCTTCCTCCGCTCCGACCGCAGCCTGGTGCAGACCATCGGCCGGGCCGCCCGGAACATCAACGGCAGGGCCATCCTCTATGCCGACCGGATCACCGGCTCGATGCAGCGGGCATTGGAGGAGATGGATCGGCGGCGGGAAATCCAGCGGCGGTTCAACGAGGAGCACGGGATCACTCCGCGCTCGATCGTGAAGTCCATGGAGGAGGTGCGGCTCTCCACCCATGTGGCCGATGCCCGCACCGAGCGGGCCGAGCCCAAGCTCGCGGTGCAGGAGCGGGTGGACCTGCGGGATCCCGCCAAGCGCGCGGCGGCGATACAGGTGCTGGAGAAGCAGATGCGCCAGGCCGCGGCGAACCTGGAGTTCGAGCTGGCCGCCATGCTGCGCGATCAGGTGAACGAGCTGCGCGCGCTGGGTGCGCCCGATGTTCACCGCGATGAGCCGGCCCGGGTGCGCCGCCGCGCGTGATCCGGAGCCTCAGCCAGGCCGAGCTGGAGGCCGAAGGATGGACGCTGGGCCGCTCGCTGCCGCCGGGTGCATTGCTGACTTTCGAGGGCGACCTCGGGGCGGGCAAGACCACCTTCATCAAGGCGATCGCGCGGGGGCTCGGGGTGGCGGGTGAGGCGAGCAGTCCCACCTATGCGCTGGTGCACCGCTACCGTTCCCGACGGGGCCCGGTGTTCCACCTGGACTGCTTCCGGCTCCGCTCGCCGGAGGAGGCGGCGGATCTGGACTGGGAGGGGCTTCTGGGAGAGGGCGACGCGATTCTGGTGGAATGGCCCGAGCGGGCGGGCGAGTGGCTGCCGACGCCGACGCGGCGCTTCCGTCTCCATCACCTCCCCGACCCGGAGCGTCGGGGCCTGGAGACACTCTGATGTGGCTGGCCCTGGAGACCGCGACCGACCGTGCCTCCGTCGCGGTCGGACGCACCGCCGCCGACGCGGTGGAGGAGAGCCTGACCGGCGCGCGGCGCCACGCCGGGGCGCTGCTCGGTATGGTGGAGGCCACGCTGCGTCGCCGCGGGGTCGGGCTGGACGCGATCACGGGGCTGGTGGTGAGCGATGGGCCGGGGAGCTTCACTGGATTGCGGGTGGGCGCGACGGCGGCGAAGGCGCTGGCACGGGCGCGGGGCCTGCCGCTCCACGCGGCGCCGTCGCTGATGGCTCGCGCGGCCGGGGTCGCCGGCGGGCCCGATTCGCTCGTTCTCGCGGTCAGCGACGCGCTCCGGGGCGAGGTGTACGCCGGCGCCTTCCGATTCGACGCGCGCAGCGTGGCCACGGAGTTGGAGCCCGGCGTCCGGCGGCCGGAGTCACTCGCGCCCCTGGGGCTCCGTCCCGGCGTGCTGGTGGGTGAGGCGCCGGTGGCAGTGCGCGCGCTGCTCGAGCGTTCCACCGGCCTCGCGATGATCGGACCGCCGGAAGGCGCGCCCCGCGCTACCGCGCTCATCGCGCTCGCCGGTCTGGAGGGCGGCGCGCGCGAGGTGCCCGATCCCTCCGAGTGGGAGCCGTTCTACGGTCGACCGGCGGAGGCCCAGGCCAGGTGGGAGATCGCCCATGGACGCCCGCTACCGGATCCGGCCGGCGATACTCGCTGACGCCCCGTCGCTGGTCGCGATCGAGCGGCGCTGCTTCAGCGACCCGTGGAGCGAGGCGGCGTTCGGCGAGGCGCTGTCCTCGGCTTGGACCTTCACGCTGGTCGCCGACGGCGGGCGCGGTGCGGCAGGCTACCTGGTCGGCCGGGTGGCGGCGGGCAGCGGCGAGATCCTGAACCTGGCGGTGGCGCCCGAGTTCAGGCGCCGCGGGATCGGCGGAGCGCTGCTGGAGGACGGCCTGGCGTCGTTCCGCGACCGGCGCGCCAGCGAGGTGTTTCTCGAGGTGCGCGAGTCGAACCACTCGGCGCAGGCGCTCTACCTGGCGCGCGGCTTCCGTCCGGTGGGGCAGCGGGCCGCCTATTATCGGAACCCGCGCGAGGATGCCCTGGTGCTGCGCCTCGCACTGCATCAGCACGCGTGAGCAGGACACCGGCGGCGTTGCACCGGTTGGCAGGACGTCCGCCGAACCGCATCTTTACCCGGGTCCGCAGCGAGGGCCCATCGTCAGCAGCCTGGAGGTGCATGTGAGCCGGAGTCTCAACAAAGTCATCCTGATCGGGAACCTGGGAGCGGACCCCGAAGTCCGCAGCACCTCGAACGGGTCGCGGGTCGCAACCCTGTCGCTCGCCACCAGTCGCCGGTGGAAGAATCAGGCGGGCGAGCAGCAGGAAAAGACCGAGTGGCACCGCGTCATCCTGTGGAACAACAAGGGCTCCACTCTCGCGGATCTGGCCGAGCGGTACATGAAGAAGGGCGACAAGATCTACATCGAGGGCAGCATCGAGTATCGCTCCTGGCAGGACCGCGAAGGGCAGACCCGCTATACCACCGAGATCACGGCGCGTGAGGTCATTCTGCTCAGCGGCCGCGGCGACGGTGCGGAGTCCTTCACCCCGGCCAACAAGGTGGCCGCCACCGCCGCCGCCGCGCCAAAGGGCAAGGACCAGTCGTTCGAGGATTTCCCGGAGGCGCTCGACTCCGAGGACGACGACCTGCCGTTCTGAGCCGAGAGGGGGCCGGGGGCGTCGATCCAACCCCCGGCCGGCACACCGAGCCCCGCCCCGGACCGCCCAGACCGGGGCAATGGGGACTTGCCACCAGCTCTCGCGCCGCGCGGGAGCGCCCGGTTTCCGAGGCCCTGGCACGGTCCTTATCCAGCATAGTAACTGCATTCGTTCCAAGGTCTTGGGTCCCTCGCCCCACCCCCCGCCACGGCTGGCGTTGGTTTTGCTCGGGTTGGCCCTGAACCGTCAGGAAGTCCGTCCCTCTTGGGAGATCCCGATGCAGCGCAAGCTCCGTTGGTCCTGGCTGGGCGCCGTGGCGCTGGCTGCCGGCCCCACCCTCGCCACCGCCCAGGATCCCAGCGCCCAGGACACTCTACCGCGGGGCACCGCGGCGCAGGACTCGGTCGCGCCGGTCGTGGTCGCGCCGGTCGTCATTCCGATGGCGGCCCCGCGCGATACCGGCACCCAGAGCCACACCGTCCGCGAAGGCGATACGCTCTGGGACCTGGCGCGCACCTACAAGGGCGATCCGTTCCTCTGGCCCGACATCTACCGGCTGAACACCAGCGTGGTGGAGGATCCGCACTGGATCTACCCGGGTGAGGTGCTGCTGCTCTCCGGCACCGCTGCCGTGGCTGCGGTTCCGGCCGAGGATACGCCGCCGCCTCCCGCCGCCGACAGCGCGTCGATGGTAGACCAGGCCGCGGAGTCGCCCGAGGCGGGCACCGAGGCGGATCCTGAGCCGCCGGCCAGCCTCGCCTCTCTGACCGAGGCGCCTCCGGCGTCGGATCAGCCGGCGCCGCTCTTCGGGCCCACGCCCGGACAGTCGATGAAGGAAATGATGCGCGCCTACACCGAGCAGCCGTATCGGCCGCTCCGGCGCAGCGAGTTCCACTCGTCCGGATTCCTGACCGAGGGTCAGAAGCTGCCCTACGGGACGGTTCGCGGCAGCGTCACGCCCCCGCAGATCCGGGCCACGCCGAGCAACAGCAATGCGCTGCCCTACACCCTGGTGTCGGTTTCGGCCCCGAAGGGTGCCACCTACCAGGTGGGCGACAGCCTGTTGTCCGTCGTGGTCGGGCGAGAGGTGCGCGGCTATGGCAACGTGATCCAGCCGAGCGGCATCCTCCAGGTGGTGGACACTGCCGACGGCCAGTACGTCGCCAGCGTCGTGGCAGTCTACGGCACGATCCGCGGCGGGCAGAGCGTGCTGCCGCTGGAGCAGTTCGGCGAGCCGGGGAAAGCCCGCGCCGTGCCGGTGAGCGACGGCGTGCGCGCCACCCTGCTCGGCGGCACCGGGCGACAGGATCTCAAGGCGCCGCAGATGGTGATCTTCCTCGACAAGGGCCGTCAGGCGGGTGTTGCCCCGGGCGACCTGTTCGAGATCCGTCGCCAGCCCGAGCGGCTCGACGACGGCACCGTGCGGGTGGACGACGTCATGGCCACCTTGCAGGTGGTGCACGTCCGCGATCACACCGCCACCGCGCGGGTGCTGAACGTCATATCGCCCGACATCCCGACGGGCACCGAAGCGAGGCAGGTGGCGAAGCTGCCGTAACACCGGGACGCCACTTGATGTGCAGCGGGGCGGGGGCTTCGGCCTCCGCCCCGCTGCACGTCATGGAATAGGCGTCTGTTTCCTGGTCACCCGGGCCCACACCCTTACGCGGAACCCGAAGCCGCGCCCTACCGTCCGACCGCTACACCTCTCTACATTGCGGGCGGTTTCGCAGCCTCCCCCGAGCACATGGATTCTGGAGCGCACACGATGAGACGCAGCGAATGAGCGGCCGAGTTCTGGTCACCGGCGGCGCAGGCTTCATCGGCTCCCACATCGCGGAAGCCTACCTGGCCGCCGGTTGGGAGGTCGTCGTCCTCGACGATCTCTCCCGCGGCCACCAACGCAACGTCCCGTCCGGTGCCCGGTTGGTCCGGGCCGACATCCGCTCTCCGGAGGCCCGCAAGCTGCTCGCAGAGGATGGCTTCACGGTGCTGAATCACCACGCGGCCCAGATCGACGTCCGGGTCTCGGTGGACGAGCCGGCGCTCGACGCGTCGATCAACGTGGTCGGTCTGGCGAACCTGCTCGAGGGAGCGGGCGCCGGTGGGGTGAAGCGGGTCGTGTTCGCGAGCAGCGGCGGAGTGGTCTACGGGGATCCCGAGGTGGTTCCCACACCGGAGACGGCCCCCAAGGCCCCGATCTCTCCCTATGGCGTCAGCAAGCTCTCCGGGGAGTACTATCTCCGCGCGCTCGCGGCCCTGCGCGGCTTCGAGGCGGTGGCCATGCGCTACGCCAACGTGTTCGGTCCGCGGCAGGACCCGAAGTCCGAGGCCGGAGTGGTCTCGATCTTCGTCTCCCGGCTGCTGGAGCAGCGGCCGCTCACGGTGTTCGGCAACGGGCTCCAGACCCGGGACTACATCTTCGTGCGCGATGTCGCGCGGGCGAACGTGCTGGCCAGCACCGCTCCGGTTCCCGCGGGCACCACTATCGACGACACCGCCTTCAACATCGCGACCGCCAAACAGACCAACGTGCTCGAGCTGGCGGAGCTGGTGGGGAAGGTGATGGGGCAGAAGCCGACGATCGAGATGGCCCCCGCGAGGCCGGGCGAGCTGTTCCGCAGCTCACTCGACATCGCCAAGGCCGGGAGGGTCCTGGGCTGGAAGCCGCAGAGCGGGTTCGACGACGGGCTTCCCCAACTGGTGGACTGGTTCCGGAAGGAGGGACGGTGATCCTTCAGGCCGGGGGCGCCGTCCCCCGCACCCCGATCGAGCTGGTGCTCACCGCCAGCCTCGAGACCAAGATCGTCCTGATCATCACGATGATCTTTTCCCTGGTCTCCTGGTTCATCATCATTCTCAAGTGGTGGCAGTTCCGCCGGCTCAACCGCCAGGCGGACCGCTTCTTCGCCGAGATGGAGCGGACGACGCGGCTGCAGGACGCGTATCACGCGGTGATGAAGCAGCCGCCGTCGCCGTACAACCGGCTCTTCCGCGAGGCGATCACCTTCTACTCCGAGCTGCGCCCGGGCGCGCTGCGGGAGGAGCGCGGCGCCGACCGGAGCTCGCTCTCCATGACCCAGCTCGAGGCGCTCAAGATGGTGCTGGGGAAGGAGGTCGCGGCCGAGCGGGACCTGTTGGGGCACTATATCCCCTGGCTGGCGACCATCGGCTCGGTGAGCCCGCTACTCGGCCTGCTGGGCACCACCATCGGTATCATCAACGCCTTCACCGGCATCGCCACCAAGGGGTCGGGCAACCTCGCGGCAGTCGCGCCCGGCGTCGCGGAGGCGCTGGTGGCCACCTTCGCCGGCCTGGCCGCCGCTATTCCGGCGGTGATCGCCTACAACCTGTACGTCAATCGGGTGCGACTCTTCGCCGGCGAGCTCGAGGGTTTCGCCAACGAGCTGGTGGGCACGATGGCCCGGGAAGGACTGGTCTAGATGGCGTCGGGTCTCGGCGGCGGTCTCGGCAGTCAGCGCGGCGAGCTGCCCCTCATGGCAGACGTCAACGTCACCTCGCTGGTGGACGTGATGCTGGTGCTCCTCATCGTCTTCATGATCACGGCACCGATGATGCAGGGTGGGGTGGACGTCGAGCTTCCCAGGGCGGAAGCGCGGCCGCTGTCCCCCAAGGAAGGCATGGTGGTGTCCGTGAATCGGGACGGCCGCATCTTCGTGGATCAGACCCCCGTGTCCTATCGCGACTTCCGGGTCACCTTCAAGTCCCTGGTCGCCACCCGGAAGCCCAGCGGCGTGTACCTCCAGGCCGACACCCGGGTACCGTACGGCGAAGTCGTGCGGGTCCTGGCGATCATCCGGGCTGCCGGTGTGGCGAACGTGGGTCTTGTCGCGCAGGAGGAAGAGGCGTCGTGAAGCTGCGGGCGCCGGATCGGGGAGATCCGCGCGGCAAGCTGGCCGGCTGGATCGGCACCGTGGTGGTGCACGCGGGCGCGGCGCTGTTCCTGGTCAGCCAGGTGCGCACCTCCACCGCCACGCCGCCGGTGTACGCCGTGAACCTGGTGGCGGCGCCGGCACCCACCGAGCGGCGGCGGATCGCGCGCGAAGCGATTCCCACGCCGCCGCAGGAGAAACCGGCGCCGGTGAAGCCGAGCCCCAAGCCGCCGCCGAAGGCGCCGCCCAAGCCGGCGCCCAAGCCTCCGGCCCCGACCCCGCCGGATCGGGAGGCCCCGGCGCCGACGCAGGCCCCGGTCACTCCGGCCGAAGGGGAGACCCCCAGCACCGGCACCGATGTGGTCACCATCAAGACGCCGGGACTCGAGTTCCCCTATCCCGAGTACCTGCGGAACATCGTGAACCAGATCTACACCCGGTGGGACCGCGAAGAAGCTCGGGGCAACCGGTTCGCCGAGATCAGCTTCCTGATCCGGCGGGACGGCTCGGTGCACGACATCCGGTTCGTCACTCGCTCGGGGAGCTTCGCCTTCGACCTCAGCGCCCAGGGCGCGATCGAGGCTGCGGGCAACTCTTTCGCGTTCGGGCAGCTGCCCGACGGCTGGGACGCCGACGTGCTCCCGGTGAGCTTCTACTTCAAGCCCGCGGATCAATGAGACGACTGCCCCTCATCCTACTGCCCGTTCTTGCCGCCGCACCGCTGGCCGCACAGGACACCACCGTCACCAAGGACCAGCCCGTCCGCATCGGTGTCGACTACGCCGTGAACCGTCCGGGTCTGGTAGTGCTCCCGGGTGCCGGACTCGACTCGGTGCGCGCCATCGTCCGGCGGGACCTGGACTACACCGACCGGTTCGAGATGCTGGGGGACTTCGCCTCCACCGACCCGGGGAGCTCGGCGAGCCCGGGCTCATCGGTGAACTACGGGATCTACAAGACGATGGGCGCCCAGCTCGGGGTCGAGCTCAACGCCGCTCCCGGTGGGGTCACCGCCCGGCTGCACGACATCAACGGCCAGAAGGTGCGGAACACCCAGTCATTCACCCTGCCGGCCGAGACCGACGCGGAGTACCGGATGGAGGTGCACCGGGTCTCGGACGAGATCGCCCGGTGGGCCAGCGGCACCGCGGGCATGGCCGCGACCCGCTTTCTCTTCGTCTCCAACGGCCGGGTGTTCCGGATCGACAGCGACGGCGAGGAGGCGGTGGCGCTCACGCCGGAGGGCATGACGGCGCTCTCGCCGGTGTGGTCGCCCGACGGACGCACCATCGCCTACACCCGGCTCGAGGGCGGGCGCGGCGGCGTGATCGTGCAGTCGCTGGCCGGCGGCGGCTCCCAGGTGGCGCCGGGAGCGCAGAGCGGGCTCAACATCACGCCCGCCTTCTCGCCCGACGGCCGGACGCTCGCGTTCGCGCGCTCCGACGAGAGCGGCACCGACATTTTCACCGCGAACTATGTCGATCGCTGCTGCGCGCAACGCTTGACCGTGGGACGCTTCGCTGACAACTTGTCACCAACCTTTTCCCCCGACGGCCGACGCATCGCGTTCGTATCCACGCGCTCGGGCCCGCCCCAGATCTATGTGATGGCCGCGAACGGCACCGACCAGGAGTTGCTGGCGCCGTTCGATTACGGCGCGACCGGCGCCTCCAACGCGCCCGAGTGGTCGCCCGACGGAGCGAGGGTCGTCTTCCACCGCGACGTCCGCAATGTCACGCTGGCCCCCCAGATCTTTCTGGTGGACGTCGCGGGGCGTCGCGTCACCCAGCTCACCTCGTCGGGCCGCAACGAGGACCCGACGTGGGGCCCCGACGGCCGCCACATTGCGTTCATCTCGGATCGCACCGGACGGCGGCAGATCTGGATCATCGACACCGAAACCGGCCGGGTACGGCAGCTCCAGACGCCAGGAGCGGCCCGGCTTCCCGCGTGGTCCCGGCGCCTCGGCCGGGCCACGGTCGCCTCGAACCCATGAACCCGGAGTGATGATGCGCGCTTCTTCCCTGATGCTCCTGGCTTCCTTCGCGCTGGCCGCCTGCGGCGGCGGCAACCCGCCCGAAGAGCCGGCCCCCGAGCCCGCTCCCGCCCCCGCCCCGCCGCCGGCTCCCGCGCCCGTGGACGACAGCGCCGAGCGGGAGCGTCTCGAGCGCGAGCGGATGGAGCGCGAGGCGGCCGAGCGCGCCCGGGCGCTGGCCGCGGAGCTGGGCACGATGATCAACTTCGAGTTCGACAAGGCCGACATCCGCTCCGCCGATCAGGGAACCCTGGACCGCAAGGCCGCCATCCTCGCCGCCAACACCAACGTGCGGATCCGCATCGCGGGTCACGCGGACGATCGCGGATCCGACGAGTACAACCTCGCGCTCGGTAACCGGCGCGCGGCGGCGGCCAAGCGCTATCTCGAGAGCAAGGGCGTGGACGGCTCCCGGGTCGAGGTGGTGTCGTACGGGGAGGAGCGTCCGCTCAACCCCGGCTCCGACGAGGCGGCCTACGCCCAGAACCGGCGCGACGAGTTCGAGGTGACCGCCGGCGGTGACAACCTCGTCGCACCCCAGTGAGACCGCGTCTCGGTCGTCTGACGGGCATCCTCGCCCCCGCGCTGGTCGCGGGGGCGGGACTCGGGGGGTGTGGCGCCTCGAAGAACGACGTGCAGATGGTGCAGGGCGAAGTGGTGCTGCTGAAGGCGGAGATGGCCCGGCGCGACTCGGCCCGCGCAGCCCAGCTCGATCAGGTCATCCAGGTGCAGCGGCAGATCATGGACTCACTCAACGCGACCCGGCGCTCGGTGGCGCAGGTCCGAGGCGACCTTTCCAGCGATCTGTACAACATCCAGCAGCAGCTGGTGCAGCTGCAGGAGCTCACCGGCCAGAGCCAGCAACGGCTGACCGAGCTCCGCACCCGGCTGGAAGCGCGCGGCGCGCAGATGGAGGCCTCGCCGGTGCCGGGGGACAGCGCGCGACCCACGGGCCAAGGCGGTGCCGCGTCGGCGGATCAGATGTACGAGGCGTCGCTGGCGCAGCTCCGGCGCGGCAGTCTCTCCACCGCCCGACTGGGGCTGCGCGAGATGCTCCGGCAGTATCCCACCAGCGAGCGGGCGCCCGACGCGCTCTACTTCATCGGCCAGAGCTTCGCGTCGGAGAACCCCGACTCGGCGGCCGCCTACTACCGCGAGGTGGTGGACAAGTATCCCACGTCGCCTCGGGCCGCGGCCGCGCTCTACAACCTCGGCCTCCTGGCCGAGCGGCGGAAGGACATGGCGGGCGCGCGAGACGCGTACCAGCGGGTAACCCAGAAGTACCCGCAGTCCGACGAGGCCGCTCTGGCCCGCGACCGACTGAAGGCGCTCGGGCGCTGAGCCCGGGCGCCCGCCCACCCCCATGACCGGTTCCGCGGGGGAGATGCCGTTCCTCGATCACCTCGAGGAACTGCGCCTGCGCATCCTGCGGTCGCTGGCCGCCGTGGTGGTGGGCTTCGCCGTGGGGCTCTGGGCGGTGGAGCGGTTCCAGCTGGTCAACGTCCTCAAGGCCCCGATCGCCAAGTATCTCCCCGCCGGCAAGCTGATCGTCACCAGCCCGACCGAGCCCCTGATGATCGTGCTCAAGCTCGGGTTCGTGGTCGGGCTGGTGCTCGCCTCCCCGATCATCCTCTGGCAGCTGTGGGCCTTCCTCGCCCCCGCGCTCTACGAGCGGGAGAAGAAGGCGCTGGTACCCTCGCTCTTCATCGGGCTGTTCCTGTTCCTCACCGGCGCCACCCTGGCGTACCTGCTCGTGGTACCGCAGGCGCTCCGGGTGCTGTTCAGCTTCCAGAGCGAGGCCATCGCGCCCTTCATCACCTACGACGCCTGGTTCGGCTTCGTGCTCCAGGTCGTGCTGGCGCTGGGGATCTCGTTCGAGCTGCCGCTGGTGATGGTGATTCTCTCCTGGCTGGGGGTGATCGGACCCGGGGAGCTGCACCGGTTCCGGCGCTACGCCATCGTGGGCTCGTTCCTCGCCGGGGCCGTCCTTTCGCCGGGGGCCGACCTGCTCTCGATGATCATGATGACGGTGCCGCTGCTCTTCCTGTATGAGGTGGGTGTGGCCGGCTCCGCGCTGGTGCATCGGCGCCGGCGGAAGGAGGCGGCGATGGCGGCGCTGGCACTGTTCGCGCTGGGTCTGAGCGCGACGCCGGCCCCGGCCCAGGAGCCGGTCCGCCCCGGCCGGCCGACCGCGGACTCGCTCCGCGCCGCCGAGGCCGGCCTCGAGGACGAGGGCGACCTGGAGGGCCGCCCGGGTCAGTCACTCGACAGCGCCACGGCCAGACGGCTCGGACTGCCCACCTCGCCGTCCCGCAGCTTCGCCCAGCCCGACTCGGTGGTGAACGCGCTGATGAACCGGCGGGGCTACCGGCCCACGCGCTATCGCGCCGACTCGGCGACGGTGTTCGTAGAGCGGCAGGAGGTGCAGCTCCAGGGCGAGGCTCTCACCGAGCGCCAGGGCGCGCTGCTGGAGGCCGACTCGATCACCTACCGCCGCAACAGCTGCCTGCTCGCGGCCTCCGGCGACCCGCACCTGTTCGACCAGGGGCAGGTGCTGGTGGGGGAGGGGATCAGCTATGACGTCTGCCGCCGGCGCGGAATGATCCGGGACGCCCTCACCAACTTCAACGAGGGCTCCACCGTCTGGTTCCTGCGGGGGAACGTGGCGCAGGACTCCAGCTCCAGCCGGATCTACGCCGGATCGAGCGACATCACCAGCTGCGACCTGCCGTCCCCCCACTATCACTTCTCCTCCCGGCAGATGAAGTGGATCTCCCGCTCGGTGATGGTGGCGCGGCCGGTGACACTCTACGTGCGGGACGTCCCCGTGCTCTGGCTGCCCTTCATCTTCCAGGACATGCGGCCGGGACGGCACTCCGGCATCCTGATTCCCCAGTTCGGCATCAACGACCTGGTGCGTCCCACCCCCGGCTACAACCGCCAGGTGGCGAACCTGGGCTACTACTGGGCGCCGAACGACTACCTGGATTTCACCGCCCGGCTGGACTGGTTCGCCAACCGCTACGTGCAGTACGGCGTCACCGGCCAGTACCGGTTGCTCAACCGGTTCCTGGCGGGCACCCTGGGGTTCAACGAACAGCGGGAATCCGACGGAGGATCGGGATTCGCGGTGCGGTGGGATCACCGACAGCAGTTCAACCTCTCCACCAGCCTGAACGTCGACTTCAACTACGCCAGCAACACGAACGTGGTGCGGGACAACGCCATCGATCCGCTGCAGAACACGCAGCAGATCACCAGCTCGGTCAACTTCTCCAAGCGCTACGGCTGGGGAACGGTGACCCTGGGTGGCAACCGCCGCCAGGACATCAACGACGGCGGCGTGCAGCAGCTGTTGCCGGCGGTGACGGTCTCTCCCGCGCCGCTCGCGGTGGCCTCCGACATCACCTGGTCGCCGGGGCTGAGCTTCACCAACAACACGACCTCCAACCCGGACGCGGACTCGCTCTTTCAGGTGCTGCCCGGCGGAGTCATCGACACCATCCCGCTGGACGAGGATCAGCGGGTCACCGCGCTCAACTTCGACACCCCGCTCCGGATCGGGTCGTTCAACTGGCAGAACTCGATCCAGGCGACCGACCAGACCAGCACGGGCCTGGAGACGGAGACGCTCCGGATCGACGACCCGGCGAGCGACGATCCGGCCGACTCGATCACCGTGCGCCGCACGTTCTCCAGCGATTTCGAGAGCACGCTGGACTGGAACACCGGGATCAACCTGCCGATTCTCTTTCGCGGGTCGTGGAAGCTTCAGCCCTCGCTCGGCATCTCCAACACGACGAGCGGGGCGTTCATGGTGCGCAACCGGAACACCAACGGCGACTGGGTCCACCAGGGCAAGCGGTTCCGCATCGGAGTGAGCTCCGCCCCCACGCTCTTCGGGTTCTACCCCGGGATCGGGCCGCTCCAGCGGATCCGGCACAGTTTCTCTCCGGTCATCACCTACAGCTACGAGCCTTCGGCCGACGTCCCCGAGGAGTACGCGCGCGCCATCGCCCAGCCGGGACAGATCCCTCAGCTTCGCAGCCTGGCCCGACAGGCGCTCACGGTCGGGCTCTCGCAGACGTTCGAGGGGAAGCGGAAGCCGGAGGGTCTGGACACCAGCTCGGCGAACGCTCCGAAGCTCCGGCTGCTGAGCATCAGCACCAGCCCGATGACCTACGACTTCGAGCAGGCGAAGCAGCCGGGCCGGACCGGCTGGGCCACGCAGTCGCTGACCAATACCTTCCTCAGCGACATGCTGCCGGGATTCAGTCTTACCCTGAGCCACGATCTCTGGCGTGGCGTGGTGGGGCAGGACAGCTCCGACTTCGATCCCTTCCTGCAGCGGGTGGACGCGAGCTTCTCCGTCTCCGGAAACACCTTTCGCAGCCTCGGGGCCCTCTTCGGACTGGGGAAACCGCCGGATCAGGCCGCACGGGAACGGGACCAGGAGATTCCGCGGTACGTCGCCGAGTCGGGCCGGCGCACCCGTCCCGGCTCGTTCTACAGCACCAACCAGGCCCCCATCCGCGGGGGCGGGCGCGCGTTCTCCGCCAGCTTCCAATACTCGCTCACTCGCGACCGACCGATTCCGGACCGAGTCCAGCAAGACGACCAGAACCTGAACATCACCGCCAATTTCTCGCCCACGCCGTTCTGGGGGCTGACCTGGTCCACCCAGTACAGCATCACCGAAGGCAGCTTCGAGTCGCAGGTCCTCCGCCTGGAGCGCGATCTGCATGAGTGGCGCGCGGGCTTCAACTTCGTGCGCAATCCGAACGGGACCTTCGCGATCTATTTCTCGATCTACCTGACCGATCTGCCGGACCTGAAGTTCGACTACGATCAGACGACCTTCGAGGAATAGGGTGTCCTATTGGGGGGACAGGCGGTCGGGCGGTCAGCCGGTCAGGCGGTCGACTGCTCCTGACGCCCGAAGGCTCGCCCCAGCTTGTCTACGATCAGGTCGACTGACCACCCGACCGGCTGACCGCCCGACCGCCCGACCGCCTGGCACATCTTCTGCCATCTCTCCACGCATCCCTCACGGAGCCAAGTCATGCGCCATTGGTGGATCCCAGCGCTGGTCCTGCTCGCGGCCTGCGGCGACGACGATGATGGCCCCGCCGGACCCGGTATCACCCCCGAGGCGCCGGCCACCCTGTCGAGCACCTCGCTCGATGGCGCCATCGCCCTGGTCTGGTCCGACAACCCGTTTCAGAACGATCCCGATATCTTCGCCAACTACCGCGTGTACAGCGCGTCCTTCAACATCGACACCGGAGACTGCGGGGACGACTTCGCGCTGGAGGGCACCACGGTAGCCCCCGAGTTTCTGGCTGCCGCGCTGGCCAACGGCGTGCCCCGCTGCTTCACGGTGACGGCGATGAGCGTGGACGGGCTGGAGAGTCCCCAATCGCCCCTGCGCGGCGATACGCCGCGGTTCGATTCGCGGAACATCGCGCTCGCGGCGGCCCCGGTGACCGCGAACAACTCCGGTTTCCGCTTCTGGGACGACCTCAACAGCAACGGCTCGGTGGAGCTCGACGAGCTGGGCCTGGTGCGCAATGCCGGCTCGCCGGACATTGATTTCTTCGTGGATCGCGACGGCAACGGCGACCTCTTCCTGACCCCGGTGCGGGAGGGGACCGGCGTCGAGTACTACGACGAAGTGGACCCGGTCCAGGACCTCACCAGCATCGACTTCGCCCCCGACTTCAGCGGCTCGGGCGGGTATCGCACCTCCGCGATTCAGGCACTGCCGGGATTCGGCTACGTGTTCGAGATGGACGGCGGTGACGGCTTCCCCCGCTACGGCGCCGTGCGGGTGCAGCACGTAGGCACTACCTTCCTGATCCTCGACTGGGCGTACCAGCCCGATCCCGGGAATCCCGAGCTGCTCGTGAGGCCGCCATCGCCCAAATGACGCCCGCGCCGGTCACGCTCGACGGCCGCTCACTCGCGATCGGCGAGGTGGTCCGCATCGCCCGCGAGCCGGAGGCCCGGGCCCGAATCGATCCGACGGCTCGCGACGCCCTGGTCGCGAGCCGTCGTCTCGTCGAGCAGGCCATCGCCTCGGGGCAGACGATCTACGGCATCAACACCGGATTCGGCAAGCTCGCCAACGTCCGCATTCCGCCCGACAGCCTGGACGCACTCCAGGTCAACCTGATCCGGAGCCACGCCGCCGGGGTCGGCGGGCCGCTGCCCGCCGGTGTGGTCCGCGCGGTGATGCTGCTCCGGGCCAACGTCCTCCTGCGGCCCACCAGCGGCGTGCGGCCGGAGCTGGTCGAGGCGCTGGTGGCGATGCTCGAGACGGGGATCGTCCCGGTGGTTCCGGAGCAGGGCAGCGTGGGCGCAAGCGGGGACCTCGCGCCGCTGAGCCACATCGCGCTCGCGCTCATGGGTGAGGGCGACGTGCTCGGTCCGAGCGGCCCCGAGCCGGCGGCGGGCGCGTTGCGGCGCGCTGGCCTCCAGCCCTTCCGCTTCGCGCCCAAGGAGGGGCTGGCCTTCATCAACGGCACCCAGGCGCAGACCGCGCTGCTCGCGCTCCTGGTGCACGATGCCGAGGTGCTGTGGCGGACGGCGGTGGGGGCGGCGGCAATGAGCCTGGAGGCGCTGCGGGGCACGCCCGCTCCTCTCGACCCGAGAATCCACGAGGCCCGGCCGCACCGCGGACAGCTCGAGGCCGCCGAGCTGATGCGCGGCCTCCTGGCCGACAGCGAGATCCGCGAGTCGCACCGGGAGAACGATCCCCGGGTGCAGGACGCCTACTCGCTCCGCTGCGCCCCCCAGGTGCTCGGCGCCGTGGCGGATGCGATCCGCTTTGCCCGGGAGACGGTGACGGTGGAGCTCAACGCCTCGACCGACAACCCGCTGGTCTTTCCCGAGGGCGACGTGATCTCCGGCGGGAATTTCCACGGGCAGCCGGTGGCGCAGGCGCTCGACTTCCTCGCCACCGCCCTGACGACGCTTCAGGCCATCGCCGAGCGGCGGGTGGAGCGGCTGGTGAATCCCGATCTGTCCCAGGGGCTCCCCGCCTTTCTCACGGCGGATCCCGGTCTCTCCTCCGGCTTCATGATGGTCCAGATCTCCGCCGCCTCGCTGGTGGCAGAGTCACGCGCGCTGGCGATGCCGGCCAGCATCGGCTCGATCCCCACCGACGCCAACCAGGAGGACTTCGTCCCCATGGGGATGGCGGCGGCGTGGAAGGCGCAGCGGATCCTGGCCAACGCCCAGCGGGTGGTCGCCGCGGAACTGCTGTGCGCGGCCCAGGGGCTGGAGTTTCTCCGGCCGCTCCGACCGGGCCGTGGGGTCGACATGCTGCACCAGCGGCTCCGCGCCCTGGCGCCGCCGGTGTTGCCGCTGGAGGCCGACCGGCCGCCCGCCCCGGACCTGGAGCGCCTGGCGCTCGCGATTGTCGCGGGGGAGCTCGATCCGGGCGCCTGACGGCCGGCGTCGGATTCTTGCCCCGCTCGCACCGGTCCCGGTATCTTTCGACCGCTAAATCCCTTATGCCCTGAGTCTCCCTCTGCCGCCCGAGTCGCATGAACCTCGAAAAGCTCAAGGACACGGCGCGCAAGTTCGAGCAGAAGGAGGATTGGCGCCGGGCCATCGAGGTCTATCTCAAGGCCATCCAGCAGATCGAGTCGGGGCAGGAGACCTCCCCCGACCTTTCCCTCTATAACCGGGTCGGCGACCTCTATCTCAAGACCAACGACATCGCAGCCGCGGTGAGGTCCTACGAGCGGGCGGTCGATCTCTATGCCGACCAGGGCTTCTTCAACAACGCCATTGCGCTCTGCGGCAAGATCCTGCGGGTGAATCCCGGGCGCACTCAGACCTATCTCAAGCTGGCCCAGCTTCATGCCCGGAAGAACGTGGTCATCGAGGCCAAGCGGAACCTGATCGAGTTCCTGGAGCGAATGAACGCGCTGGGCCAGCTCGACCAGGCGTTCACCTCGGTCAAGGAGTTCGCCGACCAGTTCTCGGGCAGCCAGGAGATCAGGCTGATGCTGGTCGAGCTGCTGCGAGCGTCCTCCCGCGAGGAGGAGGCCCGCGAGCAGCTGGAGAAGCTGGCGGGCGAGATCGAGGGCCGCGGCTTGGAGCGGCCCGACCCGCGTTCGTCGCAGGACCGACCGGAGACCCACGCCGCTGACGAGCCGCCGAAGCCCGTGCGGAGGGCGTCGGCCGGCCTCGTGTTCCTCGACACCGGCTTCGAGCTGGTGACACCGCCCGTGCCGGCCGACGTCGCGCCACCCGAGGGCCTGCTGACCTCCGAGCCGATCAGCCCGGAGGAGGCGGCGGCCGTGGAGCAGCGCGCCGAGGTCGTGCCCGGGCTGGAGCAGACAGCCGATCTGGATCTCGAGGCCTCGGGCGTGGAGCCGGATCCCGGCCTGGAGCGGGTCGAGCCCACCGACCTGGAGTTCATCGCCGACCCAACCGAGGGAATGGTCGAGGCCACCGCCGAGGCGAGCGACGACACGCTGATGGACGTGCCGGACGATCTGATCATCTCGCCGCCGGGCGAGTCCCTCGAGGTCGCAGGTGACGGGGACGAAGTGGACCTGGGTCTCATGGAGCCGGCACTGGACGACGATGCGGCCGTCGCCGATCCATCGGCTTCGGCGGGGGAGCTCCCGCTGCTTCCGGTGGAGCCGGCCGGAGCGCCGAGCGTCGTCGAGCTGGAGAGTCTCATCCTCGAGGATCCGGACAACCCGGAGCTTCACCTCCAGCTCGCCGAACGGCTCCTGGAGGGCGGTGAGCAGACCCGTGGGCTCGAGGAGCTGGAGCTGGCGGTGGACGGCTTCGAGCGGTTGGGCGAGTGGGGTCGGGCCACCGAGACGGCGGAGCGTCTGGTGGCCCAGGCCCCGGATGCCATCCGGCACCACCAGAAGCGAGTGGAGCTGGCCTTCCGTTCCGGCGACCGCGCTCCGCTGATCGCCGCGTATCTCGCCCTGGGCGATGTTCTGGCGCGCATGGGTGCCACGGACAAGGCGATGGCGGTGTACGGGCGGGTGCGGGAACACGACCCGGAGAACGCCCATGCGATGGGCGCACTCGCCCGGCTTCAGGAAGCGCCGTCGGCGCAGGCACCGGCCACGCCGAGCGCTCCGGCCGCCCCCGCCGGACCCGCGCGGCCGGCGGCAGAGACCCGTACGGCCCCCGCGCCGGCACCGTCACCGAAGCAGGACCCTCGTGCGGCCGCGAGCGCCGGTGCCTTCGTGGATCTCGGCTCCATGATCCTCGACGAGAGCGCCGCCCGGGACACCCGCATGCGCATCGACCGCGCGGACCCGAAGGGCCAGGACGAGCAGAAGGAGTTCCAGGAGATCCTGGAGCAGTTCAAGCGGGGCATCGAGCAGAACCTCGACTCGGAAGACTACCAGGCCCACTACGATCTCGGCATCGCGTTCAAGGAGATGGGTCTGCTCGACGAGGCCATCGCGGAGTTCCAGAAGGCGCTCCGCTCGCCGGAGGGCCGGCTTCGCACCTCCGAAGCGCTCGGCATCTGCTTCTACGACAAGGGCCAGTTCGCGATCTCGGAAACCGTGCTGCGCCGCGCCGTGGATACCGTCGAGGGCGGGGACGACGCCAAGATCGGTCTGCTGTACTGGCTGGGCCGCGCGGCCGAAGCCCAGGGCAAGGAGCCCGAGGCCATCGCCAGCTACGAGCGGGCCCTCGCGGTGGACATCCGCTTCATGGACCTGAGCGATCGCATGCACCGGCTCGCCGCGGACCGGCGCGAGTGACCCCCCGGACCGCTCCGGTCTCGCTGGCGGACATTCAGCGTCCGCTGCGCGCCCGTCTGGAAAGGGTGCAGCAGGAGCTGCGCCGGGTGGTGGAGGCCGACTTCGGCCTCATTACCGAGGTCAACGCCCACCTCTTCCGGATGCAGGGGAAGCTGTTCCGTCCCACCCTCCTGCTCCTCGCCGACGAGGCCACGGGTGGGCCCGACCCGCGCGCGACCACCCTGGCGGCGGTGGTGGAGCTGATCCACCTCGCCACGCTGGTGCACGACGACTCGGTAGACCACTCGGTGCTGCGCCGGGGAATGCCCACCATCAACGCCCTCTTCAGTCACCAGATCTCGGTGATCATGGGCGACTATCTCTATTCTCGCGCCGTGATCGAGCTGGTCGGCCTGGGCGACCTGGAGCCGCTCCGGGTGCTGAGTCGGGTCACCAACGAGATGACGGTAGGCGAGATGCGGCAGCTGCTGGCCCACGATCCGCTGCAGTACTCGGAAGAAGACTACGACCTGCTGATCCAGTCCAAGACCGCCTCGCTGGTCTCGGGCGCGTGCGAGGTCGGCGCGCTCGGGGCGGGGCCCGAGGAGCGGCTGGCCCTGCGGAGGTTCGGCGAGGCGCTGGGGATGGCGTTCCAGATCGTGGACGACCTGCTCGACTACGTGGGCGATCCCAGTGTCACCGGGAAACCCACCGGCTCGGATCTCCGCGAGCACAAGGTCACCCTCCCGCTCATCTCGGCGCTGCCGAAGATGGGCGACGCCGACCGGCGCCGGGTGGCGGACCTCCTGCTGACGCCCGAGCCCACGGATGGGCAGATCCACGCGGTGGTGGAGGCGGTCGCGGAGGCGGGGGGACTGGACTACGCGCGAGAGCGGGCGCTGCGGCAGGCGGAGCTGGCGGACCAGGAGCTGGACCGGCTGCCGGCCTCGCCCGCCCTCGACGCGCTACGGGCCAGCATCGCGTACGTCGTGGACCGCAGGCGCTGATGGCGAGCGGACCACACCGGCCCGGCTTCTATCTCGGGGTCCTCATCGCCGGCTTCATCACCGGCGGGGCATTGACCGCGCTGCTGCGCCAGACGATGCCCGAGAGCGCGGCCCGCACTTTCTTCACCACGACCTGGGACGCCCAGTTCGGCCCTGTCTCGGCCGACCTCCTGGTGATAAGCTTCACGTTGGGCCCCATCGCCCTGCACGTGTCGCTGCTCAGCCTGATCGCCGTGGTCGTGGCCTATCTGATCGCGCGGTCGCTTTTCTAGGGGGTTCCCGTGGGCAACCTCGGCTTCACCGAGATCCTGGTCATCGTGCTAGTGGTCCTGCTGCTGTTCGGCGCCAAGCGGCTGCCGGAGGTGGGCGCGTCGATCGGGAAGGGTATCCGTGAGTTCAAGCGGAGCCTTTCCGACACCCAGGAGGCGATCATGGGGAACGAAGAGTCTCGTCCGCTGCCGCCCCGCCAGCCGGAAGACCCGGTCCAGGGGACCAAGTCCTCCGGCGAGCCGAAGCGGCTCTCACAGCAGTAGCGCCGGTCAATGACCCCGCGGGGTCAGGTGACCGGCGGCTGCCGGGTCTCCGCGGCCTCCTCCTGCTGCTGGCGGAGCTTGGCCCGGTTGTCCACGATCTTGGCGGACTGCCGGAGCGCGGCCATGTAGCCGCGGACCCGCGCCTGGCGGGCGAGGTCGATCATCTTGGTGCGGTACTCGTCCAGCTCCTTCACGAACTTCGCTGAATCCGCGGGCACCTTCTCCAGCGACTCCATCACGTACAGCCCGTCGGGCGTGTCCAGCAGGCCGCTGCGCTGACCCTTCTCCAGACCGAACGCGGTGCCCACCACCATGGGATCGGTGAGCGGCGGGTTTACCCGGGTGAACGGACCGAACTCCCGGTGCGGCAGATTCATCGCCTTGGCCGCCTCGGCCATGGACTCGCCCTTCTCCAGCCGCTTCATGTACTCCTCGGCCTTGGGCTTGGCGAGCGCCTTCTTCTTGTCGCTGCGGAGCGCGTACTCCACCGCCGGGCGGACCTGGGCCAGGGGCGGCACTCCCGCCGCCTGCATGCTGTCGAGGCGGAAGATGTAGAAGGCGAACGAGGTCTCGATCACCGGGCTGGTGGCCCCCGGCTTGGAACCGCCGAAAGCCCAGGCGCCGGCGTCGGGGACCACCAGGTTGCCGACCTGCACCCGGGTCCCCTCCTGAACACCGCCGGTCCGCCCGATGGGGAGCGAAAGCGCCTTCGAGACCGTGTCCAATGCGGCGGGGTCGCCCCGCTCGGCGCCGAGACGCTCCAGCGAGTCGGCTTCGGCGTCGAGGTGGTCCCGGTGCTCGCCGGCGACCTCGATCGGGATCAGGATGTGACGGCCCTTGGCCTTGTTCCCCTTGCGGCTGGTGATCTCGATGATGTGGAACCCGAACTGGGAGAGCACCGGCTCCGACACCTTCTTGAGGGGCATGGCGAATGCGGCCGAGTCGAAGGCCGGGTCCATGCTGCCCTTGGTCCACTCGCCCAGGTCACCGCCCGCCGCGGCCGAGACGCTGTCGGAGGACTCGCGCCGCGCAACGTCGGCGAACGGCTCGCCACCCAGGACCGCGGCGCGCGCCGAATCGGCCCGGGCCTTCGCGAACGCCGTATCGGACGCGTTGGTGAGCCGGGGCAGGGCCACGAAGCTGAGGAACGCGGTTCGCGCCCGCTTGAAGTCGTCCTGGTGCGCGCGGTAGTACGCCGTGACCTCCTGGTCGGTCAGCTTGACGCTGGAGTCGGGGACGGCGTTGCGCGGGATGATGGCGGTGAGCCCGACCTTGACCTGCTCGTGCTCGTCCCGGTACTGCTCCCAGAGCGCGGCGTCGGACAGGTAGATGTCGGCCGCCACCACCCGGAGGAGCTTGGAGCGGCGCAGCTGGTCGCGGTACTGCGCTTCCAGGGCCGGCAGGTACTGCGCTCCCACGCTGGAGGTGAGCCAGCGCTGATACTTGTTGATGTCGAACTGGCTGTCGGTCTGGAACTCGGGCACGTCGCGGAAATCCGCCGGAGGTGAGTTGCGGATCGCCTGGACCACCTCGTCCGTGGTGACGGTGATGTTCCGCCGCGCGAACTCGGTCTCCAGCACCCGGTTCTCGATCAGCTGCTCCCAGACCTGGTCCTCGATCTGGTTGCGCTCCTCCAGCGTGAGAGAGGCGGGCATGTCGCGCTGGCGACTGTCGATGCTCTGCTGCACGAAGCCCTGGTAGGTTCGGGCGTCGATGCTCTCGCCATTGATCTTGCCGACGTTCGTGCTCCTGCCCAGACCGGACCAGTCCACGCTGGTCAGGACAAAGCCCAGCATGAGTAGAACGAAGACTGCGCCCGCCACCTTCGCGCTATTGCGGAATGCTTGCATCATAGGAGGTTGCTCGTGGCTCCGGACCGGTGTGGGAACAAGGGCGTGAAGTCTAAGTCCTGGAGCACCGAACCTCAAGGCGCTACGGGGCTTACCCAGTTGACAGCGGGGGGGTCGGCTCGCTACTGTGACCTGACTCCCCACAGCGACGCGGACGTCGTCCCCCGACCCCCGATTCACACCGCGACAACCCGGGATCTGGATGGCACTTAGCGAGATCGAGAAGCTCGAGCGCCGATACGCCGAGAACCCTCAGGGACTCACCTTCGCGCCACTCGCCGAAGTTCATCGGAAGAATGGTGAGGTTCAACGAGCCCTCGACCTCCTCGGACTCGGCCTCGAGCTCCACCCCGACTATATCCCGGCGAGCATCGTGCTGGGCCGCTGCCACCTGGACCTGGGCGACGTCCACGCCGCGGAGCGGGCCTTCCTCCACGTGCTGGCTCTCGACGGCGAGAACGTGATCGCGCTCAAGGCGCTGGCGGACATCAGTGAGCGCCTGTTCAAGTTCGATGAAGCGGAGCGCTGGCTGCAGACGCTGCTGGCGGTGGACCGAAGCAACGACGATGCGAGGGAGCAGCTGCAGCGGGTGGAGACCTCGCGTCGCCAGGCGGGGGTCGCCTCCTCGGCGGAGCCGGACAGCCTGGAGGCGTCCGCGCCTCCCGACGAGGGCCTGATCGCCGCCGCGCCTGAGCATGCCGACGCGACCGGCGAGGCCGCTGCTGAGCCGGCCACGCCGTTCGAGCCACCGGTGGCCGAGCCGGCGGTGGGCTGGGTCTCGCAGTCGAGCGAGTTCAGCGAGCTGTCGTCACCGCCGCTGGAAGACATGGAGCCGTCCGCCCTGGCGGGGTTGTATGAGGAGCCCGCGGGCATCGAATTCCAGGAGCCGGAGCGCTTCGAGGACGAGGTCGAGCCGCTGGACGGACTGGTGGGCCGTGAGGTCGATGTGCCGGACGAGATGCCCGGTGAGTTTAATGTCGAGACCAGCGAGGACATCGTCCTGCGGAGCTCGGGAGAGAACGAGTTCCAGGTACCGGATGCCTCTCTGGAGCTCTTCGCCGGCAACTCGCGCGGGGAGCGAGCGCCCTTCGAAGAGGACACGCCACTTCCACCGCCGGTGATGGAGAGTCATCCGACCCCGGCCGAGCCCGAGTCTCCGGCCCTCCCCGAGCCCACGCCACAGCCGGAATTCGTGGGATGGAGCGAGCCGGTCGAGGAGCCGATCGCTGAGCCCGCGCACGCCATGCCCGAGCCCGAACCGGCGGCGGCGGCGGCACCGGAGCCGGCGCTGGAGCCAGAGCCAGAACCGGGGCCAGCGCTGGAGCCGGAGCCGGAGCCCACCCCTGCGGCCGCACCGCAGCCGGTAACGGGGGAACCGACGCCGGCGTACGCCGCGAGCCAGACCGGGGGCCGCCCGGTGGCCCAGTTCCTCAAGGACATCCTTTCGTCGCGCCCACCGGCGCAGTCCGCGCCGCCGACGGTGCGCCAGACGCCCGCCTCGACCGGCGGAGGCGCGCCCACACGGCCCGCCGCCGACGCGCTCTCCCTGAGCTCGGTGTTCGGCGAGGACGAAGCCCCGAACACGCCTCCTGCCGTCCCGGCCCCCGAGACCGGCACCGGCGTCTCATTCGACGATTTCTTCGGCGCCCCCGGCGCCACTCCCACCCAGCGCGGTCCCAGGGCTCCGGACCCCAAGAAGGACGACCTCGACCAGTTTCACGCCTGGCTTCAGAATCTGAAGCGCTGAATGCTGATCGCGGTGCTCAACGGCCCCAACCTCAACCTGCTGGGGCAGCGGGAGCCGGAAGTGTACGGTCGCACGACGCTCGCCGAAATCGAAGTCCAGGTCCGCGACGCGGCGCGGACGCAGGGCGCGGACCTGGAGTGGTTTCAGACCAACCACGAGGGCGCGCTGGTGGACGCGGTGCAGGGGCTGCGCGGGCGGGCTGACGGCGCGCTCATCAACGCGGCGGCACTCACCCATTCCAGTCTCGCGCTGCGCGACGCGGTCCTGGCCGTGCGGACGCCGTTCGTCGAGGTCCACCTGTCCAACATCTTCGCCCGGGAGCCCGAGCGACGGCAGTCGGTCATCGCCGACCTGGCGATCGGTCTGGTCGCCGGCTTCGGGGCTCAGAGCTATCTGCTGGGGCTCCAGGCGCTGATGGGGCGTCTTCGTGGGGGCTGACCGGCGGGAAGAGCGGCAGACGAGGCTGCGGGCGGCGCTCGCGGCCGAAGGACTGGACGGGCTGCTGGTCACGCATCTGCCGAACATCCGCTATCTGACGGGCTTCACCGGCTCGGCCGGGCTGTTGCTGGTTCACGCCGAGTCGACGGTGCTGGTGACCGACTTCCGCTACGAGGTGCAGGCACCGGCCGAGGCCGGCGACTCGGCGAGGGTGGAGGTGGACCAGACCAGCGTGTGGAACCGGCTGTCCCGGGTGCTTTCGGGCCTGCCGCAGGGCGCCGTCGGCATCGAGGCCCAGTCGGTCACGGTGAAGGATGCGGAGCGCATCGCGGGGCTCACCCGGAGCCGGGTGGTGCCGACCAGCGATCTGGTGGAGCGACTGCGTGCGGCCAAGTCACCGGAAGAGGTAGGCGCGATCCGGGCCGCGGCGGAGCTGGCACAGGATGCCCTGGCCGAGGTGCTCCCTACGGTGCGGGTGGGCCAGACCGAGCGCGAGATCGGCGCCACGCTGGAAGCGGCGCTCCGGCGACGCGGCAGCGAGTGGCACCCGTTTCCCACCATCGTCGCCTCCGGTCCCCGCTCCGCGCTGCCCCACGCGCGGACCAGCCTCCGCACGATCCAGCGGGGCGAATGGCTGCTGCTCGACTTCGGCGCCCAGGTGGACGGTTACTGCGCCGATCTCACCCGCACCGTCATCGTGGGAGCGCGGGCCGACGAGCGGCAGCTGACCATGTACGACCTGGTGCGCTGCGCCCAGGGGCGGGCGCTGGCGCACCTGCGGCCGGGGATGACCGGGCGGGAGGGCGATGCGCTCGCGCGCGAGATCATCGCGGGTCGTGGATTCGGCGAGGCGTTCGGCCATTCGCTGGGGCATGGCCTGGGGCTGGAAGTGCACGAGGCGCCGCGACTCGCGGCCAGCTCCGAGGCGGCGGTGCCGCCGCATGCGGTGGTCACGGTCGAGCCGGGTGTCTATTTTCCCGGATGGGGCGGCGTCCGGCTGGAGGACGACCTGTATCTCGGCGACGAGGGACCGGAGCTGCTCTCCGACGGGCGCACCGAGCTGGTGGAGCTGGTGTAGTCCGGGCAAGTCTCTGATTCTCACGCTCACATCATCCCAGGCGCCGGACACGGCGCCGCGACGGAGCCAATGACGCCGGCCACTCGAGGAGGCTCACGTGATCCGGACCGCTCGACGCGGCGCCGCGAGGCGAACGGGGCTATGACACCACAGGAGATGAAGCAGCTCGCCGAGCTGCTCCAGAACGTGCCCGGCATCCGCTCGATCGAGCTGAAGGACGTCGAGGGGCTCGCGCAGCTGTTGCGGGAGTCGCCCGAGATCGGCTCGATCGAAATCAAGGGCTGGTTCGGCACCGGGGTGGTGATCACCCGGACCTCCGCCCTGGCGGCGTATCCGCCGGCGATGGCGGTCCCGGTGCCGGCGATGGCGAGCGCCGCTCCCATGGCGCTTCCGGCGGAGTCCGAATCGCGCGAGGCGCCCCGTCCCCCGGCCGCGCCGGCGCTCAAGGAGATCAAGTCGCCGATGGTGGGGACGTACTACAAGGCCCCGGAGCCGGGGGCTGACCCCTACGTGAAGGTGGGCAGCCGGGTCACCCCGGGGCAGACGGTCTGCATCATCGAAGCGATGAAGATCATGAACGAGATCGAGGCCGAGATCGCCGGCGTGATCCGCGAAGTCAGCGTGGAGGACGCTCAGCCGGTCGAGTTCGGTCAGGTCCTCTTCCGGGTGGATCCCAATGGCTGAGCCGACCGCGGCGAGCGCCTCAGCGGCCTCGACCTTCAACTTCAAGAACACCATCGCCCAGATGGTGCAGCGCAACGCATCGGACCTGCTGCTCAAAGTCGGCCGTCCGCCCACGGTGCGGGTGAACGGCGAGCTGCTCGGCCTGGACATGCCGCCGCTCAAGCCCGAGGACCTCAAGGCGCTCGCCGAGCAGGTCATGACCCCGCGGCAGGTGAAGGAGTTCGCCGAGAAGAAGGAGGCCGACTTCGCGATCGGTGTGCCGGGCGTGGGCCGCTTCCGCACCAACATCTACCAGCAGCGGGGCACCCTCGCCTTCGCCTTCCGGGCGATCCCCTACGAGGTCAAGACCGTCCGCGAGCTGCATCTGCCGGTGGTGCTGGAGGAGATCTCGCTCAAGCCGAGGGGCCTGGTGCTGGTCACCGGCATCACCGGCTCGGGCAAGTCCACGGCCCTCGCCTCGATGATCAACCACGTGAACCAGAACCGGCGGGTGAACATCATCACGATCGAGGACCCGATCGAGTTCCTCCACCGGGACGTGCAGTCGAACATCTCGCAGCGCGAGGTGGGGAGCGACACCCTGTCGTTCGCCTCGGCGCTCCGGCACGTGCTCCGGCAGGACCCGGACGTGATCCTGATCGGCGAGATCCGCGACATGGAGACGCTGGACACCGCGCTCAAGGCAGCCGACACCGGGCACCTGGTCTTCTCCACGCTGCACACCACCGACGCCACCCAGACGCTCAACCGGGTCATCTCCTTCTATCCGCCGTATCAGCACCAGGAGATCCGGATGCTGCTGGCGACCGCCCTCCAGGCGGTGGTCTCGCTGCGCCTGGTGCCGCGCGCGGACGGCCGGGGGCGGGTGCCGGCCGCGGAGGTGCTGATCAACAGCGCGGCGGTGGCCGACAACATGCGGGACATCGAGAAGGCGCTCAACATTCCCGACCTGATCGCCGAGGGTGGGGTGTCCTACGGGATGCAGTCGTTCGACCAGTCGCTGATGAAGTGGTTCAAGGACGGCATGATCTCCTACGAGAGCGCGCTGTTCTACTCCTCCAACCCGAACGAGTTCGCGCTCCGGGTATCGGGCGTCGACTCCGCGTCCGACCGGAAGTTCGCCGAGATCACGGGGGACCCGGAGGTCGCGCGGTCGCTCGACCTGACGCCCTGATGTTCAAGAAGGTGCTGATCGCCAATCGCGGTGAGATCGCCCTCCGAGTCATACGGGCCTGCCGCGAGCTGGGCCTCGAGACCGTGGCCGTGTACAGCGAGGCGGACCGGGAGTCGCTCCACGTCCGCTTCGCCGACGACGACGTCTGCATCGGGCCGCCGCCCGGCAGGCAATCCTACCTCAGAATTCCCAACATCATCGCCGCCGCGGAGATCACCGGCGCCGACGCGATCCACCCCGGTTACGGCTTCCTGGCGGAGAACGCGGAGTTCGCCGACACCTGCCGGGCGTCGAACATCACCTTCATCGGGCCCACCGGCGATCAGATCCGTCAGATGGGCGACAAGGCGACTGCGCGTCGCCTGGCGCAGGAGGCGGGCGTCCCCACGGTGCCCGGCTCGCCCGGCACGATCGATGACCCCGACGAGGCGCTCGCCTTCGCCGAGAGCCTCGGCTTCCCGGTGATCATCAAGGCGACGGCGGGGGGTGGCGGGAAGGGGATGCGGATCGCCCAGGACGCCGAGCAGTTCGCCCAGTCGTTCGGATTGGCGCAGAACGAGGCGCTGGCCGCCTTCGGCGACGGCTCGGTGTACGTGGAGAAGTATCTGCAGCAGCCTCGGCACGTCGAGATCCAGGTGATCGGCGACTGCTTCGGCCGGGTGGTGCACCTGGGCGAGCGCGACTGCTCGGTGCAGCGGCGGCACCAGAAGCTGATCGAGGAGAGTCCGAGCCCGGCGCTCACCGGCGACCTGCGCGACCGCATGGGCCGGGCCGCCGTCGCGCTCGCCTCCAACATCGGCTACATCGGCGCGGGCACACTCGAGTTCCTGCTCGACACCGACGGCCGCTTCTACTTCATGGAGATGAACACCCGGATCCAGGTGGAGCACCCGGTGACCGAGATGGTCACCAGCTTCGACCTGGTGAAGGAGCAGATCCGGGTGGCCGCCGGCGAGCACATCAGCTTCCAGGGGGACGGGCGCCGGCTCCGCGGCCACGCCATCGAGTGCCGGATCAACGCGGAAGACCCCTATCGCGGGTTCCAGCCGTCGCCCGGCGTCATCACGGCGTACCACCCGCCGGGCGGGCCCGGCGTGCGGGTGGACACCCACGTGTACGCGGGCTACACGGTGCCGCCCTATTACGACTCGCTGCTCGCCAAGGTCATCGTCCACGGAAACGACCGGGAGGAGGCGCTGCGCCGGATGGGACAGGCGCTGGACAGCTTCATCCTGGAAGGCATCACCACCACCATTCCGTTCCTCGCCCGGGTGATCCGTCATCCGGACTTCGTCGCCGGAAAGGTGGACACCCGCTTCCTGGAGCGGGAGTCGCACCTGCTGCGCCCCCCGGAAGCATGAAGCTCGACGTGCTGTTCTCGCCGGCCGGCCTGACGCTCGCTGAGGTCCAGGGCCGGACGGTGTTCGTGATCGACATCCTCCGGGCGACGACGTCCATGTGCGCGGCGCTGAGCAACGGCGCGAGGGCCATCCTGCCGGTCGCTTCCACCGAGGAGGCGCTCAAGCTGGCGCAGACGCTCGCCAGCGACGACGTGCGGCTCGCGGGCGAGAAGGACTGCCGGCGGATCGACGGCTTCCATCTGGGCAACAGCCCCCTGGAGATGAGCGAGTCCGCCGTACGCGGCCGCACCCTCGTCGTCACCACCACCAACGGCACCAGAGCGCTGCTGGCCTGCCAGGGCGCCACGGCGGTCCACCCCACCTGCGCCGGCAACCTGAGCCTCGCGGCGGAGCGGGCGCGGGACACGCTGGAGCAGGACGGGGCGGTGCTGGTGGTGTGCGCCGGGCGCGACAACGCCTTCTCGCTGGACGACGCCTACGCCGCGGGCCGCCTCGTCGCCGCGGTGCTCGGCGGATCGGTGAGACGGCGCGGGCTCAACGACGCCGCGCTCGCCGGCCTGGACCTGGTGCGCCGTTACGGCGAGCGATGGGAGCGTCCCCTCCGCCGCAGCCGGGCGGGACGCGAGCTCATCCGGCTGGGCTTCGCTGACGACGTGGCGGACGCGGCCCGACCGGACGCCTACCCCGTGCTCCCCATCTTCCACGACCGGCGGGTCACGCTCGCCGCGGTGCCGGTGTGAGCACGCCGACTGCACCCATGCTGTCCCCCGGCGACGGCGGCCGGCGACGCCGGATGGGAGCGCTCACCGCGCTGGTGGCGGGGCTGTTCCTCGGCCTCACCCTCCTGCCGGTGAAGATCACGGGGCCGGTGGGCGGGTACATCGGCCACGCGCTCTGGCAGCTGCTGGGTGCGGGGGCCCTGGGCATCCCGCTGCTGGGGATCGGACTCGCGCTCGCGGGATTCGACCGGCTGGGCGGCCTGGACATGAAGCGCTCCGCGATCCTCATCGTCGGGCTCAGCGTCCTGGTGCCTTACGTGGTGGGCGTGCTGACCGACGTGAGCCCGGCGGACCTCGACCTCGACGTGGGACAGCGGGGCTTCGCGGCGCGCATGGTGGGGCTGGTGCCCGGGTTTCTCGCGGAAACGATCTCGGGCAAGATCGGCGTGGCGGGCGCCGTGCTGCTCGGCTTTCTCGCCCTGTCGGCGCTGACGCTGGTGACCTTCGCGTGGCATCCGCTGCAGCGGCTGGAGGCGGGAAAGGCCGACCGGCGGACGGATGGACCGGCCGACAGCGAGGCCGCGGGACGGCGGGACGGCGGAAGTGATTGTGGGAGCCGGTGAGCGACGGCGGAAGGACCGGAAGGAGAGGGACGCACCGGCCGCTGCCGAGCCGGCCGCTGCCGAGCCGGCCGAGGCGGGTGGCGGACTGCTAGGGAGCCTCGTCCCGTCCCGCCGACCCGCCGACCCGCCGTCCCGCAAGCGAGAGCGCAAGCTCGAGCCCTCCGCTGCGCCCGCCGAGGAGTCCGACACCCCGCCCGTGGACCTGCTCACCGCCCCCGTCCGCGAGGACATCGACGCGGGCGAAGCACAGCTGGACCGGCTGGGCCAGTCGCTGCTGGAGACGCTGCGGACGTTCAAGGTCGAGGGGCAGATCTCGGGGCGGACCACCGGGCCGGTGGTGACGCAGTTCGAGGTGGTGCCCGGCGCGGGGGTGAAGGCGGGCCGCATCGTCGCCCTGGCGGACGACCTGGCCATGTCCATGCGGGCGCCGTCCATCCGCGTGGCGCCGATTCCCGGCAAGGGCGCCGTGGGGGTCGAGGTGCCGAACCCGACGGCCCGCATGGTGACGCTCCGCGAGATGCTGGAGTCGGTGGAGTGGGAGCGGGCGCGGGGGCGCGCCGCCCTCCCCATCGCGCTGGGCCGCGACCTCGAGGGCAAGCCGATCGTGGCCGATCTGGCCAAGATGCCGCACCTCCTCATCGCGGGCGCCACCGGCACCGGCAAGTCGGTCACCATCAACACCGTCGTCACCAGCCTGATCTACCGCCACCCGCCGCGGGAGCTGCGGCTGCTGATGGTGGATCCGAAGATGGTGGAGCTCTCGATGTACAACGCGCTCCCCCATCTCCGCCACAAGGTCGTCACCAACAACCACGACGCCGCCTCCATGCTCAAGTGGGCGGTGTTCGAGATGAACCGCCGCTACGAGCTGCTTCAGGCCAACGGCGCGCGCAACCTGGCCGACTTCAACCGCAAGGTGGAGGAGGGGAAACCGCTCCGGAATCCGTCGCGTCCCAAGCCGACGCTGGTGACCATCAGCGCCGAGGCGCCGGACACGCCGCCCGAGCCCCCGGCGGAGGAGAGCTACACCGAGGGCATCCTCCCCATGATCGTCATCGTGATCGATGAGCTGGCCGATCTCATGATGACGGTGCAGGCGGAGGTGGAGACGCCCCTCGCGCTGCTGGCCCAGAAGGCCCGCGCGATCGGGATCCACCTGCTCCTGGCGACCCAGCGTCCGTCGGTGAACGTGATCACCGGTCTCATCAAGGCGAACTTCCCCAGCCGCATCGCGTTCCGGGTGGCGTCCAAGGTGGACAGCCGGACCATCCTGGACCAGAACGGCGCGGAGGCGCTGCTGGGCAACGGCGACATGCTGTTCCTGCCGCCGGGGAAGAGCGAGCCCATGCGGCTTCAGGGCGCCTACATCAGCACCGACGATACCGAGAAGGTGATGGACTGGTACGTGGCGCGCCGCGAGGCCCGTCGCGCCGCGCTGCTGACCCCGGCCGCGGAGAGCGACATCCTGGAGGTGATGCGGGCGCAGGAGAGCGAGGGCGAGGGCGGCCCCGGCGACGACGAAACGGCCGAGCGGGACGCGCTCTTCCGGGAAGCGGCCGAGGCCTGCATCCAGAACCAGGGCGGCTCCACCTCGCTGCTCCAGCGCCGGCTGCGGATCGGGTACGGCCGGGCGGCGCGCATCATCGACCAGCTCCACTATGCCGGCATCCTGGGTCCGCCGGACGGCAGCAAGCCGCGCGAAGTACTGGTGGGTTTCGATCAGCTGGATGAGTACTGTAAGTGACACCTGGGATGACGGGGAGAGGGGATGACATCCGACTCAGGACAACCATGATGCGACTCCGCGCGCTCGTCCTTCTCACCCTGCTTCCCACCTCTCTCGCTGCCCAGTCCGACGACGCCTCCCGCCTGGTCGCGGCCCTGCTCGGCGACACGCCGATGACGAGCGACCTGGAGACACTCACCGATCGGATCGGCGGTCGTCCCACGGGATCGGAGGCGAACCGGCGCGCCTTCGACTGGGCGCTCGGGCGATTCAAGGACGCCGGGGTCGAGGCGCGCAAGGAGCCGTTCCAGATGCCCGGCCTCTGGCTGGAGCGCTCGGCCCGGGCCACGGTGAAGGGGAACGGGGTGAGCTTTGGCGCGCGCGTGGCGGCGCTGCCGTACTCCCCGGCGACCTCGGCGTCGGGACTCACGGCCCCGCTGGTAGACGCCGGCCGGGGCGCCGAGGCGGACTTCGCCGCCCTGGGCGCCCGCGCCCAGGGCGCCTTCGTGCTGGTCGAGACCGAGGAGCTGGTCGATCTGGACGGACTGTTCCGCGAATACAAGGAGGCCGGGCACATCGAGCGGCGCGCCATCGCCGCGGGCGCGGCGGGGCTGGTCTACATGTCCTCCCGCCCGGGGAACACGCTCGCGCGCCACAACGCCTCGCTCGGCTGGGCCAACCGGCATCCGATGATGATGATGGAGCGGGACGCGGCGGCTCGCGCGTTGCGGTTGCTCCGCGGGGGCACCCCGCTGTCCCTCACCGCCGTCCTCGACATCCGCTCCGGGCCCGCGTACACCGCGCACAACGTCATCGGCGAGATCCGGGGCAGCACCCGACCGGACGAGATCGTCGTCATCGGCGCGCACCTCGACTCCTGGGACCTCGGCACCGGCGCGCTGGATAACGGGGCCAATTCCGCGATGGTGATCGACATCGCCCGGCAGATCGTGCGGCTGGGCCTCCGGCCGGCCCGGACGATCCGCTTCGCCCTGTGGAACGGCGAAGAGCAGAATCTCAACGGCTCGTACGGCTACACGCTGACCCACGCCGCCGAGCTGGACCGCCACGTCATGGCCTCGTCCTACGACGTCGGGACCGGGCGGATCTCCGGGTACTTCACCGGGGGCCGGGCGGACCTGGTGCCCGTGCTGGAGCGCGCGCTCGCGCCGGTGGCGGGGCTGGGCCCGTTCACTCCGATCAACATCCCGATCGTCGGGACCGACAACTACGACTTCATGATGCAGGGCGTGCCCAACCTGGTGGCGAACCAGGAGTCGGCGAACTACGGCCCCAACTACCACGCGCGGAGCGACGAGTTCGGTCGCGTCGACCTGCGCCAGTTGCGGCTCAACGCCGCGATCGCCGCGGCCACCACGTGGGGGTTCGCGACCCTGGACCTCTCGCTGCCGCGGCAGACGGCGGCGCAGGTGGACTCGATGGTGCGGAACTCGGATCTGCCGGACCAGATGAAGTCGTTCAGCGTGTACGACGCGTGGGTGGCGGGGAAGCGGGGGCTGCGGTCCTCGTCACCCTGAGCGCAGCGAGGCCACACCAGGTCATTAGCCAACCTTCGCTGGGCTCAGGGTGACATCGAGGCCAACAACGCTCTGGCAATGTCCGCGGCGCCGTCCATGCCCTGCGCTCCCAGCAGCAGCACCAGGTCCCCTTCGCCGCTCCCCTCGAGCGCCCGCCGCACCGCGGCCTCGAGATCGGGCTCGTAGCTGAAGCCTACGCCCTCCTCCCTCAGCACCGACACCGCCGCCTCCCGTTCCTCGTCCCGCACCCGGTCGCGAGCGCCGGCCGAGTCATCGCTCGCCGTGACCACGAGCTGCACCGGGCTTTGCGCCGACCGCACCGCCCTCGCCAGCGCGGCGGCGAGACGCCGGTTGATGGCCGGTCCACGCGCGCCGCGGATGCCGAAGGCGATCCGCAGCGACCGGTGCGGAATGCTGCGGATGGTCGCGAACACCGAGTCCACCGAGCGGGGGTTGCCGACGGTATCGTCCAGGATCGTCGGCGAGGCCTGGCGCACCACCTCCATCCGCCGCCGGATCGGCGCGAGCTCCGCCACCGATTCGGTGACCCCCGCGGGGACGCCACCGGCGAGCAGCGCGACCACGGCCGCCAGCGCGGCATTCGCCACCTGGTGCACGCCCAGCACCGGCAACACCAGCGGAATCGCAGTGGGAGCCAGCTCGGTCCCATCGGCCCGGGGCAGCGGCCGGCGGATCTCGAGCGCGAAGACCGACCCCGCGGCGTCGCAGCGGAGCCCACTCACCGCCACCTCGGCCTCGGGATCTCCCTCGGCCGAGACCTCGATCACGGGACGGACCCGCGCGAGGCCCGCAGCCGCCACCAGGTTCCTCACGTGGGCATCATCCCGGCTCACCACCATCGGCGCGCCGGGCCCGAGCATGTCGAAGAACCGCGCCTTGGTGCGGAGGTAGTGCTCGGGTGTGCCGTGAAAGTCGAGATGCTCGTCGGGGACGAGGTTGGTCAAGGCACCGAGCGCGAAGGTGAGTCCGGCGACGCGCTTCAGGGCAATGCCGTGGGAGGTCACCTCCATGACCGCTGTCGAAACGCCGGCATCCACCATCTCACGCAACGCCCGGTGGATGGAAGGCGCGTCCGGCGTGGTCATGCCGGTGTCCGCCACCTGCCCCCGGTGCCGCACGCCCAGGGATCCGATCACACCCACTCGGACACCGCTCGCCGCCAGCGCGGACTGCACCAGCAGCGCAGTAGAGGTCTTTCCCAAGGTGCCGGTGATGCCGACGAGGCGGAGTCGGCTGGCGGGATGTCCGTAGAGCGTCGCGGCCAGGTGCGGCACGGCGCCGCGCGGGTCGGTCGCAATGATCGTGGGGAAGTCCGGCAGCGGCGCGGCCGAGCAGGCCGCCACGGCGCCGCGGCCCCGGGCCTCGGGGACGAAGCGGAGGCCGTCGGTTTGCTCGCCGCGCTGGGCGACGAAGAGATCGCCGGGCCGCACCTGCCGGGAGTCCACGGCGATACCGGTGACGTCGACGTCGGCGCCGTGGTAGCGGTGGCCCAGCGCGGCGGCCAGCTCGGAGAGACGGATCGCGGCCTCAGGGTCGGGGTCGGAGGAGTTTAGCTCCGGCGGGATGGCCGGTGAAGCCGCGGAGTCGGAGGCGTCGAAGTTTTCGTCCGCGGCCGCGCGGATTCGGTGCCCGAGTCCCGACGTCCCGCTCCTATCCTCGGCCATGCGATCCCACCGCAGCTTCGTCCCCGTGAGCCACTGGGCGGACCGCCGTCAGCGCCGGGGTGTGGCAGGGGAGCGCGCCGCCATCGCGTACCTCACGGCCTGCGGCTGGAACATCGAGTCGCACCGGTTCAGGCTGGGCCGACACGATCTCGACGTGGTGGCTCGGAAGGGGCGGCTGGTGGCCTTCGTCGAGGTGAAAACGCGTCGGTCGAACACCTGCGGCTCGGCGCTGGAATCCGTCAGCGCCCTCAAGCGCCAGGTCCTGGGCAAGGTGGCTATGCACTGGCGGCTGCGGCACGGTCGGACGGGAGACACCTACCGGTTCGACATCCTGGCCATCCAGGACCATGGCGGGGGCCGGTACGAGGTGGAGCATGTGGAGGATGCGTGGCGGTCGGGGTGGAGCGCATGCTGACATTTTTGTGGCTCAAAATAAGCCACAGCTGCACCCTTGCTTCGGCAAGTATTCGGTATTAGCTTGGTGTCGCTTAGTATTGTGTAGCAAAATCAGTCACTTCATACCAGGGGAACACCATGCCCGCTGACGAAACCCGGCTGGAAGCCGACCGCCGCAAGGCGCTCGGTCTGGCCATCTCCCAGATCGAGAAGCAGCTCGGCAAGGGGTCCATCATGCGCATGGGCGCCGACTCCGCCCGGGTCAAGGTGGCCGCCATCCCCACCGGCGCCATCAATCTCGACGCGGCCACCGGCATCGGCGGTGTGCCCCGGGGCCGAATCACCGAGATCTACGGCCCCGAGTCCTCGGGCAAAACCACCCTCACCCTCCACCTCGCGGCCAACGTCCAGCGGATGGGCGGCGTCGCGGCCTACGTGGACGCCGAGCACGCGCTCGACATCGAGTACGCCAAAAAGCTCGGCGTCAACGTCGAGGATCTCCTCGTCTCCCAGCCGGACACCGGCGAGCAGGCGCTCGAGATCGTGGACATCCTGGTGCGCTCCGGCGCGGTGGACCTCGTAGTCATCGACTCGGTCGCGGCGCTGGTGCCCAAGGCCGAGATCGAAGGCGAGATGGGCGACTCGATCGTAGGCGTACAGGCCCGGCTCATGAGCCAGGCGCTCCGCAAGCTCGCCGGCGCCATCAACCGCTCCAACACCGCCGTGGTCTTCATCAACCAGCTTCGCGAGAAGATCGGCGTCATGTTCGGCAACCCGGAGACCACCACGGGCGGCAAGGCGCTCAAGTTCTACGCCTCGCTCCGGCTCGATATCCGGCGCATCGGCCCGGTCAAGGAGCGCGAGGCGGTGGTCGGCAACCACGTCCGGGTGAAGGTGGTCAAGAACAAGGTCGCTCCGCCGTTCCGGCAGGCGGAGTTCGACATCATGTTCGACGAAGGCATCAGCCACACCTCGCTGCTGGTGGATCTCGCCTCCGAGGCCAACATCATCCAGAAGTCGGGCGCCTGGTACTCCTACAACGACCAGCGCATCGGCCAGGGCCGCGAGAACGCCAAGTTGTTCCTGCGGGACAACCCGCCCCTCCTGACCGAGATCGAGGGCAAGGTGAAAGAGCTGCTCGGCGTTCGCCCGGTCGCTGCGGAAGCCACCGAGGAGTGACCGCACCCGAAGGGCAGGCCCGTCCTCGGCGAATCACCGCCCTGCTGCCCGAGCCCCAGGGCGCAGGCTGCATCCGGGTCGAGGTGGATGGGGCACGGTTCGGCTCGCTTCCACCCGAGGTGGTGCGGGAGGAGCGGCTTCGGGTGGGCGGCGAGCTGGACGAGGTCAGGCTCGGCCGCCTGGCCGGCCTGGCCGAGATGGAGGCCACCTACCGCATCGCACTCCGAGCCGTCGAGCGACGCTCGTTCGCGCGGTCGGATCTCGGCCGCCGGCTGCGCCGCAAGGGTCACGCGCCCGAAGCGATCGAGCGGGCCCTCGGCCGTCTCGCGGAGCACGGGTTCCTCGACGACGCGGCATTCGCCGCGAGCTACGTCGAGACCCGCGCCGCGAGAGGCCGGGGCCCGCTGCGGCTCGCCCGAGACCTGGCAGCGATGGGCGTCGAGCGGGGTGTGATCGACCGCGCCCTCGCGGCCCACGCCGGCGGCGCCGACCCGGCCGGCGATGTCCCTCGCACCCTGGCCGCGAAGCGCGCCGCGCAACTGGGGGATCTACCCCGACACGTGCGTCGGCGCCGAGTGCTCGCCTACCTCGCCCGGCGCGGATTCTCCGGGCGGGAGGTGACGGAGATGGTGGGCAAGCTGATCACCGATAGCGGATAGGATAGCGGATAGCGGATGGCTGATAGCTGATCGCTGATAGCTCCCTTATATTCTCTCCCCATGCAGTCGGCACGCATCCGCCGTCTCTTCCTCGACTTCTTCGTCGCCAAGGGGCACCGCGAGGTGCCTTCTTCGTCGTTGGTACCTGCGGACGATCCCACCCTCCTGTTCACCAACGCGGGGATGGTGCAGTTCAAGCGCACCTTCCTCGGTCAGGAGCACCGGGACTACCTCCGGGCCACGACCTGCCAGAAGTGTGTCCGCGCCGGGGGCAAGCACAACGACCTCGAACAGGTAGGTCACACCAAGCGGCACCACACCTTCTTCGAGATGTTGGGCAATTTCTCCTTCGGCGACTACTTCAAGCGCGAGGCGATCGCCTACGCCTGGGAGTTCGTCACCAGCCCGCAGTGGCTCGGCATCCCCGCGGAGCGGCTCCGGGTCACCGTCCACCACACGGACCACGAGGCCCGCCGGTACTGGGGGGAGACGTCCGGCCTGCCCGATCACCGGATTTACGGACTGGGCGACAAGGACAACTTCTGGCAGATGGGCGACACGGGGCCGTGCGGGCCTTGTACCGAGATCTACGTGGATCTCGAGTGGGCGGACGGGGCGACGGCCGACGTCATCCCCCAGGCGGAGTTCGAGCGGCTCGCCGAAGAGGGACGGTTCCTGGAGATCTGGAACCTCGTCTTCATGCAGTTCGATCGCTCGGTGGACGGCACGCTCACCCCGCTGCCCAAGCCCTCGGTGGACACGGGGGCCGGGCTGGAGCGGATCGCGGCGGTGATGCAGGGTGAGGACGACAACTTTCACACCGATCTCTTCCAGCCGCTGATCGATCGGGTCGGTGAGCTGGTGGGCGTGCCCTACGACCGGAACGCGGAGAGCCGGGCGTCGTATCGGGTGCTGGCCGATCACGCGCGGGCGGTCAGCTTCCTGCTGGCCGACGGGGTCTATCCGAGTAACGAAGGCCGCGGCTACGTGCTGCGACGGATCCTGCGCCGCGCGGTGCGGCACGCCTGGCTGCTCGGGCGCCGGGAGCCCACCCTCGCGGCGCTTTCCGACGTCGTGGTCCGCCAGCTGGGCGAGGTCTATCCCGAGCTGACCGCCAAGGCCGGCTTCATTCACGAGGTGACCGAGACGGAAGAGCGCCGGTTCCTCGAGACCATCGAGGGCGGGCTCGCTCGGCTGGAGGAGATCTTCGGGTCCGGCGCGACGACGATCTCCGGCGAGGACGCGTTCAAGCTCTACGACACCTACGGGTTCCCCATCGACCTTACCCAGATCATCGCCGGGGAACGCGGTGTCGGCGTGGAGCTGGCGGGCTTCGAGCGCGCGCTGGAGCAGCAGCGCGAGCGCTCGCGCGCGGCGCGGGCAGGGTCCCGCGGGGAAGGGAAGGCCGGAGCTCCGGCGGTCCGCACCGGCAAGCGCGACAAGTGGCGCTCGGTGAAGCGCGGCAAGCAGCGGTTCGTCGGCTACGACACCACCGAGGCGGACACCGAGGTCCTCGCCTTCCGGCAGGAGGGCCCCCGGGTCGAGCTGGTGCTGAAGGAGAATCCCTTCTACGCCGAGTCGGGTGGCCAGGTGAGCGACATCGGCGGCGTGAGTGGTGAAGGCTGGTCGCTCAGCGTCGACTCGGTGCGCAAGGACCCGAAGGGAACCGTGGTCGGCGGCGAGTTCGCGGAGACGTTCGAGCCCACCGGGCTCCGCGCCGCGGTGGACAGGCCCCGCCGCCGGGATATCGAGCGCAATCACAGCGCGACGCACCTGGTGCACTACGTGCTGCGCAAGCATCTCGGCAGCCACGTGCGGCAGCAGGGCTCGCTGGTTCAGCCCGAGCGACTGCGCTTCGACTTCTCCCACCATGGCCCCATCGAGCCGGCCGCGCTCCGTGCCATCGAGGACGAGGTCAACGACCTGGTCCTCGCCAACGACGTGGTCACCACTCGCGAGATGCCCTACGCCGAGGCGCTGGCGCTCGGGGCCATGGCGTTCTTCTCCGAGAAGTACGGCGACGTGGTCCGGGTGGTGCGGATGGGATCGTCCGTCGAGCTGTGCGGGGGCACCCACGTGCGCACCACCGGGCAGGTCGGGCCGTTCCGCTTCACGGGGCAGACCGGCGTCGCCGCCGGTGTGCGCCGGATCGAAGCGGTCACCGGCAGCGGGGCCCTTCGGGCGCTCCGGGAGCAGGAACAGCGGCTCACCCGCGTGGCGGAAACGCTCAAGTCACAGCCCGAGCACGTGCTGCGCCGGCTGGAGCAGCTGCTGGAGGAGCGGCAGCGGCTGGAGGCCCGGCTGCAGGAGGCGCTTCGCAGCGGGAGCGGGTCCGCGATGACCGGAGACCGGACCACGGTGGACGGGGTGGACTTGACCATCGCCGAGACCGCCAGCGACGACCGCGCGGAGGTCGGCCGGATCTCGGACCAGTTTCGCGAGGGCAAGCGCAACGGCGTCCTGGTGCTCTTCAGCACCGGCGGCCGGGGCGGCATCCACGTCGCCCTCACCGACGACCTGGTGCGCGCCGGCCGCAACGCCGGCGACCTGGTGAACCGCATCGCCGCGCTCAGCGGCGGCCGGGGCGGCGGACGCCCCCACTTCGCCTCCGCCGGCGCGGGCGACGCCACCAAGCTTCCCCAGGCGCGGGCCGCGACTCGCGACCTCGTCTCCGCGTGGCTCGGTGGCGCCCGCGTCGAAGGAAACGGCGCCTGACGTCCCGCTGGCTGGAGCGGGAGACGGCAGGAGCGCCGGAGGCCCTGCGCGAGCGCGTGCGGTCGCATGCCGGCTCCGGCGCCACATCGCCCGACGGCCTGGCGGCCTCCGGCCGGCGCGCGCTCGACCGGGTGCTCGCCCGCCAGGGCGATCGCTCGGTGGCGCTCGATCTCCTCGCCGCGGATGCTCTGGTGACCCTCGCCCTCCTGGCCCAGGCCCGCCGGACGCCCGAGCGGCTCGACGCCTTCGCCGCTGCCCTGCTCCGCGACGGGTCCCCCGCCGCGTGATCGATCTCCATTCCCATCTGCTGCCCGCGGTGGACGACGGGTCGCGCTCCGTGGCCCAGTCGGTCAAGGTCATGAAAGAGCAGGTGGCGCGCGGCGTCACCGACATCTGCCTGACGCCCCACGTCCGCGCGGGAGACCTCGGCAAGGCGCCGCCCACGGCTCACGAGACCGCGTACGCCACGCTCGAGGCCGCTGCGCTCCCGCTGCCCCGGCTGCATCGGGGCGCCGAAGTGATGCTCGACCGCCCGCTCCCGCCGGACTCACCCCACGCGCGACGCTATACCATCGGCGGCACGCGCTATCTCCTGGTGGAGTTTCCCCGGATGGTGGCGTTCGACACCGTCTGCACCGCCCTGCATCGGGTGGTCGAGGCGGGACTGCTGCCGCTGCTGGCCCACCCCGAGCGCTACACCTGCTGCAGCCCCGAGGCCGTCGCCCGCTGGCGGGAGATCGGCGCGAGCATGCAGGTGGACGCGACGACGCTCCTCACGCCCCAGTCTCGCGGGCAGCGGGCGCGGGCTCTGGTGGGCGCGGGCCTGGCCGACATTCTCGCGGCGGACAACCACGGCGACGACCGCAGCATCGGAACCGGGCGCCAGTTCCTGGAGGCCCAGGACGGCGCCGAGCAGGCGGACCTGCTCACCAGGGTGAATCCGCGGGCGATTCTGGACGACGCCCCGCTGGTGCCGGTGCCGCCGGTGGAGCTGCGCCGAAGCTGGGTCCAGAAGATCCGCCAGCTTCTGGAGGGCGGCGAGTGACCGCGGCGGCGGTTCGCGCGGGTCTCGAAGCGCTGGCGCGCTCGGCGCTCGACTGTGCGGCGCTCGCCGAGCAGGTGGCGTCGGCGGCGCGCCGCTACGCCGACACCCTGCTGTCGGGCAGGACCCTGTTCTTCTGCGGTAACGGCGGAAGCGCGGCCGACGCGCAGCACCTCGCCACCGAGTACGTGGTGCGTTACGCGGCCACGCGCCGTCCGCTCTCCGCGGTGGCGCTGACGACCGACTCCTCGCTTCTCACCGCCGCGGCGAACGATCTCGGCTTCGAGCGGGTGTTCGCGCGCCAGGTGGAAGCGCTCTGCCGGCCGGGCGATCTGCTGGTCCTCCACAGCACCAGCGGCGAGAGCCCGAACCTGCTCGCCGCCGCGCGCGCGGCGCGCGAGCGGTCGGTGGCTACGGTCGCCTTCCTGGGCCGAGGAGGCGGCGCGCTCGCGGCCCTGGTGGACGAGGCCATCGTGGTACCCTCCCAGGATGCGGGCCGGATCCAGGTGATCCACCTCGCGCTGGAGCATCTGATCGTGGAGCAGGTGGAAGCCGAGCTGACCCGCGGCGCATGATCGCCCTGCACGGGAAGACGGCGCTGGTCACCGGCGGCGGCCGCGGCATCGGTCGCGCGGTCGTCGCGATGCTGGCGCGCGCCGGCGCCGACGTGGCGATCGGCTACCGGAGCCGGTCCGCCGAGGCGGACGCGGCCGCCTCCGAGGTGAAGTCGCTGGGGCGGCGCGCGATCGCGGTCGGCGGCGACCTCGCCGACCCCGGTGTCTCGGCCCGCCTGGTCGCCCGAGTGGCCGAGACGTTCAACCGCCTCGACATCTTCGTCGCCAACGCCGGTGTCTGGCCGCCCGAGGATGTGCCGCTCGCGAAGCTTCCCGCCGAGCGCTGGCGCGAGACGGTGGCGGCCAACCTCGACGCCGTCTACCACTCCACCCGAGCCGCGCTGGGATTGATGGGACCGGGCGGCCGGGTCGTGCTCGTCTCCAGCACCGCCGGGCAGCGGGGCGAAGCGGGCCATGCCGACTACGCCGCGACCAAGGGCGCGCTGATCGCGCTCACCAAGTCGCTGGCGGTCGAGTGCGCGCCCGACATCCTGGTCAACTGCGTGGCCCCCGGATGGGTGGACACCGAGATGTCCGCACCCGCCTTCGGCGGCGAGGCCAAGGCGCGGATCGCCGCCACCATCCCGCTGCGCCGCATCCCCACCGCCGAGCAGATCGCGGGGCCGATCGTGTTCCTGTGCAGCGATCTCGCCAGCCACATCACGGGGGAGATCCTCAACGTGAACGGCGGCAGCGTCCTGTGCGGGTGAGGCCGATGATCCACATCCTCTTCACCGGCGGCACCATCTCGATGCAGCGCGACGCCACGGCCGGAGGGAACGTGCCGGCCCATTCGGGCGAAGCTCTGGTGCGGCTGGCCCCGGGCGTCGAGCGGGTCGCGCCGCTGCGGATCGAGGACTGGGCGCGGATGCCTGCCTGCCACTTCGACCAGGCCCGGCTGTGGGCGCTGCGCGAGCGGGTGCGGGAGCTGGAGGACTCGGGCGAGGTGAGCGGGATCGTGATCACCCACGGCACCGATATCCTGGAGGAGACGGCGTATCTCCTCGACCGGACGCTCGACCGCCGGATCCCGGTGGCGATCACCGGCGCCATGCGCACCTCGAGCGATCAGGGGTGGGACGGCCCGCGCAATCTCCGCGACGCGGTGACGGTCGCGGCCAGCGCGTCGAGCGCGGGCCGCGGAACGATGGTGGTCTTCGCGGGCAAGGTGTTCGCCGGTCGTACGGCGACGAAGACGCACGCGACGGATCCCGACGCGTTCTCCGCGCCCCACGGCGGGCCGGTCGGGCAGGTGGCGGACGGCGCGGTGAGGTACGCTTCCGAGCCCGGCCGGGCCGGTGGACCACTGCAGCCGGCCTCGCTGCGTGCCCGGGTCGCCCACGTGCCCACCGTGGTGGGCGACCAGGGGACGCTGCTCGACCTCGCCCGCGCCGATCACGACGGCGTCGTGGTCGAAGCCTACGGCAGCGGCAACATGCCGCCCGGCGCGGTGCCCGCCCTGCAGCGGTGGATCGATGACGGCAAGCCGGTAGTCCTGGCCAGCCGCTGCTGGTGGGGGCAGGTGACGCCGGTCTACGCCTTCGAGGGCGGCGGCGCGCGCACCACCGCGATGGGGGCGATCCCCGCCGGGCCCCGAACACCGTCGCAGGCGCGGATGGAGCTGGCGATCGCGCTCTCGGCCGGCGTGCCGTACGGCTCGCCATGAGCTTCCCCTCATCCGTTTCGATCCCCGAGGAGATCCTGGAGATCGCCCGTGAGCTGGAGCGCGCCGGCCACGAGGCATGGTGCGTCGGTGGAGCGCTCCGGGACACGCTGCTGGGCAATCCTCACTCCGACTTCGACCTGGCCACCTCGGCCCGGCCGCAGGAGGTGATACGGCTCTTCCGGCGCACCGCGCCGATCGGGGTGGAGCACGGCACCGTCGGGGTGATCGACCGGAAGCACGTCATGCACGAGGTCACCACCTTCCGGCGGGACGTGCGCACGGATGGCCGACACGCGGTGGTCGAGTACGGCGCGTCCCTCGACGAGGACCTGGCTCGCCGCGACTTCACCATCAATGCCATCGCCTACCACCCGCTACGCCAGGAATGGCGCGACCCCCACGGGGGCGGGCGCGATCTCGAGGCCGGCGTGGTCCGCGCCGTGGGCGATCCGGCCGCGCGTTTCCGGGAGGACTACCTCCGCATCCTGCGTGCGATCCGGTTCGCGGCCCGCTTCGGGTTCGCCATCGATCAGGCGACGTGGAAGGCGGCGAAGGATGCCGCCGGAGGGCTCGGCCGGCTGTCGGCGGAGCGGGTGCGTGACGAGTGGTTCAAGGGGCTTCGTACAGCCAAGGATCCCGGCATGCTGGTGCGGCTCTGGCACGAGTCCGGAGCCGCGGCCGCGTGGCTCCCCGAGCTGGGCGCCGCGGGCGGGTTCGTCCCGTCACCCGAGCAGTCGCCGGCCCCACGCGATCCCGTGCTCCTCACCGCACTGCTCGCGAAGGATCCGGTGGGGCTGCTCCGGCGGCTGCGCGGCTCCAACGCGGAGGTCGCGCGGGCGGAGTCCATGGTCAAAGGGCCGGCGCAGCCCGAGGGTCTCGACGCGGTCGCCGTGCGCCGCTGGCTCGCAGCGGTCGGCGGCGCTGCCGATGATCTGGTGGCCCTCTACCGCCTGCAGCGCGGCACGGGCGCCCCCTGGCTCGGCACCATGCACGCGATCCGCCAGCGCCATGATCCGCTCACCCGGGGAGACCTCGCGGTGGGCGGCCGCGACCTCGAGTCGCTCGGCATCCGCGGGCGTGCGGTCGGCGAGACACTGGCGGCACTGCTCGACCGCGTGCTGGAGGATCCCGCGGCCAATACCCGTGAGCGGCTGCTCGAGCTGGCGCGGGAGCGGCGGTGAGCACGCTCTGGTTCGCGTTCGCCGCGGCGCTGGGCAACATCGCAGGTGCGCTGGCGGTGGTGCGGAGCCTCCGGCGCGAGCTCCGGGTGATCGACGCCTGCCTCGCCTTCGGGGCAGGGTTCATGCTCGCGGTGGCCGTGCTCGGCGTGCTGCCGGTGGTGCTGCGCGAAGGCCAGGAGGGGGCGCTCTACGTGCTCGGGGGGTACCTCGCCGTCCACCTGGCGCAGCACGTGTTCACGCCACACTTCCATTTCGGCGAGGAGACCCACCGTGTCAGCCGCACGGCGGGCGTCTCCGCGCTGCTCGGCCTCACCCTGCACACCTTCTTCGACGGCGTCGCCATCGCGAGTGGGTTCCTGGTATCGAGCGAGCTGGGGGTGCTGCTCTTCCTGGCGGTGCTGCTGCACAAGCTGCCGGAAGGGGTGACGATCGCCAGCGTGATGGTCGCCGGCGGGGAGAGCCGGGGTCGGGCGCTGGGCGCCGCCGCGGTGCTGGGGCTGGCGACGATCCTGGGCGTCGTCCTCACCGAGCTGGTCCAGCCGCTCGCGAGGCACGGCCTGGCGATCTCCGCAGGGGTCACGATCTATGTCGCGGCGTCGAACCTGGTGCCCGAGTTCCAGGCCAAGCGGGGCTGGCTCAGCGCTCTGGCGTTCTTCGGGGGCGCGGTGGGATTCTTCCTGACGGAGCGGCTGCTCGACCTGTGGGTGCGGTAGGCCGCCGGGGAGGAATCATGGCGAGGAAGCGTGCCGAGCAGGGCGAGTCGCTCTTCAGCGTGACGCGGGAAGGCCAGCCGCTGGCCGCCCGCATGCGGCCGAGGACGCTGGACGAGTTCGTGGGGCAGGAGCACCTGCTGGCGCCCGGCAAACCGCTGCGCGAGGCGATCGAGCGCGGAGTTCCGGGGTCCATGATCTTCTGGGGTCCGCCGGGCAGCGGAAAGACCACGCTCGCCCATCTGGTCGCCAGCTCGACCGCGCGGGTGTTCGTCCCCTTCAGCGCGGTGTCCGAGGGTGTGCCCCGGATCCGGGAGATCGTGGGCCAGGCGCGCGCCCGGCTCGACTCGGGCGGAGCCCAGACCATCCTCTTCGTGGATGAGATCCACCGTCTCAACAAGGCGCAGCAGGACAGCCTGCTGCCGCCGTCCGAGGACGGCACCATCACCCTGATCGGCGCGACGACGGAGAATCCGAGCTTCGAGATCAACGGCGCGCTCCTGTCGCGTACCCGGGTGTTCGTACTGCAGCCGCTCGCCGCCCCGGACGTGGCCCAGCTGCTCCGGCGGGCGCTGGAGGACGGGGAGCGGGGCCTCGGCCCGCTGGGGCTCGTGGTCGAGCCCGAAGCGATGGAGTCGATCGCGGTCGAGGCGGACGGCGATGCCCGGCGGGCGCTCACGGTGCTGGAGGCCGCTGCCGCCCACGTGGGCCAGGGTGGAGTAATCACCACGGAGGTGGCGCGCGAGGCGATGCAGAAGCGCTTCGCCCGGTACGACAAGGCCGGCGAAGAGCACTTCAACCTGCTCTCCGCCTATCACAAGTCGCTCCGGGGCAGCGACCCGCAGGGCGCGCTGTACTGGATGGCGCGGATGATCGACGGGGGCGAGGACCCCATGACCCTCTTCCGGCGCGCGATCGCGATGGCCGCGGAGGACATCGGCCTTGCGGACCCCAACGCCCTGGTGATGGCGGTGGCGGCGCGGGACGCCTTTCACATGCTGGGCCCGCCGGAGGGCTACCTGCCCCTGGCCGAGATGACGATCTACCTCGCGACCGCGCCCAAGTCGAACAGCGCGAAGGTCGCGCTGGGTGAGGCCATGGCGGCCGCGCAGGACACGCCGGCCGCACCGGTGCCGATGCACATCCGCAACGCGCCGACCGGGCTCATGAAGGAGCTTGGTTACGGCCGGGGCTACCGGTACGCGCACGATTCCCCCGATGCGTACCTGCCGCAGGAGTATCTGCCGGACGAGCTGAGGGGAAGGGCGTTCTATACGCCGGGTGGGTTCGGGTACGAGAAGCGGGTGGCGGAGCGGATGGCGTGGTGGGAGCGGAAGAAGGGGGAGACGGGCGATTAGCTATCAGCGATCAGCGATCAGCTGTCAGAGCTGTCGGCGCCGTTCCGAATCGCCTGGCCGGCGCGGCCGATAGCCGATAGCCGATAGCTGCTCGGGACGCCGGGGTGCCGGCACTCGTTCGGCCCCGAAGCAGTATCTTTCCCTTCGTCCTGGAGGCGCGGATGAGGCTTGGAGGCGCTGCGGGACCCCTGATGCTTGCGGCCGCGCTGTCCGCCTGTGCGGCCGTGAGCAGCGCGCTTCAGGACCCGGACGTCAAGCTCGAGCGGGTGCTGGTGCGCGAGGTCGACGTCCGGGGCGGCCAACTCGAGCTCCAGCTGGGACTGGAGAATCCCAACCCGTTCGATCTGCGCGGCACCGAGATTGCACTGGGCTTCGACGTCGAGGGGTCGCACGTGGGGGACGTGCGCTATGCCGACGATTTCAACCTCCAGCAGGGCGGCCGTACCACACTGTCGTTGCCGCTCCGCTTCGAGTGGGCCGGGGTCGGCACCGCCCTGAAGACCGCACTGAGCTCGGGCGACATCCCCTACGATATGAAGGGACAGCTGACGATCCAGACACCGTGGGGCGCCCAGAGCGTCCCGTTCACCAGGGAAGGCCGCGTGCCGCTCAGCCGAGTGGGCGCGCAGCCGTCCGCCACCGGCCGCTGAGCGGCGAGGATCCGGAACCATCAGCAGAACACCCATCGAAGTCCGCGACCCGATCGAGCGTGCCGTTCTGGTCGCCGCCCCGCGCAAGGGGTCGGGAGACGCCAGGCACGTGACCGATCACCTCGAAGAGCTCACCCGCCTCGTGGACACCGCCGGCGCCGAAGTCGTGGGCCGGATCTCCCAGCAGATCACCGCTCCCAATCCCGCGACCCTGATCGGCGAAGGCAAGGTCGAGGAAGTGGCCCGAGCCGTCGCGGACTCGGGGGCCTCGCTGGTCATCTTCGATGAAGAGCTGAGCCCGGTGCAAGGGGTAAACCTGGAGCGCGCGCTCGAGGTCCGGGTGATGGACCGACCCGAGGTCATCCTCGACATCTTTTCCACCCGGGCCCGGAGCCACGAGGCCAAGCTGCAGGTGGAGCTGGCGCAGCTGGAGTACCTGCTGCCGCGGCTCACCCGGATGTGGACCCACCTGTCCCGTATCCGCGGCGGCATCGGCCTCCGGGGGCCGGGTGAGACCCAGCTGGAAACCGACCGCCGGATCATCCGCCGCCGGATCCAGGGATTGAAGGCCAAGCTCAAGGGCGTCGAGCGGCACCGCGAGAATCTCCGCTCCGGCCGCGACCCCATGCTCGGCGTGGCGCTGGTGGGCTACACCAACGCCGGCAAGTCGAGCATCCTCCGCGCGCTCTCGGGCCAGCATGAGATCTTCGTGGAGGACCGGCTCTTCGCCACGCTCGACACGCTCACCCGAGAGGTGGACCTGGGCGAAGGGCAGCGCGCCCGGGTCACCGACACGGTCGGCTTCATCCGCAAGCTGCCGCACCACCTGGTGGCGAGCTTCCGGGCCACACTCGAGGAGGCCCGGAATGCCGACCTCCTGCTCCACATCGTGGACGCGAGTCACCACGACTGGGAGGGCCAGATGCGGGTGGTCGAGCGGGTCCTCGCCGACCTGGAGCTGACCGACCGGCCACTGATCCCCGTCTTCAACAAGATGGATCTGGTGGCGGACCCGGAGGGCTTCGCCCAACGGGTGGGTGAGCTCCATCCCGGGGCCCTGACGGTGAGTACGATGCGCACCAGCGGCCTCGCCCCGCTCAAAGCCGTGCTGCGGGAGAAGGACCGGGCCGGCCGGCAGACGGTCCGTGTTCGACTCCCCGTCTCGGACGGCGCCCGACTCGCGGCGCTCTATCGCGATGGCGAGGTGCTCTCCCGGCAGGAGAACGGAGCGGCACTCGACGTCACGGTTCGTCTGGACCGTTGGCAGGTGGAGCGACTGCGGGGCGAGGGCGTGGAGGTGACGGACACGGTCATGAGCGGTGAGGTGGGGCGAAGGGCGGGGTAGGCGGTACGGCGGTACGGCGGTACGGCGGTACGCAAGGGGCACCTCGTCTCGAGGAGCGAAAACGACGAGGGGCCTTCTCACCCGGCCTGGATGACCGTGTAGAGGGTCCCTCGCTTCGCTCGAGATGAGGTACTAGCCTCGGCTCGCCGTACCGCCGTACCGCCGTACCGCCGTACCGCCGTACCGCCGTACCGCTCACTTCCCGCTCAGCACCTGCTCCAGCACCAGCCACCGATTCATCCCGGCGAACTTCTGGTGCATCTTGGTGATCGGGGGCTGCTCCTGGGCATCCTCCTCGATCTGGAGATCCGCCAGCGCGTCCAGACCACTCACCAGGAATTTCCGCAGCCCCTTCTCCAGCGCCATGCCGGCCGTCCGGAAGTTGAAGAGGGTGGAGAACTGGAGGATGAAGCCGAGGTCGGCGAGCTGCTGGTTGGTGATCAGCGTGCCGGCCTTCTTGGCCTTACCGAAGTAGAGCGAAGGCGACAGGTTGAAGCCCAGCATCTGGTTGGGGTAGTACTTCCGAACCCCCTCGCCGAACTCCTGCGGCTGCTCTAGGTCCACGTTGTTGAACTCGGGCCAGATCACGTCCACACCCAGCTCGGCGGCCTCCAGCGCGTCGTCGATCGCCATCTTCACGCCGCCGGGCTCCTGGTCCGGCAGAGCGCCGTCGATCGAGTCGGTGCGGGCGATGATCACGACGTCCACTCCGGTCGCTTCGGCGGCGCCCTTGATGGCCTTCAGCTTGGCGAGCCAGTCCTTCCTGGGCACCAGCACCTTGTTCCGCTTCTGCTTGCCGACGTTCACGATGTGGCCGCAGGTTCGGTTGGATGGATCCTGATTCTCGAGGTGCACGCCCGCCGCGCCGACCCGGATCAGCTCGGTCGCGAGGGTGAAGGTCTGGGTGGGACCGCCGAACCCGGCCTCCATGTCCACGAACGCCGGCGGGGCCGGGAGCAGCTCCTTGCCCTCGCTGTCGTACCAGGCCGTGTTCCGGGCGCCCTCGATCCCCTTCTTCATCTCGAGGACCAGCTCCACCATCTGGTGCGACTGGTAGATCCCGATGTCCGGGTACATGCTCTTGGTGGCCGCCAGCTGCCAACCACTCCCATAGAGGGCCTTGAACCCGAGCCGGGTCATGATGGCCGAGGTAAAGGCGTCGTAGGCGCCGGCGGTGTGGAGGAAGGTGCCCTTGTCGCGAGCCTCATGGAGCAGGCGCCGCAGCTTGAGGGCCGGAACCTCGGCCTCCGGCGGGGCGAACAGCCGGCCCACGGCCTCGGCGGGATACGCCGCATCGGGGGACACCGGTCGAGTCGCAGTCGCCATGGGTGCTCTCCTAAGATTGTGAAACTATTCACAAGATAGTAAGAACGTCCGGACCGCGCCAGAGACAGGGTTGCAGCGCCGGCCGAGTCGGGCACCATACCCCCAACTCATAGCCAGATGTACCTTTAGCGTCCCATGTTCATCACCAAACCGTTCATTCGAGACCGCAGGATCCGGTTCGCCCTCGCCGGCTGCGGGCGCATCTCGGCCAATCACTTCGACGCCCTGGAGAAGCACACCGAGCGGGCGGAGCTGGTCGGGGTATGCGACGTGGACCCCGAGGCGCTGGCCCGGGCGGTCGAGCGGACCGGCGCCAAGGGGTTCAAGGCCCTGGACGCCATGCTGGCCGGGACCGACGCCGACATCGTGATCCTCTCGACGCCTTCCGGCATCCATGCTGAGCAGGCCGTCCAGGTGGCCGCGGCCGACCGGCACGTCATGACCGAAAAGCCCATGGCCACCACCTGGCAGGACGGCAAGCGGATGGTGCACGCCTGCGACGTCGCCGGGGTGCACCTGTTCGTGGTCAAGCAGAACCGCCGGAACGCCACCCTCCAGCTGGTCCGCCGCGCGATCGAGAAGCGCCGCTTCGGCCGGATCTACATGGTGAACATCAACGTGTTCTGGACCCGGCCGCAGTCCTACTACGACAGCGCGCCGTGGCGGGGCACCTGGGAGTTCGACGGCGGCGCGTTCATGAACCAGGCCAGCCACTACGTGGACCTGCTGGACTGGCTGATCGGGCCGGTGGAGAGTGTGCAGGCCTACACCGCGACGCTGGCACGGAACATTCAGGTGGAGGACACCGGCGTCGTGAGCATCCGCTGGCGCACCGGGGCGCTGGGCTCCATGAACGTGACGATGCTGACCTACCCCAAGAACTACGAGGGCTCGATCACCATCATCGGGGAGAAGGGCACCGTCCGCATCGGCGGGGTGGCAGTGAACAGGATCGAGCACTGGGAGTTCGCCGAGCGGGATCCGGACGACGAGAAGGTGGAGCAGGCGAGCTACGAGACCACCTCGGTGTACGGCTTCGGGCACCCGCTCTACTACGACAACGTCATCAAGTCGCTGCGGGGCGATGCCACTCCCGACACCGACGGGCGCGAAGGGCTCCATTCGCTGGAGATCCTGATCGCGACCTACCTCTCCGCTCGGGACGGACGCCGCGTGGCCCTGCCCCTGGAGTACTGATGGCGATGAGCTGGTCCGGACGCAGGGTGCTGGTGACGGGAGCCGACGGGTTCATCGGCAGCCATCTCACCGAGGATCTGCTGCGGGCCGGCGCCGAGGTGCGGGCCTTCTGCTACTACAACTCCGGCGGATCGCGCGGGTGGCTCGACGATCCGGATCCCGATCTGCCGCGGCTCCCCGAGATCTTCTTCGGCGACATCCGCGACGGACGCCTGGTCGAGACCGCCTGCGAGGATGTGGACGTCGTCTTCCATCTCGCGGCACTGGTGAGCATCCCGTACAGCTACGTGGCACCGGAGTCGTTCGTGGAGACCAACGTCCGCGGGACGCTCAACGTGCTGGAGGCCGCGCGGCGTCGCGGCTGCGCTCGGCTGGTGCACACCTCCACCAGCGAGGTGTACGGAACTCCGGACTCGCTCCCCATTACGGAGGCCCACCCGCTCAAGGGCCAGTCGCCCTACAGCGCCAGCAAGATCGCCGCGGACAAGCTGTGCGAGGCCTATGCCAGCAGCTTCGAACTTCCCGTCGTGGTGCTCCGGCCCTTCAACACCTACGGTCCGCGCCAGTCGGCTCGCGCGGTGATCCCGACGATCCTGGCCCAGCTCCTGAGCGGAAGGGCCTCGATCCGGCTGGGCAGTCTGCTTCCGCGGCGCGATCTCACCTTCATGAGCGACACGGTGGCCGGGTTTCTCGCCGCGGGTCTTTGCCCGGGACTCGAGGGCGAGACGATCCACCTGGGCACCGGCCGCTCCGAATCCATCGGCGAAGTGTTCCAGGCGGCCTGCGCGGTGTGCGGAGTCCAGGCGACCGTGGAGGAGGATGCCGCCCGCGTGCGTCCTCCCCAGAGCGAAGTCATGGCGCTCCAGTCCGATCCCGCCCGCGCCCGCACGCGGCTTGGCTGGGAAGCCAAGGTGTCCCTCGAGGAAGGCCTCGAGCGGACGGCGCGGTGGATTCGCGACCACCTCGACCGCTACCGGCCGGATGCGTACGCGGTCTGAGCGGGACCATGACGGGTGAGCAGCTCGCCGGGCGGGTGATCGAGGCCGTGCGGGCCGCGGCGGCCGTGCCCGACGCGCCGCAGCCGCTGCACGAGCCGGTGTTCGAGGGGCGCGAGATCGCCTACCTGAGCGAGTGCATCGAGACGGGGTGGGTCTCCTCGGTCGGGAAGTTCGTGGATCGCTTCGAGCAGGAGCTCGCCGGCTTCACCGGGACCAGGCGAGCGGTGGCCGTGGCCAACGGGACCGTCGCCCTCCACGCCTGTCTCCGTCTCGCGGGCGTGGAGCCGGGTGACGAGGTGCTGGTGCCCACCCTCACGTTCGTCGGCACCGTCAATCCCATCGCGTACGCCGGCGCCATCCCGCATTTCGTGGACAGCGAGGAGCCCACCCTGGGCGTCGATCCGGATAAGCTCGCCCCGTACCTCGAGGCGGTGCTGGACGGGCCTCGCAACCGGAACACGGGCCGTCGGGTGCGCGCGCTGATCGTCATGCACACCTACGGGCACCCGGCACGACTGCACCAGCTCGCCGAGGTGTGCGACCGGTTCGGTCTGGTGCTGATCGAGGACGCCGCCGAATCGCTGGGCTCCTACTATCGCGGCACTCACACGGGGAACACCGGCCGCCTCGCGGCGCTCAGCTTCAACGGCAACAAGACGGTGACCACCGGCGGCGGCGGCGCCATCCTCACCAACGACGAGGCGTTGGGCGCGCTGGCGAAGCATCTCACCACCACCGCGAAGCAGCCCCACCGCTGGGCGTTCAACCACGACATGGTCGGGTACAACTACCGCATGCCCAACATCAACGCCGCGCTCGGCTGCGCCCAGCTGGAGCAGCTGCCGGGCTTCCTGGAGGCGAAACGGGCACTGGCGATGCGATACGTGGAGACGTTTCGGGACGTGCGAGGCGTGCGGGTGTTCACCGAGCCGCCGGAGTGCCGGAGCAACTACTGGCTCAACGTGCTCCTGCTCGACCCGTCACACGAGTCGCGGCGCGACGCGGTGCTCGAGGCCACCAACGCCGCCGGGATCACGACCCGGCCGGCCTGGACCCTGATGCACCGCCTCCCCATGTTCGCCTCCGCCCCTCGCATGGACCTCTGCACCGCGGAGAGCATCGAGCGGCGCCTCATCAACCTCCCCAGCGGCGTCGGCACGGCCCGAGGTCAGCGCCGGCCGGCGTCGAGTCCAGGACGATGAGCGCGCCGATCTGCCTCATCCCCGCGCGCGGCGGATCGACGGGCCTTCGCGACAAGAATCTGCGGACGGTTGGAGGTCTCACGCTGGTGGCCCGGGCCGTGCTCGCTGCGCGAGAGCTGCGACGGCTTGCCGGACTGCGCGACCTGGCGATCGTGGTGGACACCGACTCCGAGGCCATCGCCGAGGAGGGGCGTCGCTGGGGAGCGGAAGTCCCGTTTCTTCGTCCGGCCGAGCTCGCAGGGGACCACGTGCCGACGGCCGTCAACACGCTGGCCGCCCTGGAGCGCCTGAAGGGTGGCGGACGGGCGGTGGAGGACGTCATCCTGCTACAGCCCACGTCCCCCCTTCGAGCCGGGGCGGATGTGCTGGCCTGCTGGCGGGAGTACGACCGGTCCGCGGCGCCATCGGTGATCTCGCTGGTGGACGAGACGCATTCGCCCGACCTCGCCCTCCGGCTCGAGGCCGGCGGGACGGTCCACTGGCGCTCGGGCGCGGAGCCCCCGAAGAGGCGGCAGGACACCGCGGCGGCTTACCGTCCGTCGGGCGCGGTGTACGTGATCTCCCACGAGCTGCTGCGGCGCGAGCGCCGCTTCATCGTGCCCGGTCTGACGCGCGGAGTCATCCTCCCGGCGTCGCGGGCGGTGGACGTGGACACCGCCGACGACCTCGCCGAGGCCGAGGCGCGGCTTGCCGCGGTCCCCACGCGATCCTTCGCACTCGGCGGGCGGACGATCGGCGAAGGATACTCCTGCTTCGTGGTCGCCGAGGCAGGCGTCAACCACAATGGCGACGTGGAACAGGCGCACCGGCTGGTGGATGTCGCGGCCGAGGCCGCTGCCGACGCGGTGAAGTTCCAGACCTTCGACCCCGAGCGACTGGTTTCCCCTCAGGCAGGGAAGGCGGCCTATCAGACCGCCAACACCGGCTCGGCGGGGAGCCAGCTGGAGATGCTGCGCGGGCTGGCGCTGCCGCGGGAAGCCCTCGCGCCGCTGGCGGCGCACGCGCAGGAGCGCGGGCTCCTGTTTCTCTCCACGCCGTTCGACGAGGAAAGCGCCGATCTCCTCGACCGCCTGGGCATGCCCGCGTTCAAGGTGCCCTCGGGCGAGCTGACCAACCATCCGTTCGTCGCCCACGTGGCGTCGAGGGGCAAGCCGGTCCTGATGTCCACCGGTATGAGCACGCTGGCGGAGGTCGCCGCGGCGGTGCAGGTGGTCCGCGAGAACGGCGATCCGCCGCTCGCGCTGTTGCACTGCGTCACCAGCTACCCCGCCGCGCCGGCGGACTGCAACCTGCGCGCGATGGCGTCCATGCGGGCGGCGTTCGGGGTCCCGGTCGGATGGAGCGATCACACCGAGGGAATCGAGGTCAGCGTCGCCGCCGTGGCGGCCGGCGCGGCGGTGCTGGAGAAGCACTTTACCCTGGACCGGACCCTGCCCGGTCCCGACCACCGGGCTTCGCTGGAGCCGGGTGAGCTGTCCGCGATGGTTCGCACGATTCGCGAGATCGAGGCGGCGATGGGCGACGGGGTCAAGCGGCCCGCCGCGGCGGAGCTGGCGAACACCGCCGCGGCCCGACGCAGTCTGCACGTCAGCCGCGCTCTGCCGCAGGGCCATGTGCTCGACCAGAACGACCTGATCGCACTCCGTCCCGGAACCGGACTGTCGCCGGCGCTCCGGGACCGGCTGGTTGGACGGAAGCTCCGGGTGGCTCTGCAGCGAGGCGAGATGCTCGCCGAGGGACACCTTGACTGATCGCAGGCTGGCGCTGCTCACGACCGGACGGCAGGACTACGGGATCCTGCGGAGCACCATCCTGCTGCTCCGGCGCTCGCCCGGTTTCGAGGTTGCCGTATGGGCCGGGGGAATGCACCTGCAGCCGCGCTTCGGCGAGCCGCTGGCGGCTTTGCGCCGCGACGGCGTGTCGGCGGCCCGGGAGCTGTCCTTTCTGGCCGAGCCGCCGGAGCCGGCTGCCGATGCCTCCGCGGCGCTGGCACAAATAGGCGCGGCGCTGGCGGAGGACCGTCCCGACGCCCTGGTGCTGGTGGGCGACCGCGCCGAAGTGCTCGCGGCGGGCGTCGCGGCGACGATCGCGCGGGTGCCGATCGTACACCTGCACGGTGGAGAGGAATCGGAGGGTGCGATCGACAACGCCTGCCGCCACGCGCTCACCAAGCTCAGCCACCTCCATCTGGTCAGCCACCGCGTCCACGCCGATCGGGTGATCGGCATGGGCGAGGACCCGTCCTGCGTCGTGGTCGTCGGCGCGCCCGCGCTGGACCACGCGTTTCGTGACGACCTGCCGGGTCGGGACGAGCTCGGCGCCGAGTTGGGGCTCGCGCTGAAGCGGCCGGTCGTGCTGGTCACCGTGCATCCGGCCACGCTCGGTGCCGCGGGGCGCGAGGAAGTGGCGGCGGTCGCAGGGGCGATGGCGCGGGTGCCAGCGACCTACGTCGTGACCGCGCCGAACGCGGACGAGGGCGGAGCGGAGATCGCGGACTATTGGCGGGGCTGGGCCGCCAATCGGAGCGGGGTGGCGGTCGTCGAGGCGCTGGGCGACCGGCGCTACTGGGCGATGCTGCGGCTGGCCGACGCGGTGCTCGGAAACTCATCGAGCGGTATCATCGAGGCACCCGCGCTGGGCGCGCCGGTGGTGAACGTGGGCGACCGCCAGCGGGGCAGGCTGCGCTTCGGTCCCGTGACCGACGTGCCATCCGACGAACCGGCGATCGCTGCCGCCCTGCAAGGCGCGATCGCCAGCGGACGGCGCCAGCCGAGTGATGGCGGCTATCCTCCGCCTCCGGTCGCGCCCCGGATCGTGGACGCGCTCCGCAGCTGGCAGATCCCCCGGCCGCCGCGCAAGCGGTTTTGCCCCCCCGCATGAGGGCCCGCATCGTGCTGATCGGCGGCGGGGAGCACGCGCGGGTGCTGATCGAGGCGGTCCGCTCGACCTCGGGCGCGCAGGAAGTGATCGGCTTCGTGGACCCGGAGCCGTGCGAAGAGACCACTCGCCGGCTTCGCGTGCCGAGGCTGGGCGGCGAGGACATCCTGGTGGAGCATCCCGGCGCGGTCGGTGTGCTCGGGTTCTCCGCGCTGGACGCGCGGGAGCGGCGCCAGGAGACGGTGCGCCGCCTGTCGCCGCTGTTGAGCGGCTGGGCCACGGTGATCCACACCGCCGCCTGGGTCTCGCCGACCGCGACGATTGGAGAGGGAGCCGTAATCATGGCCGGTGCGGTGGTGCAGAGCGGCGCCGTGATCGGCGCGCACGGCATCGTGAACAGCGGCGCCGTGGTGGAGCACGACGTAGTGCTGGGCGAGCACGTGCACGTCGCACCCGGTGTGACCCTCGGCGGCGCCGTACGGGTGGGTCCCATGGCACACATCGGCCTCGGCGCGGCGGTGCGGGATCACATCAGCGTCGGCCCAGGTGCCACGGTCGGCATGGGAGCGGTGGTCGTCCGGGATGTGCCGGCCGGCGCGACCGTGGTGGGAGTGCCCGCGCGGTGACGGCGAAGGTGCGGAAGCCCGACATCACCCGGCTCACGGTGCCGGCGGGCGCCACGATTCTGGAGGCGCTGCGGGCCATCGACGCCGGCGGGGAGGCGATCAGCTTCGTGGTGGACGGCGGCGATCGGGTAATCGGCACGCTCACCGACGGCGACGTCCGCCGTGCGATCCTGCGGGGCGCCTCGCTCGAGGACCGTGTGCTCCCCCAGGTCATGCGGCGGGACTTCACCGCGGTCACGCCGCAGGACGGCCGCGCCGAGGTGCTCGACCTGATGCGGGCCCGGCAGATCGAGCGGATCCCGGTGCTGGGACCCGACGGGTGCCTGGTGGCGCTCCACACCATGCGGCAGATGGTGTCCCGGGCGGAGCGCCCCAACCGGACGGTGATCCTCGCGGGCGGGAAGGGTACCCGGCTGCACCCGATCACCGAGCAGGTCCCCAAGCCGATGGTGACCGTGGCCGGGCGCCCGATCCTCGAGCGACTGATCCTCCATCTGGTGAGCTGCGGCCTCACCCGGTTCAGCATCTCGATCAACTATCTCGGTCACCTGATCGAACAGCACTTCGGCGACGGGTCGCGCCTCGGATGCGAGATCGCCTACCTCCGCGAGACGGTGCCACTCGGCACCGGCGGACCGCTCTCGCTGCTCCCTCCGCCGGCATTGCCCGTGCTGGTGCTGAACGGCGATCTCATCACCCAGGCCGACGTCGGCGACCTGCTCGATTTCCACGAGCGCGGCGGCTACGCCGCCACCCTCGGCGTTCGTCCGTATCTGGTCGAGGTGCCGTTCGGCGTCGCGGAAGTCGAAGGCGACCGTCTCCTGTCCATTCGCGAGAAACCCACCGAGCGCTCGCTGATCAATGCCGGCATGTACGTGCTTTCGCCCGAGGCGGTGGCCGTCGTGCCGTCGGGGAAGGAGTATCCGATCACGGCGCTGTTCGAGGCCCTTCTCGCCGAGGGGAAGCCGGTGGGGGCGCACCTGCTCGAAGCCGAGTGGCTGGACGTGGGCAGGCACGACGAGCTGCGGCGCGCGCGCGGGGTGCTGTAGCCGGTGGCCCTCACCGGTGTCCGCAGCGCGCTCCGAAAGCTGGTCGGCGCCTCCGCCGTCTACGGGCTCGGCAGCGTGCTGGTGCGGGGCCTGGCCTTTCTCCTGCTGCCGCTCTACACCCGCTATCTCAACCCATCCGAATACGGCATCGTCGCCCTCGCGGTGACCTGCACGGTGGTGCTCGGCCTCATCTACCCACTCGGACTGCGGGGCGCAGTCTCGCGGACCTGGTACGAGGAGGGGACGCCGCAGGAGCGGCGAGAGCGTGTCGGTACCCTGTGGATCGCCATGGTGCTGGCGGCCGCAGCGATGGCGCTCGCGCTCGACCGGGCGGGCCCCTGGCTGTCGGCGGCGCTGCTGCCGGAGGTGCCGTTCCAGCCGTATCTGCGTCTGGCCGTGTGGACGGCGTTCCTCGGCGTCTTCGGCCTCACTCCGCTGGTGCTGCTCCAGGCCCAGGAGCGTCCGCGAGCCTACGTGGTCCTCACGGTCGGCACGGCGCTCGTCACTACCCTGCTCAGCGTGTGGCTGGTGCTGCTGGGCCGCGGGGCGGAGGGATATCTCCTGGGAGCACTCCTCGGGTCGGGCGTGGCCGCCGTCTGCTATCTGGCGCTCACACTCCGGCAGGTGCGGCCGGTCTGGCGATCGGGCGTGCTGCTACCGGCGCTCGCGTTCAGCCTGCCGCTCGTCCCTCATGCGATCGCCGGGTGGGCGCTGGAGATGTCGGACCGCGCCATCCTCAGCCGGCTGGTCCCGCTGCACGACGTGGGTGTCTACTCCCTGGGCTACCAGCTGGGTGCAGCAATGGGACTGCTCACCAACGCGTTCAATGCCGCGTGGGTGCCGTTCCTGTTCGGCGCGCTGAAGGAGGAAGGCGAGGCTGCCCAGCCGAGGCTCGCACGACTCGTCACCTATTACGCCTTCGTGCTCTGCTTCGTGGGGCTCGGCTGGGGACTGCTGGTGGAGCACGCGCTGCCGCTGCTGGCGGGCCCGGAGTTCCAGGCGGCCTACCATATCACCCCCTGGGTGGTCGGCGGCTACGTCCTGGGCGGATTGTATTTCATCCCGACCAACCTGCTCTTCTGGCGCCGGCAGACGCGGGTGATTCCCATGGTGACCGTCGCCGCGGGGGCGGCGAACGTCGGCCTCAACCTCTGGCTGATCCCTCGCTACGGCGCGATCGCCGCGGCCTGGTCCACGCTGGTCGCCTACGCCTTGCTCCTGCTGCTGACCTGGTGGCGGGCGGAGCGGCTGCACCCCTTCCCCTACGAGTACCGCCGCCTGGGCTTGATGGCGGGGCTCGCCCTGGCTCTCTTTGTAGCCGGCCAGCTCCTGCCATTTCCCGGTTCCGCGCTCGAGGTCGCCGGACGAGTCCTCCTGTGGCTCTCCTTCCCGTTCGGTCTCCTCGCAACGGGCGCGCTCGACCGGGCGGAGCTGACCGTCCTGACCCGCCTGCTCCGCGGCGGCAAACGCGCGCCCGCAGAGCCGGCTGGTTCCATCCACTGACACACCTGGGTGCTCAATGGACAGACGAGGCTTCTTGGGGCTCGCCACGGGCTCGTTCTTCGGGCGCGGGGCGGGGGCAGAGCAGGTGACGCCTCCGGGAGGGGGACGCGTCACTCGGAGCGTGACGCAGTACCTGGCGAACAACGCCGTCTTCAACGTGCGCGACTTCGGGGCGCGGGGAGATGGCAGCGACGACGGCCCAGCCATCCGGCGTGCGCTGGACGCAGCGGGGGCCGTAGGCGGAACGCTGGTGTTCCCGGCCGGGACCTACAGCTACGCGGAGTCGCCCAACTTCGCCCGGGACGACCTCGAGATACTTGGCCAGGGTCGGGCGACGCTGCGGCACACCGGCGACGGAGTGGGATTTCTGGCCGACGGCTGGCTGCGCAGGCCGAGCCGGAAGGTCTGGAACATGCGTGTCGAGAACCTCGCGTTGGAGGGGAACCCGGCGACGGCGGTGGGATTCCTGCTCAGGTCCCTGCACCACGGCCGCTTCGTCCGGCTCAGGGTCATCGGCGGGTCTCCTGAGGGGGAGGGCTTCCGGACCGAGTTCTTCGTCGCAAACTACTGCGAGGGCTGGGGTGTGACGGGGAACGAGCGGGTCGTCGGCGGGCTTCCCGGCACCGGGATCACGCTTACCTCCCTGGCCAGCCCCCGGGAGAACTACAGCACGGTGGACTGCACCTTCGTGAACTGCATCGTGGAGGCGTGCGGACACACCGGCGTGCACCTCGATAAGGCTCAGAACAACATGTTCCGGGGCGGCACCTTCGAGGATCACCGGGCCGGCACCGGGCTGCTGGTGGGCGAGGCGGCGCGGGGAAACGTAGTGGACGGGGTCTTCCTGGAGAGCAAC
>DATBJH010000126.1:0-10242 GCA_036556505.1 Gemmatimonadales bacterium
TACGAGATCCGACTGAAGAAGCGGTACCAGCCGGGCCACCTGCTCGGAGCCCTGCGGCAGCGGCTGGCGGCACACCTGGCGGAAACTCCCCCGATGAACGGCGCTACGCCCGAGTCGGAGTCCCCACCCACCGAGACCCACCCCTGACATGCGCGCGGCAGCCCGCGGCCTTGCCCTCCTCCCGCTGGCGGCGCTCGTGCATCGGCCGGGCTCCGCGCTTCGGGCGGCCGCGGAAGACGCCGGCTACTTCGGTATCAGCGCCGTGTGGTCACCGTCACGGCAGGCGAGCAGTATGCCGCCGGCCTCGCGCCGGAGAGGCTCGGAGGCGGGTTGGAGACCCGATCGCTCAAGCTGAACAGCGCGGACGGCCGCGAGTTCGCCTTCCGTCCGGTGGACAAGGTCCTTCCGAAGCTCTCGCTCCTCCCAAGCGCGGAACGGTCGTCGATCGCCTGGTACAGGGTGCGACCAGTGCCGCGGATCCGGCCGCACCGGTGATCACCGCGGCGCTGCTGGACGCGGTCGGGGTGTTGAACGCGAGACCTCAGCTCTGGGTCGAGGAAGGTGCACCCCGAACTGGTGAGCTTCGGTCGGAGTATTCGTCCGTCCTGGGCCTCGCATGGAACGCCCAGGAGCTGGATCGCCTTCTGCTGGCGTTCTGGAGCATTGGGTGCCTACCGGCAGCGGTGTTTTCGCACTGGCGGACATCGGCCGGCTCCGGGCCGAGGGGGAGGAGTCGAGCAAAGTTCACGCGGCTGGTGGCGGCGGCTTCTGGCTGGCGTTCTTCGAGGAGCGGGATACCCTGAGCCTCGCGATCGCATCGGGCGCGGAGGGGACCCGGTGGTACCCCCGCACGGGCATGACCTACTGACCGGTGTCGAGGAAAGACGATGACGGCTCAGGTGAAACGCATCGCGAGGGTCATCACGATGAGATACTCCTCCACCACCAGGGCCCAGAGCAGGGTGCGCCGGAGGTTGACGCGAACGAGACGGGTTCCGCACAGGACGCAGACCATCTGGTCCCCGACGGAAATGCCGCAGTACGGACAACGCTTGTCCATGGAGCCTCACAGACCACGATCCGGTCGGCGGGAGGCGGGGGGATAGGAATCTTGCGGTCGGTACCGGGGGAGACAAGGGGGCGGCGGGAAGGCCACCCGGTGGGATCAGCGAGCGCCCGCTGCGGTCATTCCGGTGCCGACGCTGGCGGTAGCGCTGTCTCCGTTCTCCGGCTCAGGCTGGTTGTCAGGCGAGGCTTTGCCACCACCGCCGAGTGGTACACCACCACCACCACCACGGCCGTACCCCCCACCCGACTTCTGCGTGATCGTCACCGAGGTCTGCTGCGTGAGGTTCCCTACCGCATCACGTAAACCGACCAGGACCGCGAACAGGCCCAGGGCCACGACGGCGATAAGCAATCCGTATTCGGTCAGGGCCGATCCCATTTCGCAGGACCGAAACCGCCGGACGAGCTTTCCCATGGGGCCGTCCATGGTGCCGAACTTTCCAGGAACCAGATGCGGGAAAAAAGCCGGTGGAGGGTCATGGACCGGGCAGAAAACATGCCCCGCATGATTCCTTCGTCACGGAGCCGCTCAATCACTTTGTCCGCAACAGCTTCGCCTGTGGGGTCCCGGTCGTCCGCGCCGCGTCGGGCAGGTGAACCGGCTGGCGAGCTGCAAGAAGCCGCACATTCTGCGGCAGGTGAGGGGCTACGCTCGACTCTTCGGTTCGGCACCCCCGCCGCCGGTCTCGGCCGCATCAGCCAGGTATCGGACTGCGGCTGCGGGGTCGCCGGACACGGCCGAAAGTCTCAGCGCGCGGACGAGGGGACGGGCCATGGCCGCGGCGTGTGCCGCGTCGTCCAGCGAGAGATCGCGAGCCAGTGCAGGCAGAGACTGCGCGAGCTGTTGGACCAGATGATCCTCGACGGTGTCGTTCCACAGGGCCACGAATTCGCGGGTGTTCTCCGGCATGCGGCGTGAGTCGGCAGACATCTCCCCTCCTGGTTATGTCCCTGTGACGGCGGCTCCGAACGCCAGTGCGAGCAGGACGGCCGCGATACCAAAGAGGACAGACGTCAGGAACTCCAGTCCCAGACTGCTGAGGCCGAAGAGATCGAAGGCGAGCGTCCTGCTGAGAATCACGCGGCTGGGGGGCCACAGCAATGCGCCGCCGATCAGAGCAGCGAGGATCCCGCCAAGAATCATCGTCTGCCGGGAGCGCCGGTTGATGATCGGTCCCAGCGCCAGACCCGCGGCCAGCGCCCCGGCGGCCATGATCAGGTATTCGACCCTCGGCATTCTCGGCCCGTGATGATGGGATGCCTTAGGATGTAGCGTGCGGTGCGACAGGACGCCAGGGGTCGACGGAAGCGGGCGAGTGGGAGCGTTGTCCGAGGCTGTCGCTGGCTCCCTATCGTCCATCGGGCGTATCCGCAAAGACGATCCTGCCTTGGGCCTTGATCGCCCCGACTCCCGGGAGTGTGCGAGGGAGCCGGGACCGGATGCCACGGCGAGCCGCCTGGTTGCGGCAGGCGATGGAGCCAATATGAGGAACCACTTGAAGGCAAGCGTCTAACTGGTTGCGGGATAGTATCAGAGGGAGTACCAAACTCGCGATCGGGAAGAGGCCCACATTGGGACCTCGGCGCCCTGAGCGCAAGAGTGATGGCCATCGCGCGCTCAGCTTCAAGTGATCTGGGGGATGAGTAGCAGGGGCGGGACTCGAACCCGCGACCCCGGCATTATGAGTGCCGTGCTCTAACCACCTGAGCTACCCTGCCGAAGGGTCGGGAACCTAACGCCCGGCCGCGCCCTCCTCAAGCCGCCGGCCGGTGTCGCCGGGCACGATCCGGAACAGGTACTCCCCCTTCCGGATCATGCCGAACGCCTCCCGCGCGACTCGCTCCTGCGTGCGGGGGTCCTGCTGGATCGCCTTTGCCGCTTTCTGCAGCGAATCCACCACCACTTTGAGCCGGGCCGCCAAGGCCTCTTCCTGGCGCACCTCCCGCCGCAGCTGCAGCAGGTGGGTGGTGCCGTATTCGCCCCCCTGGATCGCGAAGTAGAGCGCGAAGGCGACCGCCGCCACCGCCGCCCACCGCGCGGGCGTCACAGCGGGTAGAGATCCCGCCCCGGATAGTGGGCCAGCTCGCCCAGCTCCTCGGCGATCCGGAGCAGCTGGTTGTACTTCGCCGTGCGGTCGGTCCGGCTGGCGCTGCCGGTCTTGATCTGGCCCGCCCCGGTCGCGACCGAGAGATCCGCGATGAATGTGTCCTCAGTCTCGCCCGACCGGTGGGAGATGACCACTCCGTAGGCGCTCCCCTTGGCCAGCTCGATGCACTGGAGAGTCTCGGTGAGCGTGCCGATCTGGTTCACCTTGACCAGCACCGCGTTCCCGACACCTTCCTCGATGCCCCGCCCCAGCCGGTCCACGTTGGTGACGAAGATGTCGTCGCCCACCAGCTGCACCCGGTCGTGCAGCCGCTCGGTGAGACGCGCCCAGCCGCTCCAGTCGTTCTCCGCCAGTCCGTCTTCGATGGACACGATGGGGTACCGGTCCACCCAACCGGCGTAGAGGTCCACCATCCCTTCCGCCGATCGCCGGCTCTTGTCGCCCTTCTTGAAGACGTACTCTCCATCCTGGTACAGCTCCGAGGCGGCGACGTCGAGCGCGATGGCGACGTCCTTCCCCGGCTCATAGCCCGCGGCGTCGATCGCCTGCATCACGATGTCGAGGGCGGCCTCGTTGGAGGGGAGCATCGGCGCGAAGCCGCCCTCGTCGCCCACCGCCGTCGAGAGGTTCATCTTGCCCAGCACCTTCTTCAGCGCATGAAACACTTCCACCCCGATGCGGAGCCCCTCCGGAAACGTCTCCGCCCCGATCGGCACCACCATGAACTCCTGGGCGTCCACGTTGTTGGACGCGTGGGCGCCGCCGTTCAGGATGTTCATCATCGGCACCGGAAGCACCCGCGCCATCGGGCCGCCGAGATAGCGGTACAGCGGCAACCCGCAGTCCGCCGCGGCTGCCCGCGCGACCGCCAGCGACACCGCGAGGATGGCATTGGCGCCCAGCTTGCTCTTGTTGGGGGTGCCGTCGGCATCCATCATCTCGGCGTCCACCGCGATCTGATCGGTCGCGGCCATTCCCTCCAGCCGCGGGCCGAGCACTTCGTTCACGTTCCGCACCGCCTCGCTGACGCCCTTGCCGACGTAGCGCTTGGGGTCGCCGTCGCGCAGCTCGACCGCCTCGTGCTCGCCGGTGGAAGCGCCGCTGGGCACCGCGGCGCGCCCCTGCGCGCCGCTCGAGAGCACGATGTCGGCCTCGAGGGTGGGATTCCCGCGACTGTCCAGGATCTCGCGGGCGTGAACTTCGATGATGGTGCTCATGGTCGCTCGGGAGTGGGAACGGTGGGGCAACCTAGCCGCGGCCCCGAATCAACGGAAGTGGTCGTACCCGCGCAGCTCGAGCGCGCGGCCCAACAGCTCGGCGCGCACGCCGCCGCCGCGCTCGATCGCACCGACGCGGGTGAGTGCGATCCCGGTGGCGGATTCGAACGCGCGGGCGTCGGCGTCACCGAAATCGGGCGGGAAGACGACCAGCAGCTCGTAGTCGTCGCCGCCCTCGGCGGCGAACTGCTGGACCGGAACATTCAGCCTGCGCGCCTCCGCGACGGTCGACGCCGCGACGGGAACGGTCTCGAGGCGGAGCCGGATGCGCACGCCTGACGCCGCGGCGAGATGGCCGGCGTCTGCCGCGAGTCCGTCGCTGACGTCGAGCATCGCTCGCGCGCCGTGCGCGGCGAGCCAGCGGCCGGCGGCAATCCGCGGCTCCGGGTGGGCGTAGGCAGCGCGCACCGCGGACTCGGGCTGCTCGCCACGGCGCCACGCCTCCAGCGCCGCCCGCGCTCCACCCAGTGTGCCGGTCACCCAGACCGCGTCGCCGGCGCGTGCGCCCGCCCGCGTGACCGGTCGCTCCGCGCGGCCGATCACCGTCACGGCGACGCTCCACACCGGCCCGCGCGAGAGATCTCCGCCCAGCACCATCGCGCCGACGCTGGCCGCCGCCTCGCCGACGCCGCCGGCAAGTGCAACCAGATCCGTCTCCGTTGCGCCCTCGGGCACCGTGATCGCGGAGAGCAGCCCCACCGCTTCGGCGCCCTCGGCCGCCAGGTCGGACAGCGCGGTCGCGGCGGCGCGCCACCCCGCCTCCGCCGCCGTGATCCAATCGAGCCGGAAGTGGACCCGCTCGACGCTCACGTCGATGGAGAGTGCCAAGGTTCCGGTGAGGTCCGACAGGAGCGCGCAGTCGTCCCCCAGGCCCCGCGCCCGCTCACCCAGGGTGCGGGCCAGCTCACGGATGCGATCGAACTCCGCTCCCGGGCCGAGCGCGAGATGCTCCTGCGCGACCCCGGGCTTCACGGCCGAATGGCGTCGAGGCGAAAACGGACCAACCCGTCCGCGGTACCCACCCAGAGATGCTCCCGGTCTACCGCGAGATCGTTGGCAGGGGCTGGAAGATCGCCTTCACGCAGCGGCCTCGAGGGCGCGCCGCCCAGTCGGGCGAAGCCGACGCCCCTGTCGCCGGCGACCCAGAAACCGGGGCCGTCCGCCGCGAACCGCCGCAGGCGGCCGAGCAGACCGGAGAGATTGGGGCCGAGCGACCATGCCTGAGTCCGTGGATTGCGCCAGATGAGCTGATCGCGGGTGAGGGCGACCAGCGTGTCGCCCAGGGTCGCGAAGCCATAGACCGGGGCCTGCAGGCTGGCCGCATTCAATCCCGGAGGCCGCTCCAGGTCGTCCTCGCCCGGCACCGCGACGAACACACCCCGTGGTGTGCCCACATAGACGGAGTCCCCCACCGGGAACACCGCGTACGCGGCATCCACGAACTGCGGAGCGATGCGGACCACCCGCAGGGAGTCGTCGAGGCGAGCGATTCCCCGGGCGGTGCCGACCACGATCCGACCCTGCCGTCCGGCGACGTCGAGCACCTGGCTGTGAGGAAGGCCCCTGCCCTCGTCGAACAGATCGATCCGCCCTTCCTCCAGATCGATCCGGGCAAGCCCGAAATCGGTCGCGGCCCACAGCGACTTGTCCCGGCCCGCCAGCTCGATCACGCGGGCGAACGGCGCGCCCGTAGCCGGGAGGCCGTGCACCGTGCGGAACTCTCTGAGCTCGGACTCGACGAACGTGAAGGCCGCGTCGGTCTCCGCCGTACGGTTGGTCGCGGTCCAGAGGCCTCCGGGCCAGCTGATCACCGCGCCGACGAACCGAGCCGGCAGGCCGAACGGCATGCGCTCGGGAATCGCGGCGGCATCCTGGAGATAGAGCAACCCCAGCCCCGCCGTGCCCAGATACCAGCCCTGATTGTCGAACCCGCGCGCGGCGGCGGTGAATCGCACCGGTCGCATGCGCGAGTCCATGAGGTGGGCGGCGTTGGTCTGCAGCGTGGGCACCTGGCGGATCACCTCTTCGACCGTGGTCGGGCGGATCGCCCGGGTGGGCGCCTGGCCGGGCGTAGGCACCGCGGCGCCTCGCTGCAGCACGTACCACCCGCGGCGGGTGCGGACGTAGAGGCCCCCGACTGGATCGGCCTCGTCGAAGGCGATGGTCATCACCGCGTCCGGCAGCCGTCCCTCGTCCCAGAGCTGAAGCTCGGGCTGGTAGTGCAGCCAGCCGTCGGCCCGGGCGAACCACACCGATTGATCCAGCGGATCCACCAGCGAGGCGAAGACGCCCACCAGCGCGTCCCTGCGGGGCGGCTCGAAGGGGCCTGACCAGGACTGAAACTGGGGATGACGGATGATGAGCGAGCTGGTCGAGGTGACGTACACCCGTTCCATCGAGGTGGCGATGGAGGTGATGCGGCTGAAATCGCCGATGACGGTGCGGTCCTCCGGCCGCCAGTCACGGCTGGGAGACTGCGCCGCGGCGACCGGCGCCGTGAGGACGAGCAGCACCGCGATCGCGAAGCGCATCAGGGCAATGTACACCTTCACAGGGTCTGCGGACGCGTGAGCTCGAGGAGGACGGGCGGTCGTGGTGGTGGCGGCGAGCGGTGCAGCAGCTGCCACTCGCGCCAGAGATCGCCCATCGCCGCGACCACGTCCGTCGGCCGGAGGCTCCTGGCCGACACCCTGCGGACCGCGATGTCGGCCGACCGGCCCAGCGCCTGCGCGCCGAGCGCGGCCGCGATGCGCGGCTCGAGCTGCTGGGCGAGCGCGGTACCGATGATCCCGCTCAGCACGTCGCCGCTGCCCCCGGTGGCGAGACCGGGATTGCCGGCGGCGACGGTGAGCGCGGGGCGGCCCGTCACCGCCACCACCGTCGGGACGCCCTTGAGCAGCACCACCGCCCGAGTCCGCTCGGCCGCGGCTTCGGCGGCGCCCCAGGGGTCGAGCTCGCGCTGAGAGGCGAGCTCTGGAAACAGGCCGCGGAACTCGCCCGGGTGAGGCGTGAGAACCAGGGGTCCCCTTTCCGCGATTGGTCGCAGCTCCTCCACCGCTCCTTGAAAGGCCACCAGCGCGTCCGCGTCGAGCAGAACCGCCTTGGCTTCCCTCGCGATAGCCGCGACCCACGCCCGGCGGCCGCTCGCCCGGCCGAGGCCCGGACCGATCACGACCGCGTCGGCGCGCGCCACCAGGTCGCGTAACGCGGAGGACGGCTCCTCGTCGAACCGATGCGCCAGCGTTTGAAGGTCGGGCTCGGCCTGGACCAGTGCGGCCACCGTCTCCGCGGGTGCGACGGCGTGCACCAGGCCGGCTCCCGCCGCGAAGGCGGCCCGCGCCGCCATCCGCACGGCCCCGGTCATCCCCGCGTCGCCGCCGATGACGACGACCCGGCCGCGGGTGCCCTTGTGACTGTCGGCGCGCAACTGTGGCAACCATTCCGCGGCGTCTTCGTCCGTCACCAGCGCCGGCCAGCCGGGCTCGGCGGACGGATGTCCGATGTCCACCACCAGCACATCGCCCACCTCGTCCCGGGCGAGGAGGTGGCCCCGGCGCAGGCCGCCGAAGGTGACGGTGAGATCGGCCTTCGCGCCGCCGTGGACGGTGCCGCTTAGCAGGTCCACGCCCGTGGGCCCATCCACCGCTACCAGCGGCACCTCGAGGTCGAGCAGCCGCTCCAGCAGAGCCGCCACCGGGGCCCGAGGCGGTCCGCTGGCACCGGTGCCGAGAAGCGCATCCACGGCGAGGGCCACGGTCGGCCACGGACCATCCGGCGCCACCTCGCGCACCCCTTCGGCTCTCGCGAGACCGGCCATGCGCTCTCGAAGCTTGGCACCGGTCCCGCCCGGCGGCGCGGTCACCCAGACCGGTACGGCCAGCCGGTGAAGGGCGCGAGCCAGCACCCAGCCGTCGCCCCCGTTGTGACCGGGACCGGCCGCGACGAGCACCCCCTGCGCCAGCCGCGCGGCGTAGCGCGGGGCCACCGCGGCGAGCACGGCGCGTCCGGCACATTCCATCAAGGTGGCCAGCTCGATGTCGGCGGAGACGGCCTTGCGATCCCAGGCGGCGGACTGGTCGGGGCTGAGGACGGGGAGCATGGAGGGAGCTATCGGCTATCAGCCATCAGAGGTGATGGTGAAGATCGCTGCAGCCGGTGATCGCCTCTGGTAGCTGATACTGATAGCTGATAACTGATAACCTACTTGTAGCTCTGACCGATCGCCCGGCCGAAGGAGATCTCCCCGTTGTCGATGCGAAGATTGAACCCGCACTCGGGATTGGTGCAGACCCAGGCCTTGTAAGTGATGGGGGCCCCTTCGCGGCCGTAGTCCGAAAGGGGGATCAGGGTTCCATGCGAGCACTTCTGGCACGACGGCCACTCAGGTCTCTCCATGCTCCCCTCCGCGGTCGATCCACCTCCACTCAGGTGCCTCGGACTCCCTGCCACTGGTAGACGTCGCCGAAGGCGTCGTCGAACTGGTACACGGCTTCGAAGTCGGATTCGTGGTCGCCGGGCTGGGTGACGAGCAGGCCGACGTCCACCAGGGTGAACACCAGCCGCCCGATGTCCTCCGTTCGGGTGACCCCCCAATGGCCGAGCACGTACGGCGCGAGGAGGCCGAACTGCTCCCGGGCGAAGTCGCGGCACGCCCACGCCAGCTCGGGACCGCTCACATGGCGCCGCACCTCGAGGCGCGACTGGAGATACTCGATGGTCGCCAGGACGAAGAGATACGCCCGCTCATGGTAGGCGCCCCCCTTCGCCCGGATGCGCGCCATGACGTCGTCCGCGAACTGAAGTTCGTTCACCGGACAAACTCGGGCGGGAAGATCGCCAGCATTCACGCGCTCCGGCGGACGCGACCGGCGGTCGACTTCGCTTGATAAAGGGGAAAGGTCGAGCTGAGCTCTTCGACCTCCTCCCGGACACGGGCGAGGGTCGCTTCGTCCGGGCGGGTCAGCGCCCGGTCGATCAGGCCGGCGATGCGCTCCATCTCGCCCGGTCCCATTCCGCGAGTAGTGAGCGCCGGCGTGCCGAGACGGATGCCGCTGGTCACGAAGGGGGACTGCGGATCGTCCGGGATCGTGTTCTTGTTGACCGTGATGCCGGCCTGGTCGAGCGTCTTCTCGGCCACTTTGCCGGTGAGGTTCTTGGGCCGCAGGTCCACCAGCATCAGGTGGGTGTCGGTTCCGCCGGAGACGATGGCGAAGCCGCGAGCGATCAGCGCCTGCGCCAGCGCCTGCGCATTGTCCACGACCCGCCGAGCATAGACCTTGAAGTCGTCGGTGAGCGCTTCGCCGAAGGCCACCGCCTTCGCGGCGATGACGTGCTCCAGCGGACCGCCCTGAGTGCCCGGGAAGACCGACTTGTCGATCGCCTTCTGATACTCCGCGGTGCAGAGAATGAGCCCGGCACGGGGCCCCCGCAGCGTCTTGTGGGTGGTGCTGGTCACCACCGGTGCGTGGGGAACCGGCGAAGGGTGGACGCCGCCCGCCACCAAACCCGCGAAGTGCGCCATGTCCACCAGGAACACCGCGCCGACCTCGTCCGCGATCGAGCGGAAGGCGGCGAAGTCGATGATCCGGGCGTACGCGCTGCCTCCCGCGATGATGAGCTTGGGCTGCTCCCGCTTCGCCTGCTCCCGGAGCTGGTCGTAGTCGATCCGTCCGGTGGCGGGATCGACCCCGTAGTGGACCGCCTTCCAGATCACCCCGCTGTGATTGACCGGGGCGCCGTGGCTCAGGTGGCCGCCGTGGGGCAGCGCCATGCCCATGATCTTCTCACCC
>DATBJH010000127.1:0-18103 GCA_036556505.1 Gemmatimonadales bacterium
GTGGAGTTCGATGCCGAGCGCATCACCGTGGAAGTCGCGGGCCACAAAGCCATCCTGGAAGGTGCAGTCCGGTCCTACGTGGAGATGAAGGATGTGGAGCGCGCAGCGCGCAACGCACCGGGCATCACCGAGGTAGAGAACCGGCTCATCGTCACCAGCACGTTTGCCGCCGTGTGAAGTGCGATGCCGAGGCCGGCGGCCTGTTGGCCGCCGGCCTCGGCGACATTGGCGCAGGCCTCGGTCGCAAAACCTGCCGGCGTCCAAGGAGTAGATCTGAACATGGCGCGCATCCAGGTAGCCAAAACGGTGGGCGACATCATGAACCGGACTCCGGTTACGGTTCCGCCCGGCATGAAGATCTGGGAGCTGATCCGGCGATTCCGCGATGACCGACCTGCCGCCGTCGCAGTGGTGGACTCCGCGGGAGCCCTCTGCGGCATCGTGACGGTGCTGGATCTGCTGCGGGCATTCCGGCCGGAGGGGGCAGCGTCTGCGTCACTTCCTCGGGGCTTTGCATCCCGAACCGTCGAAACGGTCATGCGTCCCGGCGTGATCACGCTGGAGCCCACCGACCTCCTTCTAGACGCGCTGGATCTGCTGGTCGAGAGCCGGTTTCATGCGCTCCCCGTCGTGCGACGATACCCTCACGGCCCTGAGCTGGTGGGAATCCTGGAGCAAGGGGACCTGCTCCCGATTCTGACGGGCGAGCGGCGTCTTGCGCCTCCGCCCCGGGCCGGTGAACGGTCGGGTCGTCCAGGCTGAAGGGAGCGAAATGCACGAGCTGCTCGCGGCGGGCGGTTCCGGGCTGCGGTGCACGCCCAACCTGGTGGATTACGCGCAGGCCTATGCAACGTTCTCCTGGGAGACGGCGCGCGGCCTGTTGGAAGGCCTCCCCGAGGGCGGCGGCCTCAACATCGCGCACGAAGCCGTTGACCGGCACGCCCGGACGCCGGCGGCCTGCCGGGTGGCGCTCCGCTGGATCGGCCGCCAGGGAGAAATCCGCGAGACGCGCTTCGAGACGCTCCAGTCGCTGACCGGCCGATTCGCTCGCGGCCTTCAACGGCTAGGCGTGGCCGCGGGCGACCGGGTGTATGCGCTGACGGGTCGGATCCCGGAGCTCTACGTCGCCGCACTGGGCACGCTCAAGAACCGGAGCATCTTCTGCCCGCTCTTCTCCGCCTTCGGGCCCGATCCGATCCGCGCCCGCCTCGCCATCGGGAAGGCCACCGTGCTGGTCACGACCGAATCCCTCTACCACCGCAAGGTGGCGGGCATCCGCGCCGGGCTTCCTCACCTGAGCCAGGTCGTACTCGTGTCGGAAGACGGCCGCCGAACGGCGGTGCCGGACACGGTGGACTTCGGTACCCTCCTCGAGGGGACTTCCGATGACTTCGTCATCCCTCCGACCGACCCCGAGGACCCCGCGTTGCTGCATTTCACCAGCGGGACGACCGGCACGCCGAAGGGTGCCTTGCACGTGCACGCCGCCGTGATCATGCACCACATGACCGGTCGATTGGCGCTCGACCTCCACGAAGAAGACGTCTTCTGGTGCACCGCCGATCCCGGATGGGTGACCGGAACCTCCTACGGCATCATCGCCCCTCTCACCAACGGCGTCACCAGCATCGTGGACGCCGGTGAGTTCGACGCCGACCGATGGTACCGGATCATCCAGGACCAGCGGGTGACCGTCTGGTACACCGCTCCCACCGCCATCCGGATGCTGATGAAGGCGGGCACCGGCCTGGCGCGGAAGTACGATCTCTCCTCGCTTCGCTTCCTGGCGAGCGTGGGCGAACCGCTCAATCCCGAAGCGGTGGTCTGGAGTCAGGAAGCCTTCGGCACCCCGTTCCACGACAACTGGTGGCAAACCGAGACCGGGGGCATCATGATCGCCAACTACGCGTCGCTCCCGGTCCGCCCCGGATCCATGGGAAAACCGCTGCCCGGAATCTCGGCGGCGATCGTTCGGCGATCGTCGGACGGGATGGAGGAGCTGGAGGAGCCCGGAATGCAAGGCGAGCTCGCGATCCGCACGCCGTGGCCATCCATGTTCCGGGCCTACTGGGACGAGCCGGAACGGTACCGTCGCTGCTTCTCCGACGGGTTCTACCTCACTGGTGACCTGGCGCGCCGGGATGCCGACGGCTACTACTGGTTTGTCGGCCGGGCGGACGATGTGATCAAGACCTCCGGCCACCTGGTCGGTCCCTTCGAGGTCGAGAGCGTGCTGCTGGAGCATCGGGCCGTTGCTGAAGCCGGCGTGATCGGCCGGCCGGATCCGGTAGCAGGCGAAATCATCAAGGCCTTCGTCACCCTGCGGGATGGTTTCGATCCCAGCGACGAGCTGCGCCGGGAGCTTCTGGCGCTGGCGCGTCGGCGATTGGGGGCCCCCATCGCTCCCAAGGAAATCACCTTCGTCCCATCGGTTCCCAAGACCCGGAGCGGGAAGATCATGCGGCGACTGCTGAAGGCCCGCGAGCTGGGACTCCCCGAGGGCGACACGTCCACGCTCGAGGGGGCCGAGGGGTGACCACCGACGCGACCTTCTCGGCCGCCGTCTCGCCGGCCGAGGGTGCCACCGCCGCGCACCAGATCGACCTGCTGCGCACCATGCTGCTCATCCGCCGATTCGAAGAGAAAGCCGCCGAGCTGTACAGTGCCGGGAAGATCAGGGGGTTCCTCCACCTCTATATCGGCGAGGAAGCCGTCGCGACGGGTGTCATCCAGGCGCTCACTCCGGAGGACGCCATCGTGGCCACCTACCGCGAGCATGGCCAGGCCCTGGCCCGGGGCGTGCCCGCCGGCGCAATCATGGCAGAGATGTATGGTCGGGCTAACGGATGCAGCCGGGGCCGCGGAGGCTCCATGCACCTGTTCGACGTGACCCGACGGTTCTACGGCGGGTACGCGATCGTCGGCGGTGGTCTGCCGGTCGCGGTCGGACTCGCGCTGGCCGACCGGCTTCGGCAGCGCCGCCGGGTTACGGTGTGTTTCTTCGGCGACGGCGCCGTCGCCGAAGGGGAGTTTCACGAGTCACTCAACCTGGCCGCGTTGTGGGAGCTTCCGGTGCTGTTCGTGTGCGAGAACAATCTCTACGCCATGGGTACCGCCCTTGGCCGCCACCAATCCCAGCCCGACATCGCCCGCAAAGCCGAGCCTTACGGTGTGACCTCCGCGTCGGTGGACGGCATGGATGTTCTGGCGGTAGAGAGCGCGGCACGCCAGGCTGCGGAGTCGGTGCGGCGCGAGAGCCGACCCCACCTGCTGGAGGCGCGCACCTACCGCTTCCGCGCCCACTCGATGTATGACCCCGATCTCTACCGCACCCGCGAGGAGATCGAGCGCTGGAAGCTGCGTGATCCGCTGATCCTGCTCCGCGGCCGGCTGGAGTCCCAGGGGGCGCTTCCCGCCGAGCGACTCGCGGCGCTGGAGCGCGAGGTCGACACCCGGGTCGCCGCAGCGGTCGCCGAAGCCGAGGCTGGGGAACTGGAGCCGGTCGAGGGCATGCTGGACGACGTTCACACGCCGCCCGCCCGATGAAGACTACCTATCGCGAGGCGGTCCGAGCGGCATTGCGCGATGCTCTGGAGACCGATCCCCGCGTCTTTCTGATGGGCGAGGACGTCGGCCGCTACGGCGGCGCGTACGCCGTGAGCCATGGGTTGTTGGAAGAGTTCGGGCCGGAGCGCGTTCGGGACGCTCCGCTCTCCGAGTCTACCTTCGTCGGCGCCGGTATCGGTGCGGCGCTGGGGGGGATGCGTCCCGTGGTCGAGGTGATGACGGTCAACTTCAGCCTTCTCGCCCTCGATCAGATCGTGAACAATGCGGCGACCCTGCACCACATGTCCGGTGGCCAGCTCAGCGTGCCGCTGGTCATCCGAATGGCCACAGGCGCCGGACGCCAACTGGCCGCGCAACACTCGCACAGCCTGGAGTGCTGGTATGCGCACATCCCCGGCATTCGGGTGCTCGCTCCCGCCACGCTGGAGGATGCGCGCGGCATGCTGCCCTCCGCTCTGCGGCTGCCGGACCCGGTGGTGATCTTCGAGCACGCCTCGCTCTACGGGATGGAGGGGGATCTGGCGGACGACGCCGGCGCCGTAGAACTGGACCGGGCGGCGGTCAGGCGGGAGGGAAGGGATCTTACCTGCATCACCTACGGCGGGTCGCTGGGGAAGGTGCTGGCGGCGGCGGCCGAGCTGGCCCGCGAGGACATCTCAGCGGAGGTCCTCGATCTGCGCAGCCTGCGCCCGCTGGATGTCGCGACCCTCGTCGCATCGGTGCGCCGGACCCGTCGGGCACTCGTGGTGGATGAAGGTTGGAAGACGGGTGGACTCGCCGGCGAGGTCTCCGCGGTGCTGATGGAGCAGGCATTCTACGATCTGGATGCGCCGGTGGCACGGCTATGCACGGCGGAATTGCCCATCCCGTACGCCAAGCAGCTCGAAGATGCAGCCCTGCCCCGGGTGGAGACCATCGTGGCCGCGGCCCGGGCACTGCTCCCGGCGCGATGACCGAGCTGGTCGAGCAGTTCCGGATGCCGTCCCTGGGTGCCGACATGCAGGCCGGACGCTTGGTGCAGTGGCTCAAGGCTCCCGGCGATCGGCTGCGCCGCGGTGACATCATCGCGGAGGTGGACACCGACAAGGGCGCGATCGAGATCGAGGTGTTCACCGACGGGGTCCTGAGTGAGATCCTGGTCCCCGAGGGAGAACGGGTGCCGGTCGGCACTGCGCTCGCGCTGATCCGGCGAGAGCCGGCCGAAGGGGAGGCCCCGCCCACGCCGGCGGCGGAGGCGCCATCGGCGGCCGCCCCCCGCCAGCGGGTCTCCCCGCTGGCCCGGCGACTCGCGGCCGAACGAGGCGTGGACCTCGCTCGAGTGAAGGGCACCGGTCCGGGCGGGTCGATCTCCGCGGCGGATGTGGAGGCCGCGGCCGGAACGGCGGAGGATCCGGCGGTGCGGATGCGCCGCGCGATCGGTGCCGCCATGGCGCGGTCCAAGCGGGAGATCCCCCACTACTACGTATCCACCGCGATCGACATGGGCCCGGCGGTCGAGTGGCTGTCCGAGCGCAATCGCGACCGCGGCCCGGCTGAGCGCCTGCTGCTCGGCGCGGTGCAGCTCAAGGCGGTCGCACTCGCGCTTCGGGAGTTTCCCGAGCTCAACTCATGGTGGGTGGAGGGCGCAGCAGTCGCGAAGCCGGCGATCCACGTGGGGATGGCCATCGCGATGCGGCAAGGCGGGCTGGTAGCCCCCGCGGTCCACGACACCGACCGCCGCGACCTGGACGAGCTGATGCGAATGGTTCGCGATCTGGTGGATCGTGCCCGTCGCGGTGCCCTCCGGAGCTCGGAATTGTCCGATGGGACGATAACGGTCACCAGCCTGGGCGAGCGTGGAGTGGATGCGGTGACCGGGGTGATCTATCCGCCCCAGGTGGCGCTGGTCGGCTTTGGGCGGGTCGCCCAGCGGCCCTGGGTGGTGGATGGCCGGATCACCCCGCGCCCCATCGTGACGGCCACCCTCTCCGCCGATCACCGCGCCAGCGACGGCCACCGCGGCGGACTCTTCCTCGCCCGGGTGGAGCAATTGCTTCAGGAGCCCGGCAAGCTATGACCCGAGACGAGATCCGGGCGGCGGTGCTGCACGGGCTCGGGGACATCGCCCCCGAGGCCGACCTGGCCGTCCTCCGGCCCGACCAGCCGCTTCGCGATCAGCTCGACATCGACTCGATCGACTGGCTCAACTTCGTCATCGGGCTCGACCGGTCCCTGCATGTTGCGGTGCCGGAGAGCGACTACCCGGCCCTGGCGACGCTCGAGGGGTGTCTAGACTATCTGGCAGCCCGTCTGCCCCACCCAGAGTCATCGTGAGGTGCGGCTGAACGCCGTATGAAGAACGATTCCGGGCCAGTTCACGCTCGGATCAGCCCCGCCTGCCGATCTTGTCCCTGCCGCTAGACCAGGTTCCTGAGCATGGCACATCCAACCCACCTGCGCGCGGCGCGTCACCATGCCGATCGAGAACGCCGAGGTCGCCCGTCTCTTCCGTGAGGTCGCCGATCTGCTCGAGCTCCAGGGGGAGAACGCTTTCCGGGTGCGGGCCTACCAAACCGCCGCCCGAACGCTGGAGGAGCTGCCAGAGCCGGTAGAGGACTTGGTGCGAGGGAACGGCAAGCGGCTCACCGACCTCCCTGGGATCGGGGAGGATCTGGCCGGGAAGATCGGCGAGATCGTGCGCAGCGGCACGCTTGGCGCGCTGCGTCAGCTCCGGCGGGAGGTCCCCAAGGGGCTCCCCGACCTGATGCGCATCCGTGGGGTCGGCCCCAAGCGGGCGCGGGCACTGTACGACGCCCTCGGGATCCGCACCGTCGCGCAGCTGGAGCGGGGATGCCGGGCCGGCAAGGTCCGCCGGCTTCCGCGCTTCGGCGCCAGGACGGAGGACAACATCCTGCGGGAGCTGGCCATCCAGCGTGCGGGAGAGCACCGCATGCTCCGCTCCGTCGCGGCTCAGTACGGCGAGGCCTTCCTCCGCTACCTCCAGGCGGTGGACGGTGTAGAGCGCGCCGAAATCGCCGGAAGCTATCGTCGTCGCCAGGAAACGGTCGGCGACCTGGACATTCTGGTGACCTGCCGCCGCGGTACCAAGGTGATGGAGCGGTTCACTGAATACCCGGAAGTCGAGGAGATTCTGGAGGAAGGTGGTACCCGGGCCTCGGTGCGCTTGCACGCCGGGCTGCAGGTGGACCTCCGCGTGCTGCCGGAGGAGAGCTACGGGGCGGGTCTCTATTACTTCACGGGATCCAAGGCGCACAATATCGCCGTGCGGCGGCTGGGGCAGCAGCGGGGGCTGCGGATCAACGAGTACGGGGTGTACCGGGGCAGGCGACGAATCGGGGGGCGAGACGAGCACGAGGTGGTGGCGTCGGTGGGGCTGCCCTGGATTCCGCCCGAGCTCCGGGAGAACCGGGGAGAGATCGAGGCCGCGCTGGAGGGGAAGCTCCCCAGGTTGGTCGAGTGCTCCGACATCCGCGGCGATCTTCAGACCCACACTACCGACAGCGACGGGCGCGACACGCTGGCCGCGATGGCCCAGGCCGCCGAGGATCTCGGCTACGAGTACCTCGCGGTCACCGACCATACACCCGCCGTGCGGGTGGCCACCGGGCTGGATCGCGCCGGGTTCAGCCGGCAGATGCGACGGATTGACCGGCTCAACGCCTCGCTGCGCAAGCTCACCGTGCTCAAGGGCGCCGAGGTGGACATCCATAGCGACGGCACGCTGGATCTCGACGATGCGACCCTGGCGGCCTTGGACCTGGTAGTCGTCTCCGTGCATAGCGGGTTCGATCTCAGCGAGCGGGCGCAGACCGAGCGAGTTCTGCGCGCCCTTCGACACCCGTCGGTGGACGTGCTGGCCCACCCGACCGGGCGACTGATCGGACGGCGTGGAGCGATCCGCCTGGACCTGGAACAGGTCTGCCGAGTGGCTGCGGAGCACGGTGTTCTCCTCGAGGTGAACGCGCAGCCTGATCGCCTGGACCTCGACGATCTGGCAGTGCATGCCGCGCTGGGGTGGGGAGCCACACTCGTGATCTCGACCGACGCCCATGCGGTGGCCGAGCTGGGCTTCATGCGATGGGGGGTGGATCAGGCGCGTCGCGGCTGGGCAGTGAAGGACCGAGTGGCCAACACCCGAGCCCTGGAGCGGCTACTCCGGCTGCTGCATCGCGGGCGGCGTTAGACGGCGCCGGGCATTCTTGGGCCGGCCCCCGGCAGTCGGCAGAGGTAGCTCGGCGCGGAGGCAGCCAGGATCATCCCGACGGTGTCCGGCGGCACAGCACCTGGTAGACGGACAGGCGCCCGAGCTCGAAGTTCTGGCGAGCGCCGCGCAGGTACAACCGCCACACGCGCACCCGCTCCTCGCCGGCGAGCGCGACCGCATCCGCGCGATGCTCATCGAGCCGTCGCGCCCAGTGACGCAGCGTTTCCGCGTAGTCCGGGCCGAAGCCCTCGACGTGGTCGGTCGTGAGACCGGCGCGCTCGAGCGCGAGGAGCACCCGGGTCAGCGGAAGCGGATCGGTGTCGGGGAACACGTACCGCAGCATAAACGCGCCCGCCGGCCCCTCGTACTGCCGTACGATGCCGTGATTGAGCAACCGGCCGCCCGGCCGGAGCATCCCCGCCAGCTGCCGTGCGTACCGATCGATCCGCTGGGCACCGACGTGCTCGACCATTCCGATGCTGGCGATGGCGTCGAATCGCTCGCCGGCGAGGTCGCGGTAGTCCTGCACCCGGATGCTCACCCGTTCCTCCAGACCCGCCTCACGGATCCGCTGCAGCGCGAGCGCCGCCTGCGGCTCGGAGAGGGTGATCCCGACGACCTCGACCCCATGGCGCGCGGCCGCGTGCAGGGCGAAGCTGCCCCAGCCGCAGCCGACATCGAGCACACGCTGGCCGGGCCGAAGGCCGAGCTTCCGGCAGGTCAGCTCCAGCTTGGCCTCCTGCGCCGCCTCCAGCGTGTGGCCGTCGGCGCGGGAGAAGAAGGCGCAACTGTAGGTCATCGAGCGGTCGAGGAACAGCGCGAAGAATTCGTTGGACACATCGTAATGGTGCCGGACGGCCCGGGCGTCCCGGGGCCTGGAGTGCAACACCCCATAGGGGCGCAGCTCGGCGTTCGGCGGCGACACGTACGACAGCCCGCCGGCGCGGGCCGCCGCGAGCATGAGGCGGACGCGACTGGGCAGCGAGAGCGCCGGCGGTTGCCAGGTCGCGGCCACGTCCGCCAGCGCGTCAAGGTCGGTCACCTCGAGCGCGCCCGTGACGTAGGCGCGGCTGAGGCCAAGCTGGCCCCGGGCGCGTAGCAGGTGCGCCACGCCGCGAGGAGAGCGAACCCGCAGAGTGGGACCGTGGTCGCTGGTGGCGGGGACCAAGGATCCATCCCACAGCTCGATGGTGAACGGACGGGCGGGAACGAGCTGCTGGATCGTGCGACGAAGAGGGGCGGTGGAGGTGGAGGGCATGGTCGGGCAGTCAGGGCTCCGAATATGCTGGTTCACCGAATCCATCTTGTCCAGGCTGATCTTGCTCTGCCCGGGCTGTCGTGCCGCCGGTGGGCAGCGGTGAGCCGGGGTTCCTACAATCGGCCCGGCACGTCCAGCGCGTCGCTGCTAGCAGGTCACGTGCAGGATGGCGTTGGTATCAGCAGGTCGCTGATTCAGCAGCTCGATCGCCCGTGATGTCGGCAGAATCACCAGCTCGACCTCGCGGCGGCCGGCCTCCCGCTTCACCTGTTCCATCACCGGAAGGGCGCCCGTCCCGGTGCCGACCACCAGGCGGCGACAATCCCAGGGTATGTCCTCATCGATTGAGAGAGGCGTATGACCGTAGGCCTCATGGAACCTCCGAGACGGTCCCTTCTTCCTCTTGCGCACCTCGCCTCGGTCGATGACCACGTCATGGTCGTAGGTGACGCCGTCGATCCGAATGGAGCCGAACGAAAAGGACTCGAACCGCATAAGCCGCTCCGGGCTGACTTCGGCGGAAAGCTAGCCGGACGGCCTCTCAGGAATAATTCACGCCCTCTTCCGCAGCGCCAACACCAGGGCTACGAAGCCGAGGGTCAGACCGGTGCCGAACAGGCCCCACCGAAAGGGCGGTGGCTCCAGCCGGAGCGGGACCACGTGGAAATCGAGCATGAAGGAGCCGAGTACGAGCAGCCCGCCCACCACCAGCAGAGCCCACAACGGGGCCGGAAAGTGAATCGGCTCACCGCATGCCCTCTTGCGCAGTAGCAGGAGTCCGCCGGCGACGAGGGCAATGCTCACGATCACCGGAGCGAGCACCGGCCCGATCCACGGCACCGGAATCAGAAAGAGCACGTCCCAGGTGAGCAGGGAAGGCGGCCAGCCCAGCAGGATCCACAGCCAGACGTAGTAGAGGATATCCCAGACCCCGAAGCTCACGCAGAAGGCGATGAATCGGTCCCACCGGTCGGTGCCGGCCAGGATGGCGACGCCGACTAGCATCACCAGCGTCGCCACTTCTCGGGCTATTTCGATCGCGACCATGCCGGGCTGCATGGGAGCCAACGGGAAAGCAAAGCCCTGAGGGTAGTAGATGGCTCGCAGGTACACCACGACGGCCGACTCGACATAGGCCATCGCGATCGCGTAGATGATCAGCCAGGGTAGTCGTCCGACTGCCATCGGTGGGTCTCCCGCTCCGGCACCCCTTCGAGCTCCGCGGCGTTCACTACCCTTCGCCTATGACTCTGTCGTGGCTCGGCGGCCGAGACCATAGTGCTGGACGCACTGGGCCTCCCGACCCCGCACGACCCGCCGACCCGCAAGGACGCCCCGCTCGGCGGTGATGACCGTGCATTGCCCCTCGGTGCCGGCTCCATCGTAGTACAGCACGACCCAGTCGGAGGTCTTCCCCAGCCGATGGGCCAGCGCCGTGTTCGAATAGAGTGCGGTGTAGTGTCGCTCGGCGCGGCTGGTATGCAGGATCGGAAGCCAGCGCCGCTTCGGCCGGTTGAATCGACGAGGGCTGATCCGGGGGAGCGTCCCCGCCGCGACTCGGCGCCGATACTCCGCGTCTACCTCGAGAACCTCCGCGATCGGCGGGGCCGGCGCCCTTTCCGGAGCCGGCCGACTGCGGCGTAGACGGGTGGCGAGCGAGTCGCGGATCGCGGCCAAGCGCTTCGGGCCGATTCTGGGAACCTTGGCCAGCCGGCCGTCGTGGGCGGCTTGCTCGAGGCCCTCGAGGGTGTCGATGCCCAAGCTCTGGTGCAACCGCTCGGCCAGGCGAGCGCCGACGCCCGGTACCGACATCAGCAGTGCTACCGGATCGCTGTGCTCCCGCAACCGATCGAGGAAGGGAAGATGTCCGGTAGTGAGGATGGCCTCGATCGCTCGGGCCAGCCCCGCTCCGATTCCCGGGATGGCGTCGAGCCCCGCCAGGCCTTCGGCGGCCAGGACCTCCGCCAGCGGCCTCGACCACGCTCGGAGAACCTTGGCGGCGTTCTCGTAGGCACCGACCCGGAACGGATTGGCTCCCTGTTCGCGCAGAATTCGGGCGACGGCCGCGAGTTGGTCGGCCACTTCTGCGTTCGATGGTATCCTCGCCCTGCTGGGCCATCCTCGGCTGCCTTCGCGCTGTTCCACTGCCAGCCTGCGCCGGCTGTCCGAGCGCATGGTGCCGCCCGGAAACCCGATGACGCTAGGCCCGGACATGCGGCCGCTGCCGCTTGAGCAAGCTGCCGATCGAGGCGGCTTCCTCGCTGATCAGGTCTATCACGTCGTCCACGCTCAGGATGCCCAGGGGACGGTGCGCCTCTCCGGTGACGACCAGCCGTCGCGTCGCTGTGCTCGCCATCCGATCGAGGGCCTGCTCGATGGGCGTGTTCTCGTCAATGGAGTGGACCGGCGTGGTCATCACCTGCGAGATCGGTGTGGCGCCGCTATCCAGTCCGGCGGCGACGCAGCGGACCGCGATGTCGCGATCCGTGACGATCCCGATGGCCCGGAGCGGGTCATCGCCCGAAACCACCACCAGCGTACCGACGTCGTTCTCGGCCATGCGTAGGGCCGCGGTACGGACGGTCTCCGTCGGCGATGCCGTCACGACCACGCGGCTGCAGATTCTTCCGGTTGACATGGTTGCTCCCTCTCGAATGTGGGGCGCACTCCCGAGGCCTGCGGCTGCACGATCGGCAGCGTTGACACCGCCCGTGCGAGCGATCGCGCACGAGCTGCCGCGGCTCTCCACGGGCGGATGCGGAGTTGCGCTGCGGGTGACACGACCGGCTAATCCGACCGATCTCGAGAGGCCGACCCCCCAACTGCTGGGCCGGACCCGGCGGCACCAACCGTTGCCTAGGCGGCACGGTACTCACCACCGACCTGATGGCGCCAGCCGCAGCGCAACGATGAATCTGCAATGGCCGCCATGAGGCGGCCGTGAAAGCGGGATGAAGACCGCCCTGGCCTCCTCGATTCCGTGGACCACGGGGTCAGGCGCGCCGGAGCAGCCGCCGGCGCGCCCCCGCCTCCGCCTCCAGGCGGCCGCACATGATATCGCAGATCCTGAACACATCCCGATCCGCCAGCCGATAGAAGGAATGCAGCCCCTGCTTGCGGCGGCGCACGAAGCCGGCCGCGAGCAGGATCTGCAGGTGCTTGGAGACGTTGGCTTGGCCGAGGCCGGTCACCTCGACCAGCTCGGTGACCGTTTGCTCGCCCCGGCGCAGGTGGTTCAGGATCTGAAGCCGGGCGGGCTCCGCGAGCGCCCGGAGCCGTTCGGCGATGAGCGTCAGCATCTCGGGCGGGAGTGTGGTACGGGCCATGGGTTCCTCGCATCGAGCTCGCCGTGAGCGCGGCGAGAAGAGCCGAGTGGTTCGCGCACGGCTGCCCCGCCAGCGATTGACATTGCACAACTATATTACTATATAGTTATATATGCTCTGTCAACTGCGGCGGCGCCTCGGCTCCCGTACCTCCCCCCTAAAGAAATCATCACCCGGGGTTCACCGTCGCTTACCGGCGGCCAGGAGAGCTTCCCTCCTATGAGGCCCGGTCCCGCTTCAGTGCTCCTCTTGCTCGGGCTGCTGGCATCCTGGGCCGGCCCGGTGCCGGCCCAGGAGCCGATCCGGTTGTCGCTCGAGGAGGCGCTGGACCGCGCCGCCACCCGGAGTCCGGCCGCCCGTGCCGCCCGCTGGGAGCGAGAGGCCCGGGAGGCCGACGCGCTCGGAGCGTCCGCCGCCTTCCTGCCGCAGCTCGGCGCCGAGCTCGGCGGGCTCCGCACCGACGATCCCGTCGCCGTGTTCGGCACCAAGCTCCGCCAGGGGCGCTTCGGCCAGGCGGATTTCGCCATCGACGCGCTCAACTTCCCCGCGCCCGTGACCGACGTCAGCACCACCCTCTCGATCGAGCAGCCGGTGTTCCAACCGATGGCGCTCTCCGGCCGGCGGGCCGCGCGGGCCGGCGCCCGGGCGGCCCGGCTGGGCCAGGAGCGCACCGCCCAGGTCGTCGCCTTCGAGGTGCTGCGTGCCTATTACGGAGTCCGTCTCGCGGCCGACCGGGTGGCGGTGCTTCAGGAGTCGCTCGATGCCGCCGGGGAGACCCTGGCGCAGGTCGAGAAGCTGAGGCGCGAAGGCGTGGTGACCGTGGTGGACGGGCAGCTCGCCCGAAGTCGGGTGAGCGAGCTGGCGGCCGCCATGGCGAGCGCCCAGGCGGCCGCCACCGCTCAGACCGACCTGTTGCTCCACCTGCTCGGCGAGAATCCGGGAAGGGCGGTGGTCCTCACCGACTCGCTCGCCCTCACCGACGCCGAGGCGCCCGACTCCCTCGAGCGCGCCGATCTCGCGGCGCTTCGGGCCGGACTCCAGACGCAGGAAGCCAATGTGCTGCGGGCCCGGAGCCAGTGGCTCCCGGCCGTCGGAGCCTTCGGTAACCTCGGCTGGCACGACGACGATCTCGGCGTGGCGAACGGGCCGCGGCACTGGACTGCCGGGGTCGTGGTACGCTGGTCGCCCTTTCGCGGTCTGAGCGACGTCGGGATGCTGCGGCGCGCCCAGGCCGAGCGCGAGGCAGCGCGCGCCGAGCTGGAGGCGGCGGAGCGACGGGCCCGGGCCGAGACCCGCGCCGCCGAGGCGGAGCGGGAAGCGGCGCGCGCCGGGTTTGCCGCCGCCGACGCGGCGCTGGCGCAGGCGTCCCAGGCCGCCCGCGCGGCGAGCTCGCGCTACGCCGAGGGTGCCGCAATCATCACCGAGCTGCTGGCCATTCGCGCCGCGGAGTCGTCCCAGCGGCTCGCCCGGCTGCAGGCTCTCTATCAAGCCAGGGTCGCCGATGCCGCGCTGGTCCTGGCGCTCGGAGGAACCCCACGATGAGACCGCCGTCCGGAATCTTCCTCCTGGTGTCGCTCGCGGCGCTTGCCTGTACTCCGGCGGAAACCGCCGAGCGCGCGCCGGAGACCGTGGTGGAGCACGTACCTGCGGCCCGGGTGGAGCCGGCCGAGGCGGAGGGCCGCTACCGCGCCGCCGGCACGGTCCGCGCCGCCCGCCGGGCCGAGCTCTCCACCCGACTCATGGGCCGGGTGGAAAGCGTCAGGGTGCGCGCCGGCGATGTGGTGCGCCCCGGGCAGCTGCTGCTCACCGTGGAGCGCGCCGCGCTCACGGCCGCACAGCAGCAGGCCGGCTCGGCGCTGGAGCATGCCACCTCCCAGCTCCGCCGTACCGAGCGGCTCTACGCCGACAGCGCCGCGCCGCTGGTGCAGCTCGAGGTCGCCCGCACCGCGCAGGCCCAGGCTGAGGCCCAGGCACGTGCGGTGGAGGCCGACCTCGCGTACGCTGAGATCCGCGCACCGTTCGCCGGGATCATCGTGAGTCGCCTGGCCGATCCAGGCGACCAGGCGTCGCCCGGCCAGCCGCTCCTGGTCGTCGAGGATCGCTCGGCGCGAGAAATCGTGGTCACCGTGCCCGACGAGCTGCGCGCCCACCTCCGGCCGGGACAGACGGCCGCCGTCGAGACCGGCGCCTCGGGCCGGCGGCACACCGCGCGCATCCTCGCCGTGGTGCCTGGGGCCGATCCCCGGAGCCCCACGGTCGAGGTGCGCCTCGCCGGGCCGGCCGGACTCACCCCGGGCGTCGCCGCCGTAGTCGAGCTGCCCGCCGCCGGGCGGAGCGCGCTCCTGGTGCCGGCCTCGTCCATCATCCGCCGGGGCCAGCTCGAGGGGGTGTACCTCTTCGCCCCCGACTCGACTCTCCGGCTCCGCTGGATTCGAACCGGGCGGACCCGCGACTCCGCGGTCGAAGTCCTGAGTGGGCTCTTCGCCGGGGACCTCGTGGCGCTCGACGCCGACAAGGCGCGTGACGGGCTGCGGGCGCGGCCGCTGCTCGAGGCCGGGGAGGACTGATGGCACTCGGTCTCTCCGGGCGAGTCGCCCGCGCCTTCCTCCAGAGCCGGCTCACCCCGCTCCTCACCGCCGCGTCGCTGGTGGCCGGCGTGGGGGCCGTGCTCACCACCCCGCGGGAAGAGGAGCCGCAGATCAGCGTCCCGATGGTGGACGTCTTCAGCGCCTTTCCCGGCGCGACGCCCGAGGAGGTGGACCGCCGGATCACCGAGCCGCTGGAGCGGCGGCTGTGGGAGATCTCCGGCGTGGAGCACCTCTACAGCCGGTCCGGTCCCTCCGGGGCGATGACCACCGTGCGCTTCCGCGTGGGCGACGACCCCGAGGAGAGCGTGGTGAAGGTGTTCGCCAAGCTGGCGGGAACGCCGGCGCTGGTGAAGCTGCACACCATCGACGAGGTCCCCATCCTCACGCTCACCTTCTGGGGCGGCGGGTACGACGAGTACCTCCTGCACCAGATCGGCGGCGAGCTGCGGAATGAGCTCCAGCGGATCCCGGACGTGGCGCAGATCGACCTCATCGGCGGGGCGCCCCGGGTGGTCGAGGTGACCCCCGATCCGGTCCGCCTGGCGGCGCACGGGCTCTCGCCGGCGCAGCTCCTCCAGTCGCTCGAGGCGGCCAACGCGGTGCTTCCGGCCGGCTCAGTGCTGGACGCCAACCGTCATATCGAGCTGCGGGCGGGCCGGTTCCTGGAGCGGCGGGAGGATGTGGAGCAGGTGCTCGTCGGGATCACCGACGGTCGCGGCATCCGCCTCGGCGAGGCAGCCGAGGTGCACGACGGACCGGGCGAGCCGGTCTGGTACGTCTCCCACCTCTCCCCCGAGTCCGGCGGCTCCCAGGCTGCCGTCACGCTCGCCATCGCCAAGCGGCCGGGAGTCAACGCGGCGGTGCTGGCCGACCGGGTCCTGGAGCACGTGGGCGCGCTGCGGGGCCGGCTGGTCCCGACCGATCTCCGGCTCACCGTCACCCGCAACTACGGCGAGACCGCCAACGAGAAGGCGATGGAGCTGCTGAGCCACATCCTGATCGCCACGCTCGGGGTATCGCTACTGGTCTGGCTCGCGCTCGGCTGGCGCGAGGCCGTGGTGGTGCTGGTGGCGGTCCCGGTGACCCTCGGGCTCACCCTGCTGGTCTACCGGCTGCTGGGCTACACCCTCAACCGCATCACCCTGTTCGCCCTGGTGTTCGCCATCGGTATCCTGGTGGACGACGCCATTGTGGTGGTGGAGAACATCGCACGCCATCTCGGCATGCGGCGGGGCTCCGCAGCCGACGCGGCGGTGGAAGGAGTGGACGAGGTGGGGAACCCCACCATTCTCGCCACCTTCGCCGTGATCGCGGCGATTCTGCCGATGGCGTTCGTGACCGGGCTCATGGGCCCGTACATGCGCCCCATTCCGGTCGGCGCCTCCATGGCCATGCTCTTCTCGCTCGGCGTCGCCTTCATCGTCACGCCGTATGTGGCGCTCCGCCTGGTGCGGGAGCACCATCCCGCCGATGGGCCCGACCGGCGGTCGAGGATCAGCGCGGCCTACGCAAGCTGGCTCCGCCGACTGCTCGCCCGGCGGGGCGAGCGGCTCGTCTTCTACGGCGCCGTGGTCACAGTGCTGCTGCTCTCGATCGGCCTGGTGCTGATGCGGGCGGTGACGGTCAAGATGCTGCCCTTCGACAACAAGAGCGAGTTCCAGGTGGTGCTCGACTTTCCGGCCGGCACCACGCTGGAGACCTCGGCCCGGGGAGCGCAGGAGATCGCCGAGCGGCTGGCTGCCGACGCCGATGTACGTGACGTGCAGGTGTACGCCGGCGTGGCGGCGCCGTTCAACTTCAACGGCCTGGTCCGCCACTACTTCCTCCGAAAGGGGGCGGAGGTCGCGGACCTCCAGGTGAACCTGCGCTCCCGGCACGAGCGCGACGCCCAGAGCCACGACGTGGCCGTGCGGCTGCGGCCGACCGTCGAGGAAGTGGCCCGCCGCTACGGCGCCAGCGCGAAGGTGGCGGAGATCCCGCCGGGACCGCCGGTGCTGGCCACTCTTACCGCCGAGATCTACGGCCCGACCCCGGAGGCGCGCCGGGCGGCGGCGGAACGGGTGCGCGGCATCTTCGAGTCCGTACCCGGCGTGGTGGACGTAGACTGGACGTTGCGCGCCGAGCACCCGGAGCTGCACCTCGCCGCGGTGCCAGATGCCGCTGCGCTCGCCGGACTCGCCCCAGCCGAGATAGCGCGAGCGATGACGGCCGTCGGCGGGGTGGGCGCCGGGACGCTGCACGATCCGCTGGCCGCCGACCCGGTGGACATCGTGGTACGCTTTGCCGAGACGGACCGGGCCGGCAGCGAGGCGGTGCGGAGTCTCCGCCTCCCCACCCGCACCGGCGGACTGGTGCCGGCCACCGCGGTGGCGCTGCTGGAGGAGCGCCCGGCACCGCAGCCGGTCTACCGCAAGGATCTGAAGCCGGTGGTGTACGTGACCGCCGACGTCGCCCGCGAGCTGGAGTCGCCGGCCTACGCCATGCTCGAGATGGAGCGCGGTCTCTCGGCCGCGGGCATCGAGACCCGCTGGTCCGGCCCCGCGGATCTCACGGAGCAGGTGAGCCTCAATTGGGACGGGGAGTGGCGGATCACCTATGAGGTCTTCCGCGACCTCGGCATCGCGTTCGCCGCCGTCCTGGTGCTCATCTATCTGCTGGTGGTCGCCTGGTTCCAGTCGTACCGGATTCCGCTGGTCATCATGGCTCCGATCCCGCTCACGCTCGCCGGGATCCTGCCGGCCCACTGGCTGGGCGGCGCCTTCTTCACCGCGACCTCGATGATCGGGATGATCGCGCTGGCCGGTATCATCGTGCGGAACTCGATCCTGCTGGTGGACTTCGTGGAGCAGGCGCGGGCGCGAGGAATGGCCACGGCCGAAGCGGTCGTGGAGGCGGGCGTGGTGCGCGCACGTCCGATCCTTCTCACCGCCGCGGCGGTCGTGGTGGGCGGAGCGGTGATGGTGCGGGACCCCATCTTCCAGGGACTCGGCATCGCCATGATCTCGGGCGCGGTGGTGGCCACCCTGCTCACGCTGGTCGTGATTCCATTGCTGTATGCGGACGTCGCGGGCCCCGCAGGCCCGGTCGACGCCAAGCCCTGAGGAGGACCGTATGCCGATGCATTACGCCATTCGATTGATCGCGGGCACCTTCGTGCTGG
>DATBJH010000128.1:0-12076 GCA_036556505.1 Gemmatimonadales bacterium
GAGGAAGGGGAGGTAGGGCTCTCCGAGGCCGCTTGGGGGCGGCTCGGATTGGATCCGGGTGCGTCGGTGCGCCTCAGGCACCCGCGCCCGCTGGCTTCCCTGCGGCACGTCCGTGCCAAGATCCATGGGCAGCGGCTCGACGCGGCGGCGCTCGCCGAGATCATCCAGGACGTGGCCGGCGGCGAGTATTCCGACATCCACATCGCCTCCTTCCTCACCGCCTGTGCCGGCGACCGCCTCGACCGCCAGGAGACCGTCGACCTGACCCGCACCATGGTGAGCGTGGGAGAGCGGCTGACGTGGCCCTCGGGGCCGGTGCTGGACAAACACTCGGTGGGAGGCCTGCCGGGCAACCGGACGTCGCTGCTCATCGTCCCGATCATCGCTGCGGCGGGTCATCTGATTCCCAAGACCTCCTCCCGGGCCATCACCTCGCCGGCCGGCACCGCGGATACCATGGAGACCCTGGCCCCGGTGGAGCTGGACGCCGCGGCGATGCGCCGCGTGGTCGAGCGAGAGGGAGGCTGCATCGTCTGGGGGGGTGGCGCCCGCCTGAGTCCCGCCGACGATCTGCTCATCCGGGTCGAGCGGCCGCTGGAGCTCGACGCGTCGGGGCAGCTGGTAGCCTCGGTGCTCTCCAAGAAGGTGGCCGCCGGGTCCACCCACGTGCTGGTGGACGTTCCGGTCGGACCGCGGGCCAAGATCCGGGGACTGGCCACCGCCGCGCGGCTGGAGCGCGAGCTGCGTGAAGTCGGCGAAGCACTGGGACTGCGGGTCCGCCCGGTGCTGACCGACGGCGCGCAGCCGGTCGGCCGCGGTGTGGGTCCCGCCCTCGAGGCGCGGGATGTGCTTGCAGTGCTGGGCAACGAGCCAGGGGCGCCGGAGGACCTGCGGGCTCGCGCCGTCCTGCTCGCGGGGCACCTGCTCGAACTGGCCGAGAGAGTCCCGATGGGAAGCGGCGAGGCGCTCGCAAGGCAGGTTCTGGACGACGGACGAGCCGGGCGGAGGTTCGAGGCCATCTGCGAGGCGCAGGGCGGGATGCGCACTCCGCCGGTGGCGCCGTTCACCAGGCCGGTCACGGCTCGCACCGGTGGCTGCGTCTCCGCAATCGACAACCGCCGGCTCGCGCGGGTGGCGAGACTGGCCGGCGCACCACGCGACGCCGCGGCCGGGCTGCTGCTGCACGTGCGTCTGGGCGATCGGGTGGACGCCGGTGCCCCGCTGTACACCATCCACGCCGAGAGCCGGGGCGAGCTGGCCTACGCGCTCGCGTATGCGCGGACCCGTCCCGGAATCGTTGCGCTGGGGGACACGGCATGAGCTCGATGGTGCTGGCGCTTCCCGGCGGGGAGCGGCTCGCGGCGCGCCTGCGGCGTGCCCTCCACTTCTCCGACGGCGCGCTGTCGGTGCACCGCTTCCCCGACGGAGAAGTCCGGGTCCGTATCGGGGGCAGCCCCGAGGGGCAGGCTGTGGTGCTGGTCGGGTCGCTCGACCGGCCGGACGAGAAGGTGCTGCCGTTCTGGTTCGCCGCCCGGGCCGCCAGGGACATGCGGGCCCGCGAGATTGGCCTGGTGGCGCCGTACTTCCCGTTTCTCCGACAGGACGCCGCCTTCGCCCCGGGCGAAGCGGTGAGCTCGCGGCTGTTCGCCGGACTGGTGTCCGAAGCGGTGGACTGGCTGGTGACCGTCGATCCCCATCTGCACCGGACCCACAACCTGGGTGAGCTCTTCACCATACCCACGGAGGTGGTCCACACGGCGCCGTCGATCGCGGGCTGGATTCGTCGCCGGGTCGACCGGCCCCTCATCGTCGGACCCGACGAGGAGAGTGCCCAGTGGGCGGCCGACGTCGCCGCCGGCGTCGGGGCTCCCTGGGTGGTGATGACCAAGCGCCGGCTCGGCGATCACGCGGTGGAGCTTACCCTGCCGCGCATGGGCGGCCTCGAAGGTCGCCAGGCGGTGCTGGTGGACGACATCGTGGCCAGCGGAGGCACCGTGCGCGCCGCATCCCGCCTGCTCGCGAACGCCGGGTTTCCGCTGCGCTGGGTTGTGGCCGTGCACGCCGTGGCCGACCCGCTCCGGGTGGAGGCGCTGGAGCGCGAGGCTGGTGTTGAGCTGATTACCTGCAATACGATCGCACATCCGAGCAATCGAATCGATGTCCTGGAGGCCATCTACCCAGCGGTGAGGCGCCGGCTTCCGGCCGGCACTCCCATGGAAGCCGCGACCGGGAGCTGAGACGATGCGAGCCCACTGGCGCTGGAGTCTGCTCCCGATTCTCACGGCCGCTTGCATCGGGTGCTCACCCAGTCCCACCCCGCTCCCTGCCGCTCCGGTGGAAGGCACGGCCCGTGACCTCCGCTGGCTGGCGGGGGACTGGGTCGGTGAGTTCGCCAGCTCGCGTGCCGACCGGCGCGGAACTATCGCCTTCAGTCTCCGTGCAGGGCGAGACACCGCCGAGGGACGGGTCGTCTTCACCGGGCCGACTCCGCCGCCGGGGTGCACCGATCCGGTATCCGCGGCGACCGGGCCGCGGGCCGAGGCCGAAATCGTCCTCACCTTCGCGCGAGTCGACGTCAGCGATCGCGCGGTGGCAGGCTGGATGCGTCCCTATCGCGATCCGGAGCTGGGCTGCCTGATGGACGCGTGGTTCGAAGGGGAGGAGAGAGGCGATACCCTGGCTGGCATGTATTTCTCGCATCCCGCCGACGTCGCAGCCTCGGTCCGTCTGGGTACCTGGTGGGTGGCCCGCCGGCGCTGATTCGACCGCCAGCAGGGTTTCACCCCGGATTCACGACCGCTTCAGGGCAGGGGTACGAGATTGGTCACGGTGCTGCGGCGACGCGGCGCCAGCGCTGGTATCACCGTGAACACCGGAGGAACCATGTCATATCTCGACAACGACATCCAGCAGGACATCGTGGCGGAGCTGAAGTGGGAGCCCAGTCTGCGGAACGACGACATCGCCGTCGGCGTCCGCGAGGGAATCGTCACCCTCGGCGGCTTCGTGGACAGCTTCGCCGACAAGAGCATGGCCGAGCGGGTCGCTGGGCGGGTCAAGGGCGTGAAGGCGGTCGCCGACGAGCTCGAGGTCAAGCTCCCGATGGGCTCCAAGCGCGCCGACACCGACATCGCCCGCGCGGTGGTCGGTGCCCTCGAGTGGAACATCACCATTCCGCAAGAGAAGATCCGGGTGAAGGTGGAGGACGGGTGGGTGACGCTGGAGGGAGAAGTGCCTTGGCACTACCAGAGGGATGCCGCCGAGCGGACCGTGCGGTATCTGACCGGCGTCCGGGGCCTGTCCAATCTCATCACGATCAAGGTTCAGGCGACGCCGCGTGACCTGAAAAAGCGGATCAAGGACGCGCTGCACCGCGGGGTCGAGTTCGACGCCGAGCACGTCGCGGTGGAGATCGAAGGCAACAAGGCCATCCTGTCGGGGTCGGTTCGCTCGCTCGCGGAGATGAAGGACGTGGAGCGCGCCGCGCGCAACGCGCCGGGAATCACCGAGGTGGTGAACCTCCTCAGCATCACCAGCGCCTACGCCGCCGTCTGACGCAGAGCCGGCACGGGTGAGGGGACAGTCGTCACCACCTCGCCCGTGTCTCCCCTCCCGGTCGCGGCCCGGAGCGCGTTCAGGATCACCCCCACATCGATAACCTCCTGAAGCAGGGCCCCGAGTGTGGGCGGCACGTAGCCCAAGCTCGCCGCTGCCATGGCGCATGCGCTGAGACCGAGCCCCACCCAGATGCTCTGACGCGCCAGGTGCAGGGTGCGCCGGCTGATGGCGATCGCGGTAACCACCCGCGATGGGTCGTCCGCCAGGAGCACCACGTCCGCGGCCTCGGCGGTGATCCCGCCGCCACCCGACGCGAGCGCGACGCCGACGGTGGCGCTGCTCAGCGCCGGCGCGTCGTTGGTGCCGTCGCCGACCATGAGGACCTTTTCGCCGGCCTTCTCCAGCCGCCGGACGTGCGCCACCTTGTCCTCGGGCAGCAGCTCGCCGTGCGCTTCCTCGATCCCGATCGCCCGGGCGACCGCATCGGTGTTCGCCCGGTCGTCACCCGAGAGCAGGACCGCGCGCCGCAGACCGAGCTTCCGGAGACGCAGGACCAGCCCCTCCAGCTCGGGCCGGATCCGGTCGGCATACTCGATGATCCCGGCGGCCTTTCCGTCCACCGCTACGAAGGCGCGAAGCGCCGCCCGTCCGTCCGATCCCCGCAGCGCGCGCAGATCCTCCCCGATGCCGGGATGGCGTGCCGTCACATAGGTCCATCCGCCTATGGCGACTTCCCGTCCGTCCACCCTTCCGCCGACGCCTTGCCCCGGAGCCTCCACGATGCCGCCGGTCTCCGGCGGCACCAGGCCACGCGCCCGCGCCGCCGCGACCACCGTCCGCGCGAGCGGGTGACCCGAGCCCTGCTCGACGCCCGCGGCCAGGCGGAGCAGCTCGCTCGCGGTGAACGGCGGCGCGGGAACTATGTGCGCGACCTCCGGATGACCGACGGTCAGCGTCCCGGTCTTGTCGAAGACGGCGACCTTGACCTGTCCGAGCTGTTCCAGCGCCCCGCCGTGACGGTAGATGATGCCGTGCCGGGCGGCCCGGTTGATTCCGCCGATGATCGCGACCGGAGTGGCCAGTATCAGGGGGCAGGGAGTCGCCACCACCAGCACCGCGAGCGCACGGACCGGATCACCCGAGACGGCCCAGGCGGTACCACAGACGACGAGCGCGAGCGGGGTAAACCAGACGGCGTAGCGATCGGCGAGTCGCTGGAGTGGGGACTTGCTGGCCTGCGCGGTGCGGACCAGCTCCACGATCCGCGCATACTGACTCTCGCCCGCGGGGGCGAGGATCCGGGCCTCGAGGACGCCGTCGAGGTTGAGGCTGCCGCTCGGGAAACGGGAGCCGGGCCGGGCGGCCACCGGCATCGGCTCACCGGTGATCCTGGACGTGTCTACACTGGAGCTGCCGCCCACGACCTCGAGGTCGCAGGGGATCAGCTCGCCCGGCCGCACCAGAATCAGGTCGCCTGGCCTCACCTCATCGACGGGCACGTCCTCAGCTTGGCCCTGCTCCAGCCGGTGAGCGGTTCTCGGCGCCGCCGCCTCCAGCTCCCGTACCGCCGCCGAGGCGCGGCCCTCGGCGTAGCGCTCGAGCGCCTCGCCGCCGGTCTGCATCAGAACCACGACCAGCCCAGCCAGCGGCTCACCCAGGAGCAGCGCGCCGACGATGGCGAAGGTGGCGACGAGATCCGCGGCGAGGTGCCCCGCCGCCGCGCCCCGGAGCGTGCTCCACACCACCGGCGCGCCGGTGATGACCAGCCCGGTGCTCCAGAGCAGCAGGGCGAGCTGCGGCCAGGCGGTGTACCGGAGCGCGAGGCCGCCGGCGATGCAGAGCAGGGCGGCGGCCGGGAGCGCCGCCGCCCCGCGGCCGATCAGGCCCTTTCGGAGCTGACTTCCGGGGAGCCGTTTCGGCGGAGGCTGAACCCCACCCCGCGGACCGTGTTCAGCAGCTGCTCGCCGGCTTCCTGCGACAGCTTCCGGCGCAGGTTGCCCACGTGCACGTCCACGACGTTGCTCTCCGGGTCGAAGTGCATGTCCCATACCTTCTCCAGGAGCGTGGTCCGGCGCACCACTTCCTCCGGGTGCAGGAGGAAATACTCGAGCAACTGGAACTCCTTGGGCGTGAGATCGAGCTTACGGTCGTTGATCAAGGCGATATGCCGCAGGCGGTCCAGCGTGATGGGACCGTAGCGCAGGACCTCGAGCCGCTCGGCGCCTCCTCGGCGGTGCAGCGCCCGGATGCGGGCGAGCAGCTCGTCGAACTGGAAGGGCTTCGCCAGGTAGTCGTCCGCCCCGGCGTCGAGCCCACGGACCACGTCCTCCACGGCGTCGCGGGAGGTGAGCATGAGGATCGGGGTGTTCCGGCCCTCCCGCCGCAGCTCCATCGCGATCTGGAAGCCGTTCTTCTTCGGCAGGACGATGTCCAGGAGGATGATGTCGTAGTCGTACACGTGGGCCAGCATGAGGGCCTCGTCGCCGTCGGGGGCGACGTCCACCACGTAACCCTCTTCCCGCAGACCCTGCTCGATGAATCCCGCTACTTTGCGGTCGTCTTCAACCAGGAGGATTTTCATGGCTACCAATCTCGGGATACGACCTTGATGCCGTCCGGAAGATACTATGAAGGTGTCTTCACGATTCGACTGTCTCGGGCAGCAGCAGCCTGAACTCTCCGCCCTCCCCCTCCGTCGCCACCGCCAGAAGGTCGCCGCCCAGGAGCCGGGCCAGCCTGCGGGAGAGGGGCAGTCCCAGGCCGATGCCGCGCATGTCTCCGTCCTTCTTGGTGGCGTAGATGTCGAAGATGTGCTCCAGCTCCGTGGCGGGCACACCGGGCCCCTGGTCGCAGACCGTGAACACCACGAAGCCTTCCTGCGCGGAGAGCTCGAGACGGACCGAGGTACCTTCCGGCGTGTGCTGAATCGCGTTCCCCAGGAGATTGACGAGGATCTGCTCCACCCGGCTCGCATCGGTCTCGCAGGCGGGCAGGGACGGGGCGATCTCGAGGACCAGTCTCAGGCGCCGCGCCTCGGCGGCGGGCGTCATCCTGCCCACCGCACGCTTCGCCACGCTGCTCGGCTCGATCAGCCGGATCACCGGCCGGAGCCGGTCCTCGTCCAGCCGGCTCAGGTCCAGCAGGTCGTTGATCAGGCCGATCGCCTGCTGGGCCGAATCCAGCACCTCGTAGGCGGCGGGCGGCACCGTGCTGGGGTCCTTCTTGCGCACCAGCATCTCGGACCAGCCGTAGACCGCCGCGAGCGCATTGCGGAGCTCGTGGTTCACCATGGCGAAGAAGCGCTCGCGAGCGCGGTGCAGCTGGTGGACTTCCTCCAGCAGGCGGGCGCTCTCCTCATGATGCCTCGCGTTCTCCACCACGGCGGCCAGGCTGTTCGCCAGGAGCACCGCGATGTACTCGTCCTCCTCGCTGAACAGGGCCCCGCCTACCTTCTCCGTGAGGTACAGATTGCCGAACACGCCCCGCCGGCCCACGATCGGCACGCCGAGGAAGGAGCGCATCTCGGGATGGTGGGGCGGAAAGCCGTAGGAGTCGGGATGCCGGGTGAGGTCCGGCAGCCGGATGGGGCGCGCCTCCCGGATCACCAGCCCGAGAATGCCGTGCCCTCGTGGAGGGGGGCCGATCCTAGCGCGCAGCTCCTCGTCGATCCCGTAGGTGGTGAAGCTTTCCAAGAGGCGCCCATCGGGAGCCAGCACGCCCACCGCTGCGTAGTGCGCGCCGATCAACTCAGCCGCCGAGCGGACGACCTGCTTCAGCACCCCGTCGATGGAGACTTCCCCGATCAAGGCCGAAGCCGTGACTACGAGGCGCTCCAGGCGCTGCTGGGCCGACGGGACTGCCGGAGTCTGGACGGGGGTCACCCCGCTAATCTGCCGCGGCGGCTGGTGTCGTGAAAGCCCCATCTGCTTTCGGGGTGGCTTCATGGTTCCTTCACCCGGCCGAGGCTACTCTGGAGCCGTGTATGAGCGTTCTCGCTACTGGAGGTGGCTCATGAGCGTCAACGTAGGCTGGCCGGAACGGCTGATCCGGCTCGCGGCCGGTATCCTCATCCTGGGTCTTTACGGCGCCCTGCCCGCGCCCTGGCGCTATCTCACGCTGGTCGGGCTGCTGCCGTTCGGCACCGCCCTGACCGGATACTGCCCTGTCCGGGCTGCGCTGGTCAGGCGCCGCGCGTGACTGGTCGCTCCCAGGCACCCGAGCCGCGGCGATTCCGCTCCATCCTCCTGCCGCTCGACGGCTCGGCCTTCGCCGAAGAGGCGGTTCCCTGGGCCGCGACCATCGCCAGGAAGGCTCGCGCTCGGCTTCGTCTCGCGCTGGTGCACCAGACACCGCCGTCGCCCCCGCTCGACGAGAGCAGCGCCCGGTTGTACACCAGGATCGAGCTGGCCCTGAGAAAGTCGGAGCGAGAGTATCTCCGCCGGGTCGCGGCCCGGATCAAGGGGGCCGGCGCCATCCAGCTCGCCACCGCGACCCTCTCGGGCCCTCCAGCCGCCGCCCTCGCCGACTACGCGCGTGAGGTGGGTGTGGACCTGGTCGTGATGACTACCCACGGGCGGGGCGGTCTGCAGCGGGCGTGGCTCGGTAGCGTGGCGGATCGGCTGGTGCGAAGCCTGGAGATACCGGTCCTGCTGATCCGTCCGAAGGAGGGCGAGCCCGCACCGTCCGAGCCCCGGCTCGAGGAGATCCTGGTCCCACTCGATGGATCGCGCCTGGCGGAAGCGGCGCTGCCGACGGCGCTCGGCGTGGCGAGGCACTTCGGCGCCCGCCTCGCGCTGATCCAGGCGGTCGAGCCGGTCGCCGTGATGATCGACGCCCCGACGATGTTTTCCGGCGGCATCGACGAGGAGCTCACGTCGCTCCGGCGGCGCGAGGCCCAGGACTATCTGGACGACGTCGCGGAGCGCGCAGCGGCGTCTGGGGTCGAGACCCGCGCGAGCGCCGTCCTGGCCGCCAGCGCGCTCGACGGTATTCAGGCTGCGGCCAGGAATCCTGCCGTACAGATGATCGCGCTCGCGACCCAGGGACGTGGCGGTCTGCGACGGCTGGTGCTCGGCAGCGTCGCCGACAAGCTGGTGAGGACGGGAGAGTTGCCGGTGCTGGTGACCAGGCCTCGAGGGAAGTAGAGCCGGCGACTCAGGCTCCGGCGGCGAGCACACCCTGCTCGACGGTGGCGAGCGGCGCGAGCCCCGCGGCGCCCATTGTCGCCACCTCACCGATTACCGTCACCACCGGCGCCTCCAGCCCGTCGCGCTCGGCGGCCGCCGCGATGGTGCTCAACGTGGCGGTCGTGACCCGCTGGTCGGGTGTGGTCGCCGACTGGATGCACGCCGCGGGCGTGTGGGGATCGCGTCCCGCCGCGATCAGGTCGGCGGTGAACGCCGGCAGGTTGGAGCGCCCCATGAGCACCACGATCGTGTCCACACCGACGAGCGGATGCAGGTCGGTCACCGAAGCATCGCCCGCCTGATGTGCCGTCACCACCGCAAAGCTGCGGGCGATGCCCCGCGCCGTCACCGGGATCCCCGCAGCCGCCGGTCCCGCGATCGCGCTGGAAACGCCCGGCACGACGTCGCAGGTCACGCCCGCGGCACGGCACGCCTCCAGCTCCTCGCTCCCCCGTCCAAACACGAACGGGTCCCCGCCTTTCAGGCGCACGACCGTGCGCCCGGCCATCGCACGCGCCACCAGCAGCCGGTTGATCTCCTGCTGCGAGAGGGCCGCGTGCCCGCGTCCCTTGCCCACGTCCACCAGCTCGGCGCCGGGCCGAGCCTCGTCGAGCAGTGCGGGGCCGACCAATCGGTCGTGCACCACGACCTCGGCGCGACGCAGGAGCTCGAGTCCGCGGGCCGTGATCAGGCCGGGATCACCAGGCCCGCCGCCCACGAGGTGCACCGTGCCGCGGGCGACTCGGCCGGGATTGCCGCCTCGCCGGGCCAGCCGCGGGGCCGGAGGCGGATGCCGCCTCGCCAGATCCACGATGATGTCCACGATGCCGGGAAGCATGCCGACCGCCTGATCCACGACGATCCTGGTGCGACCTCGCCGGCCGACGAGGGGCAGCTCCCCGGGCTCGAGTCCGAGGGCTCGCGGCACGTCTCGCCCTGTGTGACTTCCTCCGCCAATGAGGAATGGAATGACCGCCACGGCGTCCGAGCGAAGCTCCGCCAGGGCGTCGGCAAGCGAGGGGTCGTCGTCGAGAAAGCCCGCCACCGCCTCGCTCGCCACGCCGCGGCGACGCAGCGTCTCCGCCAGACGGAGCGTGGTCTCCCGACTCGCGGCGTGGTGCCGGGTGCCGTGACCGGCGAGCAGGACCGCCGTCTCCGCTCGGCTGACCGAATGCTCTCTCAGCAGTTCGCTCACTCGCCTCGCCACCAGCGGGGCGATACCAGGGTGCGACCCCACCGGCGGCGTGATGCGGAGTCGCACCGACGGGTGCCGGCGGTTCCGGGCCAGCGCCTCCGGCAGCACCACGTCGGCGTAGTGGCCGGTGCTGGTCATCACCGGTACCACGGTGACCGCTTCCCCTTCCAGCTCGTCGAGCACGCTGTCGAATTCCGGCTCGCCCTGGTGGAACGCGACGGCGACTTCGGCGAACAGGCGTCGCTCGCGCACCGCTTGCGCCAGGCGCCGCACCAGCGCGTTCGCGGCCGGGTCCCGGCGGGAGCCGTGGGCGGCGAGGACCAGCGCCCCGCTCACGAGCCCACCGCTACCGCGACGAGCTCCGCGCTCGGCTCCTCCCGACCGCTGATCGAGGCGCGTCGCTCGGCCCGTCCCACGAGGCGCTGGTAGAAGTCGCTCAGCCCCTCGCCCGGCGCGCGCTCCGCCGCCCACCGCGTCAGCAGGGGGCGAACCGCGTCCAGCAGCTCGTCGAACCGCACGTCCGCTCGGAACAGGTCCACCACCCGGTCCCCGCCGAGCCCGCCGCCGACGTACACGTTGTAGAGGCCCAGTGAGCGGCCCACGAAGGCGATGTCGGCGGTGTACGGCCGGGCGCAGCCGTTGGGGCAGCCGGTCATCCGGATGGTGAGCGGCTCGTCCCGCAGGCCGAGCGCCGTAAGCTCGGCTTCGAACCGGTCGAGCACCTCGGGAATCGCCCGCTCCGAATCGGCGACGGCGAGGCCGCAGGTGGGCAGGGCAGGGCAGGCCATGGAGAACCGCCGTGCGGCCGAGAGCTCGTGTGCCGGCGTGACTCCGTGCTGGCGGAGGATCGTCTCCACCGCGTTCACCCCCGCGTCGTCGAGGTCGGTGAGCAGCACGTTCTGCTGACCCGTGAGACGCACGCCGGGCCGATGGCGAGTGACGATCTCGTGCAGCGCGGTCTTGAGCCGCGCCGCTCCGCTGTCGGAGATCCGGCCGCTCTGCACGAACACACCGTAGAACCAGCGGCCGTCGGGCTGGCGGTGGCGGCCCAGGTGATCGTGGTAGGGGAGCGAAGGCAGCTCCACGGCCGGCGCGAGCGCGAAGTCGGCGCGCCGCTCGAACTCGGCCCGGAAGCGCTCCATGCCCCACTCGGCGAGCAGGTACTTGAGCCGGGCGTGCCGGCGGTCGGCCCGGTTGCCGTGGTCGCGGAAGATGCCCGCGACGATGCGGACGGCCTCCACCGCGTGCTCCGCCGTCACCATGCCGAGAGGCTGCGCCAGCCGGGCGGTGGTATCGGCCTTGTGGTGGGTCATGCCCAGCCCGCCGCCCACCAGGACGTTGAAGCCGGTGATCGTGCGGCCGTTCGCGATCGCCACCAGGCCCACGTCCTGCGACCAGATGTCCACGCAGTTGTCGCTCGCGAGCGCAACGCCGGTCTTGAACTTCCGGGGGAGGTAGACCTCGCCGTAGAACGGCTCCTCCTCCTGGGTGGAGACCTGCTGCTTCCCGTCGAGCCAGATCTCGTGATAGGCCTTCGACGCCGGGCGGAGCCCTTCGGCGATGCCGCGAGCGGCGGAGCGCACGGCCTGGTGCACCTCGTCATCCAGCGGAGCGGGACAGCCCATCACGTTGCGGGAGACGTCGCCGCAGGCGGCGAGCGTGGTCATGAGGCGACGATTGACCTGGGCGATGGTGGCCTTCAGATCGCGCTTGAGCACCCCGTGGAACTGGAAGCCTTGCCGGGTGGTGACTCGGAGCGTGCCGTTGGCCCAGCGGTCGGCGATTTCCTCGAGGGCGAGGTACTGCCCGGCATCGAGCGCCCCCGCCGGCAGCGCCACCCGCACCATGAAGGCGTAGGTTTTCTCCCCGTTCTCCCGCCGCTTGCGCGCGTCGCGGTCGTCCTGCTGGTAAGTCCCGTGGAACTTGAGGAGGGTGACGTCGTCGCCCTCGAAATGGCTGCCGCCGACGCCGAGCTGCTCCGCGATGGTCCCACGGAGATGCCGCCCCTCGCGCTTGGCGAACTCGACTTTGGATTCCTTGGACATGCCAGTTCCTCGAATGGCGGTCGGGCGGTCGGGCGGTCAGGCGGTCGGCCGGTCGGGCGGTCGACTCGTACAGCTATCTTCGGTCCGCCTGA
>DATBJH010000129.1:0-1622 GCA_036556505.1 Gemmatimonadales bacterium
GCACCTCCCGGTCGTGGCCGAGGGTCGCCTGGTCGGGATCTGCACCCGGAGCGACATCATGCGGGCGCGGTTGCGCCAGTTCGAGAGCGAGCGGCGGCAGGCCGGCTGGCGGCCCGGCCGCGCCGGGCGAAGCTAGCAGCCTCCGGGCTCCTCCTCTGGATCCCTGGTGGCCGCTGCTGGCTGAGGCACGGCGCTACACGATCCCTCGCTGAGGCCGCCGCACCTCTACTTCCGGGCAGTCGCTACAACCATCCGCACCTGAAGCACCAAGGCGCGATCCTCCACGAACTCCTGCCACTGTGCCACCACGTCGCGCTCGAGTGCGCTGCGACGTTCGTCATCCACCTGCGCCACGGCACCCCCCAGAGGGGTGCTATGCACATACTGCCAGAGAAACTCCGTCGGAGCCGGGAGGTGTAGCGACTTGATGTCGGCTCGAACGGAGACATCACGGAAGCCAGCGCCGTCCATCAGGTTCTGAAGGTTTGCTGTGTCGTGGAGCGAGAATACGTGGTTCACGAACCCCGCGGCCTCGGCGCCGATGTGACGGGCGAGCGCTTCGCCCAGGATGACGAACAGTTGCGGTGTGGGCCCAGGCACAGTGAGGATCAGGCGGCCGCCGGGCGCCAGGACACGCCGCATCTCCCTCAGCGCAGCGTGTTTGTCGGGCACGAATTGGAGACCCATCTGGCACAGCACGGCGTCGAACGATGCCTCCGGTAGTGGCATCGCCTCAACACTCGCCTCGTGCCAGTCGATCGCCATATCAGGTGGCGCTGTCGAGCGCGCAACCGCCAGCATGCCGGGATGGATGTCCAAACCGGCGACGGTCCCGGCGGCGCCGACCATCTGTGAAGCGAGCCGCGCCACGACACCGGTCCCACAGGCAACATCCAAGACCCGTTCATCCGGACGAAGCGCGGCAATCTCGATGAGATCCTTGGCCGCCGGTGCGCCAATAGCTGGAACGAAGTATCGCTCATAGTTCTCTGGCGCGCTTCCGCTATAGGCTTCACCACAGCGTTGCCGGGACACTTCTGTTGCCTCCTTGTTCTGCGATTCGATCTCAGGGCGGCCTGCGGGACGATCCCTCTTGGGAGCAGCGCACGCCCAATGCTGCCTCCATCGTCAGTGGAGCCGTCCGCGCGCCTCCGAGAAGCGGTTCAGCTGAACCAGACCTGATGCCGTGGAAAAAAGCTCGGCCCTCACTCCGGAAATCGCACTCTCCGATTCACTTCCCGGCCACCAGCCGGACGCGGGCGAAACGTCGCGACCCGACCTGGAGCAGGACGGTCTCGCCGACCGCCAGGCGCCGATCGGGATCGGTCACGCGATCGCGATCGACGCGGACCGCCCCCTGCCCGGCGAGCCGCCGGCCCTCGGACGCCGAGGCGGCGAGCCCGGCCTCGCGGAGCACCCACGTGAGCGCAGCGTCGGGCTCGCGGAGCGTCACGGTCACCTCGGGGATCTCGTCGGGAAGACCGTGCTCGACGAACAACCGGTCGAAGTGAGCCTCCGCGGCTTCGGCCGCTGCCGGATCGTGGTAGGCGGCCACCAGCGAGCGGGCGAGGCGGCGCTTCAGGTCGCGGGGATTCACCCCGTCCGCCAGCTCCTTCTCGACC